>CALOEH010000223.1:0-38901 GCA_942492195.1 uncultured Planctomycetia bacterium | reverse complement strand
TTTCGAACTGCCGGAGCACCCACATCCACGCGAAAGTTGATCTGCGTGCCGGAGGTTTCGGCGAGCCCTCGCACCAGGCGGCGGATATGCTCGACAGTGGTTTCCCGAACCTTGGGGTCCAGCGTGCGCAGCGTTCCACTCAGATGGACCAGCTCGGGGATCACGTTGGGATTCTCACCTCCGGCAATCTGACCAATGGTCACCACCACCGACTCATGACTATCAGTCACTCTGGGAACGAAGAGGTAGATGGTGCTGACCAACTGAGCCGCGGCCGCAATCGGATCCACCGATTCATGAGGACGGGCCGCATGGCCGCCGCGACCAATCACTTCGAAATGAATCGCATCGCAGCTCGCCGTGAGAGGACCGGAGCGAATGCCAATGCTGCCTACCTGCCGAGTCGGGTCCATGTGCAAAGAGAGGATGCTGGCCACATTCTCCAGCACGCCGGAAGCCACCATCTCGCGGGCACCTTCGCAGGTTTCTTCGGCCGGTTGAAAGATCCCGCGGCAGGCAACAGGCCAGGGGAGTTCCACATCGCGAAGCGCGAGCATCACCCCCAGCACGGTAGTCGAGTGGGCATCGTGTCCACAAGCGTGCATCAGCCCAGGACGCTGGCTGCAATACTCAACCTGCTTGGCGTCATGGATTCGCAGGGCGTCAATATCCCCCCGCACGGCCACGCGAGGGCCTGGGGCCTCGGGGTGCGGTTCCGCAATGACTCCGCGTCCTTCGGGCCCTAGCTGAACTTGGATCCCTTCGTTGTCCAACAACTGGTACAGGTACAAGCTGGTTTCGTGTTCGGCGCCGCTTGGTTCGGGATACATGTGCAAGTGGCGGCGAACGGAGACCAGTTGTTCGAACCGCCGATCAATGGCAGCGTCGAGTGTCTCTTGCCAGGTGGTACTAATGGACATTTGCAAGTTCACGAGAAGTTGTTTTTTGGAAACACGCCGGGGTCGGCTCGCCAAGATTTCTTCGCTGATGGGTGGAAGTTGGGATTATAGCCCAAATCTCACCATCGCAGGACCGGCTTGCCGGCGGTATCTGGCGGAACCGGCAGGCCATGGTGCGCGAGCAAGCTCACTCCGACGTCCAGCAGTCGGAGATCGGTAGCATAGCCGGGGCGGCCGGACAGCGGCGTTCGGCTGATGAAAATTCCTTCCCAATCGTGGTTGGCATCGTCAGCGCCGGTGTCGTTCTCTTTGACAAAGACTTGGCCGTGCCCCACGCTGCCAATGCTCCGCATCTGCAAGTTGTCCCAATAGCAAAGCAAGTCGGGCGGCACGCCTTGGCACTCGACAAAGAGATCTTCCGGACGGTGGACTTTGGTTTCGAGCGGCTTTCCGGCCGGCCCGACCAGACTTTCCATCTCGGCGATCAACCGCGTTCGCAGGGCTTCGTACTCTTGGGGCCCAACCACACCTTGCGGTTCGCGCCCCTCGACATTGATGAACACCCGAGCGTAGTATCCCCCCTCGCTCCAAACCCGAGTGCGCGGCCAATCCACGTGCGCCGGTTCTAGTCGGGTCGGGGTCTGAGGAGTTTCTTTCAACACGAGATAACCCTGCTGCATGAGCCACTCGTTGACGGCAACCCCCCCTTGCATGGCCTTGGCCCCGTGATCCGAGACAACCAGCAGCAACACGTCTTCAGGCAGTAGCTGCACGAGCCGGCCAATCTCTTCGTCCAGCATCTGGTAGTAGCGTTTGAAGGCGGCATACATGGGGTGCGAAGTTCCGGCGAAGTTGGGATGCTGCGAATCCGCATATCGCCAGAAACCGTGATGCAATCGGTCTGGGCCCATCTCGACCAGGAACAGCAGGTCCCACGGTTGCGTCTCGACCAGATGTCGGGCGACGCGGAATCGTCGATCGGTCATGGTGACCAACTGCTGCCAGAGTTGCTGCCTGTCTTGTGTGCGAAAGTCTCGGGCGTCGAACAGGTAGTCACCGTCGGCAAGCGTCTCGATTTCGTCCGCCAGATGTGCTGGCGAGATCCACGGGACAGTCTTGTCAGGAGTGAGGAAACTGCTGATCATCACACCGCGCGGCGGGCGCGTAATGGGAAAGGTTTGCGGCACGCCGATGCAGAGCGAAGCCAGGCCGGCCTGGTCAAAATGATCCCACAATCGGGGGCGGTTGACGGAGTTCGAGAAGGCCAGGCTGAGCCCGTCGTAGCTGCGGTCTCGGCGGTTGCGAAAACCGTAGATTCCCAGTTGTCCCGCGTCGTAGCCACTGGTCATGCAGGTCCAGGCGGGGACCGTGATCGGAGGATGGCAACTCAGCAGCGGGCCATAGCTCCCTTGCTCCATCAGCTTGCGCAGATTCGGCAGGTCTTCTCGAAAACTCTCAAAGACCCAACGTGGTGCCGCGCAGTCGAGGCCCAAGACGGCAATCCGGCGATGTGACGCCATGGGGCGAAGCTCCGAAGGGCGGGGTGAGGGACGACTTCCGAGTCAGATGCCCAAGTACTCTTCGAGCGCGTCGCGCATCACCGCGGCTTCGGGGTCGATGCCGGTCCAGATCTTGAACGAGATCACCCCTTGGTTGACGAGCATACCTAGTCCATCGAGTGTGGTGCAGCCGCGACTGTTGGCTTCGGAAAGGAAACGCGTTTCGGCCGGATTGAAGACCACGTCAGCCACCACCATTTCGCTCTTCAAGCTATCGACGTTGACCGGCACACGAGCCTCGGGATCGAACAGACCAATCGAGGTGGCATTGATGAGCACATCCGTTTCAGCTGGCACTTCGAACTCACCTTGCCAGGGAAGGTACTGACTGTTTGCGTTGAGCCGTTCGCGGAGCAAGGTGGCGAGTTGCTCACCACGCTCGGCGGTGCGATTTGCAATGGTTAGGCTGGCTGCCTTGGCCAGGGCCAGTTCCACGGCGATGGCTCGGGCAGCCCCGCCGGCACCGAGCAGTACAATGTGTTTGTCGGCCGGATCGGTGACTTCGCGCAGCGATTGGAGAAAGCCTTTGCCGTCTGTATTCTCGCCAATCAGCGAAGTACCATCTCGCTGGATGCAATTGACGGCACCCATCAATCCGGCGGCTTCGCTGGTGCCGTCCAGGTATTGAATCACCTCCACCTTGTGCGGCTTGGTGACATTGCCACCACGAAAACCCATGGCGCGCATTCCGCCAATGGCACCAGCCAGCGACTCCGGGGGAACTTCCAGAGTCAGATACCGCCAGTCGAGTCCGTGGTGGGCGAACGCCCGCTCCATCATGTACTGCGTCGGATTGCCAGCCACCGGTTGTCCAAAGCAGGCGCAGATCTCTTGAAGAGAACTGGGGTCGTTCAAGGGTCGTTTCTCCTGAAGTGATTGCGGCTATGCCGGTAGGTTCTAGACACCTTTGGGAACTGCCCAATGTCCGGGCCGATATTCACGCGAGACAAGTTGGTTGGCCTCGTCATCGCCGACAAACTTCTCCTGTTGTGGATCGAACTGCAAGGTTCGCCCCAATCGCGTGGCGATGTTGCCCAAGTGGCAAACCGTGGCGCTGAGATGTCCGATTTCAATGTCGGCGTTGGGAAGCCCACCGCTGAGGATGCAGTCCAGAAAGTTCTGCTGATGGGGTTCATCACGCGATGTGGGATTCATCGATTCGATCAACTGATTCTTAGGGCCGAAGAGCTGCCAGCCGTCATTCTTGCCGAATAGCATCATGCCCCGGGTGCCATAGAACGCGTTGCCGTTCTCAAACCCTTCTTGACGGTACGGCGCCCAGATACGCTGTTCGTAAATGAGTTGACGAGTCCTCGTTTCTCCAGCCTGCGGAGCGTACTCGAAGAGCACCGTTTGCGTGTCTGGGAACTGCTGTTGATCATCGAAGAAATACTTCCCCCCCATGGCGACCACACGGTTGGGGTGTTGGTCCACCCCCAGCCCCCAGCGAGCGATATCGAGATCGTGAACGCCATCGTTGCCCATATCACCGGTACCCAGGTCGTACCACCAATGCCAGGTGTAATGGTGCCGATTGGATTGGAACGGCATATGAGGCACCGGGCCGAGCCACAGGTCGTAGTCGAAACCAGCGGGCGGATTGCTCGGTTCGGCGAATCCGATATCTCGCCGGAGTTGGCTATCCCAGGCTTTGGCAACCAGGATCTCGCCAATGGCTCCTCCGTGCAGACGCTCCATGGCAGCAGTAATATGCTCCGCACTGCGGCTTTGCGTGCCGACCTGAATCACCCGCTTGTTGCGGCGGGCGGTCTCAATCATCAACCGTCCTTCGCGAATGTTGTGCGAACAGGGCTTCTCCACGTACACGTGCTTACCCGCTTCACAAGCGAGAATGGCGGCCGGTGCATGCCAGTGGTCGGGGGTGCCAATGACGACGGCGTCGATGGTAGCATCGTCCAGCACTTGGCGCAAATCTTTGACGATCCGGGGTGCGCGCCCTTGCACGGATTCCATGGCTTTGGCTGCTTTCGCTGCGCGGGCCTCGTCCGGATCGCAGACCATGGCCACTTCGACTTGAGGATGTCCTGCAAATCCGCGGGTCACGGACGTGCCGCGTCCGCCGCACCCGATGCCTGCCATCACGATCTTCTCATTCGCCGCGAACGCAGAGCGTTGCGCCAGCGTACTGCCCGCCGCACCTGCCAGCGCTGCTGCGCCGGACGTTTGGAGAAAACCTCGCCGGTTGGTCTCTGGCATCTGAGCAAACTCCTGCATTCTTCGTCAGAACAACGGAACCCGACTTGAGAAGAAACATTAAGTTGGGGGACCTCCAAGAATCGAGCCTTAGCATACCAGAAACCTGGTGGCGAAACAGATTCTTGTGGTTCAACGAGTAGCCGTTCGAACCCATTCAAGCTCTGCATCGTAGGCCAGCAGGCGAAGGTGTCCCTTGGCTTGAACTGCAGCGGCTCACCTCCCCGCGGTGAACAACGCACGACTTGCTGCCCACTCACGCGTTTGACGAGGCGGCGAAGTTCCAACAGGCTCATGGTTGACAACACCTTGTGGGTGGGCAAACCCGTGGCTGCGACGATGACGTCAATCAGCGTAGGCTCGGTGCCGACGGCCCGCAGCACGGCCTGTTCGTCGGGGCTGAGATCGCTAGGAATGGGGGGTTCTGCATGACCTGAGGAATCGGCGGTGGGAAGAGTGTCCAAGGTGGCCATGTCTAACAACGGTTGCAGTTCTTCCAAGACATCCTCGGCACTTTCGACCAGGCGGGCACCGTCACGAATCAGTTGGTGACAACCTCGGGCCATGGGGTTGTCAATCTGGCCTGGCACGGCGAACACTTCGCGCCCTTGCTCAAGTGCCTGGTGTGCGGTGATCAACGCGCCGCTCCCTTCGCGCGCTTCGACCACAATCACACCAAGCGTGGCGCCGCTGATGATCCGGTTGCGCTGAGGGAACAGTCCCCGGCGAGCTTGCGCTCCGATCGGGGCTTCGCTGAGTACCGCTCCTTGTTTCGCAATGGCTGCAGCATCGTTGGTGTGTTCTGGCGGATAGATGTTGAGCACTCCTGATGCCAACACGGCCCAGGTCCGCCCTCCGGCTTCCAAGGCTCCGCGGTGTGCGGCAATGTCGGCCCCGCGGGCCAGCCCGCTGACAATGGTCATACCGGCTTGGGCAAGATCCGCAGCCAGCCGTGCGGCCCAGCGTTTTCCATAGGTCGTGGCATGGCGAGAGCCTACGATTGCCACGGCTGCGGCGTCGCAGGGAAGAAGCTGTCCGCGCACGAACAGCAACGCCGGTGGATCGTAGATTTCGCGGAGCAATCGCGGGAAACTCTTGGAAAACTCCGGCACAATCTCAATCTTGTGCCGCTGGCACTGCTCGATCATTTCGGCAGCGTCGTTGGAATGCCGCCCATTCGCAATGGCCCTGGCCAACTTGGGGCCAACATTCGGCACGCGACAAAGTTGGTCGTAGCTGGCATTCCAGACATTTTCGATGGAACCCAAGCTATTCAGCAATGCACGGCGGGTGGCTGGACCGACGCCGGCGATCAACGTGAGCCGGAGGTTTGCCTCGAGCCTGGCGGTGTCACTGCTGTCAGCGTCGCTGCGACCGTTTTGAGACGGGTCTGCGAACGAATCTTCTCGCTCCAATTCCATGATTCAAGCCTGCCGCCTGAAAAGTGATAGCAACTGCCCAAAGCACGCTGACTGTCCGAGTAGCGTACCAGTTCGCAGGCGAGAAACCAGTATTTCCCGTGATCGGCGAGGTATTTTTGCCCTGGACCGAAATTGCCGTGCAAGAGATCCAGTTGCCGGCGTGCGTGCGGCGTTGTGTGGAAACTGAGCATCTTTGCGCGCAGTTCTCTTGACCCATTTCTCAGATCTTGCAAAACTCTCGGCCCTGATACCCCTTGCAGTGGAGATTAGGGGCCAGAGTTGGATGGATCACTAGCGCGGGAGCATCCCGCCCATTACTTCTTGCTTCTTTGTTTTTTGGACCCACGAACGGAGTCGTGCCCATGCGTCGCTTCGCCTGGATGGTTGTTCTACTGGTCGCCGGTACGCCGCTGGTGGGCTGTAGCAGTGAGAGTTCGAATCCCGCAACCGCAACGGGAGACGTTGCTCAACCAGCGGAAAGCCCTGACACGGTAGTGAATCAATTTCTTACGGCGGTGCAGGCTGGCGATGACGCCACGGCTGAGAAGACGCTGACCGCCGAGGCTCTCAAGGCCACACAAGAAGAAGGCATGGTGGTATCTCCCCCAGGCAGTTCGACGGCTCAGTTCAAAGTAGGGCCGGTTGAGATTGTTGAGGGAGGTGCTCACGTACTGAGCACATGGACCGACGGCGAGAGCTCCGAGCGCCGCACGGACGAAATCATCTGGGTGCTCAAGATCGACCAAGGGGCCTGGCGGATTGCCGGGATGATTACCAAGGTCTTTCCGGACCTTCCTCCGGTGGTGTTGGATTTTGAGGACCCTGCGGACATGCAGCAACAACAGCGTCTGGTGCAAGAAGAATTTGTCCGCCGCGCGGAGGCCGAAGCCCAACAGGTGGAAGCCCGAACTGCCACAAATCCTGCTGCCCCGCCGCTTCGCTAACTCTGCCGAATTGCCACGACTTTCGTGCGTAGCTCGTTGGTATTTCTGATCAAAATGCGTCAAACGAGGACTCCCTCCGGTGGGTGTCCTCGTTTTTTTATGCGCATGCCGACACGGGGAAATTTTGCGCCCTACAGTTGTTTGACCACACGTGAGTGCCCAACGGGTGCCACGAGTGGGAAGCGATGACCAGAAAGCAGGATACCTGCAGCCAAAAACGATTTGAACAGGGTAAATCGTGACTGGCCGCTTGACATGCTGCTTGCGGTATGACCTTTCCTCGGCCGCGTCGCCATCCGGGGCAAAGGGACAACAAGCTTACAGGGCGGCACGCAAATTTTTTCCCCTTTTGTCAACGGTACTCAGAAATTTGGAGAAGTAGGATGAATCGCGCTTTGGTCTTGGGCGTTGCGGTATTCTTCGCATTGGTTGGTGTTTGTCTGCTCGGTAGCGACAACGCTGTCGTCGCCGGTCACGGTTGCAGCTGCGATTGCAGCTGCAGCGGAAATGACTGTGGCTGTGACTGTGGTGGTCACGGACTGTTCCATCGTCGTAAGAGCTGCTGCGGCTGCTCGGGTCACAACAGCTGCTGTGGCAACACTTGCTGCAATAGCTGCAACACCTGCTGTGGCAACAGCCACTGCTGCCAGCCCGCCCCCTGCGGATGCTGCGGTGCGGCCAGCTACGGTCACGAAATGGGTGCTCCGGTTGAAGCCGTCGAACCGGCCGAAGCTCCGGTTCCCGCCGCCCAACGTAAGCCCTTCGGCTTCCGTTCGGTCAACTTCCGTCGCTAAGCGACGATTGATGAAGGTATCCGTCCCCAATCCCTGTTAAGATGGCCGACGGACTGCCGGACTCTCTTAAAATTTTAGGGCACCCTCGCACTGGTTTGCGAGGGTGCCCTTGTTTTGTTGGTAGGTCAGTTTCTGTAGTCGTCACGCTCCGTCGTAATGACAGCCGTGTCGCGCAATGGAGAACAGTCACGTTTCAAGTACTGCAGGTGGGCCCGAGACGTTTCTCTTAGTCCGTGAACAGTTGGGACAACTGTTCTACATTGGACTCTCCCGGGGATTGCTACCTTCGCTGGCAATCTTTTCATTGCTGCAAATGCTGCCTGCGAAACAGGTTGGCGTTTCAAAAGAGATCCGAAACGCGTCTTGACACTGAACGAAAACTTGCGACAATCCCCGCCTCAATTCCGCCGTTCACGGAGTTGGTTGAACGGGTTCTCCTCACGCCTGATGGATCTGGTTGGAAGAGAACCTGCGAACGAGAGTTCGCTTCAACCTCGTGATAACGTCCTGGTAGAGAGAGTAAGGCAAGGAGGCCTGGCTCATGTCGCAACCGGTTCTTTACGCTAAGGGTGTCCGTCTCGAAGAGCTTCTTCCCGAAGCTCAGCTGCTTGACGGCACTGGCGATGTCCATGTGCGTAGTTGTTCGGCTGATTCACGCTGTATCCAACCTGGCGACGTGTTTGTGGCCTTACGTGGGACGGTGCACGATGGTCACGACTTTGCCCGCGATGCTCAAACCCGTGGCGCAGCGGCGGTAATCTCTGAGCGGCCGATCAACGGACTTAATATACCCACCTATCTGGTGCCAGACGCCCGAGGTGCCTTTGGACGGATGTGCCACACGCTGGCCGGAAACCCGAGCAAGCGGTTGAAAGTGATCGGCATCACCGGCACCAGCGGCAAAACCACCACCAGCTATTTGATTTCAGGAATTCTCGCGGCAGCAGGACACTCGGCCGGCGTACTCGGCACGCTGGTCTACTACGATGGCGTGGACGTTGAACCTGCCCCGTTGACCACCCCACCTGCCCCGGCGCTTGCCACTTGGCTCGCCCGCATGGAGTACAACGGTTGCACGCATGCCATCATCGAAGCCTCGAGCCATGCCTTGGCTCAGGATCGCCTGGCCGGCATGCACCTGGACATTGCTTGTGTCTGCAATGCCCGCCATGATCATCTCGATTTCCACGGTAGCGAAGAAGACTACCACGCTGCCAAGGCTCGCATTTTTGATTACCTGCGTCCCGAAGGTATCGCGGTGGTCAATGCTGATGACCGGGGAAGCGCCGCAATGGTGGACCTGATCGAAGGCCCCGGACTGACGGTGGCCGTTGACAGCGAAGCGGAAGTGACGGCGACGATTATCGAACAGTGCTCGAGCGAGCAACTCTTCTTGCTGCATACCGATTGCGAAACCGTGCCGGTTCGCACGCGTCTTGTGGGAACCCACAATGTTTATAACTGCCTGATGGCGGCTGCGGTCGGCATTAGCTATGGCGTTGATTTGCAAACCATCGCTCGCGGATTGGAAGCCGTGGACCGTGTGCCAGGCCGATTGGAACGACTGGAATGCGGGCAACCTTTCAGTGTGTTTGTGGACTACGCTCACACGGCCGATGGCTTGGAGAGCGTGTTGCAAACGCTGCGTCCAACAACGACCGGTCGGCTGATCTGCGTGTTTGGCGCGGGGGGTGATCGCGACCGATTCAAACGCCCCATGATGGGCCGAGCCGTCGCTCGCCTGGCCGACTTGGCCGTGGTGACCAGTGACAATCCGCGACACGAAAACCCGGATGCCATCATCAACGATGTGCTCGGAGGGTTCGACCACCGCAAGCGCCGCCGCAAGTTCTCAGCGAACGAGAAGATGCCATTCGTTGGGCACTCTCGGCAGCCCGCCCTGGTGATTGTGTAGTGATCGCTGGCAAAGGGCACGAAGACTACCAAATCATTGGCGATGTCAAGTACGCGTTTGATGATCGCGAAGTCGCCAAAGCCTGGCTCCGCGACGGATTCACGGCCAATGAGCCATATCGTTCGGTCGCTTGATCCAGAGGAAACATCGTTCACGTTCCCCCAGTTTCTCCCTTGTTGAATTTCCGCAATGCAACCACTTTGCCTGAACACCATCCGCGTCGCACTCAGCGAGTTGCTGCTTGATCAGCAAGTCTCGCCGGATGTGGACCCGTGGCTGGAGTGCGGTGTCGTTATTGACAGCCGCCAGGTTCAACCGGGCGATGTGTTCTGGGCGTTGCCTGGCACACAAACGCATGGTGCGAGATTCATCGAGGACGCCATACGGCGAGGCGCTGGAGGAATCGTGACCGAAGTCCCCTCGCCACTGGATTCATCCGTCGATTCCTGCGAATCGGCAACGACCACGTCCGCCTTGGCTTGGACGTTGACCGTGCCTGACAGTCTCCAGGCGTTGTGGCAGTTGGCCGCACAGCGCCGAGACGAGTTTGAAGGGCAGGTCATTGCGGTCACTGGCAGTGTTGGCAAGACGACGACGCGGCGAATGATGGATGCCGTTCTCAGTGCCTGGGGCCCTGGGACAACCAGCCCGGCGAACTACAACAATCACGTTGGCCTTCCGCTGAGTATGTTGCGGCTCGAGTCTCGTCATCGGTACGCGGTTTGGGAACTCGGGGCCAGTGCGCCGGGTGAGATTGCTCAACTTGCCGCGCTCTGCCGACCCCACGTAGCCGTGATCACTGGCATTGCCGAAGCCCATCTCGAAGGTTTTGGTTCTCTGGAGGCCGTGGCTGCTACCAAGTGCGAACTTCTCGAACATTTATTCGGCACGGACAATCACCCCTCCGGCGAAGATTTGTCTCGCCTGGCGATTCTCAACGGAGACGATCCGTACCTTCGCAAGCGTGTCAAGCTGCTGGCGGATCAGGTCACCTGGACTGGTCGCGGCGTCGGCTCCGATGTGCAAGCCGCGGGGGTCCGCTATCACGAAGGGCTGTTGCAGTTCAGCGTGGGTGCCGAGCGCTACGAGGTGCCTGTTTGGGGCAGGCATCACCTGACGGCCGCGGTGATGGCGGTGACGTTGGGGAACCGGTTTGGACTTTCGGCAGAGCAGATTCGAACGGCGCTGGGGCGTTTTGAGAACAGTCCGCGCCGTTGTCAGGTGCACCGCACTGACGGCCTCACGCTCATTGACGACACTTACAACGCGAACCCCCGTTCTATGGCCGCGGCGCTTCAACTCCTGGCGGACACAGAGACGTCAGGGCGACGGATTGCCATCTTGGCCGACATGGCTGAGCAAGGCAGCTCCGCGCAACAGGCACATCGTGCGCTGGGAGCGGCCGTGGTGGAAAAAAGTGGTGCAGATTTGCTATTGACGTTGGGGGCCTTTAGCAGCGATATGATCTCCGGCGCGGTTGAGGCAGGCATGCCTCGCTCAGCCGTCTGGCGTTTTGACTCTCAGACGGATCTGACCGAAGCCCTGTTGCACGACATGCAATTGACCTCCGGCGATACGCTGATGTTCAAAGGCTGCCGTGCCATGCAACTGGACAAGGTCGTCGATTCGCTGCTCGCTCAAACGGCCGGCGATCAACCAACACAACCGAACATCATCAGTACAACCACCAGGCTGCCTGAGGAAATCTTAGACGAACTCAGGCTGCCTCAACCGTTCATTGGGAGCTCCATCGACTGTGATTGAGTGTGCGGGAACTCGTCACTGCCCTCCCTCCTGGGTAGGAGCATTCAACTTGTCGAATTACGCGGTAACTGGGTCGACCGCGTCGGCAAGTGCTTCGCGATGGAGCTTATGACTGAGCTCCGGAGCGGCTACGGCCGCTCCGGGTGCTCAGGGATACACTCTCCCTGCCAGAAGCAGGGATACCTGTGCGGCTTGCACAGGTATCCCGCACGGCAAGGTCTGAGATCAACTCGAGCGACCGCTCGTGAATCAGTAGCCCCCGCCGCTCGCTAGAACTTGACGGACCATGAGAAGTTTGATCGAGCTGCCGGTTGATCCTCTGCTCCGCGGACTGCTTGCCTGCGGGGCCTCTTGCCTGCTGCTGATGCTTTTCGGCAGGCATGGAATTGCCTGGTTGCGAACTCGATTTCGCGAACCCATCAAGACTCACTCGGCAACCATTTCGCAGTTGCACGCCGCCAAAGCCGCTACGCCTACCTTAGGCGGCGTGCTGATGATCTTGGCCTTCGGACTGGCAATGGCCGCATTTGCTGATCTGTCTCAGCCATTGACGCTTTGCGCCGTCGGAGCGGTGGCTGGGTTCGGTCTGTTGGGCATGTACGACGACCTGGTCAAATTGTTCACGCCGACTCATGGGCTGGGACGTCGTGGGAAACTGCTGGGGCAGATAGCCGTGGCCACGCTTGTTGCCTGGGCCTTGTATGCGACGCTGAGCCATTCGCCAGGCGCGCTGGATTGGAGACCACCCGGCCTGCCGGTCATGGACTTGGGCTTATGGTGGATCCCATTCGCGGTTGTGGTGATGGTTGCATTCGCCAACGCCGTGAACCTCACGGACGGGCTCGATGGCCTGGCATCCGGCTGCATTGTCTGCGCACTTCCCACCTGCGGATGGCTCGCATACACCGGATCGATTGCCGGGTCTGTTTGGTGCACACCGCATGGAGTTGCCGGGGCTGACGAAATGCTCGTCGCTGCGCTGGCCATGACCGGGGCCGTGATGGGATTTCTCTGGTTCAACCGACATCCGGCCCGTGTCTTCATGGGGGATTGCGGATCTCAGGCACTCGGCGGATTGCTGGCCGTGGTGGCCTTGGCGGCTCGGCAAGAAGCATGGCTGCTGCTGATTGCCGGGGTCTTTGTCATCGAAGCCGCGAGCGTGGCGGTTCAAATTGCCTGGTTCAAAATGACCGGAAACCGAGTCTTTCGATGTGCCCCGCTGCATCACCACTTTCAATTTTTGGGATGGCCCGAAACGAAGATCGTCACCCGCTTCTGGATTGCTGCCCTGCTCTGCGCCGTGTTGGGCTTGAGCGCCGCCCGCTGGTCCACATCAATGGAACCGTTCGACACAACCGCCGCTGCTTGGCGAACCGCCGGACAAGCCACGGAGCGGATTGATTAGAAAAAACATCCATTTCGCACCAGCGCTGCGTAACGTAGGGTGGCACTGGCCGCTTGTCTGCCAGTGTCTTAGCCTTACATAAATCTCAACCCTAGTTTCAAGCGTTGACACGGCACTAGGCATCAGACAGCAGCGGTAGAAATTCTTCCCAACTTTCAATCCGTCGGCTATCGCTGGGAAGTTCCCGGTTTGAAGATGGTCCCGTGATCCAGATGGATCGCATCCCGACGCTAGCCGCCCCCAAGACATCATTCTCAAAGTTGTCCCCAACAAACCACGTCTCGCTCGCCTCGCATGCCAGCAGCGCGCTGGCTGCTTTGAAGATCATGGGGTGTGGTTTCTGAATACCGTAGTCCGCGCTGGAAACTACGAAGCGAAACGGAGCGAGAAGCCCATTGCGTTCGAGTTCGTAACGGAGCACATGGCTGGAGAACATGGAGTTGCTAACCACTCCCAGCTCAATCCCTTGATCCTGCAATGCGACAAGCACCGAGCTGACGCCTGGCAAAGGTTCCATGGCAGCAACCCGCTTCCAAAACTGCAATTCCAGTGCTTCGAAATCAGTCTTGGCAGCAACCTGACCGGTCAGATCGTGTGCCAGTCGCAACAACCCGCGGACGGAAAACTCTGTTTGTCCTGCACGCAATGACTTGCGAATCTCGAGATAAAGTGCGCGCAGGTCGGCTTGGATCTCTGCCGTTGATGGCTGTTCTCCTCGGCCCAGCAGCCAGGAAAGGGCGCCTTCGAAATCGATGCGGGTTTCGCGCAGTAGCGTGCGTGCCGCCCAGATCGAAGAGGATCGCCTTAGGGTGCGAAGCCATAAGCAGCCCAACCGTTCCAGGAACCGGCAACCCACGGATCAAGCCGCCATTTTCGGCGAGCCCGGAGTGCGGTGCGGGGCGTCGGTTCGATAGCCCACAACGGGCAACTGCCCTGGCGATTCGGCAGATTGTGCCAATTGGATCAAATGCCGAACAACGCGCAGAGCGCCACAAGCTTGTGCCGAGCGTAACATTGCCTGGGACATCTGGCAACGTTGCTGGGCCGAAGCAAGCAGCGGCTTCAACTGTTCGACAAGTGCGGCCACCACGGCCTCGCGCTGAGTGGTGGGGATGCTGACGGCTCCGCCTGCATCGGTGTAGTATTGGGCGTTCCGCTGCTGGTGATCGTCCGCCGAGTTTGGATAGGGAAGCAGCACCGCCGGAAGCCCACAATGAGCCATTTCAGCCAACGTCGTGGCACCTGACCGGCTGATGGCCAGGTCGGCGTTGTACATGCTCGCGGCCATGTCCGTGATTGTCGGAACCACGCAGGCTTCCACCTTGTTTCGGTGGTAGCCAGCAATGGCAGCCACGGTTTTTTCACTTCCTGCCTGATGCAAGATGGACCAGCCTGAGAGTTGCGGGCGAAGCTGTGCGAGAGCCGTAGGCACACACTCGTTCAACTGTTGGGCTCCTTGGCTTCCCCCCAGAACGAGCAGCACGGGGCGTCTGGCCTGGTGCCACGAACGGCGAATGACTGCCTGTTCGAACTCCGACCGCAAGGGGAGTCCCACCACATGAGACCTACAACCAACAGGCAACCAGGCTTTCGCACTGGCCAGGTTCAAGAGGACCGAATCCGCTTGAGGGGCCAACCACCGCGTCACCCTGCCCGGTACTGCGTTGAGTTCTAGCAATGCCAGCGGCAAGTTCAAATCGGCGGCCGCTTTGGCAACCGGAGCACTGGCATACCCCCCCAGTCCCAACACCGCGTTCACCGGCTCGCTGCAAAGCATTTGAGATGCCGCCCGGTAGCCGGCAAAGTTGGTTTGGACGAACCGCACAAGTTGTCCCACGTTCCGACCAATCGGCGCCGCCGGAATGACCATCCCGCGGAAGCCTGCTTGCTCGATTCTTGCCATTTGCCAAGGAGCAAAATTGCCAGCAAACGTGCAACGCCAGCGGTCATCCGTTGCTCGCAGGCACTGCGCCACGGCCAAGCCAGGGAACAGGTGCCCACCGGTGCCGCCGCCAGCAATCACCAAATGCCGCGTTGGCGCGGCCGGCTCGTGTGTTCCGGGAGAGTGGGCACGGGTGGGAGCACCGTAAAGAGAAAGCGTTGTCATGCGCACACTTGGAGGGATGTTGGGACTCGCCCCGCAGACTCGTCGTCAGACAAATTGTTGACGATCATCTACGGCGATGGTTGCATCACGGGGGGTAAGGGATTCGATGCAAGCACTCTGAGCGCGGTACGGCGCGAAGGGCGAAGAGATACCTGGAACAGGCACCTACCGTCAAGTACGACTTCACGCTTCGACCGCGTAGCGCTATCTCAGCTGGCAAACAGACGTCTAAGCCGTGTGTGGCGTGTTGCATCCTTGCGTTTGCGACCGCAAGCCGTTAGGACAACACCTTAGTATTGGTGGAACGCAGTCTTGCCTGGCCAAGCTTACTTGCGTTCCCAGCGATGACGCTACTTTCGACTACTTTGGCCAAAAAGGAATCGTATGAGTCTTCCCGCCCAGCCTGTTAGCCGCAATGTGAAAGGCAGGGTTGTTTTTCTCGGCACCGGCACATCGATCGGCGTTCCGGTCATTGGTTGCAACTGTTCGACCTGCACCAGTTCGAATCCCAAAAACTCCCGTAGCCGGTGCAGCCTGGTGGTGGGACTTCCCGAAGGCAACCTACTGGTCGACACCACTCCGGACATGCGTAGCCAGTTGCTTCGCGAGCAGATTGGAATTGTGCATTCGGTGCTGTATACGCATGACCATGTGGACCATGTGTACGGCGTGGACGATCTGCGAATCTTCCCTTACTACTTGGATTCGCCCCTGCCGCTGTTTTGCGAAGAGGATGTCGAAGCCAGGATTCGCAAATCGTTTGATTATGCCTTTGCGGCGGTGACTCAGGCCTACCCACGCGGCAGTGTGCCGCAATTGGAATTCCACCGGATTACGACTGACCCGTTCGACGTGCTGGGGGGGCATGTGATTCCCATTCGCCTGCAACACGGCAAGTTCCGCGTGTTGGGCTTCCGCTTTGGCAACTTTGCCTACTGCACGGACACCAACGAGATTCCGGCCGAAAGCTGGTCATTGCTCGGGAACTTGGATGTGCTGGTTTTGGACTGCTTGCGAGTTCGCCCCCATCCGACGCACTTCGGGCTTCAACAAGCGATCAAGATCGCCAAGACCATTGGTGCTCGGCAGACCTACTTCACTCACATGTCGCATGATCTCGAACACGACGAGATCTGTGCAAGCCTGCCTGCGGGGATGACGCTCGCGTATGACGGCATGGAGATCCCGCTCAATTAGGCATTCCTCGGAAAAGTAGTGAGCGGCTTTGGTGCCAGCGCTTTTTCAATAAGACATCTAGTGCTGCGAGAAGTCAGCCTGGTCAAAAATGATGCTGACGGACTCGTCGCGGTGGATGCGTTTGATTGCCTCACCGAGCAGTTCGGCAACAGAGAGGACTTCGACGTTGGGCAGCATCTGCTCGGGACGGAGCGGAATGGTGTTGGTGAGTACGATCTTGTGGATCGGCGATTCTTTCAAGCGTTGGATGGCCGGTCCGCACAAAACCCCGTGCGTGGCTGCCACGTAGATTTGCCGAGCCCCGCGTTCTTTGAGGACGCGAGCGGCTCCGCAAATGGAGGATGCCGTACTGATCATGTCATCGAACATCAGGCAAATCTTTCCATCGACCGGGCCGCCGATGATGTTCTCTTGCTTGGTGGTTTCAGCACTCGAGCGCCGTTTGTCCACAATGGCCAGGCGGCCGCCGAGGTGGCTGGTGTGTCCCAGGGCCCGCTTGATGCTCCCTTCGTCGGGGCTCACAATCACAATGTCTTCTTCGGGGATCGCCATGTTGAAGAAGTACTTGTTGAGCACGGGGGCGGCGTACAGATGATCGACCGGGATGTCGAAAAACCCCTGAATCTGGGCCGCATGGAGATCCATGGTCAAGGCCCGATCAGCCCCGGCGCGGGTAATGATGTTGGCCACCAGCTTGGCGGTGATTGGCACCCGCCCTTCATCTTTGCGGTCTTGCCGGGCGTATCCGTAATAGGGGAGCACGGCGGTGATCCGCTCAGCGCTGGCCCGCTTGAAACTCTCGATCATGATCAAGAGTTCCATCAAGTTTTCATTGACCGGAGGGCAGGTGGGCTGCACGAGAAAGATATCGCGTCCGCGAACATCTTCTTCGATCTTGCAGGAAATCTCGCCGTCCGGGAAGTTTCCAACGCTCAAATCTCCCAGCGGAAGATCCAAATACTCGCAAATTTGTGCAGCGAGCACCGGATTCGCACGGCCGCTGAAGACCTTCATTTCCCGCATGGCCAGCTCGCTGCCTCGATAAAAACAAGAAAAATAAGGAACATCTACCGCCGACACTTCGCTCAACAAACCGAAGCTACGACGAACCAACCTGTACGAAACCAATCAGCATTCGCCCCATCCCATTCAACTAGAGTGGGCGAGGACCATCGCCTGTTCTACCACGGACAACTCGTCCAAAGTGTTGATACTCAACGCCTCGATCGGCTGAAGCACATCCAACGCCCGCACGTCGCGACCCGCATCGAGAAGGACACCAGGGCAATCGGTCAGGTAGAATTCGCCTTGGGCATTTTGATCGTCAATCTTCTTCAAAGCATAACGTAGGTCGCTGCCGTTGAACACATAGCAACTCATGTTCACTTCCGTGATTTGCTTTTGCCGGGCATCGGCGTCCTTTTCTTCGACAATCCGCAGGAAGTTGCCTGCCGCGTCCCGATCAATCCGTCCCAGTCCGCTGGGATCTTGCTTTTGGGCGGTTCCCAACAAGCAAGCAGGAGTGGTCCGCTCAAACTCATCCAACAAGGCTCGTATCGAACTCACCTGCATCATAGGGGAGTCGCCTGCCACCACCAAAACGGGGCCGTCGTGTTCGGCCAGCGCTGCTTCGGCTGACATCACGGCATGCCCGGTGCCGCGCTGTTCGTGTTGGACGGCAAATTCCAGATTCTGGCGATCTTGCAAGGCCGCGCGAACGACCTCCTGACCGTACCCGACAATGACCACGGTCTGGTCAATGCCTGCGGATTCCAATGCGTCGATGACGTAATCAATCATCGGCCTGCCACAGACCTGGACAGCCACCTTGGGAAGGTCCGATTTCATTCTGGTTCCCTTCCCCGCAGCCAAGACGATTCCTAGTTTTCGGCTCATGTTCAGACTCCATTCAAAATCGAGGCAGTGTTGTTATTAGTTCCCGGGTGGGTCGTTCACGCAGACCCCATGCGGGGGCCCTCACTCGCGTGACTCCATCTTGCCATGAATCGCCCATTTCTGCCAGACGTTCTCATCGGCGTACGATTGACATTGACCGCATGGTTTCACGCTCTAACGCAAGCCTTCGGCGTGTTTCCCGTCTGGGACATTCGTTGCAAAAACGCAGCAGTCCCGAAGGATTCAACGGAAACCCGTGGCGAATACGAGCAATTTGCCCTCGAAGTTTTGACCACCCCCGTTTTCTGACGTACGAATCTTATGGGGTCAATTCACTTGGTTCCCATTCTCATCTCCATCACTTACCAATCGGTAGCCTTTCCATGAATCTCGCCCGCTTGCGTAACGAACGTCGTGGCGCCTTTATCGTATTGACGGCGCTGCTGTTGGTGTTTGTCTTTGTCATGCTCTCGTTCGCCATCGACTTGGGCTACATTGCCGTGGTGCAAACCGAGTTGCAGAATGCTGCGGATTCGGCGGCCTTGGCAGGTGCGGCAGCTACGACCGAAGGCACCTCGTCAGCCCTGGCCGAGGCCAACAAGTTTATCGGGTTGAACGTCGCTGGAGGTCGGGCGATTGACGAAACCGAGGCCACGGTCCGATTCGGGCGGTGGGACACAACCACCCGCGCATTTACCGAGACCAGCCTGGATCCTTCGGCGATCGAAGTGATTCTCAACCGCCAGAATCAAGGGTTGTTCTTTGCACGCGTCATAGGAACCAATGCGTTTGACGCTCAGGCAAGGGCCATTGCAACGTTTCAACCGCGGGACATTGTGCTGGTGCTGGACTACTCAGGCTCCATGAGCTACGACAGCCAGTTTCGGAATCGATCCGCTTTAGGGCAACCGGCCATTGAGGCCAATCTGTTGCAAATCTACCAGGAACTCGGTTCGCCTACCTACGGCTCGATGCAATGGACCCCTGTCTACATTTCTTCCACCAACTACAACACCATCCGAAACACGCTGGGACTCAACGGAGTTGCCTACCCCTATCCAGGCGGCTCGTGGAGCGACTACTTTGAGTACGTGCAAGACGACAGCACCATTAACAGTGCTGGCTACCGCAAGCGGTACGGCTACTTGACCTGGGTGAACTACATATTGGACGAAAATTATACCTACAGCGACAATTCCGACCTTTGGGAAACGTCGCAACAGCCGTTGACGGCGGTTAAGAATGCTGTGGATGTGCTGCTGGCCTACATCGAAGAAAACAGCCCTGATGATCGGGTCGGACTGTCGATCTACACGTCTTCCAACGGTACGGCCAAGCTGGAGTCAGGTTTGACGGATGATTATTCCAGCGTGGCATCGCTTACCCGCAGTCGCCAAGCAGGACATTATCACACGAATACCAACATCTATGATGGAATGCGCACCGGCAGGATCGAACTGCAAGACAATGCTCGTTCGGGCGCTCAAAGGATGTTGGTCCTGATGACCGACGGACAAGCAAATCTTCCCTCGAACGCGAGGAGCAAAGCCCTCGAAGAGGCTCAAACGGCGGCCGATGCCAAAATCCCGATTGTGACCATCGCCCTCGGGTCCGGGGCTGATACTGACTTGATGGAAGAGATTGCGGAGATCACCGGCGGAGCATACTTCGAGATCCCCGGCGGACAGCCAGTGGCCGATTACGAAGAGCAACTGAAAGAGGTCTTCAAACAAGTGGCAGGCAATCGCGCCCTGGCGCTGGTCAAGTAGCCATCGACAGGGGGGAAGTCATTGGCCACTGGCTTGGTTGCCGGTGGCTGCCCCCTCTGGCAGCGGCACCTGTTCTGGACTGGCCAGGTAAGCGACGAGATCCCGAATCTCTTCAGGCCGGAGCTTGTCAAGAATGCCTTCGGGCATCAACGAGATCTTGGACTTCTCGCGAATCTCGACATCAGCCACTGGCAATAGCACCACATCGTTTTGAGTTTGTATGGTCAAGGTCTGCGTGTCTTCACGCAGTACGATGCCGTTGAGAATGCGTCCATCCACGGTTTGCAACACGGTCATCTGATAGTCTCTGCCGACCACGGCACTCGGGTCGACGAGATTCTCAAACACGTAGTCCAGGTTGGTCCGCTGCGAACCCGTCAGAGTGGGACCTACCTTGCGGCCGTCATCAAACAGCTCGTGACAAGCTGCACAGATCTTCTTGAACACTACCCGGCCTGAGCCTGGCTGGGCCTTCTTCATTACTTCGGCGGTCAACGCCTGCTTGTGTTGAGCAATCAGGGCCAACTTGTCCGAACGGGTGGTTCGGATACTCCCCCAAACCTGGTTGAGTCGGGCGTTGATTTCCTCGCTACCCATGCTGGTCAACTGCCTGGCGACAAACGCTGACAAGTCACCCCGTGGCACCTGACCATCTTCAATCGCCTGGAGCAGCATCAGCGCCCAGGCAGGCCGCGAGGAGAGGGTCTGCACGGCGTCTCCGCGTGCTTCGGCAGGCAATCCGGCATATCGCTTGAGAATCACACCAGGCGTTTCCGGATGAGGTTCAGAAGCCAAGCCTCGCAGCGCCTCGCGAACCAACTTGTGGTCACCCAACAAGTTGTGCAGCATGGGAGAAAGCCCTCCAACACGCTGCTGTACCAACGCGTCGAGCGCCCATTTGCGTTCATCCGGCGGTTGCTGTGGATCAGCAACTTGAGACTTCAGAAGTTCACACGTTTGCTGATCACCAAAAATCAAACTCAAAACCAACGAGCCACGGCGAACTTCGTCATCGTCGCTGACCGTGAGACGTTTGGCCGCCATCGGCCAGTTGCCTGGCATGGTCACTTGCTTTCGTCCTTTGAGTGCCTCGCGCATGCCACGGATCACATCGCGCTGCACGGCTGCATCGTTGACGAGCAGCAAGACTTCCACCAACGGCGCCAGAGTCGAGGACGCACTCTCAGACTCGGCAGGCTCTGCCGCAGGCGTCGAAGTTGCCAACAACAGGCAGCACCAAAGCGCGCCCAGCAACCATGGCGTTCGGCCTGATTTTGACGGTTGAAAATTCACGAACAAAACCTCGTCACATTGGCGGAATATTTTTTGTTCTTCGTGCGTTATTTGGTCAAAGCGGCCAGGCGACGGGCCAGGTATTCACGAACGAGTGGGATTTTACTCTTCACCACAAACTGCACCGCCCGGTTGCGATCAGCGGCCACCAGCGGTTCAACGCCGTACCAGATCATCAACGGAAGGTTT
The DNA here is from genome assembly GCA_942492195.1 of uncultured Planctomycetia bacterium. Lineage (GTDB taxonomy): Bacteria > Planctomycetota > Planctomycetia > Pirellulales > S012-138 > CALOEH01. The sequence goes on along the minus strand of CALOEH010000223.1, from coordinate 17,535 downwards.
GCGTCTTGGGCATCTTGTTCGTGTCCCAACAAACCTTCGGCAATCTTCCAGCGTTGCTCGAGCGGCAGTCTTTGCAGGGCCGAGGCCAACCGCAATCGCACCACGGGGGACTCGTCTTCCGCCGACATGGACTCCAGGCGGGCCAGCATTGCCGCGCTCACCTGAGCGTCTTCCACTTCGAAAACCACCCCCCAGGCACGAACGTACGGTGACGGACTCCCGAGCAATTCGGCCATCAGCGGTTCTGGCAAACTTCCGCAAGCATGCAGCGTCCACATGGCCCTTAACTGGATGGGGACCGAGGGATTGTCGTGCAGGATCTCCAGCAAACCAGCCTTGACTGCCGCCGAGAGTGGTTTGTCGGTATACCGCTCTTGGAGGATTCGTCGAGCGTGGCGGGCGTACCAGTCGTTCTGATGGGTATGGAGTTCAACCAGGCGCGTATCGTTGGCTTCGGCCAGATCAAAGTCCTTGGGCAGCGGTCGTGGCTTGCCATAGGTGATCTTGTAGATTCGTCCATTGGTTTGATCGCACTCCACGTAGTCATGGCATTCGCCGGTGTCGGTCCAATCGGTGAGCCACACACCTCCATCAGGTCCATAGAGGAGTTCAAGGCCGCGAAACCAAGAGTCGCTAGCCTGCAGAAAATCTTGGCAGTGTTTCGCGACATACCCAGAGCCATGTTGTTCCAACGAATCGCAGTTCACCCGATTGCCGTGAATGTTGCAGGTGAACAAGTGATTGCGGTACTGCTCCGGCCAATTGTCGCCGAGGTAGATCATCGCGCCGGCATGGGCATGCCCGCCCCCTGCCGAACTGTGGGCACCTTGGCCACCGCGCGAACTTTGCCATGGCCCCCCTGCCCAATGGATATGGTCTGCGCAGCTCTCGATCAGCCCATACAGGTGCGGGTTGAAGTCGTTGCCAAACATCCGGCGAAAGTGGGCTCCCTGCACCACATGAAACGCATGCTCGATCACACAGTTGGTAAGGAACCCCTGGCCGTATTCATCAAAGTCCAGCCCCCAAGGGTTGGTGGTTCCATTCGCTACCACTTCAAAAGTCCGCCGGGTAGGGTGTACGCGCCAGACGCCGCAGTTCATGAGGGTGCGCTCGGCCTCCGGCGTGCCAGGAGCTCCCACCTTGGAATTCGACAGAATCCCGTTGAGCCCATACAGCCAGCCATCGGGGCCCCAGGTCAGACCGTTGCAGACATTGTGCTTGGCCTTGATATCCCAACCGTCCAGAATCACCTCAGCGGGTCCGTCTGGCACATCGTCTGCGTTGCGATCTGGGATAAAGATCAACTTGGGGATCGAGACCAGCCACACGCCGCCGAAGCCAACCTCGACGCTCGTCACATTGACGCCATTTGCCAAAAAAACCTTCTTGGAATCGAATCGGCCATCCTGATCGCGATCGGTCAGGATCACCACCCGGTCCGTTCCCTTCTCGCTCCAAGCCGGATACGAAAGACATTCCACCACCCAGAGTCGGCCTCGGTCGTCGGTGGTCATAGCCATCGGCTGGACGATGTCGGGCTCGCCAGCAAAGAGTTCTACATGAAACCCCTCAGGCACCTGCATCCCCGCGGCGGCTTGTGCCAGGGGGTGAGGTTGTAGCGATTCGTCTGGTTTTGATTTCTCGTCAGCGCGAGCAACCGCAACGAGAGGAAAAATGAGAACCATCGCAAACGCAAGGTGTTTGGTCAAAGTCATAGCGATACTGGCTGTGGAGATTGCAACGGGCGGAAGGTAAAGCGAAATCGCAAGTGAGTAGTGTCATTCAACCGATTCGCAGCGTCAACCTTTTCGGATTCGCCAAAGTGTCCTGCATCGCGGCCACGAACAAGATGTTTCACGCGCCCATTTGGCCAGCGAACCACAGGCCGTGCGCTTTCGTATTAGCACACAGCAGCTATAATGATTCCCATTGGCGAATGCGGGGACTCCGTGCCTGGCTCGAATACTCCGTACCACGCGGCACAGATTCTCCGCTTCTGGATGGCCAACTCTCACACTGGACGAAGGTTAAATGAGCTTGGACATTGCTGAACCAGTCTACGAATCCAGCGATCCAGGGGCCGAGTATCAACCCTATCGGGCCATGAACTCGCTTGCTGTGGTCAGCCTGGTGGTGGGACTCCTTTCCATCTACCTGGCCGCGTTGGCCTGGACGCTGGCCGTGATCCCCGCTGTCGGGATCATGCTTGGCCTGCGAGCCGCCTGGACCATCAAGAAACACCCCGACGAGTTCGTCGGGCTCCCGATCGCCACGGCCGGAGTCGTCCTTTGCGCTCTGACATGGATCGGCGGCTGGAGCTACCTGACCTACGACTATTTGACCGAAGTTCCACCAGATCACGTACGGCTTTCGTATTCGGACTTGCAGCCGGAGGATACGCAGCCCGGAGTCCCCAAAAGCGCCCTGGAATTCGACGGAAAGAAAGTGTTCATCAAGGGTTACGCGTATCCTGGGGCAAACACCTCAAACATTAAGACCTTTGTCCTTTGCCGAGATAACGGCGATTGTTGCTTTGGTGGCAAGCCAAAATTGACCGATATGGTGAAGGTTGAACTGGTCGACCCCCTCCGATTGCGGTATTCTACAAAGCTGCAGAAGCTAGCGGGAACCTTCCACGTCAAACAGGGGCAGGCGACCGACGGCTTGGGAGGCGTGCTTTACCAACTCGAAGCGGATTATCTCAAATGATGCTCTGGCGAATCTCAGCATGCGTGGCAGTTTGGGCCTTGTTCCCCACTTTGATGGGAGGAGTCCACAGATCCCCTGCTGTCGCCCAAGCCGCTTCCCCCAGCGACGCGCTCGAAGTCACCTTCGATGACGTCAAATTCGAGATGGAAAAAGGGAGCGAATTCAAGCGCACTTTGCTGACGGATAGGGTTCGCGAACTTGACGGCAAGCGGATTCGGATTCGCGGGTACATCTATCCCACCTTCAAACAGAAGGGAATCCAGCAGTTTGTGTTGGTCCGCGACAACATGGAGTGTTGCTTTGGTCCTGGTGCCGCCCTGTATGACTGCGTCTATGTCGAAATGGTCGGAAGCAACTCGATTGAGTACACGGTTCGCCCGATCGCCGCAGAGGGGGTCTTTACTGTGGAAGAACGGAAGGGATTTGACGGCAAGATTGTCGCCATCTACCACCTCGATGGAATCGGTGTGGAGTAGCTCTTCTGCGGAACACCACTCAACTTTTGATCCAGGGCCATGGAAGGAACCTCGGTCGAGGCACGTCCCGATGGCCCTTCGTCCTTTTGTCTCCCTGCTGGTTCTGAGCCTCCTGCTCTTACGAGGCAACGCCACGGCTTGTCCGTTCTGCACATCCCTTGGCCCAACGCTGGTGCAACAACGCGAAGCCGCGCAACTGGCCGTGCTGGGCGAACTGACCGCGAAGGCAGCAAACCAGTTTGACGTTCGCGTGCATCATGTGCTCAGCGGCAAGAGTTCGTCAGCGGGAGAAGTTCTTCATGTTCCTGCCAAGGCTCAGGACGGTTCGACACAAAAGTTTTCGGTTGGCTCGCTGGTCTTGGTGATGCAAGGCGAAGCGGACTGGTCGCTGCTCCCGGTGGATGAGACGGCCTACGCCTACATTGCCAGAAGCCCTAGTCTCCGAACCGATTCTGTCCAGAGGTTGCGATACTTTGCCCGCTTCTTGGAACACCCCAACCCGCTGATTGCGGAGGACGCCTATCTGGAGTTTGGGCACGCCCCGTTTGACGAAGTCCGGCAGGCGGCCGACATGCTCGAGTCAGGCAAGCTGCGTCTATGGCTGCTCGATCCTAAGATCCCAGGTAGCCGTAAGGGATTCTATGGAATGGCCTTAGGGCTTGGCAAAGAGGCCGGAATGCAGGAGAACCTGCAGTTCCTAGCCGCTCAGGTGACTGCCGAAGCGGATGACTTTCGGGCAGGATTCGATGGCATCCTGGGGGGGTATTTGCTGCTCGGAGGGGAGTCGGCACTTAAGTCGATTTCCCAAGACTTCTTGGCCAATCCTCAGGCGGCCACCGGTGACGTGCGGCATGCCATGACAGCACTCCGCTTTTACTACGAGTTCGGCCGTGGAATTCCCAAACTTCGGATCGCCAGTGCCATGGCCTTATTGTTGAAACAGAACGACTTTGCCCCGGCCGCTATCGTGGATCTGGCCCGCTGGGAACATTGGGATTCGCTCCAGCAGGTATCCAGCCTCTGGCCTAAGCCGCAAGCTGCCGATGCAGGGCTCGAGCGTGCCATTGTGGGTTATCTTACCCATTGCCCCAACCCGGAGGCTGCAGCGCTCTTGAAGAACCTCCGACGCCAGCATCCCCAGCGAGTCGGACAGGCGGAACAATTTCAATTGGCCCCCCCTGATAGCACCGACCGGTAACACCCTACGGTGATCTACCAGGCAAGCGGATGGTATGAAAAACCGATTTATCCCTTACACCCCATCGCGGTATCTCGCCCAACCGGCGAGAACATGCTATGAAGTGAGAAGGCAATCCCGCACAACGAGGCACCCACTATGGATCCCCAAGACCTGGTCTGCGTGTACACAGTCGGTGACAACAACCTGGCTGAGATCATCAAGAATGCCTTGCAAAGCGAAGGCATCAAGGCTTCGATCGAGAATGAGAATCAGGCCGGCTTGAGCGGTGTACTCGACATCAAGATTTGCGTCCGAGCGATTGACGCCGACCGCGCGCAGAAATTCATTGAGTCGCACCATCATACCGAAGAAGAGTAGCGCGACTGCGGTTAGCCACAAGCAGCGCTCGGGGCCTCTCTGCCCCGCGGCGCACACCGTGCTATCAGCGTAGCGCGGCGATCCGCCAATTCCACCTCTTGCCGAGAGAACCGCGCGGATTCTGCGCGTTCTGCGCGACAATTACCGCTGCTAGCGTCGCTACAGTCTCGGCAATGCTCATCTGCTGCCCTGGCAAGAAAACGTGGTATTCCCAGCGTTTCATGGCATCTTGATGGCCTGGCACAACGCTCCAGCCGCTATGGCATGCCGGTTGCTTTATGGTTTTGGTCGAGCGCAGGGGGGCGCTTTGCCTAGGTGGCCAGATTGCCATGCCGTACGGATTATGGATGAGTGCCGAAGGGGCCGTCGTACAACAACGTCGGCTGGAAGTGATTGCCAACAACCTGGCCAATGCCGACACGCCAGCGTTCAAACGCGATCTACTTCGCGCCCAGGCTCGCTACTCCGAGGCCATCGAGCAGGGGCTCGACTATCCCGGTTCAGGAACGATTGACGATGTCGGCGGTGGGGTCACCATCCACGACACCGTCACCCAGTTTGCCCCGGGACCGCTCAAAGTCACCAATCGTGCAGCAGACATGGCAATCAAAGGAGAGGGGTTCTTTGTCGTCCAGCACGACGGCAAGAAGATGCTAACCCGAGCTGGCAACTTCGATGTCAATTTCGAAGGAGCACTGGTCACCGCCACCGGGGACCCTGTCCTCAACGATGAGGAGCGCCCATCTTCATCGACCCGACCCTGGGGCCCTGGCATGTTACCGAAGACGGGATGGTGCAACAGGCAGGCGAGTCCAACCCATTGGCAATCGTTCGCCCTCGGGACTACGCCGACTTGGCGAAAGAGGGAGATAATCTCTTCGTCCCCTACGGAGCGACGGAGAACATTCCCGCCGGAGAGCGAAGCGTCGCCTGGCGGACGCTCGAAGCCTCGGGAGTGGTGCCAACCACTGAGATGATGGAAATGATCGAAGCCACGCGGGCCTTTGAAGCTAACGTCAGCATGATCCGCAATCACGACCAAATGCTGGGAACGCTGATCGGACGCGTCCTATCCACTCGGTAGCCAGCCGGTTCAACTTGACGCCCATTGCTCACCCCAAGAAACAGACCACGACGAATCAACGGAGTCCTGCGAGATGCCTACCCAAACGCTCTACACGGCCGCCTCAGGCATGGAAGCCATGCAGATCAAGTTGGACGTCATTGCCAATAACCTGGCCAACGCCAACACCGTTGCCTTCAAGCGAGATCGGGCAAACACCGAGGACCTCTTTTACAAGAACCTCGCCCTGCCCGGTTCTCAGGATGCTGGCGGGCAGTTCTCACCCACCGGCATTGCCGTCGGTCTCGGTGCCCGAGTTTCAGGCACACAGACGGACTACACGCAAGGTTCGTTCGATACCACCAACCGACAGTTGGACGTGGCCATTGAAGGGGACGGGTTCTTCCAAGTGACCGATCCCGCCACCAGCCAGATTCTGTACACCCGAGCAGGTCACTTCGACAAGAACGCTGACGGATCGCTGGTCATCGGATCGGCTGGTATCGGGCGATTGCTCGATCCTCCCATCCAGATTCCTCAAGATGCCACCGCGATTGAGATCAGTGCCGATGGAATCGTCAGCGTGCTGCAAACAGGCAACACGCAATTGCAACAAGTCGGCACATTGCAACTTGCCCGATTCGTCAACCCTGACGGATTGCTCAAACTCGGAGAGAACCTTTACACCGAAACCCAAGCATCAGGACAAGCCATCATTGGTAACCCCGGCCAAGATGGACTGGGACGACTGCAGAAGGGAATGTTGGAACTCTCCAACGTAGAACCTGTTCGCGAACTAATTGATCTCATCACGACGCAGCGCACCTTCGAACTCAATTCGCAAACCGTACAGGCTGCTGACCAGATGCTGCAGCTCGTTACCAACCTCCGCCGATTCTAAACTCTATAAACTCATATCTATAAATCATCCAGCGGAAGCTCATCTAAGAGAGATACATGTTCTCCTCATCATCAATATCTTACCACTTCATTCTAATCAGCCTGATCTCGCTACCAGCAGGCTCCAGTGCTTGGGCAGCCACCATCCAACTGCGCGGTCAGTGCACACCTGCCGGCAACCTGATTCGACTGGAAGAAGTGGCAGACATTATCGGGGCTGATCCGCTGGAACGTCAGGCCCTGGGCAAATTGGAACTGTTCCCCGTCCCTGTCACCGGCAGCAGTCGGATTCGGGCGGCCGACATCCAACAGGCTCTGCTCCGACGGGGCGTGGATCTTGCACGCCATACGTTTCAAGGCGCGAGTGAAGTATCGCTAACCGTTCGGGAAACCGCTCCTGCCGTCACCGTCGAACGCGAGATTCCTCAATCCGTCGTTCAGAAGAAACTGCGAGATGCGGTGGTCTCGTATCTTCGACAAGCAGGCGGAGACGAACCATGGGAAATCAAAGTACTTGACGGTATTCCCAAAGCAGGCAACTGGGCCGAGGCACCGCTCCGCGTACTCAGCGGCGGCCGCGCACCTTGGACCGGCGAGCAACGGTTTCTTGTGACCTGCGAAGCGGACAGCGGCCAACGATCTGAACTCGTTGAAATCCGGTGCCAGGTGCTACTCCCCCCCTCGTTGCTGGTGGCAGCCCATCCGATTCCCAAAGGAACATTCTTCAAAGCGGACGATGTACGAATCCAAAGAGGATTGGCCGCCGGCACCCCCTCGGGATACAAGCGTGTTGAAGACGTGATTGGCAAGCAGTCAACACGAGATATCTATCCAGGCCAGGTGTTGACCGCAGAACTCGTCGAACAGCCCAAACTCGTGAATCGTGGCGAAGTCGTTACGGTCTACGTCCGTAGGCCAGGCATTCAGATTCGCACCGTCGCCCGCGCCCGAGAAGATGGTGCCCATGGTGACCTGATTCACGTTGAGTCCATGACCAACCGTGACACGTTTCTTGCTCGAGTGACGGCCTATCAAGTCGTCGAAGTCTTTGCCACGGCAGACAGGGTGACCAGCAGCGCGCCCCGGCGGTAGATGGTCCATTCCGCCAAGCCAGGCGATCAACACAAGCTTCTCGAATCCAAGCGGTGAACCATGCACATACTTTTCAACTCACTGAAACCAGGCGCTCTTGCTCTGCTGCTGATTGCTGGCGCGCTGCATGCTCCGAATGCCTGGGGGCAGAGTTCCAGCTTGTTTGGTTCGCCGGGGGCTCGTGGAGAGTTGACACTGGCCAACAGTTCGTTCTTCTTTCAAGAGCCGCCCGCACCTCGGGCGATCCGACTGCATGACATCATTACCGTCATTGTCGATCAGCGTTCGCAGGTTGTCAGCGAAGGAGAGATCCAACGTCGTCAGCAGTCGAACATCAACGCAGTGCTGACGGATTGGATTCGCCTGAGAGGGTTCGATCTCAAGCCAGCGCCTCAGGTCGATGGAGACCCCGGTATCCGCGCCCAGTTCAACGGCCAACTTCGCGCTCAAAACGAATTGGAAACACGCGATGCCATGAAGTTTGTCATCGCCGCCGAGGTGGTTGATATCAAGCCCAACGGCAACCTGGTGCTTCAGGCACAGCGAACGGTTCAAAATAACAATGAGATTTGGGAACAATTCTTGGTCGGAATCGTTCGCCAAGAGGATGTACTCCCCAACAACAAAGTTCTCAGTGAGAATATCGCCCAACTCTCTATCTATAAACGAGAGAAGGGGCAGGTCCGCGATGCCTACAAACGTGGCTGGATGCTTCGACTGTTTGACCGATTCAAACCTCTGTAGTTGATCGATATCAAACTCGGCCCGGTTTCGCTCGCAGCACAAGTGTACAGCAGTTCCAAGGATGAGGAAGTCGATATGCTTAGTCTCCGCCCACTGCATACCATCCGCCTGACCATTCTTGGTTGCGCTGTGGTCTTGGGATGCCAGCTTCAAACTTTGCAGGCCGAAACAAGAATCCAGGATGTTTGCCATGTCAAAGGTCAAGAAGACAATACCCTGGTGGGTTTGGGATTGGTTGTAGGATTGAAAGGGACCGGAGACGGCGGCGACTTCTTGCCTACCCTCCGAAGTCTGGCGACCGCCATGCAGTTGATGGGAAACCCGATTGGTCGAGGCGGGGCTTTGGAACTTGCCAGAGCTCGCAACGTGGCCTTGGTGACGGTTACCGCCCACGTGCCAGCTAGTGGTGCGCGACAGGGTCAACGGGTTACTTGCTCGGTGAGTTCGATTGGTGCCGCCAAAAGTCTCGCAGGGGGTAGGTTGTTCTCCACTCCTTTGCAAGGCCCAAGACCCGAAAGCGCCCGAGTCTTCGCCATTGCCGAAGGCCCCATTGAGATTGATCCCGCCAATCCGACCACCGGAAAAGTTCACAACGGAACGCAGTTCCAAGACGAGTTCTTTCATCCTTATGTGAAGGACGGCAAAGTCACGCTGGTCATTGATCATCACCGGGCCGGTTTTACCATGGCCCAAACCATTGCCCAACGGGTCAACGAGTTCTTCAGCGTGGCTAGCTCTGGAACGGATGTGGCGTATCCTTGGAACCAAGGAAACGTGGTGATTGTGATTCCCGCCGCGTACCAGGATTACCCCGTTGATTTCATTTCGCAGATTCTCAGTCTGCCGATCGAGGCTCCGCCGACGGAAGCCCGCGTGGTGATCAACTCGCGCGAAGGGACTGTAGTGATCTCTGGCGACGTTGAGATCGGGCCGGTAGTTGTTTCTCACAGCAGCATCGTGGTCGAAGCGGCCGGCACTCCCGCTCCGGAGAGTTTTATCCCAGTGGGTGATCCGCAATCGGCCAAGCTCAAAGACTTGCTCGAAGCCTTGCGAGCCTTGCGTGTTCCAACGGCCGATGTCATCGAGATTATCAAAGGTATCGAACGCAGCGGGAAACTTCATGGCAAGTTGATTGAGCAATAGAAACGTTGCTTCGCTTACCCGCGTACTTCAGCAAGTATCATTCGCGTTAGCAAGATCAAGGATGTTCTGATGGTTGCAAGCATCGCCTCACTACTTACTTCGCAGCGAGATGATCCCTCGCGGACCTCCACAACGCCGAACCCTGCAGTCTCACATCAAGGCTTTGCTGACGTCCTGCAGAACACCGGGGCAACGTCGGACACGGAGAACTATCAATATCTCCCTCGCGGGGCTTCTTCCCACTACGAAACTCGCAACGCACTGGGAGATCCCACAACGCTGATTACCGGCCTTGGTGGCGAGAACAGCCTGCAATCCGATCAAACGGTTCAGATTCGGCTATTTGACGAGACGACGCACACGGTCGAGGTTCGTGAAATCTCTATCCATAGCGCAGACTCGAAAGACGAAACAACTACTGAAGAGTTTGTCGCGGGACTGAACCAGATTCCGGGACTCACCGCGCAAGTCGGCGACGATGGACGCTTGCGGATTGACAGCAACCGGCCCGGCATGGTGTTCACGATCGAAGGATCACCTGGCGGCGTCATCGACGCGCTTGGCCAGGACGATCCGGCGTTGCGAGAAGCATTTGAGTCCTTCGTGGGGGAGTTCTTCTTCGGACAGATGCTGAAAGAGATGCGTAAATCCCTCTCAGGCTCCGCCTACATGAACGGTGGCAACGCCGAAGAGACGTTCACGAAGCAACTCGACCAGATCTTGGCGCAAGACCTCAGCAAGTCCAGTGCAGGGAATCTAACGCGGACAATGTATGACCAACAGTTCCGTCTGACACGAAGCTAACGAGCGAACCAATGTAGAACAGTTGTCTCAACTGTTCACGAACCAAGAAAGACCATTCGGTGCCTCCGCAGCAAAACAACTCCGATAAGGGCCTCGAACCCACTACTTTGCTCGAGATGACTACTTTCCCGGCACCGGTTGCCTCGCGGTAATTCACAATTCGGCAGATCTTCGTGCCATCGAAACGTACGTACGAACGTCATTCAAGGATCGACAGCATGGCGAGTGATTGGGACGAACAATTAGCAGCATTCCTTCGCGATCTCTCGGACACGCAAGGAGAACTGCTGCAACTACTGACTGCGAAACAACAGCATCTGTTGAGTGGCGATGCCGGACAGATGCAAGCAACGCAGGAGACAGAGCGCGATCTATTGGATCGACTGCAAGCCTGTCATGACCGACGTGGCGAACTGCTGGAACAAGCGCAAACCGAAGGTTTGCCGGCCGATAGCATTCGGTCGCTGGCGACCGCACTGCCAGACTCCACACAGGAAAGAGTCCTGCCAGCAATAGCATCCGCTAACGATCGGGGGCGACTGCTACGACATCACAGTTTGACGAACTGGGTGCTAGCGCAGCGTACGTTGCTGCACTTGACTCAATTATTAGAGATTCTTGCTACCGGTGGTCGCCCAGAGCCGACATATGGAACGGAGGCCAGCATTCTCAGTAGCGGTAGCCTGGTCGATCAGCAAGCATAGACGGCACCGCGCGCAGTGCCACCCGCAGGCAATAGATAGGAAGTGAGATCCGTTCGTCAAACAATTCCATGATTGAAATGAGATTCGATGAGCCTATTTGGTTCAATTCAACTTGCCGCGAATTCGCTCCGCGCGACGGAGATCGGCATTCAGGTGGTTGGCCAGAACATTGCCAACGTCAACACGCCGGGCTACATTCGCGAAGAGGTCAACTACGTTCCGGCCACCGTCCAACGTCAAGGCGGATTGCTGCTCGGACTCGGCGTCAATGTCGACTCGATTGTCCAAAAAGTGGACAAGTTTGTCGAAACCCGCTTGCGTTCTGCGACTAGCGACCGGGTCAGTAGCGGAGTTCAACAGGAAACATACTCCCAACTCGAAGGCCTGATCGGCGAACTTTCCGATACCGACTTGAGCACATCACTCAACGACTTCTTTGGCGCAATTAATGAAGTGCTCAACCAACCCGATAGCATTTCCATTCGCAACCTGGCAGCATTACAAGGCAAGACACTGGCGTCTGACGTCTCACGCTTGTCGCAGCGAGTATCCTCGATTCGCGAGGATGTGAACAAGCGCATCGCCTCGATTGCCGACGACGTCAATCGCCTTGTCAAGGAAGTCGGTAAACTCAATATCCAGATTGCGGAAACCGAAGGGGGAGATTCGTCGCGTAGCGATGCTGTGGGCCTGCGAGATCAACGCGGGCTGGCACTGAGCAAGCTTGCTGAACTGATTGACATCCGTGTCGACGAACAACGCGACGGAACGACAAACGTATTCGTTGATGGCGAGTACCTCGTGTACGCCGGTCTGACTCGGTCTGTTTCCGCTGTTGCGAATCCGTCAGACGGCATCAACGCCTACGAGGTTCGATTCAGCGATACGGATTCAAAGCTGAATGTTACCAGTGGCGAACTGGCTGGGTTGGTTGCAAGTCGCGACGATATTCTTGGTGGCTATCTGGGAGAACTCGACGATTTTGCGGCAACCCTCATTCATGAGTTCAATTTGGTCTTTGCGTCGAGCCAAGGGCTCACTGGATTTAAGGAACTGACAAGCCAAAGTATTGTGGAAGATGCCACGATGCCACTTGATCATGCTGGGCTGCCGTTCACGCCTGTGAATGGCTCATTCGAAGTGCTGGTCTACAACAAACAGACCGATCTGACGCAGACCACTCGGATAGATGTCGATCTGGATGGGTTGGACGACGACGATACAACGCTCGAAGACCTTCAAGCGGCATCGCCCTGCTAATGTGCCTTTGCGGAGCGGAAAATATTGTCGGAGATCGTTGTCAACTTTCAGGTATTGCGAAAAAGGGATGCTCAGGATTTCCCGTGAGCTTTTTTGCCCGGTCGCTTCGGTGGCCAGATAGAGGCCGTTGCCAGCTACTTCTACCCCGCCAGCATAATAAAATGACCGATCTTTATTGTCGGGCGAGCGCCTTGAATAGGAAAATTTATAGTTAGCGCCGAGGATCAACACATTCTCGAAACTGGCCCGCAAGCGACGGTTTTGCGCCAGCAGATCATCCAACTCCGATGATGTAGCCAGCAGGTTGACAACGTTGATGAACATTGGGCTGAACTGGTGCGACCATCGCTTTTTTTGCACATTGTAGCCATAAGACAGGTTGAAAGAATTGAGGGTGAAAAACCCCGTTCGGCTTTGGAAGTCATCGCCCGCGTACTCAATGCTGTCCGTGGCAATGTTTCCCCCCGTGCCCGGTTTCGTTTTACAAATGGGGCATAAAATCCGGGCAATTGAATGCTGGCATTCAGGCCCACATTGATAGTATTTAAGATCGAATTGGCGTTCGCCCCGATATTGGTTTCGATGCCCGTACTCAGACTGACATGGAGCAATTCAGCGCCTTTGAACAGGTTTTTATGCGAAAATGTGCCGGAGATTTCACTGCCCAAAAAATTGCCAGATCGACTGTTCAACTGAAACTCCGCGCTCACATCCCGCATTTGCCCCGGCGTGAGATAAACAAAGCGGTCGAGGAATAGAGAATCATTTTCCTCCTTTTTTTCAAAACGGATATTGACGAATTTATAAATGCCCAAATTGAGCAGTCGGTTGATCGTCTGTTGCTGTTCTTTTTTAGAAAAACGGACACAGAGTCCTGCCAAACGAGGCGGTTCAGCACCGTGGGGCGCAGTACTTTTTCTTTTTGGACAATGTTCAACAAATGGTAGCTGATGGTGTCCATTGATTCGTCAATCGCCCCTTTTTGCTCCAACGAGTAATCGGGGAAGACCCACGAATCATCGAGGAAATAGACTTGGTACATGCTGCTGTCCCCGGTCTGCTTCAACCGCAAATAGAGATCGACCTCCAGTTCGCCTGCCGTGGTGTCCACGAAATAAAAGAAGTTATCTTTTGTGACTTCAAAAAAACCGTGGTTGTTGGCAATGTCAGCGAGGCGGGCGCTCGGCTGAAAGTTGGCCGAGGCTGTATGGCTTGTTTTTTTGTAATAAAGTTTCCTGTTCGTTTTCCTGCAACAGGTGCGTGATTGGTAAAGAGTCTACTGGTTCGCAATATATCCCTGACGAAATATTGGCCTTTGGTAGTGATGGCGTAATTGAGTGTCACCTTTTTGCCTTTTGTTAGTGTATCCGAGGAAATTGTTGCGCCAAAATAGCCGTTGTCCTGCAAGTGTTTTTCCATCACCAATCGGCTGCGTTCCACCATATCTGCGTTGAACAGCGCAGGTGGTTTGCCGATCTTGCGCTGTGTCCATCGGCTTCAAACTCTTTTCTTTCCTCTTCTTATTGGTGTTGTTGTAAATAGCGACCTGCCATCTTTCTCGCTTCAGGGCTGGGGTCGGTCGGGCGATGAGTGCAAATTCTGCCTCCAGCTTTCCCTGTTTATTCACCAGCTTTGGGTTGGTGAATTCGTAGTTGGTTTTATACAATAGCAACTCGCCCTCTTTCAGCCCTTTGGTCATGGAGCAGGAAGTGAGGAAAAAGAATGCGAGGGAGGTATAATATGGTAATATTATGGTTCAATCGAATTTATTGCAAAGTGATGGACATCGCTTTATTCATCTTCTTAAATGCCGAAGTGAACAATCAGCAGATTATTTGACCAACTGCCTGCTCGGCCTCAGTGGTTTTCAAGGGCCTCATCGGTTCTCCGAACCGATGATGCCCCTGTACTGAGGAGCACTTTGAGGAGTTGCCAAAGAATAAAACCTTGCTGCGCCGCCAGCCTCCTGGAGGGCAGGCATTTTCAGCCCTTTGTAAGAAAAATGATTTTGGCAGATGTCATCTAAATGTAACAGAGAAGCAAATAACGACATAAGAATTGACTTCTGTGATGTTCAAATATAAGAGGAGCTTTTTTAGATAATCCCACCTACGTTTGCTGCCATTAAATAATTCTGCCACGTCATTTTGTTTAACTGTTGGGCAGTGCATTAAATGTAATGCTCGTTCGGTGCGGCGGCTGGTACGAAGTGCAGAGCCGCCCCTCTTTCCGAGGGAATTCAGGGGGAGGCGCCCGCCGAGCGGGAGCGCTTTCCCCTGAAACCCCCTCAGTGCCCGGTTCGCTGCATCGCAGCGAACGGAGCCACCTCATCAGCCTTACAACTGACACTGCCAACTGTTTGATAGTACTTTCAGACAGTTGAACATAAAAATTCATAAAATGCCTGCCTGCCGGCAGGCGGGCATTTTTTTGCGTAACACATGGAGTAATGTTAACTCTGAAAAGTAGAATGTTCATAAAGTCTTCAATCACAAACTAATAAATGGATAGTTTAACACAAGAAGCTGCTTTAGGGGCAACCATCGGCGAGGCAGTACTCGGCAAAAAAACCGGCAATAAAGGAGCACTCATCGGTGCAGTTGTCGCCACGATTCCCGATCTCGACGTAGTCTTTTATCTTTTTTATGACTCGTTTGATATGCTCAGTATCCATCGAGGATTGAGCCATTCTATTTTAATTCAATTATCATGGGTGCATTTTTAATTTCTATTTTTCTAAAAAATAATACTTGGACAAAAATGGTAAATTATCGACGGCTATGGGTATTTACTTGGTTGGCTTTATTTACCCATATGTTATTGGATGCATTTACCGCTTATGGAACACAATTGTTTTTACCATTCTCTGATGAACGAGTCGGCTTTGATAGTGTAAATGTGGTTGACCCAGTTTATACTCTTCCATTAATTATTGAGCTAATTTTAGTTTGTTTATTTATAGGAAATAAACCTTCCCGGTCTATTTATAATTATATCGGACTTATTGTAAGTACCCTTTATCTACTGGGTACTTTGGGTGTAAAAAATCAAGTTGAAAAACATTTTAAAGCTGAATTGGCAGGCAGAATATTGACTATCATTCTTTGCTCACCATGCCCGTTGGCGTAGCCAATATCAATTGGTACGGCGTGGCAAAAACCAATGATGGGCTGTATATGCACAAGTATTCCATCCTAAAAGACGAGCACCTCCCTTTTGAATATTTCCCTTCCAACGATCATCTTTTGGAAGGGCTGAATCCAAATTTAGTAGATAGGATGAAATGGTTTGCCAAAGGCTTTTATACAGTCGTACAGGATGGCGATCAATTACGCTTTTATAATTTACATGTAGATATGCGGGAACCGCATTGTACAGGACGGGAATATTAAAGCTCCGACGGCAGGGTATTTTATTATTGAGCCGCATGCGGATGGGGGCTTTTGGGTTTTCTTCGGGGGCGTATTCTGAAAATTGAGGTTGCTTTATGTTATTTGAAAGCCTTTTTTGAGTAAATTTGCAATCCAATTTAAAATTTACTCATTTTAAACAATCTGCCATGTTCGTTGAAAGGGAGTTATCGAAAGTCATCGTACAGCACCGGGATTGGTATCCCATCATTTACCTCGGTGGCCCTCGGCAGTCGGGCAAGACCACATTACTGCTACACCTTTTTCCTGATTCGAAGTATGCCAGCCTCGAAGATCCTGACATGCGGTTGTTGGCGGAAGAAGACCCACGCCGTTTTTTAAATACCTTCCCAAACGGCGGTATTTTGGACGAAGTACAACGGGTGCCAGTGTTGTTTTCTTACCTCCAAGGTTTGGTGGACGGCAACAAGTCCCTGCATTTTTTGCTCTCCGGCTCGCAGAACTTTTTGATGATGGAAAGCATCAGCCAATCGCTGGCAGGCAGGGTCGGTCTGCTCAACCTGCTACCGTTTGGCTATCCTGAAATTGCCTCCATACAATCACCTGATTTACTGGACTTCGTTTGGAGGGGCGGCTATCCAGGACTTTTTGAAAAGAAAATCCCCCCAGATGTTTTTTTCAATAACCACCTCCAAACCTATCTTGAAAGGGATGTCCGACAGTTGAAAAATGTGGGCGATCTTTTTTTGCAGTTTGCAGGTTTATGCGACTCTGCGCTGGCAGGGTCGGGCAGCCCTCAATATGTCAACCTGGCCACTGATGCAGGCATCTCTGTGAACACGGTCAAGGCGTGGCTCTCAGTTTTAGAGCCTCTTACATGTTGTTTTTTTCTGCCCGCCTACCATTCCAATTTTAATAAGCGAATTATAAAAGCACCTAAAATTTACTTTTTCGACACAGGATTCCTTTGTTATCTGCTCGGCATTTCTGCACCAGAACAACTGGAGACCCACCATTATTTCGGCAATATTTTCAAAGAAAATGCCGTCATTGCAGAATTATACAAAAAACGCTCTAACGCTGGGAAACGCCCCACTTTTTGGTTTTGGCAGGACCAGCACCGCAACGAAGTGGACTTGCTCATTGAAGAAGGGGGTAAACTGCGGGCAGTGGAAATCAAGTCGAGCCAAACCTACAATTCCCGCTTGGTACCGCAGGCCTGAAAATGTGGCAAAAACTGACCGTGGCAGAGGCAGAGGAGCAGTTTTTGGTATTTGCCGGGGAGCAGGACATACAGTTGGAAGCGTGCAGGATGTTGCCGTGGAAAACTGCTTTTGAAGTGGTTTGAAGGCATAGCCAAAGGCTTTTATACAGTCGTACAGGATGGCGACCAATTGCGGTTTTACAATTTGCAGGTGGACATGCGGGGCACCGTGCAAGACGGTGACATCAAAGCCCCGACGGCAGGGTATTTTATCATCGAGCCAAATGCGGACGGGGGCTTTGGGTTTTTCCGGGGGCGTATGGGGGGTAGGTAGGTTTGAATGTAACGGTATCTATCAGGGAATTTTATATAAGGTATCCCAAATTTAATCCATGTTCAACACCTTCTCGCCAATCGTCTGTTAAATGATCCTTTACAGTATTGAACAAATGCTCTATCACATCAACATAAATTGGATTTTTTACATATCCTTTCAAGTATCTA
>CALOEH010000222.1:0-69559 GCA_942492195.1 uncultured Planctomycetia bacterium | reverse complement strand
TCACGACGGAGCGAGATGACCACTTCTCTGCCGCATCGGGCGGAGCGTCATATTCAAGCCGGAGTGATAGCAACTAGCTCCAGCTGCGAGTCTCGCGGATGGACTTCTTCGAATCGTTGCTGCTGGACATCTTGGGTGCCGGCACGGCTTCTGCGCGAGGTGCTTCCACGTCGGCGGTCGAAGCGCTCGTAGTCGCCGGGGCGGGGGTTGCCGTCGCCTGGCCACATTTCCGCGAAAGATACGCGTCGATCCGGCGGAGTTCTGCTAACTCACGTTCCTGTTGGGCAATTTCTTCACGAACCTCTCGCAACAGGTCTTGGCGTGCTTTCTTTTCCATCGAAATCTCCGAATGCAATGCGTGTAGTTGAATCCGAAACACAACCCCATCGGGACTGCAATCAAGCGATAAAATGTTCATTTGGCCTCAAGTCGGGGTCACCCCCCGCATTTTTGCAGAGTAGCAGAGGGCCAACTTCGAGACAACAGAATCATCGCCCCAAACGGCATTTGGCAATATTTTCTGGATGCCACGACTGCTAGCCCCGGTCGTGTCGGTCAGCCCGAATGTACCGGTTTGTCGGACTGTCCTGATGACACCGCGCTTCGCGCCTGCCGCCCCGACATCTGCGATTACCAGCGGCCAGTCACTTCTCCCACCCCCAGGGAACGCCAGATGCCGATCTGCTGGCATTTTGGTAAGTCCGCGCATTTGCTGTTAGGCTATCCGGTAAGGTTGTGCCTGCGTGTTGCCAATTCATCGAGTCAATTTCTCGCTGGTGCTGGTGACATTCTCCGTTGCTGGAATCGCGCGCGTCCGCACAACTTGGTTGATGCAGCGTCTGTCCGTGTTCCATTCTCCTGGGCAATCAGATGGGAAGCACTTCGGAAGGCAACTCGAAGCCAGATTCACCAGACGAGTCTGCAAACCGGTCGGACCAACGGCAGAACTCCTCTGCTGCAGCTGGTGACATGGAGACCCTGCCGCCCCGGCAAGCGTCATCCGGAACTGATGAAACCTTGCCCTTTGAAGCACGTGGAGCCAATCCGTTTAGCGGAAGATTCTTTGGCGATTACGAGCTGTTGGAAGAAGTTGCCCGAGGAGGGATGGGCGTGGTCCACCGAGCCAGGCAGAGGAGTCTGAATCGGGTGGTTGCCATCAAGATGATTCTTTCGGGTCGCCTGGCGAGTGAAGAAGACATTGTGCGATTCCACACCGAGGCAGAATCTGCTGCAAATCTGCATCACCCTGGGATCGTCCCGATTTACGAAGTTGGCGAGCACGAAGGGCAACACTATTTCTCCATGGGCTTTGTCGCGGGATTGAGTCTCGAAGCGCGCCTCGCAAACGGTCCCTTCACGCCCAATGCCGCAGCCCAGTTGGTCAGCAAGGCTGCAGAGGCAATCGCCTTTGCCCACGACCAGGGGGTGATTCACCGAGACCTCAAGCCAGCTAACATCTTGATTGACGAGGAGGGACAACCCAAGATCACCGACTTCGGCCTGGCCAAACAGATGCAGTCAGACAGCGAGTTGACCAGCACCGGAACCATCATGGGCACCCCAAGTTACATGGCACCGGAACAGGCTGCCGGGAAGACTCGAGAAGTTGGCCCGCGTTCGGACATCTATTCATTAGGGGCGATCCTGTACGAACTCTTGACCGGGGTGGTTCCGTTTCGCGCCGACACATCGCTCGACACACTGATGCTCGTGCTCGACGCCGATCCGGTTCCGCCCCGTACGCGCAACCCCAAGATTCCGCGCGACCTGGAAACCATCTGCCTGAAGTGTCTGCAGAAAGCCCCCGAATTGCGATACTCCACGGCCGATGAATTGGCGGAAGATCTCAATCGCTACCTGCAAGGTGATCCGGTCCAGGCGAGCAGCGTCAATCTTCTCGGACGGATGACTACGGCACTGCTCAAGAGCCAGCACGAAGAAAAGCTGCAGGGGTGGGGGATTGGACTGATGCTGTTCGGGGTGGCTATCTTCGCGGCCCATCTGGCGATGCAGGTTCTCGGAGAGGCTGGCTTCCACGTTCTGATCAGTTTTTGGGCAACTCGGGCAGTCCTGTTTACTTCGTTGATGTTTTTGCTCTGGTACTACCGACGCGGTGCCCTGCTCCCCGCCAATTCTGTCGAACGGATCATCTGGACCACATGGATCGCCTACCTGATGGCCTACGTGCCGGTGAACGTTGTCGCTCACGTGCTGGGCATTGACCATCTGCAGATCTACGCCATCATGGCGATCCTCAGCGGCACGGGCTTTCTCATTATGGGAACTGCCATCTGGGGCGGCTGCCATGTCATTGGCGTGGGCTATCTCATCGCGGCACCACTGCTTGCCTTAAATCCAGCCAGGGCATCTTTTTGGTTCGGGCTGATGTGGGGTGTCGCACTGGTCACCATCGGTTGGCGCTACCGGCGAATCGAGATCGCTGGATCAATGGCGACACGTCAAACACCAGACAGTAGGCCCTCTGGTCGTCGCCACACCGATCACTGAGATTGACTGCCTTCGAATTTGGAAGCCCAGGAGCATTCGACGGTTTGCGGCAGTTTGCGCAATCACTCTCAGGTGGTCGGTGGTATGTCGGCACTTTCGGCCCGGTTGGGCATTCCTACTCGGATCAGGCGAAAGCCACAGGAGCGGAGCAACAGCAGTGTGCCTGCCACCGTAGCACACTGGGTGAAGTTCATGACCAAGAATGCCCAGCAGGAGATGAGAGGCTGGTCGGGGGCTCCGATCAATGCACAGAGTATGAGGAACTGCACGATTGTGGCAGCGGTGACGATCACGGTCCAAATGGCGATCAGCCTGCGCATGCTAGCAAAGGGACGGAAGGCGCCCCACACGCAGGGCACCACAAACTGCAAATTGAAGACCGTCATCGCCGCGAGAATCACGCACGCTTCCCAATCCAAATCGACGCGGGTGAGGGCAAGCGCCTGCGCCGGCAACACGATACGCCCCAGACCAAACACCATTGCCAGGAGTGAGGTCCCGATCATCAACTGCAAGATGCTGAACTGTTTGCCGGTCCCTGCCGCGTCGAACTCTGCGTCTTTGGCAACAAGTCGCCAGCCGAACCACTTCGCCCCAATCCACAAGGGAGCTTGTGCGCACAGTTGAGCGAGCAACAGGACACCAAGCAAGAACTTGAATTCGCTACCTTTGATATCGTCATGCGTCATCGCGCCGAGTACCAACGTGTAGTACATCAACATGGTGAGCAGCAACGCCCAAGGAAGCCTGGCTACCAAAGCTCCGGTGGCCATGGCGGCCCAGACGCTGATCAGGTTGAGCTGGCCAACCACGAGACCTGACACCACGGCAATAATGGAAAAACCGACGGCCGTATCCGAGACTTCGTCGGTAAGGGGTGAGGCCAGCAAGTCGACGAAGGCCGAGACGAGAATCACGCCCGATATCACCAGCCAGGTTCGGTGTCGCCCCATCGTGCACCTCGAGAACGGGGAGTCTACGAAGAAGTGACCTCGGCAGCAGCGGGTGCGAAACGCACATGATGCACCCAGGCAGGTGGCACGTTCATCCAAACCCAGTCCCGGCGAAACTCGTACTTGGTCAACCAAGGATGTAGCACCTGGTGGACCTGACGCATTCTCCCAGGCAGGGCTGAGCGCGCTGGACGAAAGAACATGTATTCGAAAAAGCTGAGTGTCCCCCCCGGTTTGAGCAGTTGCTGGTATGACTCCAAAATCGAACGGACATCGTCCGCGGCAAAGTTGTTCAGTGGCAGCCCCGAAACAACAACATCAAACTGCTGCTGTTGAGGTAACGCTTGCACGCGGTCGTGATGCACCACCGCCCGATCGGCAACTGCCGCAAAGAGGGGATCTGTTTGGAAGTTTCGCTTCAGCACGTCCACAAAGGCGTCGTTGAGTTCCACCACTTCCAGGTGGTCATCGGGTCGCATCCGCCGGAGAATGCTCCGCGTGACGGAACCAGTGCCTGGCCCTACCTCGAGGATCTTTCGCGGTGGCCCCTCGGGCGTCAGGTAGCGTGCGAGTGCCGCCCCCAGGAACCGGCTGCTGGGGGCGATGGCTCCCGTGGTATGAAAGTTCCGCAGGAACTCGCCGAAAAAGACGCGGTGTTCAGAGGGGCGGTGTTCAGAAGGCATGATACAAACGGTGCCATGAAGGAAAGCGTTGGACCAGAAGAGTGGGAACCCGGGCGGGGTGCCAAGCCCCAACGGCTTTTCGAAACCGCAGTTGTCTAACGATGGCAGTGTACCGAAAAGCCCGCAACGTGCGTAGTGTCAGTGCTGTCTTGCTACGCCAGCACGCGCGAATATAACAGTTGCGAAAACCCTTCAGCTGTGCAGCGGAGCAAGCGTACCGATGCGCGCAACTGTAGTCGCTGAAAAGCTCAGGAGTCCGTCAACCTTACGTTCCTGGCATCCGATGATTCAACTACGGAGAAGACCCAAGGACAGCGCCCAGGGTGTTGACCAACAACGCGGCGATTCTCCCGCAGCCAAAGCGCTTGGCAGAACGTCCTTGTTCGCTCAACGACGCAGCCAACCGTGCATGCTGCACAAGAAGCCATCGCCCGTTGCGTTGTTGTGTCCCCGTGGTTCGCAAAATATTGACCCAGCGTCCCCGCCCGTTTCGAAAGGAAGCAAATGAGTAACTCTCGGTCCATCGAAAATCTTAGTGCTGACGAAATCCGCGTTGCTTTGGCTACCGCGATGAGTGACGAAGAAACCGAGGCCATCCAAGAGTTCGTCGACAAAGTAGGGGGCATTGACAACGCGATTCTGGCTGTCGAGATGCTCTACGATCTGGAAGATGCCGCCTAACGCGCACCCGTCAAAGCCTTCTGCCACGCTTGAACTCCCGCAAGTTCGAGCGTGGCAGTGTTGTCGGCGAACTACTCTTGATACGTCTGAACTACTTCTGCCACATGGCCCACGAGGCTCCGGGACGGTCGACGCGAAATTGGACAACCCGCGTCTTTTCCACTTCGGTGATGTAGACCGTTCGCCCGTCGGGCCCTCCGAAACAGATGTTGCTGGGTCTGGCTCCTAGGACATCGATCTCACGCACCACTTCTCCCGCTGGCGAAAGCCGGACCACGGTTCCTTTGCCGTACCGCGTGACATACAGGTTGCCGTCCGCATCACAACGCATGCCGTCAAACCCGTGATCGGGAAACTCGGCGAACTGCCGCTTGCCGGAAAGCGAACCATCTGCGGCAATGTCAAACACCCAGATCTTGCGCTGCACGGACTCGTTGACATAGAGCCGCTTGCCGTCGGGGCTGACTTCGATGCCGTTGGTGGTGCCCATCTCGGCCGCAGCGAGCGACAGGTTGCCCTCGGTGTCGATCTTCCAAATCTGACCAGTTTGCTTTCCCCAATTCGGGTCGCTGGCATACAAGGTGCCGTTGGGAGCGATGGCGAGATCGTTGGGTTGATTCATGCTATCACTATGCGCCAGCACGGTGACAACCTTGGACTTGGGATCCACCCGCAACACGTTGTGGCCCGCGTAGTCCGCCACATACATGCGTCCCTCGCGATCGAAACGGATGCCGTTGCCGACACTCTTCTCCGGCAGTTCCACAAACACCTGGGCTGTGCCATCTGGCTGCACCGCGGCAATATCCCCCCGCTTCTTGAGATTGACCACGTACAACACGCCCTGGCGGTCACAGGCGGGCCCTTCGATCCCGGTGGTGAAGCTTTCTTCGGCCGTGAGCGGAGTGGCCACAAACAGCTTCTCTTCGGTTTGTCCCACTGCCAACGTCCAAGCCAAAGACATCCAGATCATCGTTTGCATGCACATCTCCTCAAAATTCTCGTAGGTAGTATCCGCCGAACAGCAGCGCTCGCGGTCGGTCATTGCGTCAGGCAACGACTCAGGCATCTTGCACCTTAAACACAATCAGCCGGAACGCAAGGCGCCGCAGCCCTGCGTTTTTGACACCAGTTCGTGTTGGTCAGGCTCCTGACTTCCACCGGCTTCCACCGTGCACTGGCCGGCGCTGCTGGTTAAACTATTTCTCATCGCAATTGACCGTGCGCCGCCTGCGGGGCGATGCCCTACTCGATACGCAGAACAACATCCAGCTCGTCCCTCTTCTTGAAGGTTCGAAACATGACGGGAATTCACATGCTGCTGCCTGGCCAGAAGCTAACGCTTGTCCTCGGCCTGGCCCTGGCCGTGATGGCCGGAAGTGCACAGGCTGCCGAGGCTGAGAAGGCCGCCCGACCAAATATCTTGTTCATCTTTACGGACGATCACGCGCCGCACGCCATCGGGGCTTACGGCGGCCCGCTTCAGCAAATCAACCCCACTCCCAACATCGACCGCCTGGCCGACCAGGGGATGCTCTTCGTCAATAGCTTCTGCACCAACTCCATTTGCGGTCCGAGTCGGGCGGTAATTCAAACTGGCAAGCACAGCCACCTCAACGGTTTCATGCACAACGGCAACCGCTTCGACGGCTCGCAGCAGACCTTCCCCAAACTGTTGCAGAAGAGCGGCTATCAAACCGCCATGATCGGCAAATGGCACCTCAGCAGCGATCCGCAAGGTTTTGATCACTGGGAGGTTTTGCCAGGGCAGGGAGACTACTACAACCCTGACTTTCTCACGCCGCAAGGTAGAAAGCGAGTCGAAGGGTATTGCACGGACATCGTGACTGATAAGGCCATTGACTGGCTCAAGCAGACGTCCGAGAGCGACAAGCCGTTCATGCTGATGTGCCAACACAAGGCTCCGCACCGCTGTTGGATGCCGCCGCTGAGGCACCTGACGCTGTACGACGACATTGAGATTCCCGAACCTGAAACGCTGTTTGATTCGTTTGACGACAACGCCAGCCCCGCCCGTTGGCAAGAGATGGAGATCGACCGGCACATGCACCTGGTGTACGACCTGTTCGTGTCGCCGGAGCCAGGCTGGAACCCTAACGTTCCCAAGACAGACCGCAGCGGTGCCAGGAACCTCAAGAAGATGACTCCTGAGCAACGTGCCGCATGGGACGCTGCCTACGAGCCCAAGAACGCAGCCTTCCGGGCGGCGAAGCTGACCGGCAAGGATCTGATTCGCTGGAAGTACCAACGCTACATGAAGAATTATCTCCGCTGCGTCCGCGGCGTGGATGATAGTGTTGCCCGATTGATGACGTATTTGAAGGACTCGAAACTGGCCGAGAACACGGTGGTGATCTATTGCTCTGACCAAGGTTTCTACTTGGGAGATCATGGCTGGTACGACAAACGGTGGATGTACGAAGAGTCTTTGAAGATGCCGCTGATCGTCAAGTGGCCCGGTCAAACCAAGCCGGGCTCGGTGTCTAATGCCTTGGTGCAAAACATTGACTACGCGGAGACGTTCCTTGATCTTGCCGGTGCCGACATCCCGGCCGACATGCAAGGGCGGTCCATTGTTCCGTTACTCAGAGGGCAAACGCCTGACGATTGGCGAACCTCGATCTATTACCACTATTTCGAATACCCCAGTGTGCACATGGTGCCCCGACACATTGGCGTCCGTACCGATCGCTACAAGCTGATTCGCTTCTACCAGTTCGATGAGTGGGAATTCTATGATCTTGAGAAGGATCCGGACGAACTGTCCAATCAGTACGGCAGTCCGTCGTATGCCAAACAGATTGCAGCACTCAAGAGCGAACTTGAGAAACTGCAGAAACAGTACCAGGACGATACGGACGTGAGCCCAATGCCGCCCAAGTGGCGCGAGCAATTCCGGCAACCCGTCTCGAAACCAAAGTCGCAATCCTAGTCGCAAAGTCCTGCATCGAAACGCCGGACCGTTTCTCAACCGAAGCTCCATTGTCGCACCCAAACTTGCACTGATTCGGAGATCCCATGAAACGACTCTTGCTCATGCTTTTCGCTTTGGTACCCGTCTCCGTTTCCATAGATCAAGCGGATGCTGAAGAATCGCGCAGGCCGAACATTCTGTTCATTTTGGCTGATGACCAGTCCCCGTTTGACCTCAAGATCTACAATCCCACCTCCCCATTGCAAACGCCGAACATTGACCGCCTGGCTGCCGAAGGAATGGTGTTCGATGGGGCCTATCACATGGGCTCGTTCAGCGGCGCGGTCTGCACACCTTCGCGACACATGATGATGTGCGGCCGCACCGTTTGGCACCTGCCGATTGGGCCAGGGGCCAAGCAGCATTGCCCTCCCGACCTGGTTCAAAACACCTTGGGAGCCGTTTTCAATCGGGCTGGTTATGCCACCATGCGAACCTGCAAGCGAGGCAACAGCTACGGAGCCGCCAACGCGCAGTTCTCGGTAGTCCACGAAGCCGAAAAGCGTGGCGATACCGATGAGACTGGCAGCGGTTGGCACGGCCAGCGGGTGCTGGACTATCTGCAGCAGCGTCAGGAGACGAAGGATACGGATCCGTTTTTTATCTACTTCGGCTTCTCGCATCCGCACGACACCCGCGACGGCAAGCCGGAACTGTTGGCCAAGTACGGGGCGACTAACCACCGTGATCGGCAGAGCCTGCCACCTGCCAACAGCAAGCAGCCAGCGCTTCCGCCGAATTACCTTCCGGCTCACCCTTTCCACCATGGTCACCCCCGCCTGCGCGATGAGGTTTCGGTCAGCGGCGTGTGGGAAAAACGGGACGAGCGCACGATTCGCAACGAGATTGGGCGGGAGTTTGCCTGCGGCGAAAACATCGACATCCAAATCGGCCGTGTGCTGGACAAGCTCCAGGCCATGGGCGAACTCGACAATACCTACATCATCTACACGGCCGATCACGGCATGGCCATTGGCCGGCACGGATTGCAAGGCAAGCAGAATCTCTACCAGCACACCTGGCGCGTTCCGTTTGTCGTCAAAGGGCCTGGCATCAAGCCTGGCACCCGTGCGGAAGGGAACATCTATCTGCTGGACCTGCTCGCCACCTGCTGTGATCTGACCGGCGTTGCAACTCCGGAGAGTAATGAAGGAACCAGTTTCAAACCTGTGCTCACAGGTGACAAGAGCACGGTTCGAGACACTCTCTATGGTGTCTACAACGGCGGCACCAAGCCTGGCATGCGCTGCGTGAAGCAGGGAAACTGGAAGCTGATCAAGTACGATGTCATGGATGGCGAAGTGCAAGAGACGCAACTCTTCAACCTGGCCGAGAACCCCAACGAGTTCATCCAGCAGCATCACGATCCTGCCGTGGCAGCGTTGACTGGCATTACCCCCACCGCAGCGCAGACCAATCTGGCTGGTGATCCCAAGTATGCCGATAAGCTCGCCGAGATGGAGGCCCTATTGCTCTCCGAGATGCGCCGGCTAAATGATCCCTGGCGTCTTTGGGATCAGCCGGATGACGATCTTCCCCCACAACCAGCGACCAGTCCCAAGAAGAAGCGAGGGAAGAAGCAGCAGGCCAAGCCATGAAGCAAGAAAGCAAGGCGCTGGGTGGCATCCTAGCATGAGAAAGGTCGCCGCAACCCAACCCTGGTTGCGGCGACCTGTGATTCCATCACGATCGTAGAACAGTTGTCTCAACTGTTCACTGCGGATGGCTCGATGCGTTTTTTTTAAGGTGCCTGAACAGTTGAGACAACTGTTCTACAAGGGTTAGATTCCGGCGAGTGGGCCGGTGCTGTCGGCAAAGCGTTCGGCGGGAACGTCCAACGCCTGGAGCATGGAAACGAAGAGGTTCGACATTGGCGTCGTTTCTTCGTCGTACTGCAGGTACTGGTTGTGCTTCTTGAGGCCCAAGTCCCGGCCACCGGCCAACAGCAATGGATAGTTCTTGTTCTGGTGGGTGCGGCTGTTGCTACTGCCGTACAAGACCAGCGTTCGGTCCAGCATGTTGCTGCCGTCTTCCGGAGTGTCTTTGAGCCGACCGATGAAACGCGCCAGGTTCTGAGCCAAGAACTGGTCGAAGCGGCCCAGCGATTCGGCCCCTCCCTTCTTGTTGGCACCATGTGCCAGGCCGTGCCAGTCTCCCGACAATCCCAGGCAAGTTGGGAAGGTGCTTGCCACGGTCGGTCCGTAGCTCCCGATCTGGTAGGTGGTCAGACGGGTGATATCTGTCTGGAACGCCAGGAACATCAAGTCGTAGAGAGACTGGATGTAGTCTTTGGGACCCTCGGGATTAGCTTCGAGAATCAGCCCTTCTGTGTTGACCTCAGGCAGCGGAGTCGAGAGCCACTGGCGTGCCCGATCAACGCGTTGTTCGACGTCTCGTACCGAAGTTTCGAATTCGTCCAATTTCCGCCGATCGGGTCCACCCAGGTTGAGCCGGAGCGAACGAGATTGCTCGAGCACCAGGTCCAAGATACTAGACGAGGTTTCTAGTTTGCGGCGATCTTGGTCCGTAGCATTGTCCGTGCCGAACATGCGTTGGAAGATTTGCTTGGGGTCGGAGATCGCCGGGATGGGTTGACCCTTGGGTGTGTACGAAAGCGTGGTCGAACGGGTTCGCGGACCCACGCCACCATCGCTGGAAAGGGACAGCGATGACATCCGCGTCCGCTCACCGATGTGCTGTGCCGCATATTGGTCGATGGAGACCGAATTGCGATACGTGCCACCAACCAGCGAGCGGCCCGTGAGGAAGGTATCCCCGGTGTCATGGCCGTTCATCGTCCGGCATTCGGGATGAGACAAACCACCGAAGATGGAAATGTCATCCATCAAGCCTTCGAGCGGGCTCAAGACCTTGGTCAGCTTGTAATCCTTGCCTTCACCTTGCGGGAACCATCCCCATTCGCGTTCGGGGGAGTCATCGGCCGGAAGTGCCACGCCGTAAGGGAAGAGGATGCAGGCCATTCGCCGGGGAGCTTCGGGGGCGGGGGCTGCATGCGCGGCTTGGCTCATACCTTCCAACCAAGGTAAAGCGAGCGCCACGCCAGCACTCTTCAAAACCATTCGCCGATCAAGCTGCCAGGACTTCTTCATGGATGCCTCGAATCATTTCAATGGTAGGGGCACGGCGTCATCCGCCGTGAATCAAGGTGTGGGACGGACACGAATTAGCGTGCCAGTCCACGCGCGTCAGGGCTGTTTGCCATCATTTCGTTTGGAACAGATCACTTTGTACCAATTGAATCATCAAACTTTCTAACCGAAATTCATTCGCAACGAAATACTCCGTCAAATCTTGCACGCTTGCCTCGTCGCCGGAATCCAGCGACCGGCCCAGGCTGTAGCTGGCCAAACGTTTGACCACAGCCCTTGCGAATAACTCTTGTCGCTCGTTGACAAGGTGGTCCTTGAGGTCTTGGAATCCGGCAAGCTCGGTCCCGTCAGGAAGGATACTATCCGTCTCAACAACCGAGGTGGCTTCGCTGGTTTCCCCCTTCGCAGGTTCTTTGCCGTCTTTGGCAGGCTTGTCGTCGGCCGCGGCCGGTGCTTGGCGCAGCAGCCCCAGAGCGTCGAATTGTTCAAGCGGAATCCCCCAGGGATCAATGCCACGATGGCAGATGTTGCAAGACTCTTTCTTGCGATGCACCTCGAGTTGCTGCTTCAGCGTGAGGCCAGCCAGATCCGGATTTTCGGGGTTCAGCTCCGGTACATCGGGTGGTGGTGAGGCCGGCGGGGAATCCAAAAGTCGGTCCAAGATCCATACCGCCCGCTTGATGGGGTGCGACTCCATGCCGTTGGAGTTGGCCAGTAGAAAAGCCCCTTGACCGAGCAGACCTCCCCGTTGGCGATCCGCAGGCAGGGTAACTCGTTCAAACTGCGTGGTGCGGGGTCCGTTCATGCCGTAGTGTTGGGCCAGCGGCCGATTGAGCATGGTCCAGTCAGAGTCCAACAGGTCCAGGCAACTGCCATTGGTACGCAGGATTTCAGCCAGCACTTGCCGAGTTTCGTTCCGCATGTGCTCTTTGAGCCGTTCGTCAAAATCAGGGAATACCTCAGGGTTGATCGCCACCCGATCCAGGGCTTCGAGATCGAACCATTGGTCCGAAAAACGTTGGGCAAATTCCAAACCGCGAGGGCCTGCAAGCATTCGCCGGAGCTGCGCTGCAAGCGTCGCCGGCTCGCTCAGCTTGCCCTGCGCTGCCAACTGCAACAAGGTCTCGTCGGGCATCGAACTCCACAAGAAGTACGAAAGCCGGCTGGCGAGTTCGAAGTCACCGATTCGCTCTGCTTTGCCGGTCTCGCTGCGCGGCTCCACCACATAGAGTACATGTGGAGAAATCAGCACGGAAGCGAGCGTTTCGCGAATGGCTTCTTCGAAACTGGATACCTGTCCTCGGATGGCCGAGAACAGTTCGGCAACCTCCTCCACCTCGGCGGTCTCAACGGGACGACGATAGGCACGCGTCATAAAACGTGTGAGCACCTGCCGCACGTATTGCGGCTCGTCAACGTCCGCCGGTTTGTCAAACAGAATCCGCTTGTGACTGGCAGGCGGCCAACTAGTGATCAGCGGGGCTTGAAAATCCACCTGTTCAATCACAATATCCAGGCGGGCTTGCGGTGCCACGGCTGGCTCGTTGGGGTCTACCGGTTCTGGTTCTTTCGGTTTCTTCGGCTTCTTGCCGGGCTTAGGCACGACCGGTGGCAACACATACGTGCGATCGTCATAACGGAGTTCGTTACCGTCGGCGTCCAAGAAGTCAATCAATACCACCATGCCATTGAAGGCCACATTGCCGAACGGCACATCGCCTGGCTGCGGGAAGTCTTCCATCCGGCCGCGAAACGTAAACGTTTGAGGTTCGTGCAGCGGGGCGGTCACATTGACTTCCCCAAGCAGCACGTGCGGTACGTGAATGATACCGGGGACGCAGCCCATGGAGACTCGCATCCGCGGAAAGTCCCGGCCTCGGGGAATATACGCACTGGCGCGAACCTTGACCTCGAACTCGCCGTAGCGAGGAAACTCCAGCACACTCATCAGAAACTCAGGCTTGACGAACACATGCCCCGCGGCTGGCCGCTTGGGGAGCTTGCCCACCGCGGTTTCGTGAACGGTGTGGCGATGCACCTTGGGAGGCTCGCCGCTCACAATGGCTTCAGCCAATCCGAGACGTGCCGCAGCCAGGGCCGTTTCCATTTGCAAAGGAGACATTTCCAAGGTGGCCCCGTTGTTCAGAAATCCATCTCGGGAGATTGGATCCGGTGGCAAATCCTTAGCATAGGCCAGCTTGACCCCTAGCAGGTCTTGCATGGTGTTTTGGTATTCGTAGCGTGTCAATCGTCGGGTGACCACGCGTCCGTCTGCATACCGCCGAGCGGCCGCGGCCTGACGCAAACCAGCGGTCAACCAATCGACCAGCATTTGCTGCTGCTGGGCCGTGGGATGCGGCGACTTGGGGGGAGGCATCTCGCCTAGGTTCAGACGGTTGAGCACATCATGCCAGTGCTCGGTTTCGCCTGTCGAAAAATCTTCGTTGAGTGTATCCATCCGCAGGTCCGCGGCCTGTTTCTCCGGCCCATGACACTTGTAGCAATACTGTGCCAGCATCGGTCGGATCTTGGTCTCGAATTCTTTGGACGCATCAGATTGCGGTGCGTCCGCCTGAATCGCAGTCGCACTACCGGCCAAGAACAGACAGCTGAGGATGGTTGCAAATAGGGAGGTACGCATAGGCGGCGAGGTTGATCAAAAGGTGGGGCAAGCGTGAGCTTGCTAGCTGGCAGGAGGGAGAGGCCAATCTCTTTGAAACAATCGACCTTCACCGATGCCTTATCATAGTAGAAACGGTGTATTGATTGCATCCCTTTTTTCGGGGGAGTCGATTCCTCACTCGCTCACCCCCTCTCAAGAATGGTGACCTCAGTCACGCAGGTTCGGCCAGGCAAACCGATTGTCCCGAATGGGTAGTTCTGGTGAATTTGTCCTGCGCGCACAAAAAGAGAGCCTGCAGTGCCCCGCCTCTGCAGGCTCTCAACGTGGTGGATGTACGGAAATGGCGAGCAACCATGCTGCTCAGCCAGTGTGTATTGAACTCCAGCCTGGGCTGGTCTTAGAACAGTTCTTTGATGACTTTGCCGCTGTTGGCAATTTTCATCGGTCGGCCGTTGTTGCTGGTGAAGGTGGTACTGAGCGACACGCCGAGTCCCTTGAGCACGCTGGCCATGACGTCCTGCGACGTATAGGGCTCGGTGACGACTTGCGTTCCGTCCTCATTCGTGGCACCGACAGCGACGCCTCCCTTGAGTCCACCACCACCGACGGCAACACTCCAACTTCGAGCCCAGTGGTCACGGCCCGCGTTGCCGTTGATGCGTGGGGTACGGCTGAATTCGCCCATCCAGATGATGGCCGTATCTTTCAGCCGACCACTTTGCTCAAGGTCTTCGACCAGGGCACTCATGGCCTTGTCGAGTTCGGGCAGTTTGGTATCGGCCAGAATGCTGTGGATATTCGCATGGTTGTCCCAACCGCCGAGGCTGACTTCGACGAACGGAACCCCTTGTTCGACCAGGCGACGGGCCATCAGGCAACCTTTGGCAAACCCGGTGGTGCCGTAACGATCCTGAACTTCTTGCGGCTCATTGGCCACTTTGAAGGCTTCCATTTGTTGGCTGGTCATCAGCGAGAGAGTCTTGTCCAAGATTTTCTTGTGATCCTCAGGCGAGGTCCCGCGGCTCTGATCGATGAACTTCTTCTCCAACGAGTAGAGCATTTGCATCCGGGACATCAGGCGATTTTGGTCGATGCCCATGTTGAGATTGCGGACCTGTCCGTTGGAATCCACGGAGAACGGAGCGTAGGTCATGCCCAAGAAACCGGGGCCAACACTACCACCGCCGACCGAGACGAACGGGGGGATTTCCAGATCTTGCGAAGCCAGCTCGTGAGCGAGCACGGCCCCGTAGCTGGGATGCTCGATGCTGGGGTTGGGGACATAGCCGGTGTGCATGTAGTAGCGTCCGCGGCCATGGTCCGCTTCGCGGGTACTCATGGAGCGAATGATGGACATGTTGTGCATCTGCTTGGCCATCATCGGCATGTGTTCGCAGATCTGCATGTCACCGGTGGTGCTGATCGGCTTGAAGGGACCGCCGGTGGGGGCCCCTGGTTTCAGATCCCAGATATCCATGGTGCTGGGGCCGCCCCCCATCCACAGCATGATGGCAGACTTGCCGTTCCGCTTGAGTTCGTCCGCGTTGGCACGCAGCGAATTGGTAAACGACAACGCGGCGGCAGCCGTGGCACCCGATCCGGCCAGGTGCTTCATGAAATGCCGGCGGGTCATGTCACTGGGGATCTGATTCAGCATGTAAAGCTCCTGGTTACGAATGGATTACAATGGTGATCCGGAAACAAGTGATCCGGGAAAGACACACGATCAATGGTTCAAAATAAACTCACTCTGATTCAACAAGGTCCACCAGAGATCTTGCAGGGCTGCCAGGGAGTTTCCTCGATGATGCCGCAGCGCCTGCTGCACGACTCGCAATTCCGAAGTAGTTGCCCCGCGCCCGAGGGCGGCGACAAACAACTGGTGGATCTTTTCAACATCGCTTAGTTTGCTGGATGCCACACGGTGCAAGAAGGTGCCTTGCGAACCGCTCGTAGCGGCGTCCATGAGTTCGCCATTCCACATCATGAGTGACTGATTCAGCCCCCCATTGAACAGGTTCGCCTCGTCGTTCTCGTCGGTATCGTAGGCCAGCGAGAATTGTTCGAGCCACTTTGCCCGGTCGTTAGAAACCGCGGCCAGTTGGGCCTCGGCACCCGCAGGCGGAGTGCCATGCGTGGCAATCTGCATGGAGTCGTACAGTTCTTCCGCACGCATCTGCCGCATGTAAAAGTAACTGAACAGCGGCGGGCCGGCTTGGGGATCGTCAATCGAGTTGCGTGGAACCTGGCTGGACAGCCCATAGGGCTCACTGAGTGTGATCCAGCGAACAAGTTGCTTCAGGTCGTATCCTTGCGCTGCAAAGCACGTCGCCAGGTGGTTCAACAACTCTCCGTGCGAAGGAGGACTGTGAGGGCCCATGTCATCAATCGGCGCGGTAAACCCATGGCCGAGAAAATGTGCCCAAAGCCGGTTGACCGCCGCACGGGGCAGGTACTCGGAATTGGTAATCAGCGTGGCTAATTCGTGACGGCGCGTGACCTCGGCAACACGTCCTGATGGGTCAATCTTGGTGCCGTCCAGGAAAGCAGGGTAGGCAACCTTCATCATGCCAGTATGGTGTTCGAAGTAGATCTCGGCGGCGTCCAGGTCCGGTTGAGGACCTTCACCAGCAAAATCAACATCTACCAGCTCGGTGATCAGTTTGCCCTGCTCGCGATGCGAACGCGGTTGGGCCTGACGGAAGAAGGCGTTCATTTCCCAGAAGTGGTGCTGCTTCCAGCCATTGGTTGGATGCTGGTGACACTGAGTGCACTGCAGTTGCAGACCCAAGAAGATCTGGGCCGTTTTACTAGTGGCTGGCGTGGCGTTCTCCGCCAGGTTGTCCAGCAGAAAATTCACCGCTCCGTTGTAGTTCTCAACTCCGGGGCGATTGGCACCCACGGCGGTGAGCAGTTCGAAGGCCAGTTGGTTGTACGGCTTGTTCGCCTTGAGCGATTGAAGCAAGTACTGCTGGAATCCCGCTCGGTCCACCGCTGGATTGTCTTGCCCTCCCGTTCGCCCTAGAAAGACATTGGTCCAAACCGTGGTCCAATTGCTGGCGAATTGTTCGTGGTAGTTTTCGCCGCTCGCCGATGTCAAGGCATACCCATCACCAAGCAGGCGATTGACCAATCGGCTCTTCTTGGTTTTGGACCGATCCGCCAAGTAGGTAAGTGTCTCGTCCACGGTGGGAATCCGGCCGAGCACGTCCAAGTACACACGACGGCACCATTCTGCGTCGGTAGCTGCCGGTGCTGGGCGAACCCCTTCTTCCCGCCATCGCTGCTGGATGAGTGCATTGATCCGCGCAACCACGGCCTCATCCAACTTGGGATCACTGGGATTCGGCTCAGCCTGAGGATCTGAATGATTCAAGATTTCTGGCGACAACTCGGGAAGCGAGTGGGAACCCAACACGTTGGGCGTTGGCTTCTGGCCAGCAGCGTGAGGACCCAACGGCGAGGGAACCTGCGAGGTGGCTAAATTTCCGGATTCTGGTTGATGGTCAGGGTTGCCTGAGTTGGGAGTGCTGGCGACTGCCGGACTTGGATCTTGCTCAACGTTGGGTGCAGCCGGCGGCGAATTGGTTGGCACGCCTGGACTTCCCGCAATTTCGCTGGGTGAATGCTCAGGCTGGTCCGCAGGTAAATCTGTCGGGGCCCCTTGGCCGACAACGGTTGAATTGGGGGCAGCGTTGGAGTTCCATTTCCAAGGCTCAACCAAGACCAGCAACAGCAGCGATGCCGCGATGGCAGCCACCCAAAGCGTGCTGCTCGGAATGCCCGATCTGGAGGTTCCGCTGGTTCGTGCTTGGCAGGACGTCTCCCCACTGACGGCATTGGCCCCAGTGCCAATCAAGATGGGGCGTGACGGTGTCGGCGAACCGCCGACCGTGCCCTGGCCGACTGGGACAGACCCAACCGGAGGTGTAGGAAGCCCCGCAGTCGTGCTCAGCCCCGCACGAGCACGACCCGGGCTTTCTTCGAGCCCGGCCGGTTCGTTGCCACCGGCCGGGCTCGAAAGTGGATGTTCGTTGGTTGAATCGGTAGCCTGCGAGGCGGCCATCTCTTGGTGGGCCAGCGCTTGCAGGATTCGCTGCGATAAGTCAGGGGGTTGCTCGTCGCCAAGCAGCTCGCTCAGGCAAGCGTTCAAGACAGAATCTTCTGCGGCTGAGCGCGCACCTGCAGATCCGGACTTGTCAGGGCCATTCCCTGGGGTCATTGGATCTTGGTTCGGATGCATTCTCTTAACCGTTGTTTCGCTCGTTGCAGCAGGTTCTTGGCCCCGTCTTCGCTCATCTCCAAATTCTCGGCAATTTCTTGCCGCGAACTTCGCTCGTTGAATCGCATCTCCAGGCCCCGCCGGGCTCGCTCAGTTAGCTGAGCAAAACACTCTCGCAAGGCTTCGAGTAGTTCCTCTCCTTGATCGTGAGCAGCCCACCGCCGCCAAACTGCCTCGACTTGATCAATGTCTGCCACGAGGTGAAACTGTCCCCCGCGACGCTTTGCAGAAATCAATAAGTTTCGGGCTACGGTACGAAGGTAAGCTGCCGTCTCTGCTGGACTCCGCTGCTCAAAAGGTTTCTGCAACACAATCAAGAACGTGTCCTGCGTGAAGTCCTCTGCCTGAGCTGGATCACAGCCGAGAGCGCGTAAATATCGCCACACTCCCGCCTGGTGGTCGTGAATCAGGCGAGCAACGTCCGCTTCTCCCGACGTCGCATCAGACTTCATGTGTTTTCAACGCGAAAATGTTCGAAAAGTACTCAGGGTTTTTCTGTCGAGGGGTTTGGGGGTGCTCAATATTGTTCGCAAGGCATTATTTTCAAAGGACTTGCAGTAATTCAAGAATCCCCGGGGTTCCCGTTCGCTGGAACTGGAGTGAGCGAGGCCAACTACCTCGCGAGCGCGAACAGATCCAGCGACCACAAGTCATTATGACTGGGTTCGCTATGAAAGATACGCATTGTTCCAACGCATCAATGCCATCTGATGGGTTGCGCCGTGTTGGCCGGTCAGCCACTTCAGCACTTCAACCCTTGGTAGCATGATCTTCAGCGGTCAGGCATAATGAATGCTGAAGAGTCGTCACTCATTTGCGGAGCCGAAACGTATGCGCTGCCTGATTCATGTTTCTTTGCTACTGGGGGGCCTTGTCTTCCTCGGTTGCGGCTCACAGGACCGAACGCAGACTGCCAGCAAGTCACCTTCTGGCAAAGCGCCAGGGAGTTCGGCACAGGGGGCACAGAACCGTGGTGGCACAAGACCAGCGTCGTCATCTCGCAATGCGACCGTCACACCAGGAAAAAGCAATCTACCGAAACCGCGCGGAAAATCAGGTTCTACGACAAGTTCACGGCCGGCCGGGTTTCCCGACCCAACTGGCGGAAAAGTTCCAGCCAGCAACGGAGCGGGGTTTTGGGGAGAAGCCGGCAAGGCGGATGTTTCGACCACCATTGCACTGCCACCTGCTGTCGATGAGCGGCTGATCGCCGAGGCGGGCCTGCGCAAGATCGAAAGCAAGCACCTGACCCTTTATACCGACGTGGCATCGTCTCCAGCGGTCGATGGGCTCGGCGAAGTCTTTGATGCCGCTTATCCGCATTGGTGCAAGTACTTTGGCGTGGCCGAGGAGATGCCGGAGAACGCCACCATGAAGGTTTGGCACTGCCGAGCCTACTTGATGCAGGACAAACAGAAGTTTCTGACCACAGGCTTGTTGCCGGAATCGCTCGAAGCCATTCCCAACGGGTACTCGAAGAACTACGAGTTTTGGTTCTTTGATCAACCAACCGACTACTATCGCCGGCATTTGATGTTGCACGAAGGAACCCATTCGTTCATGCACACCCGCCTGCCAGGCACCTCGCCGGTGTGGTACACCGAGGGGATTGCCGAACTGCTAGGGACCCATCGCTGGGACGCTCAGGGCGAAGTCAAACTGGCGTACTTTCCGGCAGATAACAGTGAGGTGCCAGATTGGGGACGGATCAAGCTGATTCGCGAAGCCTGCCAGAGAAACCAGGGTTTGTACTTCGATCAGGCCCTGCAGCTAGAGAACGCCGTGCCGTCCGGCCTGGGAGGCTTCTACACCAATCAGGCGTATGCCTGGGCCTGGGCCATGAGCGCATTTATGGATGGCCATCCCCGCTACCAACAGCGTTTCCGGGAGAAGGTTCCCAAGTTGATGGTGGAACCGAATTTCGCCATTGATCTGAAGACTTTGTTTGCTGCTGACTGGGATGATCTGGAAGAGGAGTGGCAACTGTTTGCTGCGAATCTGGACTATGGATACGACCTGCAGCGCAATGCCGTGAAGTTTCAGGTGGGCGAGCCGGTTGGCGAAGAGCCGCGGACGGTGACCATTGACGCAGACCGCGGTTGGCAGAGTAGCGGGATCGAAATGCTGATCGGATCCACCTATGAGATCAAAGCCGCAGGGCGATACGAACTAGGGCAAGATCCTGTCCCATGGGTTTGCGAACCGGGTGGCGTGACCATCCGCTATTACAATGGGATGCCGCTGGGCATGTTGGTTGGGGCGGTGCATGTGGATACCCGAGGCATGCAAACCACCAGCCCTCTGTTGCGTCCCGGCAAGGTGGGATTGGGCACCACGGTTACTCCAGAAATTACCGGCACGCTGTATCTCAAAGTGAATGACGCACCTGCCGATTTGGCCAACAACCGCGGCACGCTGGAAGTCACGGTCCGGCGGATTTCACCTGACATCTCCAAGTAGTCATCACGCTCGATCGTGATGACAGCATGAATACGCGCCATCTAGCGATTCCTCCGACTTCAACCGAACCCAGCCGCTACGGTGCCGAAAGCGGGAAGCTGCCTAGCTCACTCAGCTCTCGCAGCGAGATCACTTGTGGCCAAACGCCGGTGGCATCGATCAATGCGTCCAGCCGGCAACTGACCGGTCCGGCGTCAAAGTGTCCTACCACATGAGCGCGGAAGACATCCCCACGCCCGGTGATGTAGGGGGCCAGGCTCTGCATTTGTGGAAGCTTGACCAGCCCATCGACCAGCAGCCAGCCGGCGGTGTCTTGCAGGCTGGGGCCGGTACTCATCTCCACGGCGGCCTCCGGCTGTTGCCGGCCCACAATCGAGTCTGCCAGGCTCTCGTCGATCCCAGGCACCATCAGCAGCACTTGACGCGGGGCGGCGTTGATGTTGATTCGCCCTGGGATGCGGTCGCCGCTTTGCATGGTGAGCCCATCCAGCAGGGCTGGCAGCGTGGCTTCAAGGTCGTTGCCATTCGAACTCCAAGGGCTGCGGAGCGTCTTCGATTCCCCATTGATGGTGGCCTCGACCTCGGCGTCAATCAGATCGAAATGCGAGGTGATTGTGGTTTGTCCTCCCCCGCCGAGTTCGAGCCCCCCTCGGCTCTGGCCACTTCCCCCTGATGGTGCACCGCCGGTCGCCCCTGCGCCACCAGCACGATTGCCGCCTGAGGGACGCTCGCGTGCTTCCTCGCTGATGCCTTGCTCGGCAGGCCCGAACAATCGAAAGGCCGTGATGAAGAGGGCCTTCTCCTCATCGAGCAGCGCGGCCAGGTCGTCGTACAGTTGGGCAAGGTCCTCTTGGTTGGCGTCAATCCTTGGTGTTCCGTCCGATTGAAGATTGGACTCGGCACTGTCCACCGTCAGGTAGACCGACCAACCTCGCCACAGCACGCCGTCGGCATCATCCAGCGGAAACGATGCTTCGCCGTCGTTCTCCGACGGATCGAGCAGTCCGTTGCGATTGGCATCTTCTCCGTACAGATGCCAATGAGTGATCCCGCGAACGCTGAGCAGGTCATCCAGAGCAATCAGCGGCCCGTTGCCTGCCTGGTACGGAGCGGCCAGGGTTCCGTAGTATTCGTTCTCAGCTCCAAACCGCCGAGGCTCTTCGTCTTCGTCCAGCCAGTCCAGCAGGGCATCGGCAATCTCAATCGTAATCTCCGGCAGCAACATCAGGCGGTCGCGGCGAGCTTCGTCGTCCAGGTCTCCTGCGAGCAATGTATTGACGTTGAGCCGAGTCGATTCGTCCACCAATCCGTACCGCACGGTATTCAGTTCCGGCTGCCTCAGGTCGGGAGCAACCATGGAGAACCGCCCCCGATCGTGGTCTTCTTCGGCATCTTGAACCAACACGCCTGCCCAAAGGTTCGGATCGTGGAACAGGTTCTGGGGTTCTTGATTCCGACGGCCCAAAATGGCAGCGGTCCACTCCACGCCAGACTCTGCCAACAGTCGGGCGGAAGCCTGACGGCGGAACATACTGGTAGCCCCCATTTCCGACACCATCGAGCCGGTAAAACTGTAGGCCGCCAGACTCAACAGCACGACCGCCACCAAAACCACTACCAACACCGCCCCCTGCCGCGGATGTCGGGCCGTGGCAAGGCCGTGTCGTTCGCGCTGGTATGCGGGTCTGGGAATCATCAAACTCTTCGAGATCGATTGGGAATCAAACATCAGTACGCCGCTTCCGCATCGGTGGCCGTGACAGGTTGTGACGTAGGCAAGAACACTACCAATTGTTTGAGCGAGACGGCGTCGATGTCTACGCTAATCGTCGCATCTGCTATCCGGTCAGAATCCGTCGCAAGCGTCACGCCGAGCGTGATCTCGACGGCGGTGGGCAAGGTGCCTAACGCGGCACTGTCCCAAGCGTCGTACCAGGTGAGCCCGTCGAAATAGCGGAATTGCAAGTGTGCGGCTTCCGGTGCCAGCAGTTGGGCGTGCGCGGCCAACGTGTCCACATCTCCTAACGAATCGGCGTATTGCAACGTTTGGGCATTTCCTTCCAGTCGAACCAAACCGACCGCAGGCGAACCCTCCAAGGTTGTCAGGTAGCTCGCCGCAGCGACTTGGAGATCGCCCACGCCAGATTGGGCCAGGAAGTACGCCACCGAACGGTTGTCGCGAACGGTGGCCGCGGCGTACAACTCGGCGTCGCCGGACGCTGCGGCCGCTAGAAGCAGAGGGCTTTGCCGACTCGGGCGATCAATCCGCAGCACCAGGTTGCTGCTATCGCCAGCGAGTGCCGCCGCGGGGTTTGCCAAAGCTTCGTCTGCCGTGACAACCAGTTCTTCAGGCGTTGGCTCCACGTCGGCCGTTTCTTCGCTTGAATCACTGGCTGCTTGTGGCTGAGACGGCTCTTCTTCTACTGGCAGGCGGAAAGACACCGCGCGAATGTCCTTGGCGATTTTCTCGAGAATCGCCCGCTCGAGTTGCGCTCGCTCGACATCCGCTCGACCGGCGCTCCAAAGCCTTCGCTGCAAATCCAAAGCAGTGAGGAGTGCAGCCAGCAGCACGACACTCAACGCCATCGCCACCACCACTTCCAGCAACGAGAAACCTCGGCTGGGTGTCGAGCGCGGTTGAGATGGAAACGAAGCGTGCATGTCAGGTCAAGCTCTGCCAGGGCCTTACCTGGCTATTGGGAAGAGATCAAGGTATCGCGAAGTTGCGGATCGCGCACGAGTCGGCGAAGCGTGCAAGCGGCGGAGTCTCCTGTCTCGGTCGCCGCGCTGGTGACGGTCACTTCCAACTGCAACAGGTCAGGGTCCGGACCAGGCTGAACCTGCAAACTCCAGTTCCAGTTGGGATCCAGTTCGAACGGCATGTCATTGACCGGTTGCCAAGGTTCGGCATTGGCCAACACGGCCGCAAGTTTCGATTCGCAAAGCAAGGTCGCTTCGGTCTGCAAGCGAGATTGAATGGCCGCGCGGCGTCCAGTTGAGACAAGCTGACTGAGCGCGGTGAGTGCCACTAGTAAGATGGCCAACGCCAGCACGACTTCGAACAACGTGAGTCCAGGACGAGCGGTCATGGCTGACTCACCTGGCTGGTTGTCGCTGCAGTTGTCTGGACCTGGCCGAGTGTGACCATGCCGGTCAGCCCTCGGACTTTGAGTTCCACGTGCTGCTGCTGTTCGTTCACCAAGTGCCAACGCGCATCTTCTGCCGAGCCGTCAGGGTAGAAATGAATGGGGGCCGCCCAATTTGGCGGAATGCCGACGGTGCTAGAAGCTGCGGCAGTCGCACTGCTGCCGGCTGGGGGTGCCAGCGCCGTCAGAGGGTTACCAGCAGTAGCGGGGTGCAGAGAGAACTTCAAGCCCTCGGGGAGTTCGAGCATCGGCGCGGACACCGGAGGCACAGCGTTGGGTGAACCCTCCGCCTCGGCATTCTCCAGGAACACCATGTATTGGTTGCCGACGGGGTCGTAGCCGAATTGGCAAGTCGATCCAGACTCAATGGCGGTGAGTCTGGCCTCGGTCACCGCAGCGCGAACTTGCTCAGCGGCGCTTTGTAAGCGATGCGTGAGCAACTGCCGCTCGATGCTCGGCCAGGCGATGGCAGAAATCGTGACAATCACCACCAGCACCAGCAACAGTTCGAGCAGCGTAAAGCCGCATCGGCTGGGGGTGGAGTGATTGCTACGCATTGGGTCTCATCCTGTTGAACGCCGCTGTGTTGAATGTAAGTGGTGCTGATTTCACTGTGTTGATTTCACTGTGTTGATTTCACTGTATTGAATGCCACTTCATCAAGTACTGTCATTGTAACCATGGCTTGACGGCTGCCGTCATCGGAAAGGGTAGGAATCCGCCTGAGGCGATACTTGCCGGCGTGTTTAGCTGCTTGGGGACCATCGAGCCTGGCCAGGCTGCCGACTCGGTCGCGAGGCCCAACATCGTCCTAATTATGAGTGACGACACGGGCTGGTCGGACATCGGGTGTTGCGTGCGGCGGCGAGGCCCAGACTCCCAAGTTGGACCGCTTGGCGGCCGGGGGTTTGCGGTTCACGCAGTTCTCAACACCGGGCGATGCTGCCCACTCAGGCGTCTCTTGAAAAGGTTGTATCCGCATCAGGCGGGCGTGGCGGCATCAAGCGAAGCCGATGTGTCGAGACCCGCACTCCTAAGTGACGATTCACCATTCAAGATCAGACCGTGGTTCTAATTGGTGCGTTTCGTCAAACTCCCGGAGCCAGGCTTGTTCGGCTTCGCTGATGTTCTTGGGAAGAACGACCTGGAGTTCGACAATCAGATCTCCGGCTGGCCGATTACGCGGTGCCACACCTTGCCCTTTGATCCGCAAACGTTTGCCGGTGCTGGAATTGGGGGGAACTGTGACCGTGACGGTTCCGTTGGGGCCGGGCACGTCAATCTTGCCGCCGGCAGCTGCCTCGCCCACGGTGACTGGAACGCGGACTTCGAGGTTGTCCCCGCGGCGTGAGTAGGCGGGGTGGGGGGCGACGTGGACGGTAATCAGCAGATCGCCAGCAGATCCACCCCCTACTCCGGGATTGCCCTGCCCTCTGAGGCGGAGTTTCTTTCCATCTTCGAACCCGGGGGGAATCTTAGGGGTGATGGTTTCGGTCTTGCCGGCTTCACGCTGGACTGAGAGAGAAATCTCTCCGCCGGTGATGGATTGCTGGAAGGGGATGGTGATCTCCGCTTGCAGGTCCGAGCCCTGCTGGCGATATCCACCCCGTGGTTTCCCAGCCCGACGGAACTGGTTGAAGATGTCACCGAAGCCGCCGGAAGGGTCGTGGCTGAAGCGTTCGCCAAAGAACTGCGAGAAATCTTCGAAGTCCTCGACATTGACCTTTTGGCCACGTCCAGGGCGAGGGCCTTGTCCAGGTTGAGCGCCCCCTTCGAAGGCGGTGCCGTAGCGGTCGTACATGTCCCGTTTCTTGGCATCGCCGAGAACATCGTACGCTTCTTGCACTTCCTGAAACTTGGTCTTTGCCTCGGCGTCTTCCTGGTTCAGGTCCGGATGGTACTTACGAGCCAACTTGTGGTAAGCCCGTTTGATATCGTCCTGCGACGCGTCCCGTCCAACTCCCAAGGTGTGGTAATAGTCTGTGGCCATGTTGGGATCGCTGTTTCCATATCCGCCAGAAGTACGGCACCTGACGTAACCTGTCTACGCCCGGTTGAGAGAGAATCTCCGCTGCCCTGATTCTAGGACACGCACTTGGTGAGCATCAAGGAGGAGGGCAAGATCTCGCGATCAGCCAACCATCTGCTTCGAACGGCCGAATTGGGGAGCAACACACTTTAAGACATGGCGCCGAGCAACCAGACGAGCAACCCTTTCTGCACATGCAGGCGATTGCCAGCCTGCTGCACAATGACGCTTTGTGCGCAGTCCATCACGTCATCCGTCACTTCTTCTCCCCGATGGGCAGGCAGCGGGTGCATGAAATATGCGGAGCTTGGAGCCTGGGCCATGAGTTGGGCATTCACCTGAAATTCTGCCAAATCAGCACGGCGTTTGGCCCCTTCTTCTTCTTGGCCCATGCTGGTCCAGACATCGGTGTAAATGGCCGAGGCCCCTTGGACGGCCACGGCCGGATCATTGGTGAGTTCGAGCTCGAGGTCCGGCGTCGTTTGCTTCAGCAACGCCACAAAGTCATCGTCCAGTTGGTAGCCGTCTGGGGCGGCAATGGAGAACCGCATGCCAAAGTGGCCGCACGCCAACGCCAGGCTCCTGGCGCAATTGTTTCCATCTCCAATGTAAGCAATCTTGTGCCCTTGCAGGCGGCCGACCAACTCGTACAACGTGTACACGTCCGCCAAGGCCTGGCAGGGGTGGGCGTAGTCCGTGAGACCGTTGATCACGTGGCAGGTACAATGCTCGGCCAGTTCCAACACGGATTGGTGATGTTTGGCACGGACAATGAGCACGTCCACAAACTGGCTGATCACGCGGCCAAAGTCGGCAGGCGTTTCACGCGAACCCCAACCGACCTCGCGACCGAGAAAGAGCGTCTGGCCTCCCAAATGCGCCATGCCTGCTTCGAAGCTGACTCGGGTACGAAGCGAAGGATGCTCGAACAGCAAAGCGGCCACGCGGCCGGGCAGCAACGGTTCGCGCAAACCTTCCAGGTACTTGGTCTTTAGGTCTTCGGTAATCGAGAAGATCCTTTGGACCTCAACCTGCGTCAATTCGGCGAGAGTAATGACGTTTCGCATATCGAAAACCCCGAGGGTCAGCGTACTCAAGAGTCAGATGGACGCGTGCGGTTTGGGCACGCCAGGTATCGACACAAATGGTGATCTTGGGTCAACGTGGCCCTGGGAGCAAACGCCCTGGGCACGTTGATGCACAAGAGTGTTAAACCGTGTGTTCCCGCAAGACCTCAGACAGGACGTCGCAGCCTGAATTCACCTGGTCTTCGGTAAGGTTCATGGCAGGCAGCAAACGGAGAACGGTTCCTTGTGTGCAGTTGATGAGCAGGCGTCGCTGCATGCACTCTTGCACCAGCGGTCCCCCCTCGATATTGAGTTCGA
Source organism: uncultured Planctomycetia bacterium (assembly GCA_942492195.1). Lineage (GTDB taxonomy): Bacteria > Planctomycetota > Planctomycetia > Pirellulales > S012-138 > CALOEH01. The sequence continues at coordinate 42,704 of CALOEH010000222.1, read as the reverse complement.
CACCGATCATCATGCCGAGTACTCGGACTTCGCGAATCAGGGAACACTCTTGCTGGAGCGCTTCCATCCGCTCGCGGAACAACTGCGAAATCTGTTGGGCATGCTCCAACAGGTTCTCTTCTTCGATGGTTTCGAGCGTGGCAATGCCAGCCCTGGCAGCCAACGGGTTGCCGCCAAAGGTCGACGCGTGCATCCCAGGGCGCAGGCTCGGAGCAATCTCGGCAGTGGTCAAAATCGCCCCGCCGGCAACGCCGCCACATAGCGCTTTGGCCAGGGAGAGAATATCAGGGGTGACGTCAAAGTGCTGATAACCGAACCAATGTCCGGTCCGCCCACAACCGGTCTGCACTTCGTCAAAGATCAGGAGCAGTCCGTGATCGTCACAAAGTTTTCGTAAGCCAGGCAGGAATTCAGGAGGAGGGATTCGCACCCCCCCTTCCCCTTGAACCGGTTCGACCATGATGGCCGCCGTCTCGTCATCAATCAGCTCGGCCACGCGGTCCAGATCACCAAACGGGGCGTAGCTGAACCCGGCCATCAGCGGGCCGAGACCTTCGTGATACTTAGGCTGTGCCGTGGCGGTAGTGGTGGCCAGCGTACGACCATGAAAACCACCTTGGAACGTGATGATCTTGTAGCGTTCGGCGGGCGTGTGCAGTCGGGCGAGTTTGATGGCCGCCTCGTTCGCCTCGGCACCGGAATTACAGAAGAAGGCCTGCCCTCCGAAACTTCGCTCGCTCAGCATTTGAGCCCATTGGCCTTGAGCTTCGATGTACCAAGAGTTGGGGACATGCACCAGCTTGGCCACTTGCTCTTGGACGGCGGCAACCACACGTGGCGGACAATGCCCTAGCAGGTTGCAACCCCAGCCGGGAAACAGGTCGAGATAGCGGTTGCCTTCGGTATCCCACACATAGGAGCCTTCGCCCCGGTCCAGACACACAGGATACCGGCCGTAGTTGGGGATCACGTACTGTTGGAATTGGGCGATGGTATCTGCGGTGCGGGTCGTGGTAGTCACGGGGGAGTACTCCCGAAAAAGAGAAATACCAGGTGAGCGAAATATGTGTGAGCGAAACACGTTGCAAAGACGAACAACTGGTCTGATAGATACCTTATAGGAGAAATCGTTCAGTTTGAGTCAGGTTTAGCGAAGGCTTTGTAGAACCGTTGTCCCAGCTGGATCAACTGCAGAAGCAACCGAGACGTTTCTCTTAGCCTCTGAACAGTTGAGACAACTGCTCTACATTGGTTCGCAATAAAATCGTGCGATCCGTGCCGGCTGCATTACGAGTCGCTGAAGATTTCGGTTCCCACGCCGCTGCTGGTATAGACTTCCAACAACAGCGAGTGTCGCAACCGCCCATCAATAATATGGACCTTGCGGACTCCATGCGCCAGCGTGTCCAAACAGGCCTGAACCTTGGGGATCATTCCGCTGTCGATAGCCCCCGATTCAATCAGTGATTTGACTTCGCGAGCGCCGAGCGAATGGATTAGCGAGTTGACATCATGCTTGTCCCGCCGGACTCCGTTGACGTCGCTGAGAAAGACCAGCTTCTCGGCGCCGACGGCCTGGGCGACCGCGGTGGCCGCCGTGTCGGCGTTGACGTTCAACTTGTTCCGCTGCCCATCCAAGCACATGGAAGGAATGACAGGCACAATGCCGGCGTAGCAAAGGTTATCGATAGTGGTCCGGTCCACCCGCGTGACCTGCCCGACGAATCCCAGGTCGATTTCTCCCCCTTGATCGTCCTGCAACTGCAAGCGTTCGCCATGGAGGACGTTGGTGGTTTTGAAATTGAGCGGCGCGGCGCGGCCTCCCATTTCTTCGATCCGGTCGGCAATCTCGCTATTGGTTTCGTAGGCCATGACCTCTTCGACCACCGAGAGAGTTTCGGCATCGGTGTAGCGGCGTCCCTGAACGAAACTGGCGGTCAAGCCGGCCGCTTCCATGGCTCGGGTGATGCGCGCTCCGGCCCCATGGACCACCACAGGCCGCATACCTACGGTTTCCATAAAGACAATATCGAGCAGTAGGTGCCGCAGTGCACTGGGGTCTTCCATGACGCTTCCCCCGAGTTTGATCACCGTGATCTTGTCGCGGAAGCGGCGGATCCACTCCAAGGCCTCGATGAGTACATCGGCTTTTTGGATCGCATCAAACAACGGCGGAACCTCGTGGTCGTACGCGAATGGTGGTTTAGAAACGAGTGTTGAAACCGACGCCACGGAGAACCTCGTCGACGTTCAAAGTCTCACGCGTCTGCCGAGTTCCCGCAAGAACCCCTCTTCGCGCGGATTGCCAGCACCCCTGCCAAATGGCACTACCATCAGGCACCCCACTTTGGCAGAGGGAAAACATGCGATTTTAGACCACTCTGCACGGCTGTCAACATGGTGGCAAATTGCGTTTGGCATCCGCCATCAGAATTGTCCCCCACACCGGCTGCCTGCCAAAGGTGGTGCTGGATGCTGACCATTCCACAGTATTCTTCGGAGCAAAGGGGGACATCGAGGGAACAAGAGCCGCAGGACTACCGAAGGTATCCCGTTTGCCACGAGTAGCCGGCGTGCGTCAAGTAATCGACCTGCGGAGTCGGCAAGGCACTCCCCACCCGCCAGGGGTGGCACTTTTCAGAATCGTCGAGATGCCGTATAAAAACCATGGACATCAGGCCCTTCTCATCTCCGATTCCTTCTCCACGATTGATGGGTGTCATGGAATTCATCGAACTGACCGGCAAAACGTTGATGAAAGTGATCATCGATGATGAGTTCACGCCCGATCAGGTCCGCACTGCCGGCGTTAAGGATTCCAGTCTGTTGAGAGTGAATCGGCAAGGGGATATCGAACTCCGGCAGCATAACGGCTGGGAAGTTATCGGCGGATTGCTCGGCGAGTTCGAGCAGCGAGTACACGACGCGACCGGGCTGGACTGGGCCTAGTTTCAGACCGCGCCACGGTGCCTCGAATCCATTCTAACTTCCGCTCGCGTTTCTGAGCCGGTTCTCCCCTGATCGCTGGAATTCCCTACTTTCCGCGGTCCTGGTAACGCGGCGGCGATCTGACGATAATAAAGTTCCTAGGCATTTCGGCCTGGCTCCACTCGTCACATTCCCTAATCGCGAGCTTCCCGGACCATGTTGCGTTTTTCCACTGTTTGCTGTGCGCTGCTTTTCTGCGCTTCGCCGCCGGTGCCGCGGATCAAGAGAAGACTTCCACGCCGCCAGCGTTCACTCCGGCCCAGGACAAGTTGCCGGTCCCGCCGCCAAAGGATGCCATCATGCTCTTTGACGGAGCTGATACGAACCGGTTTCTCAGCAAGCAGGGGAAGACGCCTGACTGGCCTGTTAAGGATGGAGCCATCGTGGCCCAAAGCGCCGGCACACGGGCGAACCACATCGTTTCGCAAGTTCATTTCCGCGACGCGGACATTCATGTGGAGTTTTTGGTCGATGAGAAGGCCGGCGGCAATTCGGGAATTTACATCCACGGCAATTACGAACTGCAGATTTACAACTCGCTGGGCAAAGAGCAACCGAACCAAGGAGATCAAGGGGCGGTGTACGGTTTCGCCGCCCCGCTGGTCAACGCCGCCAGACCTGTCGGCCAGTGGCAGGTGTACGACATCCGCTATCGCGCGCCGCGCCGGGATGCCCAAGGCAAGATCGTCAAGCCGGGCGTCATCACTGCCTGGCTCAATGGGAAGAAGGTACAAGACAAGACCACGGTGGACGAGCCCAGGTCCAAGTACCACCCCTACCGCTATCAGACGACACCCTACCTGCAAGAGATCTGGCAGCGGCAACTGCAAACCGGTCTTGGTCCGGTCTTCTTGCAAGACCATGGCAGTCCTACCCAGTTCCGAAATGTTTGGATCCGTCCGCTCGACGATCAGGCGTTCACCTACAAACCACAACCCGTTGGGGTCAAGACCGGACAAGGGATCATGGTGGGCGAAGTCACATCGCAGCAGGCCCTGGTTCAGGTTCGTTTGACAAAGACCGACAAGCCGCACGCCGGCCGCCTGGTCGGAACGCCAGGGTTTGTTGAATTCACGCTCGAGCCCGCAGGGGCAGCGTCTGCCAAGCCACAAACGGTGCAGATCAAAGCCACGCCCGAACACGACTTCGTTGCCAGGGCTGCCTTCAAAGGACTTGAGCCAGGTGTGCGCTATCGCTGCACCACGCGAGTTGGTGCCGATGCAGATTCGCTCAAACCGGGACCCGTGGCGCAGTTCAAAACCTTGCCAGGTGCCAAACTTGCCCAGCGGATGAGCCTGGTGGTGGTCACCGGCATGAACTTCGCCAAGTTCCACGGCGATCAGCGCATCGATCGGGCCCAACATATTCTCAAGAACAACATCAAGCTTCCCGAACCATACGCCGGACCGGACAAGCATCTTGGCTATCCGGCCCTGGCCAGCATCCTGAAACTCAAGCCAGACTTCTTTGTCGGCACAGGTGACAACGTCTACTACGATACCCCGGACGATCCCAGAGCAGAGACCGTGGCCGAACTTCGTCAGAAGTGGCATGAGCAATTCGCCCAACCGCGCTACCGCGAACTGTTTGCCCAAGTCCCCACCTACTGGGAAATTGACGATCACGACTACCGCGTCGATGACGGTGACAACTCCGGCGATTACGACCCTTCTCCCGAGGTGGGCCGCCAGATGATGCTGGAACAACTTCCGGTCGCTCCCATCGGGGACGATGATTCCAAGACGTATCGCACCCACCGAGTCAGCAAGGACCTGCAGATTTGGCTGGTCGAAAATCGCATGTACCGCAGTCCCAACATCATGCCGGACGGACCTGCCAAAACCATCTGGGGTGACGAGCAGCGAACCTGGCTCAAACGAACACTTGCCGAAAGTGATGCCACCTTCAAACTGCTGATTTCGCCAAACCCAATGGTTGGCCCCGACGATGCTCGCAAGATTGACAACCACACCAACATTGGCGGTTTCCAGCACGAGCGAGACGCGTTCTTTCGCTGGCTCGTGGAGTCTGGCCTGGACCAAGAGAATTTCTACCTGGTCTGCGGTGATCGGCACTGGCAGTACCACGCGGTTCACCCGCTCGGCATCGAGGAGTTCTCCTGCGGAGCGCTGGTCGACGCCAACGCCCGACTGGGGCGCAAACCCGGCGATCCCAAATCCACCGACCCTGACGGCAAGATCCGACAGGTCTACACCCAAGACGAACCTTCCGGCGGGTTCCTGCTGATTGACTCAGCACCTGCCAGCGACAAGCAGCCAGCTACGTTGAAATTCTTGTTCCATGATGAGAAAGGGAAGGTTCTTTATCAGGAAAGCAAGCAGGCAGGGTGAGTGGGCAGTTGCAATACCTCGTGCTTGACAATCCCTGTAGATTTGTCGCCAATGGTGGCCTAAGGGAATTGAGAGCCCTTGCAGTCACCCAGGGAAGTACTCCATGAATATCCGCAAGTTGATCCTGAATAAGATTGCTCCAGAGGGACGAACGAACCATCCAGTGAAACTCGTGTCCAAATGAAATTAGTGCATCGTTGGGGGAGGGAGACTTTTGGATACCATTGAACGTTATTTCGAACTGATGGACGAAGCGTACGCTCTGCCGTACGGCGCGCTCAAGGTGTCACTGTTTGAAGAAGCATCGCGTGTGGCAGACTCGCTTGGCTCGCTCGAAAATGGGTGGGATGCTCGAACGATGTTGATCGAGGCCGCATCCATGGCAGGTTACCCGGAGAAGGAGTTGGTAGCGTTCAGTTGGATGCTCAGCAAGTACGACGAGGCTCCGGATATTTTCGGCGAGGAGCAACTGAAAGACATGCTTTGGAAATACAAATGGGTAGCCCATTCGACCGTCGATTTCCCCCAGATTTCGCTCGATCAACTTGCCCATTTGCACGATGACATGGCAACCCGCTTCGTGAAGGCAGGCTTCAGTCTGCGTCCCGTTCATTACATCCGCGCAATTGCTGCGAGAGCGACGGGGAATCGCGAGTTGGCCCTCACAGAGTCTGAGCGGTGGCAGTCAGCGCCGCGCGATTGGATGGCCGATTGCGACGCGTGCGAATGCAACAACATTGCCGATCTTCATTTTGGCTACGACGATGAGCTAGGCATGCGAATCGTTCAGCCAATTCTGGACGGAGAGCTGACCTGCGAGACCATCCCTCAGCGTACGTTTTCCATGGTCTTGGCACCGCTTGTACGCCTCGGACGACAGGAAGAGGCCATGGACGCTCACAAGCGAGGTTATCGCAGAGTTGTGGGCGATCGCCAATTCATCACGAGCCTGGGAAAGCACATCCTCTTCGTCACGCGCATCGGCGACCTAACCCGGGGGCTGAGGATCTTTGAGCGTCATTATGTCCTTACGCGCGAGACGGCGAACCTGGATGATCGGTTCACGTTTCAGTTGGCCGGTTGGATGCTTCTCGATACCTTGATCACCCGTCCCAAACGCCGTCCCAAGCTTCGCCTGCCGACAAACGTCATTGAGGAAATGGGAGAGGGCCAGTGCACTCTGGAAGGCCTCCACGCACGGCTCGAACGAGATGTTACGGATCTCGCGGCCCAGTTTAACGCTCGCAACGGAAATGATTACTTCACCACCTTGATCGAAGACGCTCGTCGGTTTGTCTCCGGCGAGTGACACACCGGCATGTGTTGCAATACTGTTTCATCAACATCGAGCGGCTCGCACCATTTCGCATTTCAAGCTCAACAACGGCGGACGTCCTCGGGCGCGAGAGACTGCGGTCAGAATGTTCAGAGACTGGCCACCTGAGCGGCGAGCGGACCATTTTGAGACCATGCCTTTTCAGTATTTGCTCATCTACGAACTTGAAAATTGACCTCTCGTGGATGAGCTAGCGGGAGCGTGAAACACCAACAGAATTCCCAACTTGTCTCGGCTCGGCTCGGCTAGAATTTACACGAGTTTTCACGAGGGGCAAACCGCTATGCTGCTCTTCAAGAAGCGGTATCTTGCAGCGATTCGCGCCGGTATCAAGACGCAAACCATCCGGCTATGGAAACACCGGAGGATGCGGTCGGGCCAGCGGAGCTACATCCCTGGAGTAGGGCATATCCAGGTGATTGTCGTCGAACCGGTCCGGCTGGCGGACCTGACGGACGAAGACGCCCTCAGTGACGGGTTCGATTCCGCCACGGCACTTCAGGCAGAGTTGCAAGAACTCTACCCCGCTGAGATCGAGGCCGGTTACCAGGCCTACCGTGTGCAGTTTTGCCTGGCCCCGGAGAAGTCTCCGGATTCTGCAAGCGAGTCTGCGCAGAAACCCTCCAAGCCATCTTAGCCTTGGAGTCAAGCGACTTGGGCTGCACAATTCTGTGGTAATCCGCTAAGCTCCACCACTTACATCCAAGGTGACCTGTCACGGATGAGGTGGACACGTGCCGTCCACTTCGAACGACAAAGAATCGAGCGGGTTCTTGAGATCAAGCGTCGCAGCGTGCCTGCACCGGTTTCACGGACCTGGTCTTGCAAGGAAGGATAGCCAAGCGTGAGCGAAACGCAGTTTGATTGCCTGGTCATTGGAGGCGGACACAACGGATTGGTGACGGCCGCTTATTTGGCGCGTGCCGGTCGCAAAGTATGTGTCTTGGAGCGCCGCCACATTCTTGGTGGTGCTGCTTCGACTGAAGAACTCTGGCCTGGCTTCCGCGTTTCGCCGGCGGCCTACGTCATCAGCTTGTTCTTGCCGTCGATCATTCGCGAACTTCGCCTTGAGCAACATGGCTTGCGGATCTTGCCGCGGAGCCCATCCTCCTTCACTCCGCTCCCAGACGGCCGCAGCCTGCTGATGGGGCCCGAGCCAGGGCTCAACCAGCGTGAAATTGCAAAATTCAGCGAGAAAGACGCCGAAGCCTACCCACGGTACGAAGCCTTGTTGGAAAAGGTAGCTCGTGAGCTCGAACCGCTTTTGATGCGTACCGCGCCAGATCCGCTGCCGCTGCCCAAAGCCTGGCGGCCCATCGGCCTAGGCAAGCGACTCCGCGACACCCGCAGCCTATGGGATATGTACCGAACGATGTCCACGCTGGGAGGCCAACTTCCCGAGGCGGTGGAACTGTTGACCGGTGCGGCACGGCCGATTCTCGAACGTTGGTTTGAGAGCGAAGCCCTCAAGGCCACCTTGGCTACCGATGCCATCATTGGCGCGTTCGCCTCGATCTCCTCCCCTGGCAGTGCCTATGTGCTGCTGCACCATGTGATGGGGGAAGCAGGCGGGGCACGCGGTGTCTGGGGATACGTGCAAGGGGGTATGGGAGCCCTCTCGACCGCGCTCGAAAAAGTTTGCCTGGAACTCGGTGTCGAAGTTCGCCGAGAATGTGAAGTGACCCAGATTCTCACCTCCAACGGAAGCGTCCAAGGCGTTGCGCTGGCAGACGGCAAACAACTTCAAGCACCCGTGGTAGCCTCGAGCATCGATCCGCACTGGACGTTCGAAAAGTTTCTCACACCGCAGGACCTGCCTGAAGATTTCCGTCAGGCAGTCTCACGCATCGATTACTCGTCGGCGTCCGCCAAGATCAACCTGGCCCTTTCAGAACCTCCTCAGTTCTCGTGCATTCCTCAAGCAGGACTGGGGCCGCACCACCATGGCACCATGCACATTGGTCCCACACTCGATTACCTCGAACGGGCCTACGATGACGCCAAGTATGGAAAACCGAGCCAAGATCCCATTCTCGAAATCACCATGCCGACCAGCGTCGACAACACTATTGCTCCGGCCGGGCAGCATATCATTTCAATCTTCGTCCAGTACGCTCCGTACAAGCTTGCCTCGGGCGATTGGGATTCGCAGAAGGAAAGTTTTGCCGATCGCTGCATTGAAGTGCTGGCCCAGTATGCGCCCAACGTGCCAGGTGCCATTCTGCACCGGCAGGTGATCAGCCCTCTGGACTTGGAACGCACGTATCGACTGACGGGGGGAAATATCTTTCAGGGAGCCATGTCGCTCAACCAGCTATTCTGCTTCCGCCCGGTGCCAGGCTGGGCCGACTATCATACCCCGTTGGGCGGTCTCTTTCTCTGCGGCGCGGCAGCACATCCCGGTGGCGGTGTGATGGGTGCCTGTGGACTCAACGCGGCAACCGAGATCCTTCGCAGTACCAAAGCCCGCAAGTAGCCACGAGGTGTTACTTAGCTGACATCCGCAACGCGTGAAGTTCGCGCTGGTAGGTCGCCAGTCCAGCGACGCGCAGCCGATACGCTTTGCAGCGGTCCGCCATTTGACTGGCCAGATTGTGTGCTTCGGTGGGGTCCTGTTCCAAATCGAACAGTTCTTCGTACCCCCGTTCAACATGATAATGGTACTTGTAGCGACCATCGCGCAGTCCCAGCACGACCGTGCTTCCGACACAAAAGAAGTACACCCTTGGCTCGCCAGGTCGGAACAACCCCGTCCCCTGCCACTCGGCGGGTGGAGTCACACCCAGCACCTGCGCTAGCGTGGCGGTCAGATCGAGTTGCTGCCGAACCTCAGAGATATGTTTCACACCACGACCGGCAAGTTGGGGGTGAAGCAGAACCAGCGGGATATGCACGTTGGGCTCGTAGATGCCAAACATGTGTTCGCGCTGTTGGTGCTGCCCAAAGGATTCGCCATGGTCGGAAGTCACCACTACCAACGTTGATTCGTCCAAACCGCGTTCTCGTAACTGCTCCATCAGCCAGGCAAGATGCTCGTCCGCCGCGCGGATTGAGTTCAGATATCGGGCAAGTTCCTCATCGTCCACATCGAACTCTGCTGGCGACTGGGGCACGGCGTACGGATGATGCGTCTCAATCGTGTAAGCTACCAGATAGAACGGCCGATCCGGTTCGGCATCGACCCAATCCAGAGCCGATTGAAACATGGCCCGATCATTCACTCCCCAAGAGTTGATCGCCGGGGCGTCGATCGAGTTTCCATCAATCAGGGTATCGACTCCTTGTGCACGCAGGTACTCATCTCGCTGCTTCCAGTCCCAGTAGCCTGAGTGCGCGTAGCAGGTGCGAAACCCGCGATCGGCCAAACATCGCGGGAGCGAAGCAACTGGATAGTTCGGCGCATCTCGAACAATCAACTGCCAATCCACCCGAGGGTAGATGCCTTGGGTGAGCGAAACCAAACTCTTGCAACTGTTGGGAACCTGGACATAGTAGTTGTCGAACACCAGTCCTCCGCCCGCCGCCAAACGGGCCAGGTTGGGCGTTGTCTCCGGCGGGCCGCCGTAGATGCCCAGGTATTCGGCGCCGATGGACTCCAACAACACCACGATCACGTTCTTCACGCCGGCCAGTTCAACCGGGATCGTCTCCGGAGTCAGAGGACGTTTTGCGCTGAAATCGCTTTCGTCGGTCTGATCGAACATCATGGTCAGCGTTAACGGTTGGCTACTGCACGCTTCGGTGACGCAAGAACGCAGCAGCACCAGGTGCGGATTTTGCGAAATCCTCCGCTCCCAACAATGTGGTTCTGGCCAGGCCTGCCTGATGTATGCCTGACTGACAGATACATAGACCGTGAGCAATAGAAACGCGCCGGCCAGCGTCAACCGCGGCATGGCGAGCGTTCGCTGCGAAGTCCAACGCCGCAGGATCCGCGGCAAGCACACCACCACCAACGGTGCCAGCAACAAAGCGGCGAGCAACTGAACGGTGGCGTACGGAGCGATCGACGAGGCCATGATGGTGGGGCCCCCCATGAACGACAACAGCCGAATGGAAAACGGCTCGACCGTGATTCGATACATCGGAATCCCGAGCACCGCGTACAGGCCGGCCAGATAGAACATGGCAATCACCGCCGCGCGCCAACCTTGCGTCAGTTTGCAGCGGTGGCGCAACAACCAATAGCCTCCCCTGCAAACAGCCCAAAGACCTGCCACAAAGGCCAGATCGAGCGCTACCACCAGTGCCAGGCGGAGTCCCCAACGCGCAAACTCCAACGCGCTAGATACCGGGAACGGCAGCAGCACCAACTTGACCCCCACCAGCACCACAGCCAAACCGAGCGCAAGTGCCGGAAGCTCAGCAACTGCCAGGGCTGGTGCCGGTGGCAAGGGGAGAGGGCGGGTGGACGAACGCAACATCCGCAGTTCCTTCTGCGACTCAACGCGCAATGATGCCCGGGGAGTGAGATTGATGGAGAATATCAATCTTTACACCGCGCGGCGTCAACCCAGATTGCCCGATAGCACCGGCACGCTATCAGTGCCAGCGAGTGCCAGGCAGATCCTTGCCTTGACCCACGAACCTTCCAACATTAGTTTACGTCCCCTCAATATATCCCGTCGCACAACCGGGCCGACGAGATCGTTACTCGTCAGGTGGACGCGTTGCGCCGGGTTTGGCCGCTTGGTTTCTTGGCATTGCTTGAAAGGATTCTCGCATGGTGCTCTCAACCTGGTTCACCCTCTTCCCGTTGGTCTGGGGCTACATTGATCCGGCCTCGGGATCATTGGCCACCCAATTGATTCTTGCCGCACTCGTGAGTGCAGGTTTCATGCTGCGAAATGCACTGACGCGTCCGTTCAGTTGGTTTCGTCTGCGCCGCCAGAGCGACGAGTCAAACGGTTCCGAATCGGCCTAGATATTGTAGAACAGTTGTCCCAACTGTTCAGAAACCAAAAAAGAATTCGGATCCATCTGAATGTGAACAGTTGAGACAACTGTTCTACAAAGAAACCAAAAAGAATTCAGATCCATCTGAACGTGAACAGTTGAGACAACTGTTCTACATTGATCCAACGCCGACCTTGGCATACTCCCTCCCATGACACGAGCTCAACGCGTCGCGCTTGTCTACCCGTTGCTGCTAGCAGTGACGCCGATACTGCATCTCGCGGCTGAGAACTTTGACCAGATCCTGCCGAACGTGACCTACGTTCCGCTGGCCGTTTCGCTAATCGCCACGTTGGTGGTGTACGCTGGATTGTGGCTCGTCTGCCGCAACATCCGCCGCGCCGCCGTGCTGACGTGCTTGCTGATTGCCGCATTTGCCTCGTATGGGCATGTCCACGATCAATTGTTTGAACAAGCGTGGTTCGCAACCAAACTCTCACTTTCCATGGTGCTCAGCACGTTCTATCTAGTGGGCCTGGGATCACTAGTTTGGTACGTTGGGCGAGCCCCAGCAGCGAACCTCGAGTGGATCTCACAACTCTTCTGTGTTGCAAGTATGGTCCTGTTCGCAATCTGCATTCGGGAGTGCTATCGCGAGCTCAAAGACGCTACTTACCATCCCAAACATTGGGCAGTGCGACTGCCGCAGTGGTCCGACACGCGCGGCATGGATCTTGTCGACGTTCCACCAGACGCTTCGCCCGAACTTCCAGATATCTACTACATCATTTTGGATGGTTATGCGCGAGATGACACACTCCAGCAGGTGTATGGATATGACAATCATTCATTCACCGATTCATTGCGTGAGCGAGGATTCTATATCGCTGACCGCAGCTACAGCAACTACTCGATGACGTTCTTGTCGCTGAGTTCTTCGCTGAATATGAATTACATCAATTCGTTGATAGAACATGCCAAGAAGAGCAATTTCAACCGGCATCTCTTCTTCCGACGGATTCAACACAATCGGGTAGAAAAATACTTGCAGAAGCAGGGGTATCGAATCGTTCACTGTGCGTCGAACTACGACGGCACATCGTACTCGGATCATGCCGAGATTCAGTACAGCGCGAGCAGTCCCATGCTACGCAGCGAGTTTGCGTCGGCGTTGCTGAAATCAACGGCCCTGAGAGAATTCGCGCCGAGTGTTGCCAAGACGCATCTACATGCACTCGAGACACTTCATAATATGCCGAAGGTGGCGGGCCCCAAGTTCACGTTCGCACATATCCTGATGCCCCATAACCCCTACGTGTTCGATCGGCATGGAAATATTCAAGTCGATGTGGCGCTCGACCTGCAGTTTGGTACGAAGACCGGAGGGTGGCAGAATCAGCAGGGTTATCTTGAGCAGTTGCAGTTTCTCAATACCCAGATGCAGTCGATTGTCGATACGCTGATCTCTCAGTCGTCACGCCCTCCGGTGATCATCATCCAAGCGGACCATGGCTCTGCTTCCACGGGACATTCCGGAGACGAAGACGAGTTCTGTCGAGAACGGATGGCGATTCTGAACGCCTACTACGGCCCTCCCGAGTTTCTGGCGAGACTCTATCCAGAGATTACGCCGGTCAATACATTTCGAACGCTGCTGGCGACCCTGTTCGACGCCCCTTTGAAACCGCTTCCCGATCGAAAGTTCTTCGCCTGGTACGATCAACCATTGGAACTTCGCGAAGTGACGAAGTTCTTGGAGGCAGCGCCACAAGTTGATGAGACTCCTGTGGCACCGCCGTTAATTGAACGCCTGGCCAACTGAGCGAGAAGGTCCAACTCCCATGGCTGTGATACATCGTAACGACCAGCGGGACGGGACCGCTCACGCAAGCATGCGGGAAATGCTTTGGTTGGGGCTGGGGCTGATGGGCGTGGGCGTGGCGGCCAAGTTCGTGCTGCTCCCGTTTCCGGTGGAGAACATTAGCGAGTTTGCCCGCTGGTTGCTGCGTTGGGCGATCGTCGCTTCGCAAGATGTCTGTTTCGCGGTTGCCCTGACGCTGCTGGCGATGCTCACGTTGAAGGGAATCGGCACAGGTGGTCGGTGGCATGCGGCGATGCGAGGTGTCTGGCACGCCACGTTCTTGCTGGCAGGTCTCTACACGGTGGTCAATGTCGCCGTGCTGCGGACGTTGATGGTTCCGCTCAATTGGCCGGTACTGCAGTTGGCTGGGGGACCGGTGCTGATGTGGTCTTCGCTGCGAACTGCTCTATCTCCCACCATGGTCATGGCGCTGGTGTTGGTGCCGATCATCGGTACCGCTGCGCTGCTACTGGTCCGTAAGATGCCAGGCAGGCTGCGAATCTCGTTTCGCCCAGCCGCGTTCCTGGGAGTTGCGCTGGTGACAGGCGTTTATGGACTGGTCTGCCAGACGTACATTCAGGCGAATTGGACTGATCCGAATCGCTGGGAGCGGCGGATCTCGGCCAGCCCTCAGTTTGTGATGCTCGCCTCATTGGCTGCCGCAGCCACAGGGAGCGCGCCAGGTTTGGAAGATGCCCCGCTTCCGGCGGACGCCCAGGACTTTTACTTTGCCCGTCCGCAATCATCAGGCACCACACAAGCTGACACCCTTTGGACACCTGAGGATCCCGCTCCGGTGCGACCACGCAACGTGCTGATGATCGTGCTGGAATCGACAGGTGTGGAATACCTGGGGCTGTACGGCAGCGAATATCCTACCACACCGCATCTCGAGCGACTGGTGGCCGAGCACGGAGTGGTGTGCGACAACGCCTACGTGCAATCTCCCAACAGTTGCAAGAGTTTGCTGTCGCTGGTGTGTGGCGTGGCGCCCCGTGTGGACGGTTGGTTGACCGTCCGCGATCAGCCGGGGATTCGAGTCGAGTCGCTGATGGAAGTCGTTGGCAAGCGGGGGATGCGCAGCTGCTTGGCGCATGCAGGTGCCTGGCGATGGAAGAATCGTGATCAGTTCTTGAAACAGCAAGGGGCCACAACGCTGATTGATGCGGACTCGTTGGACACGCCACGCGTCAACTCTTGGGGTGTATCCGACCGGGCCATGTTTGACGGAGTGTTGGATTGGATTGACGCCCAGCGTGAGCAACCGTTCTTTGCCATGGCGTACACGATTGAAACGCACCATCCTTACGAACCAGGACCAAGCCCTGTGGAGTTTGTGGAGGGTCCGCGGAAGCTCAACGACTACCTCAACGCGCTACGGCGGGCAGACGCCAACATTGTCTACGCGGTGCAGCAGTTGAAAAAGCGGGGTTTGCTGGAGTCGACGCTGATTGTGGTCACGTCGGATCATGGAGAAAGCTTTGGGCAACATCAGCAATGGATGCACAACTTTTCACTGTATGAAAGTGCCACGCATGTTCCGCTGGTGCTGATTCATCCTTCGCTCGCCGGTTCACCTCGCCGGGTTTCGGCAGTGCGCTAGCACATGGACATTCCAGCAACGGTGGTCTCGATGCTGGGATACCCATGTCCAGATGCCTGGCAGGGAAAGCCTGTTTGGCCGTGGCAAGAACCTCGCCGCGCCTACTTCTTCTGCATTGGGAACCAGCCGATCTTGGGCATCCGGGATGGAGCCTGGAAGTACCACTTTCATGTGGAGAGTGGGTACGAAGAACTGTTCGATCTGGAGAACGATCCGGACGAGGTCACCAATCAGGCAGCGTCTCACGGGCAAGTGTGCCAGCGCTTTCGAGGAAAGCTGGCGGCGTTTGTTGAAAACGCCCAACAGTTGCATCATCCGGCCATTCGCTGATGGCACGGATGTCGTGCAACCAAAGTGTCCTACACGCCTGGTTTGTGTAGCATCTGAGCGAGCGCGCACCATCAGCGTGCGGCCAGGTGCGGGCCTGCTCAAAAGATGCGGAACCGCGTCGGGTTTACTTGGGAGCCAGCGTGCAGACGATGCGGCGGCCTGCCTGCTTGGGAGGCGATTCGACCTTGCCAGCATCTTCTAAGGCCTTCACAATTTCGTCGAGGACACGTTGTCCCTCTTCGATATGTGCGAGTTCTCGCCCTCGAAACAGCACGGTGATAATCACCTTATCTTTGTGTTCGAGGAAACCGCGAGCGCGGTTCACCTTGACATCGATATCGTGCTGCCCGGTTCGTGGGCGGACGCGGATCTCTTTGAGCTTGGTGTGATGAGTCTTCTGTTTGTGTTGCCTCTTGCTCTGCTGATACTTGAACTTACCAAAGTCCATGATTCGGCAGACAGGCGGTTTGGCGTCAGGTGCCACTTCAACCAAATCGAGCCCCAATTCCCTGGCGGTATTCAGGCCTTCTTCGGTGGGAATCACCCCAAGTTGTTCACCATCGTGATTGATTACGAGTACAGAAGTAGCGCGAATCGCCTCATTGATCTTCTGATTACGTTCGATCGCAGTCTTCCTCCAAAAAGGACAAAAGGAACTATTTCACTCCAATCCGTTCGGCTTGCTTACGATCCGCCTTGCGAGGCGAACCGAAGGGAATCGCAGGAGCGACTGCCTTGCACAAGTGGCGGGAGGTTACCCGCTTTCGGATGGAAGTAGGACCGCACTGATACCAACACCTGGGGCGAACTCCCCTGGTAAGGGTGCTGGACAATGCCACCTGAACTATCACGGCTTGCCCCTCCCAAGCTCTCCACCTCGGCAAAGTTGGGTGGTTGGCACGCAAGTATAGAACGTGCCGATTCCGACGGGAGGGAAACCTACAAAGTATGGACGCGCAAGCCGCTCAAAGTCAACCTGTTTTCGGCACTTTGAGCTCACCAAGGAGAACCGATCAATACTCATGTGCGGCTGCCCGTTCCGTGAATCCCGCAGACCCCCCAAAAGTTTGCCGAACCCGTCGCTCGGCCACTTCCTGGGTAAGCTGGGCAATGGCCTGATCGGCTGGCATCGCGCCCAAGTCCCCTTCCAATCGGTCACGAACCGAGACGGTGCCGGCCTCTTGATCTTTGGGGCCGACAACCAGCATGTAGGGGATGAGCTGGAGTTGGGCATCGCGGATTTTGGCCCCCAACTTCTCCGGACGAAAGTCCCCGGTAACCCTCAACCCGGCTTCCTGGAACTTTGCTAGCATCTGCTGGCCGTACTCTTCGCTCTTTTCGCTGACCGTCAAAATCCTGGCCTGCTCGGGAGCCAACCAGAGTGGGAAAGCGCCGGCGAAGTGCTCGATCAACACGCCGATAAATCGTTCCATCGAGCCCAGCGGTGCCCGGTGAATCATGACCGGTTGGTGGGGTTGATTATCGGGGCCAATGTATTCCAGGCCAAATCGTTCTTTACTTGGCAGGTTGTAGTCCAGCTGAACGGTTCCCAACTGCCACTCTCGGCCCAGGCAATCGGTCACGACAAAGTCTGCCTTGGGACCGTAAAACGCTGCCTCGCCCCGTTCGATTTCCAAGTGCGGCAAGTTCATCTCGCGACACACTTGCTCCAAGGCGGCTTCGGCCCGATTCCAACTTTCGTCACTTCCCACGTACTTGTCGCTGTCAGGATCTCGGAACCCTAGCCGCACGCGGTAGTCTTTCATGCCGACGGCATTCAGCACGAACTGGGTCATTTCGATACAGCCACGGAATTCGTCGGCCACTTGATCTTCGGTACAGAACAGGTGGGCGTCATCTTGGGTGAACCCACGCACGCGGGTCAAACCGCCAAGTTCTCCCGACTTCTCGTAACGATACACCGTGCCGAACTCTGCCAGCCGAACCGGCAAATCACGGTAGCTGCGGGGCCGAGACTTGTAGATCATCACATGGTGAGGGCAGTTCATCGGCTTGAGCAGATAACGCTCTCCTTCGTCCATGATGATCGGGCGGAACTGGCTGTCCTGGTAGTAAGGGAAATGCCCTGAAGTTTCGTACAGTTCGACCTTGCCGATGTTGGGGGTGTAGACCGGATCGTAGCCTCGGCGGACGAGTTCATCTTTGACAAACGACTCGAGTTGGCCACGCACGGCCGCCCCTTTGGGTAGCCAGAGCACGAGGCCCGAGCCGACCATGGGATCGATAGTGAACAGATCCAACTGCTTGCCCAGCACGCGATGATCTCGCCGTTTGGCTTCTTCTACTTTCTCCAAATGGGCATCGAGGGCCTTCTGGTCGAAGAAAGCCGTGGCGTAGATCCGCTGCAGTTGCTGATTGGCCTGATCCCCTTTCCAGTAGGCTCCGGCGACGGAGAGCAGTTTGAAAGCGCCGATACAGCCAGGGCTGGGGATGTGCGGACCCCGGCAGAGGTCAATGAACTCCCCTTGTCGGTAGAACGAAAGCTGCTGGTGATCGGCCAGGCCTTCGGTAATGTGCTCAACCTTGAGCGGTTGTTTGAGATCCGCGCAGATTTTGACGGCCGCGTCGCGTGATTCTTCGATCCGCTCAAAGGCTTCGTCCGCCTTGATGATTTTGCGCATCTCCGCTTCGATCTTGGGGAAATCCTCTTCGGTGATCGTGTGCGGGAGCTCGAAGTCGTAATAGAAGCCGTTCTCAATGGTGGGGCCGAAGGCCAACTGCACGTTGTCGAAGACTCGCATCACTGCACGCGCCATCACATGGGCGCAAGAATGCCGCATGACGCCGAGCGTTTCGGGATCTTCCTTCTTGAACAGCTTGAGTTGGACTTTGCCAGAGTCAGGCAGTTGCTGGTCGATGCCGACAATCCGGTCATCTACCTGAGCGGCGAGCACCACTTTTGCCAAGCGAGGGCCGATATCTGCGGCCACATCGCGAGCCGAGACGGGCGCCTCGTACGATCGGACGCTGCCGTCAGGCAGTTCGATTTCTAACATGTGTTTTTCGCTTCCTTTTGCCATTTCTGGAAACTGGCCGTCGATACAGAGGACGACCCGCCGCCAGTGGATCCAGTTCAACGAGCCAAGATAGCCTGTTAACAGGGTTTAGGGCAAGGGCGGTGGGGAATTGGATGCAGATTGCCCGCTGTTTGCCTGGTTCGCTCGAGTCTCGCAGGTGGATAACATTTGCAAACAGAGCAAATGGCGGGGTAGATTTACGTCAAGGTAAGCTCTCTGCCCAGGCTTTGTCTGACTCCCGATCGCAAAGAGAGCCCGCTTCTGTTGGTCGCTAGAACTCAACTCGCGCGAGATTGAGTTGTCTCCGATACGCATATTCAACCATTCACCATTTAGACTTCGTCCAGTTGGGAGAAATGCTCGTGCTACGCAAACTAACGGCTTCGTCGATTGCGGTCTTTTTCTTGGCAACCGCCAGCGTGAAGGCCGCGGACTGGCCAGCATTCCGGGGTCCGCAAAACGATGGGGTGGCGGCAGAGACAACTGCCCCGACATCGTGGAGTGCCACCGAGAACGTGAAGTGGAAGGCCCCGCTTCCTCGCCCTGGCAACGGCAGTCCGATTGTGGCCGCCGGCCGGGTGTTTGTCACCTCGGCTGAGGAGGCCGACGGCAAAGGGCGTTCGCTGTACTGTTTTGATGCCACCGAGGGCAAGCAGCTGTGGGTGCAGACCGTCAAGTATGACAAGGTCAAATCGACGCACAAAACCAACCCTTATTGTGGCACCACACCAGTTTGCGATGGCAAGCGGGTCGTTGTCTGGCACGCCTCGGCCGGATTGAAATGTTATGACTTGGAAGGAACCGAACTCTGGTCGCGAGACTTGGGTGAGTTCGACCACATCTGGGGCTATGGCACAAGTCCGATCCTGCACAAAGGCAACGTGATTCTCTACACGGGTCCCGGCACACGGAACTTTGTCACCGCAATCAACCTCGAAAGTGGCAAGACCGTTTGGGAAACCGACGAACCGCTGGATGCTGAAGGGAGTCGTAATGCCGGCGGGAAGTATCAAGGTTCGTGGAGTACGCCCGTCATTGTCCAAGTCGACGGGGCTGACCAAATCGTAGCCATGATGACCACGCGTGTGAACGGTTACGACCCGGCAACCGGCAAGGTCTTGTGGACCTGCCAAGGTCTCCGGCATGGCAAAGGGGACCTGGCCTACTCTTCGCCAGTGGTCTCCGGCGATCTCTGTTTCGTCACCGGGGGATTCGGCGGACCCGCCATGGCGTTCAAGCTAGGGGGAAGTGGTGACATCACCGATTCCAACCAACTGTGGCGCAAGGAACGCCAGCCCCAGAGTATTGGCTCAGGCGTGGCGGTTGGCGGTTACGTCTACCGTCCCAACGCAGGTCCCGGCACCACTGATTGTATCGACCCCAAGACCGGCGAGGTCCAGTGGACCGAGCGATGCGGTAGCCAATGGGCGTCGATTGTCAAAGTGGGGGATCTGCTGTACTCCACCGACCAGGACGCCACCACCACGGTTTACAAGGCGAACCCCGAAGAATTCGAATTGGTCGCCAAGAACAAGCTCGATGATGAATGCAATGCCACCCCGGCTGTGGCAGACAACCATCTGTTCATCCGCACCGACCAAGGGCTGTTCTGCATTGGCGAGTAACCTTGAGAACCGATGCCCTGGGAATCCCTGGGCGGGTTGATCTCTGCTGATTCTCTTCTACCTTTCCGCATTTTGCTGCGCAGGCTAAACTAGCTCCACTGCCAGGACTGGGAATTCCCCCAGCCCTGGCAGTCTGGAGCTTTTGCTTTTTACCGGGTTGCGGTGAACGTTGAGCATCCAACACCGCCGCGTTAGCTGGAATGCCCTCTAGCGCGAACCCGTTGCCCTTTGCCGAACAGGTTTGACCTCACGTGAGAATATGGCCAGGAAAGCCCTACCCATTGGGCGCAACGTGGGATGGGCAAGGAGTCAACTTCGCGCTGTTTTCGGAAAACGCCTCAAAGGTTGAACTGTGCCTGTTTGCTTCGGGTAGGGCAAAGACAGAAGCCACCCGGGTGGTGATGCCCGAGCAAACGGACATGGTGTGGCACGTCTATCTTCCCGACGTTGGACCGGGCCAGTTGTACGGATACCGGGTTTACGGCCCCTACGATCCTGAGGCAGGACACCGCTTCAATCCGAATAAGATGCTGCTGGACCCCTATGCCAAGGGGATTGGCCGCCAGGTGCGTTGGCGCGACGAGATGTTCGGTTACACCATCGGTGCCGCCGATGCAGATCTCTCCTTCGACGCGCGAGACAACTCGGCCTACGCCCCGCTGGGCGTGGTGATTGATTCGGCGTTTACTTGGGGAAATGATTCTCCTCCGAACACCCCTTGGCACCACACACTCATTTACGAGCTGCACGTCAAGGGCTTCACGCAGCTCAATCCCCATGTGCCAGAGAAATTGCGAGGGACCTACGCCGGCTTGGCTTCGCAAGGTGCCATTGAGTACCTTCAGAACCTGGGGGTGACGGCGGTTGAATTGCTGCCGGTCCACTATCATCTCAACGATCGCCATTTGCTCGAGCGGGGGCTGACCAACTACTGGGGCTACAACACGCTGGGATTCTTCGCCCCAGAGACTCGATATGGTTCGTCCCGTTCACCGCGCCAGGGCGTACGCGAATTCAAACGGATGGTGCGGTCGCTCCATGCCGCAGGGCTCGAAGTCATCATTGATGTGGTTTACAACCACACGGCCGAAGGGAGCCACCTGGGGCCCACGATCTCTTGGCGCGGCATCGACAACGCTTCGTATTACCGCGTGGTAGCTGACAACGCCCGGTACTACATGGACTACACCGGATGCGGCAACACGCTCAACGTGCAGCATCCGCGCGTGTTGCAACTCATTATGGACAGCCTCCGCTACTGGGTGCTGGAGATGCACGTCGATGGTTTTCGCTTTGATCTGGCCAGTGCCCTGGCTCGCGAACTTCACGAAGTCGATAAGCTGGGTGCCTTCTTCGATATCATCCATCAGGATCCCGTGCTGTCTCAGGTCAAACTGATTGCCGAACCGTGGGATCTTGGTGAAGGGGGATACCAGGTAGGCAACTTCCCCGTTGGATGGACCGAGTGGAATGGAAAATACCGGGACACCATCCGGAGTTTCTGGCGGGGCGATGGTGGCAATGTTTCGGAACTCGCCACCCGGCTCACAGGCAGCAGTGATCTTTACGAACAAAGCGGCCGACGCCCTTACGCCAGCGTGAACTTTGTTACCTCGCATGATGGCTACTGCCTGCATGATCTGGTGAGCTACAACGACAAGCACAACCAGGCGAACGGCGAGGACAACCGCGACGGAGACAACCACAACCTGAGCTGGAATTGTGGCGTCGAAGGGCCTACCGATGACGCTGAGATCATCGAACTCCGCGAGCGGCAAAAACGCAACTTCATGGCCTCGCTGCTCTGTTCGCAGGGAGTTCCCATGATTCGTGCCGGAGATGAGCTAGGGCACACCCAGCATGGCAACAACAACGCCTACTGCCAAGACAATGAGATTAGCTGGATCAATTGGGAATTGGACGAACACCAGGCGGCGCTGCTGCGATTCGTCAGCAGCCTGATTCAGTTCCGCAGCAACCAGCCGACCCTGCAGCGCCGTAAGTTCTTTCAAGGTCGCCCGATTCGCGGCGCTGAAACGCTCAAAGACATACAGTGGCTCAACATTGATGGCCAGGAAATGACGGACGAGGCCTGGAATGCGGGGTTCGTGCGCTGCCTGGGGATGCTGATTAGTGCAGAAGCCCTGGATGTGAACACCCTAGGGGATGAGGACGATCTGCTTTCTCCGGAACTGTTCGATTTCGCCGCGCGCGGGCTGCTCAATGAAAAAGGGGAGCAAACCTCTGGTGAGCCGCTGTTGTTCTTGCTCAACGGACATTACGAGGGAGATATTGATTTCCAGTTGCCGGGCATGGCCCCCTTCGACCATTGGGAGCTACTATTTGATACGGCCAACGTCAGTGCTGAACAGCGCATGATTGCCAGTGGCGGCCACTATTCGCTCTCGTTGCGGAGTATGGTGGCCCTGAGAGCGGTACGCGCCAACCAGCACGGCACCTTCGCCTAGTCAAACACCCAGTGGGGCAGTGACACTCTCTCATTCCAGAAATTCTTAGATCAACCTGCGGCGCAACCTGAAAGTTGAGCATGAAGCGACAATCGCACCCCTCGGATCCGCTCTGGTACAAAGATGCCATTCTTTACGAATTGCATGTCAAATCGTTCTACGATGGCAACGGCGACGGCGTCGGCGACTTCCCTGGCCTGATCGAGAAACTCGACTATCTCGAAGAACTCGGCGTCACCTGCCTGTGGTTGCTCCCCTTCTATCCATCTCCCTGGCGAGATGATGGGTACGACATCTCTGACTACTACGCCGTACACGAAGCGTACGGCACCAAGCGAGACGTGCGGCGGTTCATCCAGGCTGCCCACCGCCGCAACATGCGCGTGGTCACCGAACTGGTGGTCAATCACACGTCGGACGAACATCCCTGGTTCAAGGCCGCCCTCAAGGCGCCTCCCGGTTCGAGCCAGCGGAACTACTACGTCTGGAGTGATACCGATCAGCGGTACACGCAAGCCAGGATCATCTTTACCGATTCCGAAACGTCCAACTGGACCTGGGATCCATCGGTTCAGGCGTACTTCTGGCATCGCTTCTTCCACCACCAACCGGACTTGAATTATGACAACCCTGAAGTCTGCGAAGCCATTATCCGCGTGATGCGGTATTGGCTGGACATGGGCGTGGATGGTCTCCGTTTGGATGCGGTGCCGTACTTGATTGAACGAGACAATACCAACTGCGAAAACCTGAGCGAGACGCATCAGATTCTCAAGGACTTTCGCCGGGAGTTGGACGAGAACTACGAAGACCGCATGCTGCTGGCAGAAGCCAACCAGTGGCCTGAGGACGTGCTCCCCTACTTTGGTAGTGGTGACGAATGCCACATGGCGTTCCACTTCCCATTGATGCCGCGGATCTACATGGCCATCAGTGGCGAAGACCGCCACCCGATTGTGGAAATTATGCGGCGGACCCCTCCCATTCCAGAAAACTGCCAATGGGCC
This sequence comes from uncultured Planctomycetia bacterium, assembly GCA_942492195.1. Lineage (GTDB taxonomy): Bacteria > Planctomycetota > Planctomycetia > Pirellulales > S012-138 > CALOEH01. The sequence continues at coordinate 19,201 of CALOEH010000222.1, read as the reverse complement.
TTGTTCCTGCGGAACCACGATGAGCTAACGCTCGAGATGGTGACCGATGACGAACGAGACTACATGTACGAGAAGTACGCCGAAGAACCGATGATGCGGATCAACGTCGGCATCCGCCGGCGGCTGGCACCGCTGATGCAAAACAGCCGGGAGCGGATACAGCTGCTCAACAGCCTGCTCTTCTCGTTCCCTGGCACGCCGGTTTTGTATTACGGTGATGAGATTGGCATGGGGGACAATATCTACTTGGGGGATCGCAACGGCGTGCGGACTCCCATGCAGTGGAGCGGTGACCGCAACGGAGGTTTCTCCCGAGCGGACTTTGCCAAACTATACGCCCCGCCGATCATGGACCCGGTTTATGGGTTCCAATCCATCAACGTCGAAGCCCAGCGTCGCGACTCGCACTCGTTTTTCAATTGGATGAAACGGCTGATTGCCCTGCGTAAGAGCTATCAGGTGTTTGGCCGGGGAAGCATGGAGTTTCTCGAACCTGCCAACACGCGTGTCCTGGCGTATGTTCGCCGCTACGAGAACGAAACCCTGCTGGCCGTGGCCAACCTGGCCGAGTCTGTCCAGCCGGTCGAACTGGATCTTTCCATGTTCAACGGTCGGGTGCCGGTCGAGATGTTCGGCCGAGTGCGGTTCCCTCCGATCGGCGATTTGCCCTACTTCCTCACGCTCGGCCCTCACGATTTTTACTGGTTCGAGATTACCTAGCGTTTGACGAGGCCCGGCCTTGTACGATTAACAGGATAACTCTCGAGATCAGATTCTTGAAATCAGATCAACCGCGGCTTGAGGGAACGAACAGGATGAATGGATTACGACGACTCCAACTTGCGACCGTTCGTACCCTATTGGCCTGGCTGGCAATCTCGGTTGCGATTGCTCAAGGTGACGAGCCTGCCACCAGCGAGGAAGCGTCCAAGCCGGCTCGACAAGATGCCCATCAACAAGATTTGAATCGACAAAGTCCAGTTCGCCACGGAACGGTGCATTTCGAACCGGACCAAAGCGAGCAGGACGTGCCAGCCCAGTTTCGATTGAAAGCGGACACGTTTGCTTTCCGGAGTGTGCCGCAGCCGACGGTGTCGAAGAAGATCAAGATTGACCTGGTCACGTTCCCTTCGCCGGTTGTTACTCCGCACGAGCGCAACAACACGGTGCACTGCGAACTGTTCTCCCCCACCACGCCAGGGCCTCATCCCGGTGTGGTGGTGCTGCATATCTTGGGAGGCGATTTCGATTTAGCCAGGGCGTTTGCCCGCACGTTGGCGCATCACGACGTCGCCGCGTTGTTCCTCAAGTTGCCGTATTATGGACCTCGTCAACAACCAGGCGTGCGGCGACGGATGGTCTCGTTCGATCCTGAAGAAACCGTCGCTGGCATGACTCAGGCCGTACTCGACATTCGCAGGGCAACGGCTTGGATGGCGCGACAAGACGAGATTGATCCCGATCAACTCGGCGTTTTCGGTATCAGCCTGGGTGGAATCACCTCGGCCTTGGTGACCACCATCGAACCACGTTTCCAGAAAGCCTGTCTGATGCTCGCAGGGGGTGACGTTGGCCAGGTTGCCTGGCAGTCCAAGGAGTTGGCCAAACTCCGCGGTGATTGGCTCGAGAACGGCGGCACGCGCGCGAGTTTCATCAAATTGTTTCAGCAGGTGGACCCGGTGACCTACGCCGATCGACTGGGGGATCGCCAGGTGCTGATGCTCAACGCGGCGTATGACGAAGTCATTCCCAAAGCCTGCACGGACTCGCTCTGGGAATCATTCGGTCAACCACGAATCGTTTGGTACAACGCCGGGCACTACTCTGCCGGACGATTCATGTTCGACGCCCTGGCCGAAGTCACCGAATTCTTTGCCGTCGAGGATGCGAGTTCCCGTTGACCATCCCTTGGCATTTGGAGCTGGATCCGGAATCCCCCCATGGCGGCTTCGAGTACTTCAGCCGTGTGACTAGTTGTTGGAGAACTGCACAGGTCCGCGCACCGGGCGGGGATCTTCACGGTCGCAAATCTCAAGTACCAAATAGAGCCAGACGCAGGATGCCCCCAGTTCGTCACGCTGCAGGTCGAATTGCCGCTGACGGACACGCCCATAGAGTTTTTCTTTACCGCCGGTCTGGCGCGAGAACACGACACAACACATGACTTCGCCCACGGCAGGGACGGGGCTGCCGTTCCAGTCAAAGAATGCTTCGGTGGCAATGGTGTGTCCGTCCGAGTCTCGGAACTCGACGAACATGCCAGACGTCATTGATTCTTTCAGTGTGCTGTTTTGATCGGTCGTCATGACCTGCTCCTTGCAAAAAAGGAATCCCCTACCGTCCTGTGGCCCGAGGCTGAGAATAGCCTACCCGGCAACTGGTAGTAAAGAGAATTTCTGCCTCTCCCTGCTCGCTGAGTGATAGCGTCCGCGCGGGAGTGTTTACTTTACCGCTGGGCAAGAACGTCAACGTAGTGGTTCAGGCCCGTGCCACGGCGTCTTGTTCCGAGACGTCGTGCTGGCTCTGCATAGCAACTGCTGTGCCGCGCCTTGGTTTCAGGCACCGGCGTTCGGTCCATGGCGATCAGCAACTCTCATAAAACGCTGCAAATCCAAGTGCCAGTCGGTAGCAAGTTTGTGCAGTAGACGTCACCGCACATTACAATGCACCTGCCTAACGATTGGGCATCCCTGCCTTTTTGACAGTGCGGGCGAGCGAAAGCCCCAAGTCTCCAAATGGCCGGTCGCTCTGAATCGCGAGAGGGGTAATCATGAGCCCAAGTCAACGTGAGCCATCGGCTCTTGCCTACCTGATGGGGGCTCCTTGTTGGGCAGGACCGGTTATGGCCGCCGGCGCGTATGTGTTGACCCGTTGGCTCAACCCCATGATGCTTGGCTACTATCACGCCAACGAGCTCTCAGGCTTCTTCGTGAAGCTTGCCCCTTGGTTGGCCGGTGCCATCTTGGCGCTGTGGCTGATCGCGGAGGTCGCAAAGTGGATCCAGCGTCAACAGCGAACTTCGCAGACAGGTATCGAAGGAATCCGCGAGCTAAGCGGGAGCGAATTGAAGGAGTCGCTGGCCGATGCGTTTCGTCAACGTGGATACCAGGTCGAGCATAGCGGGCAGTTAGAACCCACCGACGAATTCGATATGCGGCTCACCCAAGGAAGTGAAACAACCTTGGTTCTATACAAGTACTGGAAGAGCCGCGAGGTTGGCATCAAGATCATCAGCGAGCTTCTCGCGAACGTCAACAACACGGTTGCGGATGCAGGAATCGTGGTGACTTCAGGAGGCTTTACGAATAGCGCCATCGAGTTCGCCTCCAAGAACCGCATTCGGCTGATCGACGGAGCCGAGCTTCTGAGCTTGATTCGTCCTGTCGATCGATGAAGCATCAAGCCATCTATCACGCCCGGGAATTGAATGACAGACTACGAATCCGATGCCCCAGGTTGATCGCAATCCAACAAGTTTGTGCAGTTCGCCGAACCGCACATTACAATAGGCTGGCCCAACCGTTGGGCACTCCTCCGTTGGACTGGGAATGTAGTCGTCACCCTCCGTCGTGATGACTACCGTGCCATCTGGCGCAACGTAGAGAGGAACTGCTTGTTTGCAGACGCGCAACTTGGTTCGACTCGTTAGTTATGTCGAACAGTTGTCCCAACTGTTCACCTGCAATTGCACCCGAAGCGTATTCTGAACAGTTGGGACAAAACTGTTCGACTTTTTTGTGGAGATTGTGAATGCGTCACGCGTTGTATTTCTTCTTGCTGCGAGCTGGTTGTTTGGCGACCTGCCTGATTGGTATGGCGACAGCCGTTTGCGGGGCAACTCCTGAGCATGCTGTGGTTCCCGGCTTCGAACGCTTTCACTCCTCGGCGAACGAAGATCAGGCCTGGCTTGGTGAAATGCTCTTGGGTGAGCTGAACTGCATCTCTTGCCACACGCCAGACGCTGCCATCAAGAAGCGTCTGGGTGTCAAACAGGCACCGGTGCTCGACGAAGTGGGCCAGCGCGTGCGAGTCGGTTATCTTCGCAAATTCCTCAGTAGCCCTCATGCGACAAAGCCTGGCACCACCATGCCGGACATGTTCGCCACACTCCCCGCGGACCAACGGGCCGCACAAGTCGAAGCGTTGGTCCAGTATCTGGCCAGCACCGGAGCCGTGGCCTACAAGAGTGTCGATCCCAAACGAGTTGCTAAAGGGAACACTCTATTCCACCAATCGGGCTGCATTGCCTGCCACCAACCGCAACAAGGTGAAATGGCTCAGCTCGCCACGAGCATTCCGTTGGGGAACCTGGTGGACAAGTACACGATTGCAGGGCTGACCGCGTTTCTGGACAACCCTCACAAGTTTCGACCCTCAGGCAGGATGCCCAGTCTGAACTTAGGCAAGGAGGCCGAAGATGTCGCCCATTACTTGCTTCGCGAAGCCAGTGCGGAGAATGTCGCGCAGCTCGAACCCAACATGAGTTACCGATACTACGAAGGCCGTTATGGGGAACTTCCTGAGTTTGACAAACTGCAACCTCAGGCCACAGGCGTGGCGCCGGCGTTCTCTTTGGCCGTGGCACAGCGCGACACGCGATTCGCCTTGCAGTTCCACGGATTCTTGCATCTCGACAAAGCGGGCGAATACCGATTCGCCTTGGCCTCGGATGACGGCAGCCAACTGTTCATCGACGGCAAACGTATCATCAACAACCCCGGCATCCATCCGCACCAAAGCAAAGAAGGCAAACTCCAACTGGCAGCAGGCCCGCACGAAGTTGCCGTGGACTACTTTGATTCTGGTGGCGATGCCAGTCTTGAGGTGCGGATCGCCGGCCCTGGACTTCCCGAGCAATCGCTGGCTCCGCTGATCTCACTAACCCGTGATCGTCCAGAACCAGCGGCCGCAGAAACATCCGTCGATAATCCTGACGCCCTGGTGCTTGATGTTGAACTTGCCGTACAGGGAAAGATGTTGTTCAACACCGTCGGCTGCGCGGCGTGCCATCAGCTCAAAGGTTCGCAATTGCCTGAGTCTGCGGAGAGTCTCAACTTAACTCCTTCGTTGGCCAACCTGCGGACCACAGGAGGTTGTCTCAGCCTGACGCCACAGGCACACAACCCTACGTTCGCACTGAGTGAAGATCAGCGCACCGCTTTGGTTGCCGGCATCGGGCGAGTGCACAACCGGCAACTGCCTGAGGCCACGCCGGATCAGGCATTGCACCGGACGCTGCTGACCTTCAACTGTTACGCCTGCCACGATCGAGACAAGATTGGGGGTGTCGAAGATGCCCGGCAGCCGTTCTTCCAGACCACGCAGCAAGAGATGGGGGACGAAGGTCGGATCCCTCCTCGACTCGACGGCGCTGGGGCCAAGCTCACGACTGAGTGGCTCAAAGGGCTGTTCGCCAACGGGGCCGAAGATCGACCGTACATGTTGACACGGATGCCGAAGTTTGGAGCCGATAACGTAGGGCACCTGACCGCCGTGTTGGAATCGCTGGATCATGCTCCTCCTGTCGAACTGAGTGACTTCACCCGTGAGGAACGCCGCGTCAAGGCGGACGGCCGACACATGGTCGGCGGCAAGGTGTTTGGCTGCGTCAAGTGTCATCAGTTCAAAGGGATTCAAGCCACGGGGATTCAATCCATTGATATGGCGATCATGACCCGGCGGCTCAAGCACGATTGGTATCGGCAGTACATGCTCAACCCTCAGGCCTACCGCCCTGGCACCCGAATGCCCGCCGCCTGGCCCAATGGGCAGACGTTCTTGAAGAACCTGCTGGATGGCGATCCGGCCAAGCAGATTGACGCCGTCTGGCTGTACCTGGCAGACGGGCCACAAGCGGCGGTTCCCTTCGGCTTGAGTCGGGATGCGATTGAGCTCAAAGCGATTGACGAACCGGTGATCTACCGCAACTTCATCCAAGGAGCCGGCCCTCGAGCCATTGGGGTGGCCTATCCCGAGAAAGCCAATCTGGCGTTCGACGCAGAGAACCTACGCCTGGCGCTGATCTGGCAAGGGGCCTTCATTGACGCGTCAAAACATTGGATCGGCCGGGGCCCTGGCTTTCAGTCTCCGCTCGGCGATCAGATCATGACGCTCCCGGCCGGACCTTCGATTGCCCAATTGGATGGTGCCGATGCGGCCTGGCCTGCGGATGCCAAGGACGAAGCGTACCGGTTCGGCGGCTACCGATTCGATAGCGAGCGACGCCCTGTGTTTCGCTATCAGGTGGGAGATGTAGACGTTGAAGACTTCCCGCAAGGTCTGGCCACTGAGCCTTACCCTTCGCTGCGTCGAACCTTGACGCTCTCGGCCCATGATGACGACGCAAAGGGATACTACTTTCGTGCTGCCCAGGGGAGCAGCATCACGGAGGAAGAGGGGGTCTATCTGGTCAACGATACCCTCAGGCTCAAGCTCACCAGCCGGGCTAAGCCGGTGATTGTGGTGACCGGAAACACTTTCGAACTGCGCGTGCCGGTCGAGTTCGACGAGGGGAAGGCCACCCTTGTCGAAGAATTCGTCTGGTAGCTGCTCACACGGCACGCGTTGTTTGGCTCCATACTATTTTCAGGAATATCTGCTGATGCAAACTCGATCGAAGCTACTGTTGTTGTCACTGGTGGTTTGTTTCGCCTCCGCCGCATGGCCTGCGTCTGCCCAAACCGCAGCAACTACGCCACCGGTTGAAGAAGACTATTATCGAATTGTGCGGATCCCCATTCCCGAAGGGATTGTGCTCGAAGCAGGCGGATTGGAACAACTGCCCAACGGCATGCTGGCCGTCAGCACCCGACGGGGCGAGATCTACCTGGTAGAGAATGCCGACGCGGACCGGCCCACCGAGGTCAAGTTCCACCTCTTCGCGCAAGGCCTGCATGAGGTACTCGGCCTGGCCTACCGTGACGGCTGGCTTTATGCCACGCAGCGCTGCGAGGTGTCACGATTGAAAGATACCGACGGCGATCTGCGCGCCGACTTGATTGAGAACGTGAACGATAGCTGGGGGGTGACCGGGGATTATCACGAGTACGCCTTCGGTTCCAAGTTCGACAAAGATGGCAACCTTTGGGTAACGCTCTGCCTGACCGGTTCGTTCAACAGCAACACCGAGTTCCGCGGTTGGTGCCTGAGAATCAACGAGCAGGGAGAAGCGGTCCCAACCTGTAGCGGTATCCGCTCGCCAGGCGGGATGGGCATGAACGCCGAGGGGGACGTCTTCTACACGGACAACCAAGGTCCCTGGAATGGAACCTGTTCCGTCAAGCATCTGGTGCCAGGCTCGTTTCAAGGGCATCCCGCTGGCAATGTTTGGTACGACCTTGCCAAAAACATGGGCCCGCGCCCGCAAGATCCAGTGAGCAAAAGCCGGCTGATGGTGGAAGCGGACAAGATTCCTGAATTGATCCCCCCGCCAATCCTGCTCCCTTACAACAAGATGGGCAAGTCGGCCAGCGGCATCGTTTGCGATCTTTCTGCCGGCAAGTTTGGCGTCTTTGAGAAACAGCTCTTCGTGGGAGATCAAAGTCACAGCACCATCATGCGTTGCTGTTTGGAAAAGGTCGCCGGCCGGTATCAAGGAGCCTGCTTCATGTTCCGCGAAGGGTTCTCGTCAGGCAATCTGGCGATGATGCAAAGTGCTGATGGTTCGCTCTGGGTTGGCGGCACCAATCGCGGTTGGGGTTCGCGAGGCCGTGAGCCATTTGCGCTCGAGCGTCTGGAGTGGACTGGCAAGACGCCGTTCGAAATTCATGAAATGCATGCCATGCCGGATGGTTTCGAACTGACATTTACCGAGCCTGTGAATCCGCAGACGGCGGCAGACCCTGCGAGTTACCAACTTTCGACGTACACCTACATCTATCAATCCAGCTATGGCAGCCCTGAGGTGGATCAAACCGAGCCAGAGGTGACCAAAGCCGTGGTCGGCGAAGACAATCAGAGTGTACGCCTTTACGTGAGTCAGCTGCAGCGAGGGCACGTTCACGAGTTACACTCCGCCGGACTGCGCTCAGCGTCCGGTCAGCCGCTGCTGCACGACGTGGCTTACTACACTCTCAACAACATTCCCACGGCTGACGAGGCCGCGGCGAATCGCTAACGATCTGGGAAGCGAAGTAGTTGGCGATACCCAATGGCGGAGCTTTCACTCCTGCCCCCGGAGCCCCTTCGCCAGTTGCTTGGTCAATTAGCGTTGGCCCATTCGCGTAGCGGCGTCCGCGGTTCGTGTTGGAGCGACGTTCATCCGCTGGAGCTCGGTTTGGATCCGCTCCAGCTCTTGGCGCACCGCAGGGAACAACTCGCTACGTGTGCGTGGGGCATCCAGGTTGCCGTCAACGTAGATCTTCATGATCTGCTCGCTCGCTTTGCCCAAGACGTCACTCAATAGAGGAACGCGGATGTCGTTGCGCCCTACCAAAGCATGGAACGCCAGGCGGACGTCTCGATCCATATTCATTTCGCCGCTTCCGACGAGGCTGATGGCATCGCCTGTGAAGTTGAGTCGGCTGAAGTAGATATGCTCACCATCGATCCGGAAATCAATATCGCTCTTGGTAAATGCCGTGGTGTCGGGTTCGCGGACGCTGAGGATCTTGAGCAACGCGACCATAATCGGAAGTTCGTAGATGTCGGCATCGCGAAGCTGCAGATTGCCGGTTCCGGTGAGCTCCGGACTGCCGGACCCGCGCAGATCTACGGTGCCGAACTCCTTGCCTGAGAGACGCTCGTCCGCCAGGGCCGTCTCGACGGAGAACCGCTGCAAGCTCGCATCGCTGAGCGTGGCTTGCAAGGCGTACTTGGACGTGTCCGAGGCCACCACCCAGGCGTCTCCGACCACATTCCCATCAAACACTTTGGCGCTGATATGCCGCGGAGGACGTCCGCGAACGGCAGGCTGAGCGCCGTATCCAAAGATCACCTTGTTGTCTTCGATGTATAGCGGACCTCGGACTTGTGTGAACTGGAATTCATTGTATGTCACCGCATCGAGATTGAGTTCGCCGTTGCAGAGCGTATGGATTCCGTCAAAGCCGCCCCGTTAGCCGAACGCTGCCGTGCAGGTTCTCCAGCAGCACGCCGGCCAACAGATTGTTTTGGTGGAAGAAGACATCCGCATCCCACTGGGCCGTGATCGGAGCACTGGGAGCCCCAGATTGGCCCAAGCCCATGGCTCCCACCAGGTTGAACTTTCCGCTCGGTCGGAGTTCTAGCAAGACGCTTCTGAGGCTCGTCGGCACCGCTGCCAACAGATCTCGGTCGATACTGATGCGGTCCACCATGCAGTGGCTAAATGCCGCCTGCCAACCGCCGTCGGGTCTGCCTTGGGCGGTGCCCGAACATTGCACGGTGGCGGCTCCGTGCTGTGCCTTGAGGTTTTGGAATTTGACCACGCCGTGATCGTAGGTAATCGGTCCGCGCACCTGCTCGAGTCGGTAGGGAAACCCGACTGGTTGCAACGACGTGACTTCGGGTCGGGGGTTCACGGTCAGCCAAACATCTAGCTTGCGTGGGTCCGTCCTGAACTGCACCTGGCACCGCATGTCAATTGCCCCGCGCGGTTGTAATTCGCCCCAGACGCGCTGTGACGAGGTATCCAGTGCGGCCCGAAGTTGCTCGTCGAGGCGGACATTGGTGCCGGTGAATTGCAAATCGAGCAGTTGCTCTTGGCCTTGCCCTTGCAGTTTGCCTTGGCAGGTGATGCGGCCAGGGTAGTTGGTACCGGTGAGATTGGAGAAGGTCCAAACGTCATCGAGAAGATCAATGGAACCTTGCACGCCATCAATCGGGTAGGCGAAACCATCGTAGCGGACCGAGCAGTTCTTCAGGTCCAGATGCAAGGACTTGTGCGGAATCATGTCATCTCGTTGCCAGCACCGGACATTGCCACTGATCACGCCATGCGGATGCAGCGACCGAACCACCTGGCGAGCAGGGTCGGGAATCGCAGCCAAGATGTCTTCGCCCAATTCCAACTGGGCACAATTGATGTCGACCACACCGGTCCAGTTGGGGCCGGGGCTGCGTACCGCGCCGGTCAGTCGTACCGGGTCGGTGTTGGCATAGGCCGTGAGATCCATGGTGAGCAGATCATCATGAAGCCGGAGCGTGCCGGCGCCCCGTTCCAAGCGGAATGGGAACTTCTCGTAGGTCAGGGCAACATCCAAACATTTGGCATCCAGCCTGGGATGCCAACGCGCGCCGTCGAACCGGAGATCGGCGTCCACATCGACCTCACCTGTCGGGGCAAACTTCTTCCAGGCATCCCGCAACGACTCCGGAAGAATGGCTACCAGATGCCTATCGATCACCAGTTGCCGGGCTGAGACTTGCAACTGCATGGGCCGGTCAGCCCCGAGCCCTTCGCGCCGCATGCCCAGGCGAACGGTTGTTTGCCGGCTTCGACAAAAAGCGTTGGTGACCTGAATCAGGTCGTTGGTGCAGTGCACGGTCGCTTGCAAGTCGGTCAGTGGGTAGGGGAGCCGGGGATCATCCAACCGGCCGCGTTCGACCTTGCCTTGTAGATCGAATGAGACGGGCGGAACGGCTTGCGGATCGTAGGCCACCCGAAAGCCTGCCCCCGCCCTGGCCCTAAGGGCTCGCAGCGGTGCTAGCGGCTTGACAATTTGAGCTGGCAGCGCGGCGTGCAACTCAGGCGAGATATCCAAACCTTCGACGTTGCCAGAAAGCTGCAACTGCATGGTCTTTCGATTCAACCGGCCTGAGAATTCAACGTGCCGAACATGGTCTGCGGATAACGAACCTTGCACGGTTGCCTGCTGTGGGTCCGCAGCAGGTTCTCCCTCCGCGGCAATTTCAGGCGTGATGGCAAGATTGACATCACGCAGCACGAACCGACTGGCAGGCTGTTTCAACTCGTCGATGAATTCGAAGGTTGCGTTCTCGAGTACGGTCTCAATGGGGGTCTTGCTGAACTGCGGCGGAGGCCACAGTTTCTGAATGCTCCAGCCCCCATCGAACTGGCGCGACGCCCGATAACGGGGTCTCCGCAAAATCACCCGCGTGGACTGCAAGTCGCCCGAGGCCAGATCCTTGAGAGACGTGCTGCAATGAACGATCATTTCGTCCACGTAGGCGAGCTCGGCATGTGCCGCTTCCAGCCCTGGCTCAAGGATCCTCAGCCCTTTGATATGGATGCCTTCGCCTTCCACCAGTCGGGCGGATTGCACTGAGACCAGCAGTCCCGAATAGTGAGCCGCAAAGCGGGCTTCGACCTGTCGCCGGATCTCGTTATCCAGCTCACGATAAATCCAGGGAATCCCCACCAGCCCGGCGATCAAGACAACCGCTAAGGACCATTTGAACAACGTCCAGCTCGATCGCACCACGCGACGAATGGCATCGGCCCCGCTAAACCGGGATCAAAACGGCAGGGATTCGCAAACGATGGGTTTACGAACCGCCAGCAATGCTGGCAGCGCCGCCAGGAGAATCTATTCAGGGTCGGCATCGTACGGATGCTCGCCACTGAGGGTCAACCCAGGTTCGGCGGTAACGAAGGTTATCGGCCAGAAAGCGTGCCATCATGCCAGCAGCGGGCGGATGACATTGCCCGCCACATCAGTGAGGCGGAAGTCTCGGCCGGCATAGCGGTAGGTCAACTGCCGGTGGTCCAATCCTAGCAAATGCAGCATGGTAGCATGCAGGTCGTGCACCGGCGTGGGATCTTCGACGGCACGGAAACCAAAATCATCCGTCGCCCCATGAGCGTAGCCGCCTCGGACACCACCCCCGGCAAGCCAACAGGTAAATCCGTAGTGGTTGTGGTCACGGCCATCGAGCGACGGCTTCTCAGCCACGGGCGTTCGGCCGAATTCGCCCCCCCAGAGCACGAGCGTCGAGTCCAACATCCCACGCTGCTTCAAGTCGCCCAGCAAGGCCGCAATGGGCTGATCCCACTGTCCGGCCAGCTTGCGATGATTGTCCTCAATCTTGGCATGGTTATCCCACGGCTGCCCAGCACCGCTCCAAACCTGGACGAAACGGACTCCCCGTTCCAGCAACCTTCGCGTGATCAGCAATTGCCGGCCGTGTGTGCTGGCACCGTACATCTGTTGCATGGACTTGGTCTCACGCGAAATATCAAACGCGTCCGCCGCCTCGGACTGCATCCGATAGGCAAGTTCGAACGATTCAATCCTGGCATCCAGGGCAGGCGACGCGGCACGCGTTTGGCGATGTTTCTCATTGAGTGCCCGAACGAGATCCAACTGAGTCCGCTGCTCGGGCTGAGACAGTTGCTTGTTGCGAATGTTGGCGATCAACTTGGTGACATCGGTCTCTTTGGTATCCAGGTAGGTTCCTTGGAAAGCGCCCGGCAAAAAAGCACTGCGCCAATTGCGCGTGGCCACAATGGGATAACCGCCGGGGCACATGGCAATAAAGCCTGGCAGATTGCGGTTTTCGGAACCCAGCCCATAGGTAATCCACGAGCCGACGCTGGGGCGGGGAAGCCGGCCATCGCCGCAGTTCATCAACATCAACGAAGGTTCGTGATTCGGAACTTCTGCTTGCATCGAGCGGATCACGGCAATGTCATCGATATGCTGTGCGGTCTGCCGAAACAGGTCGCTGACCCACAGCCCTGACTCTCCATACTGCCGGAACGTAAATGGCGACTGCATCAACCCGCCAGTCAACCGTTCGGTGCGCAGGTTGCCATCCGGCAGTGGCTGACCATGGTACTTGGCCAGCAGCGGCTTGTAGTCGAACGTATCGACCTGCGAGGGTCCACCATTCATAAACAGATGCACCACCCGTTGTGCCTTGGCGGGGAAATGGGGAACGCGCGGCACCAGTGCCGAGGAGCTCGATTCGGCGGCGGCCTCGTCGGCGATCAAACCGGCCAAACCCACCAATCCCATCCCCATCCCACAGCGGTGGAGTACCTCACGGCGCGAGACGGCACGTTGTTCCGGCAGGTTCGACATACGGATCACATTCCTCGAAGTTCAATCCATGAAGACAAACTCGTTGGCAACGGGTGCCAACAGTGCTATGCCCTCGCTTGCGTGGGCATGCGGTCCAGTAGGGCGTTCAATACATCAATCCCAACGTTGGGTCATCCAAATTGCTCAGTCGCGGGGATTGCTATGACGGTCAATTCTAGGCTACGGGGTGAGTCGAATCCATATCGGGCAACATGTGACGTGCGACGTGTGACGTGTGACGCGACGTGTGATATCTGGCAACGCCTGACCCGGCACTGCAAGATGCCAGTGCCGCTCAGCCGTAACTCTTGCGGTTCCATCTGTGCGCATGGATAATCTTCGAGCTGAAGAGGCATGGCGGTCCAGCCTCGACGCCGAGGGCTTGCACGCAGATTCGACCTGAGCACGGAGTCATTGCGGAAGCGACCCAGCCCCTTTTTTCTGGGAGATTTGGATTGATGTCGGATCCAGAGCGATTGCTGGAACGGATTGAGGAGGGGGTCGTCGAACACGGCGGCGACCTAGGCGGCTGGACCCGTCGCTCCGACGATGCGTTGCAACTCTTTGACGGCCGCGTCACTCTGACTATCAAGCTAGAAGACAGGGCACAGCCCGATGAGGGGATGGTCCAAGCGCACGTGCACGTGCACGTGCTTACCACGCTGCCGAGCATGACGAAGAAGTTCTCGACGCCTGTTTGTACGGTATTGGAGATGACCGCGAAGCCGCACTTGCTCAAGTTGCCATGATCTGGATCACGTGCGTTGCCGGACCGATCAAGTCATTCGTCGATGGGAAACCGGTCTGTATGACCTGTCAGGCGGGTGTTGCGGGGGGCGATGCGGCAGATGGCTACTCGCCTGGTGACTATGGACTGCCCGGCTTGCGTGCCTACGTCGGACCGTCGATCGCACGCGGCTTTGATGACAATCAGCTTCAGTCAACCTTTGACGATACGAAACCCTGGTTTCGCTTTGCTGCCGAATCGGCCGCGCCGCGCCGAGTCCACTTGGCGAAATCAACGATCCTCTCCAGTGGAGATGAAGGATGGCATCGTGAACTCGAGATCGACGGCCACGATGTTTCCCACCACGATCCTGATTGGCCCGCCGATGCCAAGGGGCCTGATTTCGGGTATTTGACGCGGTTCGCGGTTTTCGAGTTTCCCCGCAATTCGACCGAGATCTCTCGACGAGCGGAGCTTGAACGGACCATCCGTTACTTCGCCGAGCAGTTTTCGGCGTACGAATCGATCGATTCTTTAATGGAAGAAATGGTGCGACAGGGATACGACGCCAATCTGGTGCATGAGGCCGAGTCGTTCGCCACCATCGCCTTCGGTCGTATCTATTTCGAGCCGCATGGCGTGAAGTATTCGCCAACCGTGATTCGCGCGCGAGGCGATGGCCAGGTCGAAACCGACATTCCGCTGATGTCCATTCCAGCATATTCCCGTGCCCGTGCACTCGCCGTGGCATTGAGTGAAACTCTCTCGAAGGAAGACTTCCAGGCACTGTGTCTCTACACCGCGGAATCCAATGCAATTCTGCAGGCTTTAGAATCCAATGAAGACCTGGACATGAGCCAATTGAAGATGTATCCCTGCGTCGTGCCAGATCGAGACGTCAGCCAGCAAACCATGGATGCCGCGATGGCAGCACTTGAAGACATGCTCAATCGGGGCCGCCCGCCACAAGTGAAACCTTGGTACAAGTTCTGGTAGACAGTCTCGACCAGCAATCGGTGGGCAGAAATCAGATTTCAGCGGCGTTCGAGGTTCGGGTGCGACTCAGATCACTTCTGAAGGTGAGACTCTTGTCGCAGCAGCAGGTACTTGAGGCCAATCGGGAAGAGCGATGCCCAGGCAATGCCGCCCAGCACGAGCACCTGCCACTGAGGCCACCATACCATCAGCGGGGCGGCTAGAAAAAAACCCATCGCTGGCAGATAGAACGCACCCGAAAGCAAACTGGCTTTGAGGAGAAAGACAGTTCCTCCCACCAACGCCATTAAGGGTGCCAGCGTCAGTGGCGGAAGCCGCAGCAGCGCTTCGAGCCCTAGAATGAAACCGCAGCTGATGTTGGCACCCATCCAGAGATGGGCGATCTGCCGTTCAATGAACGATAGACGCCGGTCCGGCCCTCGCAATTTCCAAAACACGATGGACCAGGGATAGCTGGCCAGCCACACACCGAACAGTGCCAGGTGCGTCAACAACTTGGCGTGCCATAGGCCGAATGTGAGCAAGCAAAGCACGAGCAAGACGCAAGCGTGTACCATCCACACGCCGCCCCAATCTTGCAGCAGTGTTTCACCATATTGCGTTTCGCCCATAATCCGCGCGAAACGATCGCCAGGCTTTTTGAGTCGGACGCTCATTGGTTCGTCATGCAGGTAGGCCTCGAGATCATCTGCCAAGGCATCCGCGCTTTCATAACGAAGGTCCGGGTCCTTTTGCAGGCAACTGAGTACCACCCGATCAAGCACCGGATTGATCGCCTCGTTCTGCTGGCGCGGCGAAACTGGGGTTTGTTCCAACACCATCAGCACGGTTTGGGCGGAGGTCTCTGCCACAAACGGCGGTTGTCCTGTCAGCATTTGATAGAGCACGGTCCCGATTCCGTACACATCGCTCTGTGCCGTGGCGTCGCTCCCTGCGGCCTGTTCGGGCGACATGTAACAAGGGGTGCCGATCAAACTGCCGAACTCCTCCATGCTCTCTTCGTGCCGGCTCGAGATCGCCAGGCCAAAGTCGGCCACATGCGGCACACCGTCGGTATCCATGAGAATGTTGGACGGCTTGATATCGCGATGGAGCAAACCGCTGCGGTGGGCCCTGGCAATAGCCCTGACAATGGGAATCATCATCTGCACGGCGGCGCGAGGCCGCAGCGCTCCATGTGTCTCAAGATGCTCGGCCAGGGTCACTCCCTGGATGTACTTCATGGCAAAGTACGGGCGACCGTCGAATTCGCCGACTTCGTAGATCGACACAATGTTCGGATGGTCGAGCGCTGCGGTGAGCCGAGCTTCGCGGTGGATGAACTCGTTCCAGTTCGCGTTGTCGCGGCGATCCGGCAACAGCTTCAATGCCACACGTCGCGAGAGCGAAAGCTGCTCAGCCTCGTATACAACCCCCATCCCGCCTTGGCCAATCTTTCGCACAATCCGGAAGTCGCCAATTTCCAGCGGGAATTGATGATCTTCGAACGGATCACGCCCACGCTCCGAAGCACTCTCGAAGGAGTGTTCCCCAAAAGCCTGACTCAAGTGCGAGGTATAAACACTGGGGAACCGTCGAGACTGGTCATCCGCCTTGGGGCCGTCACCATAGCGGTGGCGGAGGAAAAACTCTTCACGCAATAACCGGCGTACGATCTCTGGCCGATCCAGCTCGGGAAACCGCTGCAGATAGGTTTCGATGCCGCAGGGCTGTGCAGCTGTTTCCGCATCCTTCGCAACATTTGATGTCTGCGTCGACCATCGCTTCCAGGTGAATTCCAGCTCAATGCACACCAACTCTTCCAACGTCGCGAGATAACTCCCCTGGGCGACGTCAGGCAGACATCCTTCGATGGAAACCGGGCTTCCCCGCCACCAGGCGGCCTCGAACTCGGCGCGACACCGTTCGTCAATCGATTCGCTGGGTAATTCGGAAGGGAGCATCAGCGGCCTGCTATTGAACCGGAGCGGAAAATCGTTCGCCGCTCAGGCTTTGACTCCGTGTAGAAACACATTGTGTAAAAACACTTTGCTCCGCGGCCACAACCGGGTGGCCGCGGAACGACCCATCAAACTGATGCTCAATCAGGGCAAGTTACCAGCCGTAGCCTCGGTAGTACCCATATCCTCGATACGGCGAGTACCGATACGACCGGTACGGGGTATAGGACCGATAATACGGTCGGTAGGAGGGTCGATACGAGCGATACCGCGACGGTCCACGGTAATAATAGTTGGACCGATAGCTTGATCTTCCCCATCCGTATGGACTGGCTTCAACCTGAGTGGTTTCAAATGCCATCAAGCCTCCAACGGCGATGGCGAAGATCATGATTCCTCTCTTAAGCATAGTCATCTCAATGCTCCATTCTGGTTGGAATTGACGCTACTTGCTAATGGTTTGCTCACCCTTGCCTTTCGTTGTGAGCTGCCAACGCAATGGAGAGACTATGCAAGCACCATGCCAAAACTCGCCAAGAATCCCATAACAACCGTGATGAACAATGTTTACGTCAAATCGATGATTCAGGAGAAATTCCGGGTGTCGTCAGATTGACCGCTTAATTCGCCAATTTGAATCACCATGATCTCGCTGCATCGAACCGACTCGGCAGCCTGGAAGCCACTCTGGTGCGGGCCGTGTCGTGAAAACCACTAGACGCGCAACGCCTACTTGGCCTGCTTGCCTGCAGCGCGAACAACCTCGTTGTTATGGCGTCGGGCCCGTTCGAAATAGAAGAGGACGATCCGAACGACTTCGTCCTGTCGCGAGCCCCAGGCGATGTAGACTCCGCGGAGTGCCTCGAGGGGGCCCGTGTGGCGACGGTCAGGGGTGAGCAAAATGCCGTGGCGACACACATCGCAGTGGCCAATGGTTTCCCACGCCAATCGGCGGCGGCGGCCGAGCACCGTCTGGAAAATGCCTGTCTCTTTGATCTCAATCCGCGTCGGCAGGAAGAAACGCCAGGCGGCCAGGCACATGAGCCCCGCAACGGTCAGGCCAGCCCCCCACCCCAACCACCACGTACACAGCCCCCGTCACACTGGCAATAGTTCCCATCATCCACAGTGACCTGAGTCCCTCGTCGAATACCGGCCACGAGGTAAACTCCACCGGCTTTGGCTGGGAGTAAGAACTCTTCGAACTTGATTCAATGGTTGCGGCCATGATCCGACTCGAACGAGGCCGCAGCCTCGAATCACGTACTAGGGAATATTCGATCGAAGTAGAATGGAAACCACGCCCTGCTGTTTAGTCTAACTCAAAGTCCCAGCACCGCTACTTCTTTGCTGGCAGCAATGATTCGCACGTTTGCTCGCATGCCAGACAGCAAGTCGGCCTCCGTGGTCGCCCCCCGCGGTCGGACGGCTGGGTAATTCGATAGCAAGACATCTCTTGACCCAGATTGGCGTCTAGGGGAGTATTCCTCACCCTGACCAAGTGCCCGATGTTTGCGATGTGCGAACCGGACACAGTAGGCCAGTGCAATCTCTGGTTGACGTGGAAGCCTGCGGTGTTTGCGCAAAGAGCTCCCAATATTTCACGTGAAACATGGTTGCGGATTAGCAGAAGTAGGCAACCTGAACCGCACTGCGGCGGGGCTCGGATTCGTATGTCCTCTGGAAGAGATCTGCCATGAAGATTGCCTTGGTGCACGATTGGCTGACTGGGATGCGTGGGGGAGAGAAGTGCCTGGAGGTACTTTGCAAGCAGTTCCCTGAAGCTGAGTTGTACACACTCCTGCACTTTCCTGGCAGGACTTCGCCGGCCATCGACCGGATGTCCATTCACACCAGCAGCTTACAGCGGCTGCCGGGTGTTCGGCATTACTACCGTTGGCTACTTCCACTAATGCCTCGGGCGATTGAGCGCTTCGAACTTCCCTCCGACGTGGACCTGGTGATCAGTTTTAGCCATGCCGTGGCTGGCCGGATTCGGCCACCGGCAGGCGCCGCTCACCTGTGCTACTGCTTTACCCCGATGCGATACGCGTGGCATCGACGAAACGAGTACGTGCCAGCACCTGGCAGCCTGACCGGATGGCAGCGTTTGCGACTCGATCGCCAGTTAGGAAGTCGGCTCAAGCATCGACTGCTCGACCGGATCAAGGATTGGGATCAACGGACCAGCGAGCGGGTGACGCAGTTTGTGGCTATTAGCGAAACGGTTGCACAGCGAATCTCAGAGAGCTATGGCCGGACCAGCGAAGTTGTCTTTCCCCCGGTTGACTGCGATTTCTACACGCCTGATGCCCTATCGACCTCGCGAGAAGACTACTATCTGTGCGTTTCGGCCTTGGTGCCGTACAAGCGAATCGAGTTGGCTATTGATGCCTGCAATGCCATGGGGCGTCGGTTGCTGATTGTCGGAGACGGCCCGGAGCGTCAGCGATTGACCAAGCGGAGTGGACCGACGGTCTCACTATTGGGTTGGCGTAGCAATCAGGAAATTCGCGAACATCTCCGCCGGTGCCAGGCGTTGCTGTTTCCGGGTTGCGAAGACTTTGGGATTG
>CALOEH010000221.1:0-12321 GCA_942492195.1 uncultured Planctomycetia bacterium | reverse complement strand
TCCTACCGCTTTCCAAGGGCGTGTGGTTCGCACGGTAGGCACCACGATTGCCGTGTCCGGCTTTCCGGCACCGCTGGGTGCGCTGGTTGAGGTCTGCCGACAATCAGGCGGAAGCATTCGTGGTGAAGTCGTCGGTTTCCGCGATCAAGAGACCCTGATCTTTCCCCTAGATGACATGATGGGGGTCCGCCGCGGAGATCGAACCGTGCTCAGGCGAACCTCGCAGATTGTGAAAGTGGGGCCTGAACTACTCGGACGCGTCGTCGATGGGATGGGCACTTTTCTGGACAACAAGCCGGCACCGGCACTCAGCCAGCGTGTGCCGCTGCACAGCATGCCACCAAAGCCGCTGGACCGCCCCCCGATCGACACGCCGCTCTCGACCGGAGTGCGCGCGATCGATGGACTGCTCACCTGCGGTTGCGGTCAGCGAATGGGAATCTTTGCCGGTTCAGGCGTTGGGAAGAGTGTGATGCTTGGCATGATGGCTCGAGCCACGTCTGCCGACGTGAACGTGATTGCTTTGATTGGTGAACGCGGGCGCGAAGTCAATGAGTTCCTCCTCCGGGACCTAGGCGAAGAGGGATTGCAGCGCAGCGTTGTGGTGGTGGCAACGAGTGATCAACCGGCCGCCTTGCGAGTGCGTGCCGCTTTTACGGCCACGGCAATTGCCGAATACTTCCGGGATCGCGGCAGCAACGTGCTGATGCTGATGGACTCACTCACACGCTTCGCTCTGGCACAACGCGAGATCGGACTGGCAGCAGGCGAACCTCCAACCACGCGAGGGTTTCCGCCCAGCGTGTTTGCCATGCTCCCCAGATTGGTCGAACGGACCGGCCGATCGGCGTTAGGAAGCATCACGGCATTCTACTCGGTACTGATCGAAGCCGACGATCCCCAAGAGCCCATCGGCGATTGCGTTCGCGGATTGCTAGACGGACACACGTGGCTTTCCAGACGTTTGGCAGCTCGTGGGCAGTGGCCCGCCATTGACATCCTGCAAAGTATCAGCCGGGTCATGACTTCCATCATCCCTCAGTCGCAAGCGGACGCAGCGCAAGCGATTCGCGAACTGATGGGAACCTACGAAGAGCACGAAGATGTGATTTCGGTGGGTGCGTATCCTCGCGGCAGCAACATGCTGGTCGATTCGGCCATTGCCGCCCGCGAGCCTATCCGGCAGTTTCTCAAGCAAGGGATTCACGAACTCAGCTCCGTGCCGGACGCACAGCAGAAACTAATAGAACTTGCGGCCAGCCACGTTCCTGCCAAGACTCCAGCGACCGCCGCGGCAGCAACTTAACGAGGTGCTTGATTGTCATCGAGATATCGATTTCGACTACAAACACTATTACGGATACGTGAAACACGACGAGACCAACTACGCGCCGTGCTGGCGCGCGGACATCAGGCTACGGAAAAAATAAATGGCGAGATAGAATCGTTATCAGCAGAAATGGAAAATAATCGCATACTACATCGCTCAAAAGACAACGGGATTGATATCGATCGGCTGCTTCAATCAGAGCGATATGAATTGATTCTAAAGAGCAAGCAACTGCAGTTGATGGAGAACGCACACAAACTATCCATTGAAGTGGAGAAAGTTCGCAAGACATTAACCGAAGCGGACCGTGACGTGCGCGTGTTGGAACGACTGCGTGAAACGCAATCGGAGCGGGCACGCCAGGAACTAGAACGCCTGGAAATGAAGGCCATCGACGAGGTGGCGGTCATGCGGTTTCGCTCACAGGATGAGGATCTATGGGACGGCTCGTAGGTGCCGTTTGGGGAACCATTTTATACTTCTGCATGGCGACTGTCCTGGCGCTGATGATTGGAGTTGCCGCTCTATGGATATCCGGCAAACTCAATCAACAGAAACTGGCGCAGATGGTCGCTGTGGCACACGGCGTTGATCTATTCGAACGCCGTGATGATGAAAATGCGTTCCAGCCGGACGGGACTCCTATCGAAGAACAGTCTGCGCAGCGAGGTCTCAAGCTGCGTCAGATGGAGTTGCGCGCACAGTTCATCTATCAAGAAGAGCAGGCTCTTGTACATCTACAAACTCAAGTAGAGTCCAACCAAGCGCTCGCAACCAAAGTTCATAAGAATTTTGAAGAACAAATCCAGAAATGGCGCACAGGCAATCGAGCAGAGGGTTTAGAGAACGCACGAGTTCTGGTTGAGAACCTGAAACCGAAACAGGCCAAAGATCAGCTCATGATCATGATCGAAAACGGCGAAATAGATGCTGTAGTACGGCTCATGGTTGCTATGCCCATCTCGAAGCGTGCCAAGATCGCCGGCGAGTTCAAGACGCCTGAAGAGGAACAGGAACTTGCCAGCATTCTCGACCTGATTCGAGAGGGACAGCCTGATGCTGGTCGTGTCGATCAGATCGTGAAAGAACGATAAGCTGCCTGCACTGGAAACGCCCACCGTCATGATGGTAGGCGGGCGAGTGTCTCGCAGTCGTTCGAGTTCGCGAAGGCATGGCATGCCAACAGGAGCCGCATCCCGTACGAGGACTGCAGCCCATGGCACCCATGCCCATCGAGTCAAACTCGCCGCGAAGCCCGGTCGATATCATATCTCTGATTCCGCTCGGCAGTCCGCGCTCGCAAGAGGGTGATTTTCGTCGCTTGCTCAGCGATATTGACAATCGCCCCCCTCGGCCGACCGACCTCGCTTCGCATAAAGCGGAATCATCGTCGTCACCGGAGGTTGATCCACCGCGCGCTGAGAATGCCAGTCAGGAGAGTCCAGAGCGGTCTAAGCCTGCTGAGGAACCGGAACAGGAGCGTCCGGCCGATTCCACCAAGGCGACCGCCGTGGAGAGCGAAGGGCTTGAGCAAACGGTTGAAGATGTGGAGCAGGTCGATCCGGCTCTCATCGGGGGTGTGCCTGTTGAAGTAAAGCCGGAACCAGACAAGGTTGCGGTCGAGGCGTCTCTTCCGGCCGGGTGTGAGGAATGCGAAACTTCTGCCGAACCCGCCGCAGCGGAAACCATTGCCTCGGCCGATCATCCGGAGAAGCTTGCCGCACCTGACGTTGAGAACCACTCAGGCATCCAAGCGGATGCACCTACTGACGAAGCAGTCGGAGCGGCCGCTGAGCCTGCGAAGGGGGTGGTCGGGGGCGAAGTGCTGAAGGACCCATCTGTGCAAGAGTTGTCAGATGAGGCAAAAGTTGCCGACGGTGAACCGCTCTCGCCGGAGAAGGAGAGGGCGGAACTAACCAAACCTCCGCAGCAGGTAACTCCGGCATCTAAGCGTGCTGCTAGTGACGATACGCCGGAGGTCGAGTCGGCTTCTCCGGTGGTCGCTGAGGAGGCGAGCCTGACGGATGAAGCCCCCGTTGTGGTGAAAGCGACGCACGACGAATCTCACAAGACAAGCGAAACGGCCGGCGCAAGGCAGAGCGTCGAGCAAGAGGATGCTGCCGTCGCTGAAGACGAAGCCAACCTGCCGCTCGGCGTTGATGCTGAAGCTGAAAGCGCAGAAGACGCACCTGCTGATTCGGAGGAGGAGACGTCCAAACGCCCACGTTCTCGGAAGACTTCTCGTCGGCAGACTTCGGCGAGTGCGCACGAGTTGCCTCACCAACAGCCCGCGACTCCAACGGAAATGGCAGCCAGGCAGCCCAGTGCGGCTGAGGTTGGCAACCGATCAGTAGGGCCCGTTGAGGAAGTCCCAAAGTCTGCGGACCCCAATGGTATTCCGGTTCCTGCTGTCCTGGTCGCCGGCCAACCGGAGGAAGTTCGCACTCCTGGAGAAGTGCGGCGCAGTCAGGCGGTGGCCGATGTCCGCCCCGAGGCGGTTGCGGCAGCGAAGCCAACCGCTGGAGGTGAGAGCAGTGGCGAGGGAGGTCTGGCGGAGCGATTTGCCAAGAGCTTGGGCGCGAACCCCTCGCCGGAGAACCGGCCTGACCGGATTCAGCGGATGCAACTCATTCAACGTGTGACGAAAGCCTTTCAGCGCGCGAATGCGGGAGAGGGACCGATTCGCTTACGGCTGACGCCACCTGAGTTAGGGACGTTGCGGATTGAAGTGCAGATGCGTGGTGCCGCGATGTCTGCCCACCTGCAGGCTGAAACTCCTGCCGCGCAGTCGGCCTTGCTGGACAATCTATCGCAGTTGAAGGCACAGCTTGCAGAACATGACATTCATATCGAGCACTTCGAGGTGGAACTGCTCCAGCAGCAAGGGGGAGATTCCTTGCAGCACCAGAACGAACAAACTCAGGACTCGCCACACGACCGCTCCCATGCGCCAAGGCCACCATCTGGCTCAGCGGGAGCGAGTAGCGAACCATCCACTTCAACACATCACCGCGCGGATACGTTGATGGACGACAGCCAACTGGACGTGGTGGTCTGAAATCCCTCGCGATGCACGAATTCACAAGAAACGGGAGTTAACCATGGAAGTCGGTAGTGCGAGTTCTTCGTCAGGCACAGCAGGCAGTCAGGGATCATCAGCGGACGCCCTGAGCGATGTCAATCTCGATGATTTCCTGGCATTGATGATTGCCGAACTGCAGAACCAAGATCCGCTGGCACCGGCCGAGAACTCGGAGATCTTGCAGCAGGTCTCGCTGATGCGCGAGATCGGGGCAACCAGCCAGATGCAGGAAACACTCGAAGCCGTTCTGCTTGGCCAGAACCTGTCGAGTGCCGGCACCTTGGTCGGCCGGAGCGTGAAGGCGCTGGATGACGATGGGAACTCTGTCGAAGGGACGGTGGACCGTATCACAGTGGCAGGCGGCGAAGTTTCGCTCCACATTGGCGAGGCGACGGCACGGATCGAAAACGTGCGCGAAATTCTAGGAGCCAGCGCGTAGCTCAACCAATCAATCGAGAGACTCCTTTCATCCATCATTGCCTGGCGATGCCGGAACTCAACCACGCATCTGCCACGATCAACCATTCGAAAATTTCTGGGGGAATATCATGGGTCTAGCATCCGCACTCAGTACCGCATTGACCGGTTTGACCGCTGCCGAAACCACCATTGATGTGGTGGGCAATAATCTGGCAAACGCCAGCACGGTCGGCTTCAAGGCATCGCAGGCGTTGTTTGCAACGCAGTTCGTACAAACTCAATCGCTGGGTTCCACGCCTACCTTGGGCAGCGGTGGTACCAATCCGCGGCAAGTTGGACTTGGAACCCGCGTGGCAGAGATCACACCAGACTTTACCCAAGGGACTATTGAAGTCAGCTCCAGTGCCTCGGACCTTGCCATCCAAGGAGATGGGTTCTTCATTGTGCAAGGATCGAGCGGTGAGACGCTCTATTCGCGCAACGGTGCGTTCAAAACCAATGCTTCGAATCAGTTGGTCACGATCAACGGCAATCGAGTCTTGGGTTATGGCGTGGATGACAACTTTCAGATCGAGCCTACCGTGCTCGAGCCCATCAACATTCCGCTCGGTTCGGCTGCGGTCGCTCAGGCAACCACCAATGTGACCTTGGAAGGAACGCTCAAGCCGAACGGCGAGTTGGCCGACACGGCGTCCATTATCAGTACGGGCGTTTTGGGAGACTCGTCCATTGGGGCACCTGCGACATTTCCTGCCAACCCGGTGCCGGCACTTGCTCCCATTACGGAACCTACAGCCGCTAATGTTGGTGGCGGTGGTGTGATTGACGCGGACACGTATACCTATCGCGTGGTTTACATTGACGGCAATGGCAACGAGAGTTCGCCGTCTCCTGTTGGGGTCAACTCGGCGGCCACGGACTCGACGGTTACGGTGGGTGTTGGCGAACAAGTGAACTTGACCAATCTGGCCACCCCCCCCGCTGGCGATGCGTATGCCTGGGTCGAAGGGCGACGGATCTATCGTGCCAATGATGACTCTCCGCAAGAGTTCTTCCTGCTGACAGAAATCAACGATCGGACCACCACCACGTTTACCGACAACATCTCCGAAGCATCCATCGACGAGAATTCCGGGGCAAATCCCTTGGAACTCCCTGCGTATCCAACAGGGCAACGCACGTACAATTACCGCGTTACCTACTCCAGCAGCGTGGGGGCACTGGAAGAAAGCCGGCCCTCACCAGCCTCGATTGAAGTCACGGTGCAAGGGGACGGTCGGGTGTTTTTGGACGGGCTGCCTGCTCTCGAAGACCTTCCGAACGGATACGACAGCATCAGCATCTATCGCTCGTTGGCGAACGATAGTGCTGATTTCCATCTGGTGGCGGAGCTTCCTGCTCAAGCTGGCACGACGCAGTCGTTCATTGACGGGATGACGGACACGGAACTGGCTACGCAACAAGCCATCGACTTTGATGGCCCAGAGATCAGCCTTTCCACAACTCGGTTGCTCGATGTTATTCGCCTGGACGGCGTGGACAACTATCAGAATCTCTTCACCGAAGAAGGCACCCTCCGCTTCACCGGGAAGAAGGGGGGAAGAAATCTGGATACCAAGGAGTTTGAGGTCACCGCAACCAGTACCGTGCAGGATCTCGTCAACTTCATGGAAGAGTCCATGGGCATCCGGACCACGAACGTGGATCCGGTGAATCCAGTTCCTGCTTCCATTGACACCATCAACGGCGGAACCATCATTGCCGGCGGGGTGGTCAACAACGGGCGCATTCAGATTGTGGGAAACAATGGCGTGGACAACTCGCTAGACATATCGCTTTCAAGCCTTCAATTCGAGGGCGCGTCCGGAACGGTGTCCAACGTCAACATGCCGTTCGGAACGTTGCAACAGGCACGGGGCGAGAGTGCCGTGACAGACATGGTAGCCTACGACAGCCTGGGAATTCCGGTGGCTATCCGTCTCACGGCTGTGCAGGAGTCCCGCACCAGCAACTCGACCACCTATCGCTGGTTCGCGGACTCACCGGACAATGAGTCGGCTGCGGGTGGCGTCGGAATTTCCGTGGGGACGGGACTCATTACTTTCGATGGCGAAGGAACGGTCATCTCCGTCACCGAATCGACCGTCTCCGTGGACCGTCGAGATGTGTCGGCTGCTTCTCCTTTGGAATTTGAACTAGACTTCACCGCGCTCTCAGGACTTGCGGCACCCAATAGTTCGATGGCTGCCACACAACAAGACGGCTCGCCTCCTGGTACGCTTTCGAGCTATATCATTGGCGAAGATGGCCGAATCACCGGTGTGTTCACCAATGGTATTTCGCGAGACCTAGGGCAAATTGAACTCGCCCGATTTTCCAACAACGCGGGGCTCGAGCAACGAGGTGAGAATCTCTATGCGGCCGGCGTGAACTCAGGACTTCCGATCATTGGAAACCCTGGCGAACAGGGGATTGGGCGAATCATTTCAGGTGCCGTGGAGCTTTCGAATACCGACATCGGCGGTAACCTGATCGACTTGATTCTTGCCTCAACTCAATACCGAGGCAATACGCGAACCATTGATACAACGCAGCGAATGTTGGACGAACTATTGAATCTGCGTCGGTAGTGTTCGCACGGGCCGGTTTGTCGCGGCGTTTGGGATACTCTATCGGAGAGAAGCCGTTCCGTTTGAGTTAAGTCTTAGCGTGGGTGTCATGCCCTCGCTTGCGTGGGCATGCTGGGGTAGGGGACGACAACCAGCAGTTCGGCGATGCCTACGCAAGCGAGGACGGCTATGCAGATCAGTTATTCCAGCTGTTTACCTGCTGGGGCATCTGAGACATCGTTCTTGGTTCGTGAACAGTTGAGACAACTGTTCTACACTGGTTCGAGGTGCTACCTCGTTAGTCCACCACTTCGCTCGCGGCGGGACGGCGACGTTTGTGGCCGAACCGCCCGAGTCGGTAGACCCGGGCTTTCCACCATCGTCCAACGATGACAAAGTCCCAGTTGACGCGCAGCGGTTCGTCACTGAGGGAGAACTCACGAATGAAGTGGCCGCGTGTCGTAGCCGGCGTCCCGGCAGGTGGGACACGCAAGGCACGCTCGATTTCTTCTGGTTCGACCACGTGAGGGGCCAAACCCGCGGCATCAATCTGAGCGAAATAGCCAAACTTGCTCAGTTCGTGGTAGCGCAGGTCAATCTTCTTGCGCGCTTCCCAGTCGGCCTGATCTCCCGCCTCTTCGATCAGGTGCCGCTTGGTGACCCAATCAATGGAGCCGAAAAGTCGCTGAGGTTGTTCTTCGAGCGCTTTGAGCGTGGACTCCCACAACCGGACGATGTCGTGGGCCTCGGCGTTCCATGGTTGCGCGTGGACGAACTCTTGAGCAGCGTGCAGGTAGAATTGCTGTAGTTCCAATCCGGTCATGCAACCTCCGCCAACCAGCGGTACCGTGACGCGCAGATCCGGATCACTGCTGATGGCATGCAAACTACGAATCGGCTGCCGGACGCGAGGGACCTGGCTCAACCAGTTGGCTTCGATCATTTCGACCACCAGCGCCGTGGTGCCAACTCGCAGGTATTCGGCCACCTGAGCCATGTTCGAATCGCCCAACGCCAACTGCAAACGATGCCGCCGATGGAACAGATTGAAATAGCTCCGCGGAACGGTCCAGGTTTGGTAGACCGCTGCTTTGAAGAAGTGTCCAAACGTGTACAGCGGGTGGTCGCTCAACAACGATCCAAACCCCACCATGCAGTTGATCCCGGCAGCCTTGTCGGCCAGATGGAAATGACCGTCGTCATCGAGCATGCCGGCTCCGCACATCACCGAACGGCTAAGCAGGAACGGCGTCAATTGTGCCCGCAGTCGCCGAAACGCAATGAGTCGCAACAACGTGTAGAGAAAGATTGTTAGCGGAAAGACCACGATCAGGAGCGAAAACTCGGCCGTGACTTCGAACCAACGAGGAATCAGAATCTCTTCCCCGGCGAGCGAACCGAATAGTTTCTGGCGCAGCGGGTGCCAAGACTTCGGCCAGGCCAAGGTGGTCAACGCGAAGATGCCTAACACTAGCAAGATGGCTACCCAAGCAATCACCAGCAGCAGGGTCCCGAGCCACGTGGTCAGGATGAGCGGGATCAGCAAGACCGCTCCTACCCACCACAGGGCAAGCAAGGGCCCGGTTGCCAGCGTGGCTTCGTAGTTTTCTTGCGAGCCGTAGATATTGCCGCGACTATCTCGATCATTCTTGATCAGGCAGAATCGGTGCGGCTGCGAACACGCTCGTGAAGCCTCGGCGAATAGTTTGTCTTGAGCGCGTTGGTAGACAATCACATCACGTGGCTGGCGACACTCGGGGGTTCCCCCTTCGATCAAACCAGCCGCCCGATCCGAGGCATCGGTACTCTCAAACCAAACGGCTCCTCCGTTGGCGAGAAAGTGGCCTGTCTTGAGGTGGGCCGCCTCGGCCGTGGACATTCGGTTCTTCAACGCCCGCACCAATGCTTCGAAAAGCCGTTGGTTGCCTGCCCTGGGCGTCTTCTCCGATCGGCGAACGGGGCGTATTGCGTACTCGGTTTCTAACCCGATTAAGCGTTCGAACACGGTCAGGCACGCCCCCTCTCTACGAAAACTGGGGGCATGAATTCATACGACCCCGCGCGTGAGAAACTCCATACTATTTGGTGTTGGGACCAACGACAGACCGCAGGCGTTTTCCAAGGGATGTCCGAGTCTCGAACCAAACGCCATTCACGATTCGGACGCAATCCCTTCTTCTCCACGGTCCCTTCTTCTCCAGCGTGGTTACTCGCCACCATGCGGGACGACGACTTCGTCCAAATATTTTTGAGGAGCAGCCTGGCTGTCTCGCCGGACAAGATTGACTACCTTCGCAAGCGCGGAAGGAGGGGATTGAGTTTGGTCCGAAGTCGCAACCTGTTGTTCTTCCTGAAGCGAACGAGATTCTACCGTCATTTCAAACTCCACCAGCGATTGACGCGACTGGGATACGCGGATAGCGGGAGATCGCAATTGGCACCCCGCATCCGAAACACTTCCAACAATCTGGATCTTACTCCTCACAACCGCGCCAGGCAAGCAAACGAGCCCGTAGAACATGCCGGGAATTGACTCGCGGTCCCTTAGTGGGGGGTGTTGTGATTCACAACCTCTGGGGGGACAAACGGCAGTGGTGGAACCGGCTTCCCGCGGCGAACCAGAAGCGCCTGACCGGACTTGGTTGGCAGAAGATCCTCATCTGGCAACCATTCTGCTAGCAACCACCGACGATCTTTGGCCAGTACTTGATGGCGCAGCACTTGGGCAAACTCAGGCGAGATGCCGGTCTCCGGCGTCCCCAGAATCAGATCGCCGATTCGCCGGGCGGTGGGTTCGAATCGTTGCGAAGCAAGCTGGAAGGCTGCTTTCGCCTGAGGGCCTGACCAGTTGCGAACCAACACCTCTCGAATCCGCGGGTTGTCGACCAGTGTTTGTTGGATCACATCCCACACCAAACCCTGCAGCTCGGGATCATTGATCATCTTGCCGAAGTTGGCACGGAGGACTTCTCGCACCTTCTTGTTGTTCGCACTATCACGCATGACCTGCTGCACCAGGGCTACAAACTGCGGCGCGTGTTCGGTCAACGTTGGCATGGCATCGTTCTCCACAAACCGCTGCCATTCGTCCTGAGTGAGTTTTCGATCGGAGAACGAGATGGAATCGTAGGCATAGCGCCAGGCGAATCGCCACACGCTGAGCTTTTGCCACAACTCCAGGCCAACCTCTTCGGCAACAGGTTGGGCTCGCTGGCGCACCATCGGCCAAAGTTCCTCTTTGGCCAACGGTATCAGTTCGCGTTGCACAATCTCATCCTGGTACTTGCTGCCTAGCTCAATCAAGCGTGAGCGGTTGCTTTCGAGCACCCCAGGCAGGTCCTGCTCGACCACCGCTACCGACTCGCGCAGCGTTGCCTCGACAATGGGTTGAAGCGCTGCCAGAACGTCGTCTCGATTCTGTTCGAAAGACAGCGCGATCTCGCGAGCGATCAACGCCCGTTTCTCCGGTGGGAGTAGAGTGCTGGCAACCCAGTCCAGCGAGTTCGGAGTCTCGTAGTAAGTCAATCGCAAGGGGAACGGCGTTGCCACGTCTCCGGCCAGTTTGTGCGATTCGACAAACTGGGGATAGAACAGAGCTTCGCCCTGGGTGATCGTGTCGGATGACGAGGTGGCCAAAGACTCTGCGCCATGCAGCACACGATGGATCTCACCTACCTGGTGCAATTCGCCATGGGCATTGGCAGCAAAAATCGGATCTCCCACCCGCACGATGGCCGGTTCTGCAAACTTGAGCGATACCACGGGGCGTCGGCCGGTGGCAAACTGCCACAAGGTGGGAACCACCTGCGAGTAGCTATGGGTGGGCGAAGCGATGGTGCGTCCGCCAATCCACAGACCTACGCCAGCCGCCAGCCAGAGGAGTAGGCCGACCCCCCAGCGCAAGCGACGCGCCCAAGTACGATGTTTGCGAGTGGCGTTCATGTGTTGTATCCCCAATCGGCCCATTCTCCTGCAAACCCTCACGATAGCAGAGAACAGTCTCAGGAGGTCATTCGCACGTTGCGGCTCGATCTTGGGCAGGAAATTCCGGAACCGGTGAGTTCACGGAACGCCTGTTGATCAGGTGGGAGTGCGAAACCCGCTGTCCGCTCGACTCATTAGGCACTGTCCCAAAAGGGCTTAAACGAGTTCATACTTCAAGTACTGCCTGATGAAGGCGAGCTTGAGCATGCCTCCGAAATTCTTCGCTGTTTTTTCAAAGCGAGAATAGATGCGACGGCTCTCCTTGAGCCAGCCAATGAGATCGCTCAACGACGTTGCGACGCCGGTATTTCTCCTTGTCGAACTCCACCGGTCGGGCGGTGCGGTCTTCGTTCTCTTTGGAGGGAATCACCGGAATGATGCCAGATCCAAGAAGTACTTATCGATCCAGTCAGCCCGATATCCTTTGTCGCCACCGAGAGAGAATGGCCACGCAACTCGGCTCACCATTTCGTCGAGAAGAGTCTGATCCGCCAAAACGAGTAACTTGTCCAGCACCGTTGACTCGTGTGCATTGGGCTGCGGTCAAATGGGAAGCCAAGCGGAAGCCCATTGCCCGTCACAAAGAATATGGCTCTTCGTCGAAAAACCCCCGCGAGAGCGGCCTAATGCGTGGTCACGGGCTCCTCTGGGTCGTTTTTTTCCACCACCTGCTGCACACCGTGCACCGCACGACTGTTGTCCCGTCGATGCACCACAGTCGATCGTCAATCGCACCGCAGCGCTCAAACGCCGCTTGAAGTCGGTGCAGAGTCAGCCAACGTCCCGTCGGCATTCCAGTCATCCGAACTTCCGCCAGCACGTCTTCCACGGACCGAACTCCTCGGGGACATCGCCGCGCGAGTCCGGTCCACGGCTACCCCCCGGGAATGCCATCG
>CALOEH010000220.1:0-11680 GCA_942492195.1 uncultured Planctomycetia bacterium | reverse complement strand
ATCAGCTGCCCACCACCATGGGCCACCTGGCCTGTCGGTTTGAGCAACAGCAGGCTTTGCTCAGGCTGAACGAAACTGATTCGCCGTCCGGCTTCGTCCCGGATCAACTCGGCAGCATCCAAAGCGAGATCGCCGCCAAACAGGGCCAGCCGAAACCCATTCTTTCCCTGCACCGCACCATGGCAGGTTCCGGCATTGCACCCCAGTCGACTGAGCACCGCTTGTACGTGCCGGGAGAAGAGGGGATGATTGTCCTCGGCATGCGCAGCGGTTCCCAGCGTCAACAGTGACAAGAGAGCGAACGTGCCGAGTCGAAAACAACGCACCATCGGTAGAAGTGCCTTCGGGGAATGGACTGGTCGTGTGGGGATTGTGGGAGGTATTGTCTCCCCCTCATTGTGGCCGGTTGGTGGTGTGGAACGCAACCAGATTTGCCGCAATTGCGAGTCTTTGTGTCTTGTCGATTTGCTGTTCCAGAAGCTGTCAGTCGGTCGATGGAAAAAACCAATCCAACACAGGTTGCCGAATCGCAGGACTCTTGTCTCTGCGCTCTTTGCGGTGAGCTAAACTCCGGCAATTCCCAGTCGCGGCGTAGCAGCCTGGCTCAGTCATCTCCGGGTTGCAAATGCGGAAGTTTTTGTTCGCCGGTTACCTTAGGACAACGCCGGCGCGCAGCAATTTGGGGAGTGAGTGGCCGCTCGGGGACTCGAACCCCGACGCCTTGCGGCACAAGATCCTAAATCTTGCGTGTCTGCCAATTTCACCAAGCGGCCAAGTGCCGAACCGTGTCGGCCTTTGTCCCTAAATTTAACCAACTCGGTCCGACTTCACCATACCTGGGAACCAACTGGGGATTCGCCGCGAGCAGAAAACGGCACCCTGGATTGGCATTCCGAGGGTTGCCCTAGTTGGACCGGCGGCATCTGGCCTGGATCGCATACACCGCGTAGGTCCGCGGTCCGAAATCCCATAGCCAAGGGGGAGACATTTCCAGATGCTCCAACTGCGGCCCAATCACGGCATCGGTCTTGAACAGCGCGTGGAGCACTCCAGGATTGACGCCGGTGAAAAAGTTGCGTGACTGGATCAATTGTGCCGACACCCGAGGAAGGTCTGCCGGGGAAGTGCTGGCTAGCGATGGGTACGTGCTGGACGAAACGAAATCTGTGATCAGCAGGGCCGCTGCACCAGGTGCGAGCAATTCGAACAACAGCCGAACATGCCGCAGGCGAATGGCTGTGAGTACGTCCAGATAGCGGGGATGCTTGCCACCCAGGCTGATCGCAACTGAATCAAACAACTGGGTCAGCAAACCAACCGAGGCCACCACGTCAAACGGGCCAGGCAACTGCGGTGCCGGACACGTGGCGGCAGCCTTCAGGCAGCGCTGCACTTCCGTCTCGGGCGGCGGTAGATCGGGAGTCCAGTCACGCAAGATCTCGTTGCATCCGGCCAGGTCGGCGGTGTGCACGAACACGCGCTCGGGATGCGCAGGGTTCTGTGCGGCAATTCCTGCTCGAACCGCAGGCTCGTCCAGATCCACCAGATGGACTTCGGCGAACGCGCGGGACAATGCCGAGAGTTCCAGATCATTGCAGTTGCCTGCTCCCAGCACGCAGAGCCTGCCGCAGGTGGCCTGCTGTGCCCCGATCAGCAAGTCCGTCACTTGACGGCGATGTGCCGCGAAACCGTCCCAGCAATTCAGGCTGGCTGCGTTCCGCTGCCGGTGCTCATTGAGGATTCGGTTCATTCGCAAGGACCACGGTCGCGGAATCCCAGACTGATTCGGGGAGGCTACCGCGTGTACGGAGCGCCCGGTTCGCCAGAAAGCTGGACGTACACAACCGCCCAACTGAGCATCATGAAGGGAAGGAAGAAGATTCCTCCGATGAGCAAGAACGACACCAGCATCGAAATGCCCCCTAACACCAGGTTCAACAAGAAAAGCTGCGCCTTGTTGCCGTACACCAGGTCGCTGGACATCGACAAGCTTTCCATGCCAGCGGCTTTACGGTCGATGATGAGAAACATGCTTTGCGAGAACATCAAAGCAAAAATGATACCGGGTACCCAGCAAGCAAGCATTCCTAACATCACGGCGATGTAGATCAAGAAGCTGGCAATGATCGCATGCCCGATGTGTTCGCCTGCTGAAAACAGATCTCCGAAATCCGCTGGTTGCCCACGGGCGACTTTGAGCATGATGGTCATCATTCCCAACGTCAACCAAATAGAGACACCGATCAGAATGAACGTAATGATCAACATCAACACGATCGCGACGAGTACGCCTACGACGGGATCAATCACGGCGCCCAACCCGAACAGCATGAAGCCAAGCATCATGGCGACCGTCGAAATCACAATCGGCACGATGATAGCCAGCAAGCTGGCCCCGAGCACGAGCCCGAGTTGGTCGGTATAGAGAGCCCAAGTGCGGCTTAGAATATCGCCAATGTCCAAACTGCGCGAGCGTGGAACCCCTTGATATGGTTGATGCGACGCGCTGGTTGGTGATTCGTAGGGATTAGCTTCCGGCTGCTCAAAACTTGCCTGACTGAACGGAGAACCCCGCCCCGACGGCTCGGTTGCAGCGCCCCGTGTGCCAGAGTCGCCTTCCGCGGCTGACGGTGTCATGTCCGGCACGATGAGCTTGGACTGGCACTCTGGACAGATGGCTTTCCGGCCTGCCGTACCATCCGCCGTATTCAAAAGCTTGCTGCATTTGGGACAACGAAACTCGATCGTCATGAATGAAGCATGTCCTAAAGTTCAATGGAAAAATGAAGGTCGAATTTCCAAAATGAGAATCAATTCCCCGCACAGATTTGTGAGCGGTACAGCGCTAGCCGCCAGTGCAGCCGGGAAATCACTACAACGCACCGGTGGCTAGCGCCAAAACCGCTCACTATTTTTCCGATGAATGCTAACCAATTAAAATGTATCGAGAACTGAGATTATTTCGAATCAGCCTTGGGTTTGAGATCGACCTCAGCCAGTCCCAAGATCGCATTGGGTTGATAGCCGAGATTCAAAAATTCTGTCAGCATGGCTCGCCCTGCTTCCTGTTGCCCTTGCATCAACAGCGCCTTGCCGACGAGATACCGACAGTACGCAATTGCTTCAGCATCTTGGATGCCTGCCAGAGACTTCTTGACTGCGTCAAGGTCTGGCGGAGCATCCTGGTCGTTGGTCACAAGATCTCGAATCCAATGGAGTACGCTCACCTGGGCCGATTGGTCTTGCTGGACGGCTGGATCCGTGGTTTCGTCTAAACTTGTTTGATGCCGGGCCAAGCTGGCGGCGAAGCTCGCGTCTCGCTTCTCTTGATCTCCGAGTTCTGCATAGATTAAGGCCAAATGCGCCGGATAGAAAGGGGACTTGGTGAGTGCGCTGGCTTTCTCGAATGATTGTGCCGCTTCTGCAAGGTTGCCCTCGAGCAGCAACAGCAGTCCGTTGGATTGGTATTCGTACAGCGTCATTGCATCTTGTACAGATTCCAAGTGTTCGTTCCAAAACTGTTGGGCTGCCTGTTGGTCACCATGCCCGGTTCTCAAGCAGAAGTGATACCAGAGGTGGCGGGCACTGTCGTACCGCTCGGCATCGCGGCGGACCCAACGCTCAGCTTCTTCCCAATTCCCCAGCTTTTCGTGGCAGGCCGCGGCGCAGGTCATGGACGCACTTCGCCAGGTCTCGGCAGCCGCTTCGGCAAATGGCAGGGCCTTCTCCGGTTCGTTCTTCCGCATGTAGTGCCAGGCAATCTTCTCGCGGACGATTGCATGATCGAGCCCTTGAACCGGCGTCTCGAGGTAGGACTCCAGCGTAGCCAACCACAGGTCCATCTTCTCTTGCTGTTGATAGAACTTCGCCAACGCCAGGTAGTTACCGAGGGTTGGCGACAGCTGGATGGCTTTCTTCAGCCAGGGTTCAGCCTCGGGTTCTCCGAGCTGCTGGTAATGTTTGGCCAGCGCGGTGACGAAAACCGGATTGCCGTCCAAGCGATCTTTCCACTCCTTGAGCCGAGTCATCGAAAAATTCCAGTCGCTATCGATCAAGTCAGCAACGGCAACGGGGTCAAACGGACTCACCTCCAACAGTTTACGGGACGTATGCGAACGCAAGAACGGATCGGGAATGTTGACGAACATGTTCAAATCGCTGCTGATCAAGTCACAATGGTCCCAGATGAATTGCCAGTAAAACGACTGCTCGTTCGTGTACACTCCATCTGGTTGAGGCCACCAGTCCAGCGCGTACCAACTCGTCCAGACCAGGTCGGCCCGCCCGATTCGGCTCTTGAGTTCGTCGAGTAACTTGGTAAACGTTGGCTGATCTCGGGTAGCCAACGGCTTCCAAGACTGGACGATAAGGGTGGCTGTTGACCGCCGGCAGCATGGCCTCGAGTTGATCGTCGATTGGAACCGACAAGCTTCTGCTCAAGAAGCGAAGTTGACGATAGGTTTGCAAGAACTGAATCTCACGTAGCGACCGTCCGATCACCGTCAATGACGGCTCGCTCACATCGAGTTGCTGTTGGTCGGACGCCATCAGTTGGTCGATCGATTCTGTCAGGTCCTCGGGCAATGTCTCAGGCATGCCAGGTGTCTGACGCAGCCGGCTGGGGACCGTTGTCGCGAAGACCATGGGAGCCTGAGTGCTCATGGATCTGCGGAGATCAAACTCCAAGGCATTTCCCAGCGTGTCGTAGACGTCAAAACAATCAGGCCGAAGTTCGAGCAGGCTTTTGGCAGTCTCGGTCACTGCCGGCAACGCGTTTTGTGAGTAACCGAGCGATTGCGGACGGAGGGCCATGGCACCCGCCGTCTGATAGGCCAGGTACGCGGCAAGTTCCGCATCGGGTGCTCCCTTGACAGCGGCTGCCATGAGCTGCTCCCGTGTCAAAGTGGCAGTAGGCTTCAAGCAGCCGCTCCCCCAGGAAGGTTCGGCACTGAATCCTGAGTTTGTGCTGATCGAGCCACGATTCAATCTGCTTGTTGGCCAGGCGGGGAAGACCTGTCATGGCCAAGGCATACGCCTGATGCCAACGTCGCCAGGCGGATTCCGGAGCTCCCTGTAACAATCTTTGGGCGTAGAGCAACGCCCTGGCCTTGTACGCTTTGTGCGATGGATTCCAATAGAACTCTGTCAGTAAACCTAAGTTGGCATAGCCGCGTACCAGTGCCGCGAGATGTTCTGGAGATTCCCCCTGTTGGCGAATCTGATCGTGCAAGGTTCGTAGGGCGGCAAGCTGCGCCAAGCAATTCATTGTGGCGAGAAGTTCTTCCGTTGAGGCATCAATCTCGCCTCCGGTTCTGGCGACGGCCGGTTTTCCCTCGAAGCCCGCCTGGTGCAGCATCTCGGCAAATTCCTTGCGCGAAGCCTGCTCGGAATCGAGAGTCAACTGCACATAGTCGTGAGACATGAACTGCCCGCACTGACTACTGAATTTGCCAAAGGCCGAGTCACCGGCCGTGTCGAGCCCAAGCCGGACCTCGACCTTGCCATCGAAGGTCGGAATCAGATCGTAGGTCAGGATGCCAATCTGATCCTGGTCTTGCGGAACCACGTCTCCGATGCTGGTATCCCGGATGATCAGTCCCATTTCGTCACGAGCCGCAATGTAGATGGCCTGACGAAACAATTCCCTGCGTTAGATGGCCATAAGGTCCGCTAACCCCATCGTCAAGCCAGGGCACACCCAGGTCGTCGTAGGCTGGGATGAGGGACAACCCTACAAATTTGCGACGTTCCTTGACGGCGTTCGGGACGTCGATCAAACGACAACCGGCCGTAACGCCATCTTGTCTCGGTTCGATCCACTTTCGTCCATGAAGTAAAATTCGAAGTAAACCCCAATCGCGACACCTGCGATCACGACAAATGTGATCCAGGAATTCAACATGCGTCTCATCAGGCAACTTTCCCCGAATGGGTGGATGAAGTGGAGACAAACTCGGACGCAACCCGCAGAGAACCTGATGGTTACATCACCTGAGTATCACTGGCCTTACAACTGACAGTACCAGCGAGCCGCGATCGGTTCCACCAGTTTTTGGGCAAGTCAACCGGGACTGATGCCGGCGAGCCTGGCAATCTGCACCGTCACCGCACGGCAATCTGCACCGTCACCCCACAGCCCGACTTATGGTCAAACGCCAGCCATCTGCTGGCAATACTCAGTGAACACAGTTCCACGATGTACGAAGTTTCGAAACTGGTCAAAACTGGCACACCCTGGCGAGAGAACGATATTCTCCCCGACGAGGGCGCTGGTAACACCACCCAACGCCCTCCTAGATTTCATAGCAAACCTTAAACATCGCCTTGTGTCGTCGACCTGCTGGGATGAAACGTAAGCAGGCAGTTTGCGCCGCCGGGAAGAGTTCGCCAGCGGCCTTTCCGTAGAATGCTACCCCTCCGGCTCGTCTGAGCACCTGGGGGAAGGAGCTGCTCAGGTCTCTTCCCTTGGTGACTCCTCCCATCAAGAGCCAGGTGCCGGACTCGAAACTATCCAAGGCAGCCAGCACGGACTCAGGAGTGGTTGCGGCGGAGTCGTTGTAGCAATTTCGCCCTGCAATACTGGCCACCCATTGCAATCGGTGCGGAAGTCCAGCAAACGCGGCCACCGTGCGCGCGGACGCAGCGTGCGGGATTCCCAACGCATTCGCAACGGTCATGGCACACTGTGCGTTGGCTCGATTCATCTTCCCCAAGAGCCGCAGCGGGGGAACTTCTCCGTCCGCGGCCAGCGGAACCACCCGGCCGCGCAGGCAGGGGCGCCAAAGTTCCATTTCCGTAGCATCCAAATTCAGCACGGCGAGCGAATCCGCGGCCTCTTGCAGCACCAAGACTTGCTGCTTGGCCTGCCGGTAGGCAGCTAGCGAACCGTGCCAATCCAGATGATTGGGGGAGAACCCGGTCAGAACCGCCACGCGCCAAGTGCGCGGCCAGTCCGCTGGCTCTCTGGTCGCCAATTCCGCAGCAAGATGCTCCAACTGAAAGCTGCTCAGTTCCAGCACAACCCAGTCTTCGGTACCCAGCGCTGCCAGGTCAGGCAGCAGGCTACGTCCGATATTGCCCCCTGCGATGGCGGTCTTTCCGCCTGAAGCGAGCGCTGCGGCAATCAGCGCGGTGGTGGTTGATTTGCCATTGCTGCCAGTCACGGCGATCACTTGTGCCTGGCAAGCGGCCAACGTCAGAGCAATCTCCGACGTAACACAAATTCCCTGCTTCCGTGCGGCTACCAGCAGCGGGTGGTGGGGCTTCATGCCTGGATTGGCAACGATCACGTCCGCCGCGAGAAAATCTTCGAGGCGATGTTCTCCGAGCCTGAACCGCCGGATGTCCAGGTCAGCCAAAGCTTGGAGAGAAGGAGCCAGCGAAGCCGCCTTCATTCGCCAGGTCGGTGACGGAAACCGCCGCACCTTGTTCGGCCAGCCAACGTGCCGCGGCAACGCCACCTCCGTGCAACCCCAGTCCTGCGACCAGTGCCTGACATCCGGACCAGTTGCCCTGCTCGAAGGTTCTCATTGGCGCGTGTTACTTTTCGAATCGTAACAAGGCATACTTCCGCTTGCCGGTGCGGAGAACAATCACGGATTCGCTTGCCAATTGGGCGGAAGTCAACCGTGTATCGACATCGGCTTGCCGTTGATTGTTGACGTAGGCACCCCCTTGGGCAATGGTGCGGCGTGCTTCACCATTGCTCTTGCCCAACCCGGCCAACACCAAAGCTTCGATCAACCCGAGCCCCTCGCTACCGAGGCGTTCGAACGGGAGTGCCTGACTGGGGACGTCATCAAAGATCTCTCCCAACTCGCGATCGGTCAGACTGCTAATCTCGCCGCCGAACAGAATGCCGGTTGCTTTGAGCGCCCGCTGGAGTGCCTGCTCGCCGTGCACGAGCCGGGTGACTTCTTCCGCCAAACGCTTTTGACTTTGACGCAGATGCGGTTCGGTTGCCCTCGAAGTGTCCAAAGCTTCAATCTCTTCGTGCGAAAGTTCCGTGAAGAACCTCAGGCATTTGGCGGCATCGTCATCGTCTACGTTGACCCAGTACTGGTAGAACTGGTAAGGGCTGGTCCGCTCCGGCGAGAGCCACACGGCCCCGTCGTCGGTCTTGCCCATCTTGGTGCCGTCGCTCTTGGTCAACAGCGGGCTGGTGATGCCGTACAGTTGCACACTGCGCAGCCGCCGGGCCAGATCGATCCCGGCGGTGATGTTGCCCCACTGGTCGCTGCCGCCGATCTGCAGTTCGCAGCCGTGCTGTTCGTGCAGATGCACGAAGTCGTAGGCCTGCAGCAGCATGTAGCTGAACTCGGTGTAGCTGAGCCCCGTGGCCTGGTCATCTGCCTCGCTTTCGCCAGCCGGCTCTTGCGGACCGAGTCTTTGCTCAGCATGACGTTGACCGGGAAGTTCTTGCCAATGTCTCGGAGGAAGTTGAGGTAGCTGAAGTCCTTCATCCACTCGTAGTTGTTGACCAACCTGGCCGGCGCTGGCGTGCTTTCGAAATCCAAGAACCGCCGCATCTGCTGCTGCATGGCATCCACGTTGTGCTCAAGCACTTCGGTACTTAGCAGATTTCGTTCTTCGCTCTTGCCGCTGGGGTCGCCGATCATGCCGGTCGCCCCGCCGACCAAAGCGATCGGCCGATGCCCGGCCTGTTGGAACCGGCGCAAGATGAGCAAGGCCACCAGATGCCCCACGTGCAGGCTGTCGGCCGTGGGGTCGAAGCCTGCGTAGACCGTGCGTTGCCCTGCAGTTGAGCCAGGTGGGTAGTTTCTGGTCGTCGGTCGTCTGGTGAATCAGACCACGCCAGGCGAGGTCAGCAAACAATTCGGTCATGAGTCTTCGTGCTGCAAGGAATGAGATCAAAGAAAGCTATCACGTGCAACCGCGCGCCATTCTAGGACACAGTATATCACTGGCCGGTTCAACCCCAATCCGGTCTCTCGAAATGCCACTGGCGGAAGGGGGTTTGGCCATTGACGAAGTCGGGTAAGATGTGCGTTCTTCCCTCCGTACCTGCCAACGTGCCAAGGACCGAATGGTCGATTCTCAGCATCCCAAGACCGTGGTCCCGCTCCCTTCGGCCGAACCGATCGCTCTGCCGGCTGCCATGCTGGCGCTGCTCTGCGCGGCGTTATGGGGAGGAACGGCCGTGGCGGTACAGTTCACCCAGGACGATTGGCCGCCGCTAGGAACCGCAGCCATCCGCTTTGCCTTGGGATCGTTCTTCGTCTGGCTCTGGTGCCGTTGGGAAAGTCAGCCACTTGCGATTCGTCCGGACCAGTGGCGGCCGATCCTGACGTTGGGCTTGATGCTGTTCTGCCAGATTGCCCTGTTTCACTATGGACTGACCCGAACCAGCAGTGCCCATGGGGCATTGATGATTGGAACCAATCCGGTTTGGGTGGCATTGATTGCTCACGTGGCCTTGCCGAACGACCGGTTGACCTGGCTCAAGCTGCTCGGTTTGACGGTGGCCGTGATTGGGGTGGCCATTTTGCTCTTTGCGGCCACCTCGCCACCGGAGCAATCAGAAACCAACGTACACAGTCAACCTGCCACGCTCTGGGGGGATGGCGTGCTGTTGGCCAGTGCCTGGCTGTTGGGCATCAAGCTGGTTTACACCAAGCGAGCCCTGTCTACGGTAGAACCCGCCAAACTGCTGATGTGGAGCAATCTTGTCGGCACGGTGTTGCTGCTCATTGCCAGCCTGGTTTGGGAAGGAACGTCCGGCTACCGAATCACTGCGAATGCTGTGTACGGACTGATGTACCAAGGGGTGGTGGTTTCTGGATTCTGTTTCATGACCTGGACCTTGCTGCTGCGTCGCCATCGGGCAAGCCAACTGGCGGTCTTCGGCTTTGCCCAACCGCTGTTCGGCGTCTTCTTCGGCATCTGGCTCCGGCACGAGAGTTGGGGGCTCGGCTTGATCATCGGCACCCTCGGCGTTGCCTGCGGAATCTTGCTGGTCACGCGCGAACGGCACATCAATGCTGAGACTGCCACAGCCGGGCAAAGCCTCTCTGATGAGCAAGCCTAAGGTTCATGGATCCGATTCTGCCGCGTGTTCCAATGTTTGCCGGGCTCATGCCCCTGGCGGAACGTATTCCTTCCCCATCGTAACGCATTGTCCGGCGGCGGCTGTTCCATCTGAGGTGAATTAAGAGGTAGGGCAGGTGGGAACCCGCCGTGTATTGGTTCAGCCGTACCTTGCGATGCCAAAGCCTTGACTAATATTAATGGTTAATCGCCGCTGGGAAGTGGGGCGACATAGACGTCGACGCCATAAAATTCTCGCT
The DNA here is from genome assembly GCA_942492195.1 of uncultured Planctomycetia bacterium. Taxonomy (GTDB): domain Bacteria; phylum Planctomycetota; class Planctomycetia; order Pirellulales; family S012-138; genus CALOEH01. The sequence goes on along the minus strand of CALOEH010000220.1, from coordinate 1,373 downwards.
TGTACGGAATCACCCTACAATTGGGAAATCTGTTACTGAAATCACGTATTGCAGCATCCGTGATCTTGTCGCAGTCAATGAATATGTAATTCAAATCAAGTTTCGATGCCACCGTCACGAGACTGGCATCTGTCAGTTCACTATTGTCGAGATAAAGATCCGAGATGTCATCCAACCCATCCAAATCAAGAATCACTGAAAGTTCGGTATCCGTCACACCGTAGCCAATTGAGAGTTGAGTGGTTTTGGGAAGGGGAAACAGCTCGCGGCGAACAGTTGCGTTGCGGTAAGGTTTGAGGTCAGCGAGCAGGCGTTGATAATTCTGTTCAGCGGAGTATTGCAAGTACATGTAATAGGACGCCCCCAATCCGACCAACGTAATTAACAACGCGCCGAGTTTTCGATTCGCGACGTACGCAAAACGTAGGGCGAATATCACTGCGGCAATGAGCAGCAACGGGATGACCAGTCGCCTCAATGGTGTCAACAACAAGAGTAACGTGACAGCCAACGCAGCATTTCTGAATGCGTTTAGCCCAGAGTTGTCAGAATGTTGGCCGGAAATTGTCAAATGGAACCTTACTTGGTTTGGGTGGCGGGAGTCAGTGACCGAGCAGTCGATGAAGGACGGGTGCAAGGAATCCAATGGCAAGGCCCAACGGGATAAACCCGTATTTGATCAGGTACGTGTCGACCTGTGTTGGCTGGTGAAACCGCCGGATGAGGACAACGAAGATGATTACCCAATGCGCGGCGACGTTGACGCGGCAATGGTGAAATGCCATTCCGCCATCGAGCAGCAGTGCCGTTACGACGAGGAAGAGGACGTGCTGCGCAACGGCTAACCATATTGCAGGCCCGCATGTTTCGGCAGGTTGAATTTCGGACGTAAACGTTGGTCTCTTTGGCTTCGGTGGGGCATGCGGTGTCAGCGGGGCGTGAATGGTCTGTTGGACGTAGAGCACGTAGCCAAGCAGGTGAAGTCCGAACATTGCGGCTACAAATGCGACGGAACGGCTGATCGCAAGATCGGGATTGCCATTGCCGGACCAAAAGCCGTGGATAAATACGCAGCCAATCGCGGAGATGAAGATAAATGACGCTGCGATGGTCGCCTTGGGAAGTATTGCCGAGTTTGTCACTGCGCCCTCCTGCGGCATGGATGCCGACGGTCGATCATCTGATTGGCAAAGCAGAATGCCCTGTCTTGCAACATAACGGGTTTGGCGGTTGAATTCTCTACTTTCGTTCAATCAACTTTGAAGCGAGTTTGCTCCACCACTTGGAACCGCCTTTTGGACCCGCATGCCAGGCGTGTGGGATGAGGCGGCCAAAGCAATGGACTTACCCAATTCTTGGCGCGTCTGCGTTCG
>CALOEH010000219.1:0-7350 GCA_942492195.1 uncultured Planctomycetia bacterium | reverse complement strand
TGCTGAAAACCACAGCACTAAGGAACTGGAAGAGTGGATCGTAGAAATCTCCAAGCTGGCGATGCAATGCGGCGAGATCATCAAAGGGTTGCGCGCGTTTACGAAACAGACCGATCAAGAACGAACGTCCTTCGATCTCAATGACCTGGTGGTGGACACGTTGTCCATGCTGAACCTTGCGGCCAAGTACCGGTCGATCCAAGTTGCGTTTCAACCGCGCGACGGGGGTGCCCAGGTCACGGCGGTCCGCGTGCAGATCCAACAGGTGTTGGTCAACCTGGTGCGGAACGCCTACGAGGCTGTCGCCAACATGGGACCAGCGGCCCGGGTCAGCGTCAGCATCGTGGAGACCAAGGACGGATTGTGGGAAGTCATGGTTGACGACAATGGACCAGGAATTCCCGACGCCGACAAGATCTTTCGCGCATTCGTTTCATCGAAGAAGGATGGGCTTGGCATGGGGCTGGCCATGAGTCGCTCGCTTGCCGAAGCCCACGGCGGTCGGCTCACGGCAGTGAACAAGGAGTCTGGCGGCGCGCAGTTCCGGTTCACCATTCCAGCGGCGAAGAGCCATCAAGCGTCCATTGGTGAATAGCTCAGCGGTTTGGACGCTAGTGCTTTGTCACGGCAAAGTCTTCGGGGGCCATGGCACCCAACCCGAAATTTAAGCGTTGACTGAGAATCACAACCGTGCGGCTTTGCTAACTGCCCGGTTCGTACAGCAGCACGTCATCGAGTTGCAAGACCCCAGAGGGTAAGAGAAATTGCAACTCGTCCGCGGTGCTTAGCGGAGTACTCTTCAGCTTGTCGGCAAAGTCGACAGACAGGGTGGACCACTCGCCGTTGTTGGTTGTGGCAACCGAAACCGCTACCCGCTGTTTCGTTTGACTGTTGACCAGCGCTACGTCAAACGACTTGGCCCCGGTGAGTCGATATCGAAACGCGACGCTGGTCGACGCCGGCACCTTGCGCAATCCGCGGAGGTGCAGGCGAAGCCACGGTCTTGCTTCGCTCGGATGCTTGACGGACTGGGCAAACTTCCAACGCGCTGGCAAAGCATGCGGCACAATGTCAAAATCGCCTGGCCACTCCTGCCCTTGCTTTCCAGTATCGAAAACACCGGTGTAAAGAATGCTGCGAGGGAACGATCGGGTTTCGCCCTCGGCCGCCGCTTCGTAGAGAACGATATCATCAATGACGAGTTCCGCGCGCGGATCAACGTAGAACTGAATATCATCAATGCGTTCGTTCTCAGCCAACGGTCCACCCGAGCCATCTGGCCGGCGCATCTCCGTCATATCGACCGTGGCTGTCTGCCACTCCGCTTGTGGAACATTCTTCAAAGACAAGTAGCGGTGATAGCCGTTCGATAGGCTGTAGAGTTGCACGCGCAGGCGATCCGTTCCCTTGACCCAGTATCGGAACGCCAACCGTGTGCGCGGCCCCATCGGCGGACCGGGGACGGGATTGAAAACCACGCCGGTGTAGACCGTCTTGGTCTGACCCATCAGGTCGTCAAAGTCCTGAGTGATCACTCCCTGACAGGCCCGATTGTCTCGACCCGGCGGGGTATTGTTCGCTACGACTCGCCCGCTCATCCACCAACGTTTCTCAATGTCTGTTTGGAAATCTTCCCACGCGTGGACGCGGGTTGGGAACTTGCCAGTCGGCACGAAGTGCGAAAGATTCTCCGGCGGCTCGGGCAGCGACGGCGGGCCATGCGCGGTCAGCGTGTCTCGGCACCATGTGAAGAAACCGCCCGAGTCCACCTTGGTTACCAGTTCGACGGGAGTCCCGTTCTTCACGATCCGGGTGATCCCTTCGTCATTGATCTCCAGCGCCACGCGCTCGGTCCGCAGAAACGCTTCGCCTGCAGCGGCGGCAACGGCTACGGCGTCGAACAGCGGAGCCTGCGGTTCGTCGCAAAGTTGCGACAGTGCCTGAAGCTGGAACGTCAATCGGTTGCACGCCGCACCGATTGCCTGGCTAGTTTCGGCAGGAAGTTTGAGATCATGCGTCACGTCCAACGGCACCACCTTGATGGGGATGCCTGAGGAAAACACCTGCTGGGCAGCTGGCAGATCAGACTCGATGTTCCACTCGGCCACCACCGGAGGTCGACCGTTGTACCCCACCCGCAAGGCGCCCCCCATCATGACAATTTGCTGGATGTTTGCTTTCGCCTTGGGGTGCTCTTTGAGCAGTCGGGCGATGTTGGTCAACGGCCCGACGGCCACAATCGTGAGCGGCTGATTGGTGGCGGTAAGTTGCTCAGCCAGTAATTCGACAGCTGACTTGGAACTCGGTTTGAGCGTTCGATTGAAAATGACCGCGGGGTGCCGGCGATACTGGATCTGCCAATCGATCTCGCTCGCCGGCTGTGGGTCTCGTCCCCAACCGATTGGGCACGGTTGCTCGCCGGATTGCGTGATCATCCGGCATGCCATCCAGGCTCGGTCTTCGGCAGCACGGGTTGCGGTCGAAACGCCAACGAGTTGAAGTCGCGGCTCAGCAAGCGTTAGTGCCAGCGCGTAGGCGTCATCAATCGAGGTTCCTATGTCGGTATCGAGCCAAACTCGGACCGGCTGTTGAGCTTCGATTTGTCTGGCTTCTTGAACAATCGTGCAAGCTGCTACGATCAAAAAGATTGCCATTCGGAGCATATCATCCCCCCCCTGGTGCGGACGCGCGATTCCCCTTTTCGCTTATGGTAACCGCCTCGATCTGATGGCTCACGCAGAATTTACGAATCGGGAGTGCCGCCTCCTCCGAGGGGACCGATTGCCAATTTGAAGCCAACGAGGTTTTGACCTCATTCTGAAGACCGCAATCTGTTCGCCTGCAGATTCCCAATAACCGGCACCACCATGCTACACCCCCAACTTCAGGGTGCCGCGAAAAGTGGGAATTTTATTTGCTATCTACCAAATGAGCTAGGGTTGTAGCGGAACCCGAAGTGGATGAACATTTCCGGAAACGACGGTTCATTCCCGAATCTCACCCAAACTTTCAATGTTGGACGGCGCAGATGGAGAAGGAGCAACCAGATCGACGCGGCTCATTCCGCATGCGGCTGCAATGCTGCGATGTCGCAATCTTGCGAATCAACAAAACGGAACGCGCGGTTCAACTCGTTGAGAAGTCGGCCGGAGGGTTTGGGGTTCTGGTCGAATCGGACCTGAAGATCAAGGAGAAGGATGTCGCCGCGCTGATTACCAGCAGTGGCCGATTCCAAGTCCAGGTTCGGCATATTACCGATCCCGGAGAGGGGGGAGATCTGCGGCTCGGATTGATGCTCGTCAAGGAGGAGGGCAACGCACAAACCGAGTCCAGCCGTTGGTCGTTAAAAACGATCGGTCAGCACACGGACCCACGCCGAGGACGCTGGACCATTCCGGCACTTTGCGCAGTGGTACTGCTGGGGGGATTGGCAACTGCCTTCTTCCTGCACAACAGCGGCCCTGACTGGGAGCTTTCTGAATCAGGCCAACATCCCTCGTCCAGCCAGGCAGTTCGGCAAGATGCTGAGTTCTCGGGAACTCACCGTGGCGTTGAATCTTTCGCCAGAACAAGAGACCCGCGTCAATACCATCGTCTACAACGCCGTTCAACGGTTGAACTGGACGGTTCAGCAAACGGCAAACGAGCCCAGCGAAACACGTGCCGAAGTCGCGCTGCAGATATTGCGAGGCTCCTGGGAAGAAGTAATGGGCCTGCTCAATGAAGAGCAGGTCGAACGCTGGAATGACCTGCTCCGTCAGTCCGATCGCAAACGCTGAGCCCTGGATCTCACTCTCGGTGCTGCGGACGGCAGTGCCAACATCGCAGCCCAGGGCCGATGGTTCCAGACCGGTCCAGGCACTGCCAGCCCTAAATGCTTAAATGCTAGCGATCTTCTTTCTGGGCTTGTAGCCGCGCTCGGCAGCCACTATGGTAGCCCGCCCTTTAATGGGCACCTAATAGAGAGGGGTATCGTCGTTCGGTGCTGGCACAGCACGGAGCACCTTGTGAGCGTTGCAAAGGAGTGGGTCCGTGAGCGTGGAATTCGCCCGGTTTGAATGTCGCTTGGCGTCCAAGTGGTTGCTACTGGCAGCTCTTTGCCTGGTGGGGCCTGGCTGCGCCGTGAATGGTCGAGCTCTCAACTCACAAGGAGTGGCCTTGTACCAACAAGGGAACCTTGACGCTGCCCAGGCCACTTTCCAAAAGGCGCTTAGCAACGAGCCGACCAACGCCAACATCTATTACAACGTAGCTCGGGTCCATCACCAGAAGGCCAGGCAGTTCCAGCGTCCTGACGAGTACAAACAGGCCGAACAATGGTATCACTTGTGCCTGGACAATGATGGCAACCACCGGGAATGCCACCGCTCGCTGTCACTGCTACTCGTGGAAGACAACCGGTCGGAGCAAGCCTTTACGTTTCTCGAACGTTGGGCTGCGCGAAGCCCTGGCTCGGCGGATCCCAAGGTCGAACTGGCTCGGCTGTACGAAGATTTCAACGATCGTGGTCGGGCTAAATCCTCGCTCATCGAAGCGTTGGCCGTGGAGCCGAACAACTCCAGAGCTTTGGCCGCCTTGGGTCGCGTTCGCGAACAAACTGGCGAAACCGCTCAGGCTTTGGTCGACTACCAGCGTTCGCTGCAATTCAATCAGTTCCAGCCGGACGTAGTGGCCCGAGTGGCCGCCTTGCAAAGCCAGATCTATGCGAATCAGATGACCACATCAGGCTCGCGCACGGTGGACAACAACGCTCCCCCCAGCACCACCACGCCGCTTCGCCGGTAGGGTTGGCCTGAGAGCGGTTTGCGGTTCGCCAATCTTGAACCGCAGAATTCAACTTTGCCGAATCCTTCCGAATTATGGTTTGCCGGGGCGGTCAGGTGAGGCCCAATCTGCCCGGAACCGAGCGCCGCATTTGCATCGCAAACCACGTGTGAGCCACTCGGTGGCGATCCGATTTTCTTGAGCGCACTCAGGGCAAGCAATCTTGAATCGGCAATCACCATCTGCCTGCTCCCAAACTTCGTCTGGCACGCCCCGCATCTGGATGTCGACGGGCTCAAAGGTGGTCAGCAGTTCACGAGTCAACGGTGCGATGTTGGCAATCCGGTTTGCCAGCAGGCAGGTTGCCTTTTCGAATACGTTGCGCACCAGCCGACCATTGCCGAAGTGTTCATCTCGCTGCATCAACAAGAAGTCGAATCCCCACAACAGCCGGGCTCTGGTAGAAGCGGGAATCTCATACTGGCTCTTGCAGCACATGGCGTGGAAGATTTCGGCCAGCTCGGTCACCCCGTAATCGGCGAACTCCAAACGGCGGCTGAATCGACTCGACAGCCCTGGGTTTGACTTCAAGAGGCGCGTCATCGGTTCGGGATACCCGGCCAAGATCACAATCAGCTGATCGCGCCGGTCTTCCATGCACTTGAGCAATGTTTGCAGTGCCTCGGCACCAAAGGCGTCTTCGTTGGATTCGCTGACAAGACTGTAGGCCTCGTCGATAAAGAGCACACCTCCGGTAGCTTCGTCAACGCGCTCTTGGGTTTTGGTGGCGGTTTGTCCGGCATATCCGGCGACCAGGCCACCCCGATCCGTCTCAATGAGGTGGCCTCGCTCAAGGATCCCAAGCCCGCCGTAGATCTGCCCGATCAAGCGCGCGACGGTAGTTTTGCCGGTGCCGGGGTTGCCGTCGAAGATCATGTGCAGGCTCAGCGGCGTGTTGGGCAGACCATGCTCAGCCCGAGATTTCTGCACTTTGAGAAAGTTGACCAGTTGCTGGACTTCTTGCTTGATGCTGCCGAGGCCAATTAAAGATTCCAGTTCGGCCATGGCGCTCGCCAACATTTGCTCGCGCTGGGCTGCACTCAAGCCGGGCTCGGTCGCATGCTTCGAACGTTCCTTCTTCTGAGACGGCAGGTTGTAATCTTTGCGGAGTTGCTGGGCTTCGCCTTCGAGTTGTTTGACGGCCTCGGTGCCACGTTGGTTGGCTGCTTCGTGTTGGCCAGGCATGTCAAGCGGCAGCCGCTTCAAGCACGAATCAAGTTCGGTTTGAATCACGTGCAGTTGTTCCACTTCGCTGCGATGCACCTGACCGTCTGCTTTGGCAACCAGATTGGCCAGCCTTGTCACCACCGTTTCCAGCTCGGCAATCTTACCCCGGAGCGGTGCCAGATCGTCGAATGGGCGGAACAGGCTGAACCACGCCAACTTGACCGATTGCTGTTTCGCATGCCCAATGGCCCGCTGGAGATTCTCGCCTTGCAAACGGTGGGACCACACATGCTCGACCAAGACGGCCGCCAACTCCCATTCATCGCTCGTCCACTGGTGGTCTGCCGAAGCCATGTTTACGAACAGTTTCACCACCAGTCCCCGATGCAAGTCCAGCATCAGGTCGACAAACTCTTCGGGGTCTTGCCGGATGAGGTGCGGATGATTGCGGGCGCAGAGTTGTCCCGATTCGCGGTACAAAGATTCGCACGCCTTGAGCGTTGAGCGAAAACCGGCAATCAGTTCGCTGTCAGGCAAAACAGGACTCGTACGGCGAGCGGTCGGAAAGTGAAACGAGCAACATACAGGCTTCGATTATACGGGATTCATCGATCGATCAAGCACGATTGTCCTGCGATTCGACAACCGGACCGCTGGCAACAGCGACATCTTCTTCCACCAGCTGAATGTGCTCTTCTGTGGACTCCACCACGCGCCGGGCTGCGGAAATCCCGAGGGTCCAGAAGAGCGCAGGGCGAACAAGAAACTCCAGCAGCGTGCTGGTAATCAGGCCGCCGATGATGACCGTTGCCACGGGATAGAGTATTTCTTTACCCGGTTCGCCGGCGGCCATGGCCAGAGGAACCAGACCAATGCCAGACGTGAGCGCGGTCATCAACACCGGTGCCAGGCGATCTTTGCCGGCATCCACAATCATCTGGCGAGTCCAATCGGCCCCCTCGTATTTCACCAGATGCAGGTAGTGGTTGATCAGGAGAATGCCATTTCGCGAAGCGATGCCGCAAAGCGAGATGAAGCCTACCATGCTGGCCACTGTCAACGTTTGCCCCGTCAGATACAGGGCGGCCACAGATCCAATGAAAGCCATCGGCAGGGCAATCATGACTTGCACCGCCAGGTTGACCGAGCCGAACATCTTGTAAAGCACCAGGAACATGGCAACGAGCGACAGGGCGAACAGCATGGCGATCATTCGAGACGCGGACTGTTGGCTCTCAAACTGACCGCTGAATTCAATCGAGTACCCGGTCGGCAATTGAGCCTCGATGGGGGCGATCTTCTTGCGAATGTCTTCAACGACATCCACCAGCCCCCGACCGCTGACGTTGCACTGCACGG
>CALOEH010000218.1:0-15326 GCA_942492195.1 uncultured Planctomycetia bacterium | reverse complement strand
GACACCGCCCCCTTCGGTGGAAGATGCCCTGCGCGAATCGCCGAATGCCCTGCATTTACTCTCCGGAGCCATCCCGCTGGGCCGGTGCGACATTTCGCTTCCTTTTCAAGGCGTGGATTTGGCTCCGACGCTGCGTGCCTGGTTGGCCAGCGTTTCGCGAAGCGGCGGTCAAGCCCTCTCGCAGCGTCTGCAGCAAGTTCGCCGGCACCTCGCGCTGGTGCGTCCGCAGATTGTAGTGCTGGACGAAGACGCCACGCCACTGCCGCGCACTCTGGTGGCGGTTGCCCGAGGACTGGGGATACCTTCGGTGGTGATCCAACATGGCGTTCCCCGCGTCCGGTTCGCTTTTGCTCCCATGGCGGCCGGTGCCATCTGCGTGTGGGGCGAAAGTTCCAGAGAACAGATTTGTGGCTGGGGGGTCGAACCAGAACGGGTGGTGGTGACCGGCAGCCCTCGCTACGACGCCTGGCTGGCAGATGGCCAAACCAAACAGCAATCGAATCCCGAGTCGCGGCCCAACTCGATTCTTTATCTGGCCACTACCCCTCCGGACCCTCGCCGACCTGACTCGGTTGGTTTCGGCATGACCGTCGCTGCGCATCAGCATCTGCTGCGTTCGACCTGCGCAGCGGTCAGTGCTTGCGGTGACTTCGAGCTGGTGATCAAACTCCACCCGCGCTGCCGCAATGAGCAGGACTTTCGCCAGATTCTCGCTGAGTTTCCGCGGTTGAAATCACGCGTGGCTTGGGACGAACCCATCGAACAACTCGCGGCCGCGGCCTGGTGTGTGATCAGCTGCGCTTCGGGAGGAGGCCTGGATGCCAGTTGGCTAGGGCATCAAGTGCTCGACCTGCTCCCACCCGGTGCCGTGGATCTGATGCCGAGTGAGGTTTGGGGAACGCACGGTTCGGCAAGCGATGCGGCTGAGATCCAGGCGTGGCTGCAGTCCGTACTCGAGCGGCAACAGATGCCGATTCCGCACACTCAGGCACCATCACGCGCAGATGTTTTGGCCAACTTCTCCGGTTCTGCCACTCAGCGGGTGGTTGACTATCTTTGGGATTTGGTCGGGAGTCCCAACCCTACGAACAGGGTGCCGGTGACCGCCAACTCGCGAGTCGATGCGCCACGTTCGGAGCATGCTTCCCAGATTGAAGACGGCACGGCAAGCGATTCGAAGTCGAGGGGAGCCGCGCAGTCGTGACACCTCGCCTTAGCCTTATTGAACTTGAGCGGCGCTGCCAGAAGCCAGAGTCTCGCCGGATCGGAAACTTCATGGCTCGGCGAATTTCGCGTCCCATGGCGCTGCGCGTCACCTGGCTGATTGCCCCTTGGGGAATCTCTGCGCACACCATCACCCTGCTAGCCTGGTGCGTCAGTCTGGCATCGGCGGTTGCCTTTGCTGGAGGAACTCCGCTGGCCTGGTGCCTGGGCGCGATACTGCTGCAAGTGTGGTACCTGCTGGATCATGTCGACGGTCAAATTGCCCGGCTGCGTGGGACGGCATCGCTGGACGGGGTTCAGTTCGATTACCTGATGCACCACTGGGTGCAGGCGGTCATCCCAACTGGGCTGGGGTGGGGGCTCTGTTTTCAACATGGCGAACCGATCTGGATGCTCGCCGGATTGGCTTGGGCTGCGGGCACCTTGATGCTCGGTTTATTGCATGACGCCCGCTACAAGGCATTCGTCCAACGTCTGAAACGGGTGCAGGGAGAACTGCTAGTGGTAGGTGGTGGCGGTGCGCGACCCACACCGAACTCCGGTTGGCCACAGGGCTGGCTGCGCCGCTGTGTGTGGCTGGCTCGCAAGTCCAGCGAACCCCATGTCACCATGAACTTGCTCACGCTGCTGGCAGCCACGGCTTGGGCTGCCGACACCTGGTGGCTTCGCGGCAGCGGAGCCTTCCTGATCCAAGCGTATCTCTCGGTGATGGCGACCGTTTGCCCCGTGTTGTTCGCGGCCACGCTCTGGCGTTCGCTCCACCGCGGCACGGCCGAACTGGAGTTCAAAGCCTGGTACGTTCCGCCCCCAGGCAGCACGTTGACTTTTCGAGATGGCTGGTGGTTGATCGAACCAGGCAGCGAGCCAGAGGGTGAAACATCCCGCGCAGCTCCACGCTGAAATTTGCAATGCGGCGGACACTCACTCTTCGGAAAGCTTCGCATCGCGAACCGGGATACTAATCACCAGTCCGGCAAACTTCGGCTTGCTTGTCGAAGGTCTGAAGAAACCGCCGTGGCAAGTGACACAACCGCCTGTGAGTGGAATCGCGCCGGCTCGGCGGTAGTAGCCTTCTTCAATTACCTCGGCATGTGGCTTGCCGGACGAAATCTCTTCGGCAGCACGCTTCTCAAACTCCGTACTTGGCTTGTGGGTAACGCTCATGGGACTCATATTCACGGAGATCCAGCGGGCTTCAACCTTCGATTGTTCCTTGATGGCTTCGAAGATGTCTTCCATCGCCCGGGCAGGCACCACAGCTCGATCTCCATGAAAGTACCGGTGGTGCATTACCTCTAAGGTTGCCGCATAGACATCGTGCATCACCTTGGCTCGGTGCCGGGCGTCCGCAAGTGAAAGCGGCTCTGGCCCTTTGGCTTCCGCGTCTTCAGCTCGACTCGGCGAGGGTTCGGACTCGCTTGCCGTAGGATCCTCGCCCCACGCCGTGAACGCACCGATCAGGCTGAACGCAAGTGAGATGGCAACTATCTGTCCTACGGATGTTGTCCCCATGCCGTTGAATCGACTCATATCGTCTCCATGCTATAAACATGCAAAAGAAATACTTATTTTGCCTATTTGTACTTCAGCAGACGAAGTGGGTCAAGCACTGAGGGCAACTTCAGGCGCGCCGCTGGTGGTAGTGAAGTGTTTAGAAACCCTGGGCACTGCCACTGATGCGGGGATCGGCGACGCCCTGGTAGAAGTGCTTTCGGTGATCCACCCAAATGCTGTGCGCATCGCCTTGGCGGCGGGCTTGGTCTGAAATGGTGTGCCCCCAGGTGGCAAGCTGTTTGAGGGCTGCCTGATGTTCGGGGATGTTGACTCCCTCGAAGCGGACCACGTCCGGAAACCATTGATGGTGCAAACGGGGAGCGGCCATGGCTGCCTGGGGAGACATCTCGAACTCCAGCGTGTTGAGTACCATGGCCAGCGACGTGTTGATGATGGTTCGTCCGCCAGGGCTGCCGGTGATGAGTACCACCTGGCCGTCACGCGCTACGATGGTCGGTGTTTGCGAACTCACCATCCGTTTGCCAGGGGCGATCACATTCGGCGGCGTTCCGACATTGCCTTGGCGGTCGGTATGTCCTGGCTTCCAGTTGAAGTCTCCCATCTCATTGTTCAAAAGGAACCCAGCGCCGGGAACCACCACGCGGCAACCGTACGACATTTCCAAGGTGTAGGTGTTGCTGACGGCCATGCCATCTTCGTCGATCACTGAGAAGTGCGTCGTGCTGTGGCTCTCGTCAGCCAGGGGAATCTCAGGCGCTACGTCAGCGCTGGGAGTCGCCTGTTGGGCTTTGATGGATTTTGCCCATTGCGCTGCATGCTGCTTGCTGGTCAGCCGACCGATGGGGACTTGGACGAAATCGGTGTCGCCCACGTAGCGAGCTCTATCTGCGAACGACCGCCGCATGGCTTCGATCATCCAGTGCAACGTCTGCGGTGACCAGCGTCCTTGTTTCCGAAGGTCGAAATGCTCGAGAATGTTGAGCGTTTCGACCAAAGCAATGCCGCCCGAACTCGGAGGGGGAGGGCCATAGATGTCATACCCTCTGAAGACTCCGTGAATGGCAGGGCGAATGTTTGCCTGATAGGCGGCCAGGTCCGCATGGGTGATCAATCCACCATCCGCCTGCATACACGCAACAATTTGGTCAGCGATGGCCCCGCGGTAGAACGCCTTCGGGCCGTGGTGGGCAATCCGCTTGAGTGTCTTGGCCAACTCGGGTTGCACGAACCGATCACCGGCCTTCCACCCTTCGTTGCCCGGCGGAGCATAGACTCGCAACATCTCGGTAAATGGTTGGGTTTGCGGATCACGAAGGACCGGATTGAGCCGTTTGGCGAGTGCCGCGTCCACCACAAAGCCACCCTGGGCTAACTTGATGGCGGGGCGAACGACGTCTTTCCAGGGAAGTCTGCCGAACTGCTTGTGGGCCAAGGCCAGCCCTGCCACCGTGCCTGGCGTGCCTGCCAACTTGGCACCGAAGCGGCTTTCGCCAAGTTCGAACATGTCCGGCGTGGCCGCGGCGGGTGCCGTCTCGCGGTATTCCACGCACACGGCAGTTTGACCAGGGGGCATCACCATCATGAATCCGCCCCCGCCCAGGTTGCCGGCCTCGGGGAATGTGACGGCCAAGGCCAGGGCGGTTGCCGCGGCGGCATCCACGGCATTGCCTCCACGCTTCAACATAGCGAGCCCAGCTGCCGATGCCGGTTCGGAGACGGAGACCACCATGCCGTGGCTCGCCGTCACCACTTTTGGCTCTCGCGTCTCTGCCAGAGCAGAGCGTCCGCCGAGGAGTGTCAACGTGACACCGAGGAAGAAGCAGTAATGCCAGAGAGCGAGCTCGTTACCCTGCGCATGGCAAACCTATCGCGTATCAGTGGAAATTGGTTCACGCATTATCAACCACAAGAAAGTAGTCGTCACGCTCCGTCGTGATGACAGCATGGCACCACCACGCCGACGAGCGTTTAGTCGTTTTGGCGATGGCTAAGACATTGATATTGAATAGGTTAGGACCTCCAGCCACATTCGCGAGTTGTATTGTTTTGCTCACGTACCAAGAAGCCCCTAACGTGAAGCAATCGTACCGTATGCAGCTGATTCAAGCCATCGGCGAGTTCCTGCCCCGTTCCTTTTTTCCCAGTTTCCCCGTGCGAGATGGGTTTGTAGCGTTGTGATGGCATTCATGCTGACCATGATGCAACAGCATTGCTACCAATTCGTCAAACTTCGCCTTCGCCGCTGGCGTCAACTCCAGATCTTCGTTTTGAGCGTCCTTGCGCATCAGGTTTCTTCCTAAAGGGACCATCTTGCCCAAACTCGCCCCGATTCTAACTTCCACTCCAAATCCACCAACCGCCCAAACCCCCTGAGCCCGCTTCTGCACCCACCTTCGGCTCTAATTCAAAAGTGCCCTTTGGTCGCAGCGCGGAAACCGGTATCTATTTCCTCGCGCCAATGCCCCGTAGAAGACGCCGCCAGGAGCTGACACGTGGTCATTGCGCCAAGCGGCCAATCGCCCCGATTCCCAATCGTTGCTTGCGCAGCATGAGGAACCCAGTGAGCCAACTTCGCGCGTTACTCGTCATGGGCACCCGACCAGAAGCCATCAAGATGGCTCCGCTGATCGCTGCGTGCCAGGAGTCTACCGAGATTGAGCCCATTGTGTGCTTCACGGGTCAGCATCGTGAAATGTTGGCGCAGGTGGCTGATTACTTTCGGATCAAGCCTGACGTTGATCTGGACCTGATGCGTCCCAATCAATCGCTCGCCTCGCTCACGGCTCGCTGCCTGGAACAACTGGATCGGACACTGTTGAGCTATCAGCCTGATTGCGTGATCGCCCAAGGCGATACCACAACAGTGATGGCGACTTCGCTGGTTGCCTTTTATCATCGGCTGCCTTTCGTCCATGTCGAGGCGGGACTGCGCACCGGCAATCTCCATGCCCCTTGGCCCGAAGAACTCAACCGCTGCGTGGCAGGACTCACCGCTGCGTTGCACTGTGCCCCCACCGAGCAGGCGGCGCAGCACTTGCGTAATGCAGGCGTGGCACCGGACTCGATTCTCGTGTCTGGCAATACGGTCATTGATGCGCTGCTCAGCACGGTTGAGCGTGAACGCTCCCGCAGCGAGTTCTGGAAGCTGCAGTTTCCCGAACTCAGTGATAAACGCGTGGTGCTGATTACCGGCCATCGACGCGAGAATCTAGGACAGGGGATGGAAAATATCTGCCAGGCCATTGTCACCCTGGCAACTTCGTTTCCGGAGGTGGATTTCGTCTATCCGGTGCATCTGAATCCACAGATTCGTAGCGTGGTCGAAAGCCGTCTGCAGGGGCGAGTCAACATTCATTTGATAGAGCCGCAGAGCTACCCGGCCTTTGTGTGGCTGATGGACCGCAGCACGCTCATTCTGACGGACTCCGGCGGCATCCAAGAAGAGGGGCCCGCATTGAAAAAGCCCGTCGTCGTCATGCGCGAAACCACCGAACGCCCTGAAGGGGTTGCCGCGGGGGCTGTCGAACTGGTGGGCACTGAGCCGGAGGCCATTATTTCTTCCGTCAGTGATTTGCTGGAGAATCCTCGCTGGTACGCCTCTCGGCAAATTGCCCACAGCCCCTATGGGGACGGAACCGCGAGTCGCCAAATTGTCCAGGCCATGCTTGCTCGGCGTTGGACTCGCCAGCCGCAAATCACGACTCATCGGCGTGCTGCATAGCGGATGCCAGAACGTGCGCGAAGCGCGAACGGTTTCAAGTTGCTTCCCTCGAGACATTCCGGAATTCATCAACCATGATTAGCCACTCTGCCTCGCTTCCTCCCATGCTCGATGCCACCAATCGCAGCAACGTGTGGGAATCCGACAGTCCTGTCAGCACGGTTGACGTCTGTGTGGTGGGGTTGGGATACATTGGACTGCCCACCGCTGGCATCCTGGCCCGCCATGGTTATCGTGTGTTGGGGGTCGATATCCGCTCGGACGTGGTCGATGGGATCAACCATGGCCGCGTGCATTCGCCAGAGCCAGAACTCGACCAACTGCTACAAGAAGCGATTCAAGAACGCCGTTTGCACGCCAGCCTGACTCCGCAACCGGCAGATGTCTTCATCCTGTGCGTACCCACGGCTGCGAATGCCGATCACTCGGCAGATCTCACACACGTCCGCCAGGCGGCCCAAGCGGTGCGACCTCATGTTCGCCCCGGCGCGTTGATCATTCTCGAATCCACCATTCCGCCCCGAACCACCCAAGACGTCCTCATCAAAGAGGCGGTCCCACCAGGCTACCAGGTGGGGCGTGACGTGTTCGTGGCTCATTGTCCTGAGAGAGTTTTGCCTGGCAGAATCTTGGTAGAAGCGGTTGAGAATGACCGAATCGTGGGGGGAATCACTCCCGCCTGTACCGCTAAAGCCCAGGCGTTTTATCAATCGTTCGTGCAAGGCAACGTGCTGCCGACCACAGCGGTCACTGCCGAACTTGCCAAGCTGGTCGAAAACTCGTTTCGCGATGTGAATATCGCCTTCGCCAACGAAGTCTCGCTCCTTGCCGATCAGTACGCTGTGGATCCCTGGGAGCTGATTGCACTGGCCAATCGACATCCGCGGGTTCAGATCCACAAACCTGGCCCAGGCGTCGGTGGCCACTGCATTGGTGTGGATCCCTGGTTCTTGGTGCATGCGGCACCTCAGGTGACACCGCTGATCAGGGCAGCTCGGGAGGTGAACCAGCGCAAACCTCAGCATGTCGTCGAACAAGTGGCCAGATTGGTCAAGCCGCTCAAGGATCCGATCATTGGATGCCTGGGGCTGACCTACAAAGCGGACGTGGATGACCTCCGCGAGAGCCCCAGCTTGCAAATCACCGAAGCACTGCAGGCTCGAAACCTCGGCGAAGTCCTGGCATGCGACCCTTGGGTGGACGAACGCACGTTCGACAAGTTCCCGCTCGTCACGCTGGAAACCATCCTCGAGCGCTGCCAGGTGCTGGTGCTGCTCACAGACCACAGCCAGTTCCGGCAGGTTCCTCCCAAGGTTCTCCAAGAACGGATGGTGGTAGACACACGCGGCTTCTGGCGATGACACGCGCGGACTTCGTCGCAGGTGATGTCAGCACCCCAAGTCGCTGTTCGGTACGCCGATTGCGACTCGTCAATTGCCCGTCAGCTTAGTGCTCTTCCGAATCCTTAAGAAACACGGTCGAGCAAAATTCACACGATCAAGCCAAGATGAGAACGGTTGTGGCGGCTTCGCGCTGCGCACAACCGCAACCAGTCCCGGCTTGATGGAAGTTGTGGAAGGGGGAAACTTGGGGGGGAGCGTTCGACTCGATGTGACAAAGTTCTTAGCAAGAATGCTACACCCCGTTTGTTTGCACTGGTACACTAACCCACGCCACCGTTGGCATGGAACATTCTCTAATCCCGATGTAGATGTAGTCGTTTGCAATGAGTACCGATCCCAACGCTTCTTCTTCCGTTCCTCAATCCTCTCCTTCGGCCTCAGAACCGGACGTTGGCAAACCGTCAGCAGAGGATACCCCGGCACCGGCACCGGCCCCGACTGCTCCGGAAGCCCAAGGGGAGCCATCCACCGAGAATGGCACAGAAGCCACGCCGGCCGAAAGTGCTCCTTCCGTGGCTGCCTCGGGTGAAACGGTTGCAGAAGACAAGCCGCGGTCGCAGCCCCTGAAGATTGGGTCGCAGCGTCCAGGCACTCCCAAGATCAAGGCTCAACCGCAACTTCCTCCCGTACCAACGTTGGCATCGGACGAACCGGCCGCCAGTGTGGGAGACATGGCCGAAGCGGATTCGTCAGGCGAGTCTGCCGAGGCTACCGATGCGGAAGAGGCCGGCGATGACGATGGCACGAGAAAGATCGGATCGCAGCGTCCTGGCAGCCCCAAGATCAAATCCAAGGCGCAGTTCGAAAGCAAAGCGACTCCCGAACAACCTCCCGCTGAGCGCGTTCCGCTGCCCAACCTTCGCCGGGCACTCTCTGCCGATATGGAAGAGGAACTGGCAGCCAGCATGGCAGACATCTCGCTCGACAACATTGTCGAATCGCAAAGCCGCGAGGCGGAACTCGAAGTCAATTCTCACCATCAAGCCAAGGTGAGTCGGGTGCAAGCCGAAGAGGTGTTCGTTGATCTCGGTCAGCGAAATCAAGGGGTATTGCCGATGCTGCAACTGAGCGAACCGCCTGAAGTGGGGCAGACGCTCGAAGTTGTCATCACGCGCTACGATGCTGCCGACGGGCTGTACCAGGTTGCCTTGCCTGGCGCGGCGGCTGAAGTTGGCGACTGGGATAGTGTGGCTGAAGGTATGGTCGTCGAAGCCCGAATCACCGGGCACAACAAAGGGGGTTTGGAATGCCAGGTGAACAACCTGCGTGGTTTCATCCCTGCCAGTCAGGTTGCCCAATACCGCATCGAAGATTTCTCCGAGTTCGTTGATCAGTCACTGACATGCCTAGTGACGGAAGTGAACCCTCAGCGGCGCAATCTCGTACTCAGCCGCCGGTCTTTGATTGAGCGAGAACAAGCCGAAGCCAAAGAGAAACTGTTGGCCGAATTGGCACCCGGACAGGTGCGCGAAGGAATCGTGCGCAACATTCGAGATTTTGGTGCCTTTGTGGACCTCGGCGGAGTCGATGGTTTGCTGCACGTCAGTCAGCTGAGCTGGCAACGGGTCAATCATCCCAACGAAGTTCTCGAATTGGGTCAGAAGGTCAAAGTCAAGATTCAAAAAATTGATCCCGAAACCAAGAAGATCAGCCTGGCCATGAAGGACCTGATGGCCAGCCCTTGGGATTCGGCAAAAGAGAAGTATTACGAAGGTCTCTCGCTGCACGGCAAGGTGACCAAGGTGGCAGACTTTGGTGCCTTTGTCGAGCTGGAGCCGGGCGTGGAGGGATTGGTTCATATTTCTGAGCTAGCCCATCATCGCGTCTTCCGGACGAGCGATATCGTCAAGGAAGGCGAAGAGGTTGAGGTCAAGATTCTCTCGTTCGAACTCGATAAGCAGCGGATCAGCCTCTCGATGAAGGCGATGCAATCCGCCCCAGAACGGGAGAAGAAGGAAGAGCCCGAAGAGGAGTTCATTCCACCCCCGCAGCCAAGCAAGCGCACTGGTCCGCTCAAGGGAGGCCTTAAACGCGACAGTGGCGGCGAAGGGATCGGCCTCAACTGGTAACGGTTGCCAGCGAACGATGACCGGAACCATAGGTCTTCGCCTTGAGTCAAATCGCCAGTGATCAGCGGGAGCCGTCGTTAGAGTTTGAGCGAAAGCTCGAATGGTCTGCGGGTTTGTTGCTGATCGGCGCTGTGGTGATTGCGTTGTTGGCGTTGATTGCCGTGTCACCTTCGCTGAGCGGTGGCCTGTTGTGGGATGACCGCCCGTTGCTGTTTCAAAATCCAGATGTGGTCCGGCCTGACGGTTTGCTGCCGATCTGGACCGGGGAGCGGTCACCCGACTATTTCCCAATGACCATGACGGTGGCTTGGGTTGAGTACCGCCTGTGGGGAGAGAACCCCTTTGGCTGGCGGGTGACTAATCTATTGCTGCATATCTTTAGCTGTCTGCTGGTTTGGCAGGTGCTTCGAGAGCTAGACGTGCCCGCGGCCTGGTTGGCTGCGGCTGTTTTTGCCGTGCACCCCGTCACCATGGCGTCAGTGGCCTGGATCAGCGAACTGAAGAATGTCTGCTCGCTGTTGTTCGCCGCACTGGCCTGTGTGTGCTATCTCCGTTTTGACCGGTTGGGCGGACGGGTGCGGTACACATTGGCCGTCGTCTGGTTCTTGCTCGCCTTGCTGAGCAAAACCTCGGTGGTGATGTTGCCGCCGGTGCTGTTGCTTTTCGTTTGGTGGCGACGCGCGAGGATGGGAACAAGCCTGACTCGTCAGGACCTGGTGCGTCTGATCCCCCTGTTCCTGTGCAGTTTGGTACTGGGTTTGGTCACCATCTGGTTTCAAACGAATCGCGTGGTGGGCGATACCCTGGTACGTCCAGAAGGTGCCGCTTCGCGTCTGGCCTCCTCTGGCTGGATTGTCTGGTTTTACCTGGCGAAGGATCTGTGGCCGGTAGGGCTGTCCATGATTTATCCCCGTTGGGAGATTGACCCAACCCGCCTGACGGCTTGGATTCCGCTGGGGCTGGTTCTGGCAACTGTGGCCGCCGCCTGGCACTTTCGCAACCGTGGAACCCGAGGGCTGTTTGTCGCGAGTGGTTTTTTCTTGCTGATGTTGTTTCCTGTCGGCGGCTGGTTCGAAACCTACTTCTCCCTCTTCTCGCTGGTCGCTGATCACTGGCAGTACGTGCCGATGTTGGGCGTGGTTGCCGGAGCGGTGGCGGCGGCCACCCTTGGGACACGGTGGATCCTAGATCGTTGGCCCGGGCCAACTGCTCACTTCCCACGGCAAATGTTGGCAACCGTGCCAGCTGCCCTGGTGCTGGCAGTCTTGGTCACGCTTTCCAGAGATCGGGCCGCCGAGTTTTCCAGCGGCGAGGCGTTATGGACGGCCACCATTCGCCAGAACCCGCAAGCCTGGGTGGCTTACAGCAGCCTGGCCCAACTGCGGTGTGCCCAAGAGAGATGGAGCGAGGCCGAACCGTACTGTCGGCAGGCGCTTGCGATTCGGCCTGATGAGCCAATCGCACACAACAACCTGGGGGTCATTCTCTCGGCACAGTCGCAATACCCAGCCGCCGCCGAACATTTCAGGCAAGCGATTGAACTGCTACCAACTTACGACCAGGCGTGGACCAATTTGGGGATGCTAAGGGAACGGCAAGGAGATTATGCCGCAGCGGCCGAGTGTTATCGCCGATTACTCGAGCTCACTCCCAACAGCGCCAACGGCCACTTCAGCTTAGGACGAGCTTTGACCAGACAGGGTCGATTGGCCGCAGCGCAGACTCACTTTCGCCGAGCGGTGGAAATTGATCGCCGATACGCCCAAGCCAGGGAGGCTTTCGAGAAAAAA
Organism: uncultured Planctomycetia bacterium; assembly: GCA_942492195.1. Lineage (GTDB taxonomy): Bacteria > Planctomycetota > Planctomycetia > Pirellulales > S012-138 > CALOEH01. The sequence goes on along the minus strand of CALOEH010000218.1, from coordinate 3,604 downwards.
CTGGACGAAGAACGCCGCATCCCCCACCCAGAGAGGGTACCCAAGGCCAGGGGGTCCCCATTGAACAAGCCCAGGGTCAGCCAGCGTTTCGAGAACTTGTGCGAACAAACTTGTTGATCTTGGTGTCGTTAAAGCGACGAAATAAGAGTGAGTTCCGGGTCGCACCGGCCACCGTGTACCTGGCAGAATTCCTTCAATTGGCCCAAAGGGCGGAGTTGTTGCAGAAAATCGAAGGCAAACGCCATCCAGCTGGCAAAAAATGCGAAAGGTTGAATTAGGATTGTCCACAGATCTTGTTTCAACGTACCTACTTGGCTAAAATCACCCCCTTAACCAACAATCCCCTGTAGCTCAGTTGGTAGAGCAGGCGGCTGTTAACCGCCTTGTCCGAGGTTCGAGTCCTCGCGGGGGAGCCTATTTTGATGAAGGTCGCTGGAATCCACTCCAGCGGCCTTTTCTTCTGCGCAGTTGGTCGCCTCAACTGCAATCATGTCAAAGGGTTGGCGAAACTCGACCGCCAGCTCGCCGTTGGCCCAAGTCGAGTTCGAGAGTATGAAATCCAGCAGCCGGCGTTTCTCACGGGCCGGCTGACGTGCGAATAGGTCCGCGGCCCGGCTCGCCAGTTCCAGGAGTGTCACGCCGCTTTGCAGGTAGGCGTCGTTGGCCTGTTGGTGGTCCTGCATTGAACGCAGAACCTGGTCCTGCTCGTCCCGCCACTTGGCGACCTTCGCGTCGTATGTGGCGGTGCTGATGCGGCCATCCAGGCGATCCTCGTAGGCAGTGTCGATCCAACGCTGAAGGCGGTCGTATTGCTTCCTCAGCCGCTCTTGGGCCTCTTGGTGCGTCTGCTTCTCGTCCTGGTGGCTTTCCAGGATGGCCTGTTTGACCAGCGCGAGCACATCTTCGTCGAACCGTAGCCGCCGCAGCACTTCGGTGAACTTCTCTTCGAGCACCTCTTCTCGGACATACGGCTCGTCGCATTTGCCCCGGTAGAAGGTGCAGTGGTAATAGATGTACTTCTGCTTCTTGATCTCCCCGATCATGGCGCAGTCGCAGTGGCCGCAGCGGATCAGGTTCTGGAAGGCGAAGTTGTGCTTCACTTTGCGGGGCTTCTGCGTTCCACGGTCCTTCAGAATCACCTGGACGCGATCCCAAAGCTCTCGCGTGATCAGGAGCTCGTATGCTCCTTTGTAGAGTTTGCCCTTGAAGCGAAACTCGCCATAGTAGAAGGGGTTCTTCAGGTTTGAGTGCAGCGTAGCGACGACGCGGTCGTTTTCGCGACCGACAAAGAGCCCCTCGCGTTTGGCCAACTCGGCGAGATCGGCAATGGAGTACTGGCCCGTGGCGTACTCCTCGAACAACCGTTGCATCACGGGGGCGACTTCCGGGTCTTGCTCGACGCCGCGTCTGCCGTCCGCCCCCACCGCGTTCCGATAGCCTAGCGGGACCTTGTTCGGCGGCAGCCCCTGTTCCGCCTTCTCGCGCATCCCCTTCTTGACTTCCTCGCCGAGGTTGTCGACGTAGTTCTTCGCCATCAGCACCTTGATGCCGTGCATTAGCTTCTCGGAGGAGTGCGAGTGCGGCGAAAGCACCACCCCCTCCTTTGCGAAGTGGATGTCGATGCCCAAGTCGTCGATCGTGATGTAGTCCTTCAAGTTCCGATACAGGCGGTCCGTTTTCTCGACGAGCACCGTCCGACATGCGCCTTCGGACTTCTTTCTCGCTTCCGCCTTCAGGAACGCAACCATCTCCTTGAAGCCCTTTCGGCCTGGTTGTTTGGCCGTTTCCGTGTCCACGAACTCTTTGATGATCGTCAGTCTCTTGCGGTCAGCGTACTCGCGCAGCAGCTTCAACTGAGCCGGGATGGAGTAGCCCTCCTTTTCCTGCTCATCGGACGAGACCCGCGCGTAGAGCACGGTTGGTTCGCTTGCCAAGTTGCCGATGTCAGTCACAAGTTCACTTTCGCTAACTCTTGTCCAAGTCGTCCAACTGTCGGTCGAAGTCCTCCAAGACCTGCGTGGCGTTCTCTCGAACCGCAGTCGTGGGCAGTCCAGTGTGCTTCAGAAGCCGCTCCACGCGGCTGACAGAGGCCTCATCGTCTTGGACGGGAAATCCGACGAAGCCAATCTCCGCTTGCGGAGGGATCGAAAAATGTACCGGCCAGTCGACCGACTTCAGTTTGTCGTTGCCCTCGGCGAACTCTTGTCGGACGGCGAAAGCCCATTCGTTCGCCCCAAAATGGCATAGTTTGAACATCGTTTGCCGGCCTTCCGCAACAGATGACGGTGCCAACCAACTCACGCTTCCTTTCTGAGGCCGTTCGCGGAATCCCCAGGCAGCCATGAGTTGATTGACTCGGATGGCCAAGTTCTGAAAGCCGGACTCCGGCTCAATCGGCGTCGTTTTTCGCACTCGGATGGTCGTCATGGACGAGATTCTACCATACTCCCGCGGAAAAGTGCAATACGGTTCTTGTATAGTGCAAGATGGATCTGTATGGTGATTCCTGTGCTCACGATTCCATTTCTTCCAGAAGGGTGAAGCCATGTGCTCTGTCGAACGCTGGGTAAGAATGTATGACGATTTCCGGACGAGTGTGAGCGATTTGGTCCATGCGAGACAGGTGCGTGGCCGGTCACGCGCCTGCCATCGCCGTGAGTGGCGTTTGAGCCCTCAGCGTCTCGCGGCGCTCCAAAAGCGGAAGCACTTGGAGGGCACTCTGGAGCGAACGCTACTGTGGATTCTGAGTGAGAAACTGCACCAGCGCGGGTGGGTCAACCAGTTCAATCCAGCGTCGGGGGCAGGCGGCGAACGCCGGGAAGCCGTTGATCTTGTCAGATGGCAACTCCAGGGAATCCGGGGGAAGAAGGACTTGCTAGAGCTGAAGGAATGGGACGCCGCCGACACCGTCGTAGACATGGTCGACGAAGTGGTTCGCTACGCGATGCTCACCACCATTCTCCATGATCTTCGAGTCGCCCCCTACGATCAGTGGCCTCAGGGCTTGGAGTTGCATCTTTGGTGCATTGCCCCGCATAGGTTCTTCGCGAACCGCGGCGGAGTATCTGCCGTCGATAACGAACTTCGCAAACTGAGCGAGGAATGGAGCCGCCTCCAGGTTGAGCGACCCTCGCTTCAGGACGTAACTCTGGATCCGAACGCTATCTGCTTGTCAGCGTCCATTTCCAAGCCAGCCTTTTGTGATTGCTTCGACCCCGACGCGGTCGAGTCTGCGATTCAATCCAAACGGAAGACGCCGGACCCCGGAAAACTCTTGAAGTCAAGCCGTATCGCAGATGTCAAGGACTGGTTTTCACCCGCGTTCAGCGAGACCGGCCTTCTGAACTAGCAGCGATAAGGAACCCAGATGCAAACCAACCGAACTTTCCTTACTGTTTCGGGGCGTCCGACGACTGGCGTCACCTCTTACCGACGCCGGCACATTGGCGAACAGGATATTCAGCCAAGACTCTGGCTTATTGCTTCGTGGCTTGGTTGGAGCGGGAAGATGATCGCGCGATCTGGGCCTACTTCACCGAGCACCGTTTGCGTCCAATCACCCGGATCGCTGATCAGGAGGAACAGGTTCGGCAACTGGCCGAAA
>CALOEH010000217.1:0-99019 GCA_942492195.1 uncultured Planctomycetia bacterium | reverse complement strand
ACGGAACGCTGGCATTGCTGGAGGGAGGGCTTCCGACAGCCCTGGTGGATCAAGAAGGGGGCCTGCTGTGGAGACCCGATGTTCACCTTCACAAGGACTCGACAGGCTAGTCCGCGTTTTTCTCAAATCCTTATACTTGCGAGCCACGGCAATGAATCAAGACGGCATGGAGATGGCACTCAAGGGACTTCGGACCGATTGGAAAGCCTTGCAAGTTGCCTGGCAACAAACCCGCGACTCCTGGCGGGACGAGGTGGCTGCCGAATTCGAAGAGAAGTATTTGCAACCGATTGAATTGAAGATGCGTCAAACCGTAGAAACCGTCCACCGCACGGCCGAGGTCCTGAACAAAGCCAAGCGCGAATGCAGTTGACCTGGCCGGCTGCCGGATCTCGTTCCAAGTTTCACGTCGTTCTTTCAAGTACGAATTGAGCTGTCATGAATTCCCACTTGTCTCTGGACCGCCAGCGAGATTTGCTTGCCCAACTGGCCGAACTGAGTACTGCCCGCCAGCAGGCGGAGGAGGCCATTGAGCGAACGTGGAGTGAAGCCAAGGCTCAGACCGAGTCCGCCTATGCCGAGGCCCTAGCGAATAACCAGGCCTTCGATGCCCAAGAGCGAGCGGATCTGCATCAAGCCTGGGACGACAAGAAGTCCAACGCCTTGGCCAAGTATGACAACGCCCTGGCCGAGGCGAATCAGCGGCACGATTCAGTGGTCAACGACGCCGAGGAGCGCTACTCTGCCATCGAACAAACGGCCACGGCCAACTGCAACGAGGCTAAGTGGGAAGCCAACGCGGTGTTTGACGCCAAGCAGAATCGGCCGACCGAGCAACTCTTGGAGTTCGAGCAACGCCTGACCGAGTACGGCCGTTCACTCCAAGAGATTCGCCAACAGCAGGCCCAAGTGCTACTGGCCTGCGACGTACGAATCACGCCGCCGACGCACGAAGAACGCCCTGAAGTCCCTGATTGGCCGCACAGTTTCAACTACTTAAAACAGGCCGTGCTCGAAGCACAAGAACATCTCGAAACACTCCGCGAACACCAGCGTGGACGTTGGGCTCGCTGGTTCCGCACCTCCTTCATGTTCCTGGCCGCCGGAGGTGTCAGCACGTTCTCTGCCGGGCTCGTCTACGAGTTCCAAGGCTGGCACTGGATGGCCTGGGGAGGATTGGGATTCCTGGTGTTAGGGCTGGCAGGCAACCTGTTACTCAATGGGTTCGACCGCTGGCAGGTTCGCCGAGACTACGTTCCGCTGGCCGAGGCCTTGGCGTTTGGCGATGTGGCCTACGAGCGCTGTCAGGTGCAGTTGCAACAGGTTCGCGAAAAGCAACTGGCTGAGATTCAACGCAACCACGACGCTGAGATCCACCGGCTCGAGAGCAAGCTGGCCAACTCACTTTCGGCATCGCTGCTCGAACGCGATCAGGTGGTGGCAGATGCCCACCGCGAACACGAGCAGGCCATTGAGACCATCGCCAAGGAGCGGGACCTCACGCTGGCCAATCTCGAAGACGTTTATCCCATGCGTCTCTCGACGCTCGACCTCGAACAAGAACGCCGCTGTACGGAGATCGAAGCGACCTATCAGCAGCATTCGTCAATGGCCGAAACCCGGCACCGTGCTGACTGGCATGAGATGGCCGAAGCCTGGCGGCATGGCGTAGGCAACCTGTTGGCACATCTGGAGAAGATCAACCAGTATGCCGATACCTGCTTCGCGGACTTTGCGAAAACGGACTGGTCCACCTGGCGCGGTCCTGAAGACATTCCACCCGCCATCCGCATTGGCCAATACGAAGTTCGCCTGAACGAACTTCCCGGTGGGCTTCCCACACACCCAGAACTTCGTGGGGATATTCCGGAGTCGATCACCCTGCCTGCTTGCGTCCCGTTTCCGCTTCGCCCTTCGCTGGTGTTGAGATCGACCAGCCAGCGTCGGGGAGAAGCCGTCTCGGCGCTTCAGGCAGTCATGCTTCGCACGCTAACTTCGCTGCCCCCTGGCAAACTTCGGTTCACCATCATCGACGCCGTAGGGTTGGGCGAAAACTTCGCTGGTTTCATGCACCTGGCCGACTACGACGAAGCCCTGATCGGAAGCCGTATTTGGACCGAGGCCGAGCATGTCGAACAACGCCTGACCGATTTGACCGAGCACATGGAGAACGTCATCCAAACGTATCTCCGCAACGAGTTCGAAACCATCGACCAGTACAACCAGCACGCTGGCGAAGTGGCCGAACCGTTTCGCGTACTGGTCGTGGCCAACTTCCCCGCCGGTTTTACCGAAGCGGCGATGGCCCGCCTCCGGAGCATCGTGCACAGCGGTCCGCGTTGCGGCGTGTATACGTTAATGACGGTCGATGTGCGTCAAAAACTGCCGCAGTCCTTCAAGCTTTCAGATGTGGAACAGGCCGGCACCGTGCTTCGCTGGCGCGATGACGAGGTGACGTGGAGTGTGCCTGAGCTGGACCTGTTTCCACTCACGTTGGACCAGCCACCAGAGAATGACCGATTTACCGAGATCGTATGTGCGGTGGGGCAACAAGCCAAAGACGCCGGCAAGGTGGAAGTCCCCTTCGATTACCTGTTGCCGAAAACCGAGAAGTGGTGGCAAAGCGACTCGAGCGCGGCATCGAGGCTCCCCCTGGGTCGTGCCGGGGCCACACGGTTGCAACACCTGCGCCTCGGGTTCCGGCACCAGTCGCAGCACGTGCTGGTGGCCGGCAAGACCGGTTCCGGCAAGTCGACCTTGTGGCACGCCCTGATCACCAACGCCGCGCTGCGCTACAGCCCCGACGAACTCGAACTCTACCTGATCGACTTCAAGAAGGGGGTCGAGTTCAAGACCTACGCCAACAACCACCTGCCGCACGCCCGCGTGGTGGCCATCGAGAGCGAACGGGAGTTCGGCCTCAGCGTGCTGGAGAACCTCGACCAGGAGCTGAAGTCAGCGCGGCGATGATGTTTCGCGAGCTCGGCGTGCAGGACCTGGCCGGCTATCGCAACGCCCACCGGCGAACCGCGATCTGCCGCGGATCCTGCTGATCGTCGACGAGTTCCAGGAGCTGTTCGTCGAAGACGACCGGCTGGCCCAGGATGCGGCGCTGCTGCTGGACCGGCTGGTCCGCCAAGGCCGGGCGTTCGGCATCCACGTGCTGCTGGGCTCGCAGACGCTGGGCGGGGCCTACTCGCTGGCCCGCAGCACGATCGGTCAGATGGCCGTTCGGATCGCCCTGCAGTGCAGCGAGGCCGACGCCCACCTGATCCTCAGCGAAGACAACACGGCCGCCCGGCTGCTGACCCGGCCCGGCGAGGCGATCTACAACGACGCCAACGGCCTGATCGATGGCAACCGGCCGTTCCAGACTGCCTGGCTATCGACCGAAGAGCGCGATGCCACGCTTGCCCAAATCCAGCGCTTGGCCCAAGAGCAGGAGGTGGTGGGGACCGAACCGATGATCGTGTTCGAGGGGAACGTTCCCGCCCAACTTCCCAACAACCCTTTGCTGGGCGAGCGTCTCGCGCAGCGCACCTGGCCGGTGGCCACCGAGGCCAGCAACTTTTGGATCGGCGACCCGGTGGCGATCAAAGACCCCACGCAGGTTGCGTTTCGCCGTCTGGCAGGCTGCAACATGCTGATCGTGGGGCAGCGCCAGCAGGCGGCCTTGGCCATGTGCACCGCAGGGCTGATTTCGCTGGCCGTGCAGGATACTCCCCATGCCGAATCGGGTTCGCGGCCGACGTTCTTCGTGCTGGATGGAACTGCCTCGGATGCTCCACACGCGGGGCACATGCGTCGATTGGTCGAGAACCTACCCCACTCCGCGCGATACGGCACATGGCGCGAAACCGCCGAGGTGGTCAACACGCTGTTCGACGAACTCGTCCGGCGGGACGAGTCAGGCATCACCGACGGGCCGCCGCTCTACCTGTTTGTGTTTGATGTGGCTCGTTGCCGGGATCTGAAACGAGACGAGTTTGACTATGGCATGAGCAGTTTCGGCGACGATGAACCTCAAACGCCCAGTCCCTCGAAACAATTCGCTCGCCTGTTGCGCGAAGGGCCAGGCGTCGGTATCCACCTCATTCTCTGGTGCGACACCGCGACGGCGTTCTTCCGCATGTTCGAACGTCAGACGCTCCGCGAGTTCGAATACCGTGTCCTCTTCCAAATGAGTGGCGAAGACTCCAGCAACCTGGTTGACTCGCCGGTCGCCGGAGGGCTGGGAACCACGCGAGCGCTGCTCTACAACGAACAACTCGGCGCGTTCGAGAAGTTCCTCCCCTACGACTTGCCAGAACGCTCCTGGCTGGACGCCGTCATCAACCAACTCAACGAGCGCGAACGCTCCCCTGCGCCAGAGACCACCAGCGATCCATTGTAAGGGGAATCAGAACCCAATCGCGGTTCGCGGAGCGAGCGCTGTTTGACCTGACAATTGCCTAGGTGCCGTGAAAACAGTCGAAACTCGGGTTGAGATTTACCCAAAGGTCAAAACACTGGCCTAATTTGTAGGTGTGACCATGCACTCGGTCACTAGGTTCGTGAAATCCCGCCTTGTCGCATGTAACAATCGCCCGAAGTGGCGAGCGCAGCGATGGAGTTAAGTTTCCAGCATGGCACCCAAGCGAGGCCCCCAAGGCGTGCCCCCAACGATCTAGTTCTTCCCCATTGGGCGGCATTGGGCATTTGCAATGGAGTTCTGATTCCACAGGGGGGCAATCGGGAATGTGGACAGAAACGGCTCGTTGGAGTTGAGCAACTGCAGCGGTTTCATACAATCTGAGGCGTTACACCATCGGGGTGTAGGCATCCACCCAGGGCTCCTGATCCGTTGCACGGCCTGATTGGCACGGCTCCCTCGATGATCCATGCGACCATCGGTACGAGGTATTTCCAACTTTATGCCAGACTTTACGAGTCATATTTTTGTCTGCTGCAATCAACGCGCTCCCGGCCACCGGCGAGGATGCTGCGATGAAGATGGTTCGCAGCGGCTACGCAGCGCCTTCAAAGCTGAAGTGAAACAACGCGAACTCGGACCCGAGGTACGCGCGAACATGGCAGGCTGCCTCGAACAATGCGAGTTTGGCCCCACCGTGGTGATCTATCCGCAAGGAATCTGGTACGGAGGCGTCACGCCGGAGGATGTTCCGCGGATTCTGGACGAAACCGTGATTGGTGGGCGAATTCTCGAAGATCTGTTGATTCCGCCTGAATGCCTGAACACGCAGGGCTGCGTGTCGCTTCCCGACACCCATCGGTTGAACCACGGTTCGGAAGGAAACGCATGAATACGGTCGTGCTGGGCGCGGGAACCGTCGGAACTTCGATCGCTGAATTGTTGTGCCAGCATGGGCATAACGTCACCGTGCTGGACGTAGACGCCGACTGTACGCGCCGCTTGAACGAAACCCTGGACGTTCGGGCGATCACCGGCTCGGCCGCGCAATCCAGTGCGCTGTTTCAGGCCGGGGTCATGGATTGCGATCTCTGTCTGGCCGTCACCGGTTCTGACGAGGTCAACATGGTCTCGGCCAGCATTGCCAAGGTCATGGGCGCACGTCGCACGGTGGCCCGAGTCTATGCGCCGGTATTTCGCGACCTGAGTACTTTTGATTACCAGCGGCATTTCCGGATTGATCGGATGCTCAGTCTGGAGCATCTGTCGGCAGTCGAGCTCGCGCGCGGAATTCGCCACCATGGCAGCGTGCTGGTCGAGAATCTGGCGCGCGGCGAGTTGGAAGTGCAGGAGATTGTGGTCGACACCAAGACCAAAGCCCTGGGGGTGCCGCTCAAGGAAGTTGGTTTCCCCAAGGGTGTGCGGGTTGGCAGCATTTTTCGCAATGATCAAACCATCATCGCCGGGGCGAACGACCGCCTGGAGCAAGGGGACCGGATTACCCTGATTGGTGCCAGCAGCGATATTGACCATGTGCGAGATTGGTTCCACCGTGACCCTCCCCAAAAGCAAGGAGTGGTGATCGCCGGTGGTGGTGAGACCGGCTATCATCTGGCTCGCTTGCTCGAAGGGCAACGTTTTGCTGTGGTTCTGATGGAGTCTGACTTGCAGCGGTGCGAAGAACTGGCCCGAAATCTCAAACGGACCACGGTGTTGCATTGTGACGCCACGCAGCGTTCCACCCTGGAAGAAGAACGAGTTGGCAGCGCGGATGTGTTTGCCGCCTGCACCGGGGATGACGAGAACAACATCATGGCCTGTGTCGAAGCCCGAGATATCGGGGCTCAAACCATCATGGCCATTGTCAGCCGGCCGGACTACGGAGCGGTGCTCGGGAAGCTAGGGATTGACCATGTGGTGAGCCCCCGCGCCGTAATGGCCCGACAGGTTCTCGGCTTCTTGAACGAAGGACCAGTGGTTTCGCACTCCCCATTGACCAGCGGCAGCGTGCAGATTTACGAGATCGACGTGCTGCCTGGTGCTCCGGCGACCGAGCATGTGCTGGCCAATCTATCGCTGCCTCGGAATTGCCTGATTGCCGCCGTGATGCGAGAGCAGTACGTGCGCGTGCCGGGGGCGGATGACCATCTCCAGCCAGGGGATACCGTGGTGGCATTGGTGGACGATTCCGCCGTGCTTGATTTGCTCAAAGTATTCCACTCGGACTCGGCATGAGCGTGTCTGCCAGGTCAAGGACCTGTGGATTGGTGAAGGTTTGACATTGACGATCGAATGCGTGGGCATGCTGGAGTGCTGGTTGATTGTCCCTTGCACTCCATCGTGCACCTTCCGCAGGCGAAATGTTTTTCTTATTCCCAGAACCGTTGGGTCAACTGTTCTCGATAGATTCGTTCGTTAGGCTTTCAGGATGAACTACCAAGTCGTCTCCAAGAATCTCGGCCGGATCTGCATGCTGATTGGGATCACCATGATCTTCAGCATGCCCTGGGCCCTGCCTGCCGTCAGCGGCACGCCGAAGTTCGAAACCGCCGGGTTCTTGGGGTTGCTGGGTTCGATCGTTTGCTCGTTCGTGACCGGAGGGCTGCTCCTCTATTTCGGACGTGCGACGGAGAGCCCCCTGTATCGCAAAGAGGCCATGGCGATTGTCGGGCTGAGCTGGGTGCTCGCCACGTTGTTGGGCGCGCTGCCATTCATCTTCAGTCATACCCACCGCGGTGTCGGTGTGCCGATGACGGTGATTGACTGCCTGTTCGAATCGCAGTCAGGTTTTAGCACCACCGGGGCGACCGTGATCACGCGGTTGGAAAGCCCCGAACTGGTCCCGCGGAGCATTTTGTTCTGGAGAAGCAGCACTCATTTTCTCGGCGGCTTGGGAATCATTGTGTTGTTTGTGGCCATCCTGGGGCAAGGGTCTGCCGGCAAGGCCATGATGCGAGCTGAAATGCCAGGCCCTAGCAAAGAGGGGTCGCAGCAGCGTATGCAGCATACGGCGTTGTGGTTCGCCGGTATTTACTGCGTCTTGACGGCGGTGTTGACCGTCATTCTGTGGTTCGAGAACATGTCCTGGTTTGATGCCCTGTGCCACGCCTTCGGGACATTGGCCACCGGTGGGTTTAGCACCTACGACAAGAGCCTGGGCTATTTTGCCACGCAGCCTGACCTTTACAACGGCGCTTTGATCGAGATGACGGTGCTGGTCTTCATGATCATCGCCGGAACCAACTTCACGCTGCTCTATTTCTTGGTGCTGCGGCAACCCAAGCGGATGTTTGGCGATACCGAGTTTCGAACTTACGCGGCCATTCTGGCTGGCTTGACCGTACTGATTATGGGCTTCGGCCTCCTGCACGGAGATTTCTATTACGATCCGCCCGACAGCCCGTCGACTGAGAAGGCAGACGATATCCGCGAAGCCACGGCGGACGCGATTGCGCCGCGGGATGATATTCGCAAGGATCCCCGCCCTTGGAGCGAGCGCATCGCTCAGGCGTTTCGTTACTCGGCGTTTCAGGTGGCTTCCGTCCTCACCACCACCGGGTTTGGCACGCATGACTTTGACCGCTGGAGTAGTTTCTCACGCGGGAGCTTGTTCTTGATCATGTTTGTCGGGGGTTGTGCCGGAAGCACCGGAGGCGGGCTCAAGGTGATTCGCCATGTGCTGTTCCTCAAGATCCTCAAGCTCGAAATCGAACATGCCTATCACCCCAAAGTGGTCCGCACCTTGCGACTGGGAGGTGAAGCGCTCGAGGATCAGGATTTGCGCAAGAACGTGTTGGTTTACTTCTCGCTGGTATTGGTCACGTTTGTGGTGAGCTGGATGTTTCTGGTGGCGCTCGAGCCTGAGACGCACTGGGAGAATGACGTGTCAGACTCCAGCCACAAGTTGATTGACTGCGCCTCTGGAGTTGCGGCCACGCTCAACAACATTGGACCGGGATTGGGAACCCTGGGCCCCACCAGCAACTACGCCCACTTCAGCGGCCAAGGGAAGTTGCTGTTCACGTTGCTGATGATGATGGGGCGATTGGAAATGTTTCCCATCATCGTCCTGCTGGTTCCAAACTTCTGGCGAAGCCATTGACGCTTTGCCTGATTATGTAGAACAGTTGTCTCAACTGTTCAGGGACTCAGGAAAATGTATCGGGTCCTTCTGCAGGTGAACAGTTGAGACAACTGTTCTACATACCGCCGACTCCGCCCGTTACGTGGAGGGATGCATCATGTGGCCAGCGTTCAGGCCGAACCGTTCTTCGTCATCCAATCCAAGTCGTTTCATCTTTTTGTAGAGCGTGGTGCGGTTGATGCCGAGTTTGTCCGCGGTGACGTTTCGGTTCCAGTTGTTCTTCTCTAGCACCTCACGAATGATCTGTCTCTCCGGTCCTTCGAGAGCTTCCTTGAGAGTTTGAACACCCACGGGGCGGACGGCAACGGGCGTGTCACCTTGCAGGCTGGTGGGGAGATCGTCCACGGTGACGACATCACTCTTGCCGAGTAGGACCGCCCTTTCGACCACGTTCTGCAATTCGCGAACGTTGCCGGGCCAGCGATAACGCTGCAGGCAGGCAACGGCCGACTCGGAGAACCCTCGGACCTGTTTGCCAGAATCTTCGCAAACGGACTGCAAGAAGTGTTTTGCCAGCAGGGGGATGTCTGAGATCCGATCTCGCAACGGTGGCAGTTCGACATTGATCACGTTGACCCGGTAGTACAAGTCTTGGCGAAAACGCCCTTCGGCGACCAACTGCTCGAGGTTTTCGTTGGTGGCCAGCACGACTCGGGTATCGACATGGATGGTCTTGTTGCCGCCGACCGGTTCGAATTCCAGTTCCTGCAGCACGCGGAGTAGTTTGACTTGCAAACTAGCAGGGGCGGTGCCGATTTCGTCCAAGAAAATTGTGCCGCCGTCCGCCTGCTTGAACTTACCGATCTTCTCGCCGGTTGCCCCGGTGAACGAGCCAGCCACATGGCCAAACAGTTCGCTCTCAAGCAAGTTGTCGGGCAGTGCCCCGCAGGCAACTTCCACAAACGGTTGATCGCGTCGCGAACTCCGGCGGTGTACCGCTCTGGCGACCATGGACTTACCGGTTCCGCTCTCACCGGTGATCAGCAGCGTGGCTCGGGTATCGGCGATGCTGTCGATGACGTCAAACATCTTGAGCATGCGTTGATCATGCCCAATGACATTCTCCATCCCATAGCGGAGATCGAGTTGTGCCTTGAGGTTTTGGTTCTCTTCCATCACACGGCGTTGGTTGAACGCACGTTGAATGGCCAGATCGAGTTCTTCGTCAATGAGCGGTTTGGTCAAGAAGTCGAACGCGCCACAGCGGATGGCATCCACGGCCGACTCCACCGTGCCATAACCGGTGATCAAGATCACCGAGGTATCCGGCAGGTTCGCTTTGCAATAGTCGAGGACGTCAAAGCCGTCGCCATCTCCTAGCCGGATATCGACCAAGGCCAACGAGTGGCGTTCGCGTTTCAGTTGGGCATAGGCTTCTTCGCACGTCGAAGCCGTATCCACTTGATATCCCTGTTCACGCAGCCATTGCGACATTGATTCCAGGACGTGCCGATCGTCATCGACCAGGAGCAACGAGCCTTGATCCATTGTTTCACCTTTGTATCTGATCGCCGGAGGCCTCTCGTCAGGCCCAGGTCGTGCGTATGGCAAACGGGGAACTTCGTGGTGACGGTGCGAAGTGCTCGCGCCCCCCATGGCATGTTGTGCTGGGCAAGCGAATCTGGCACTTCGGATTCATGCTGCGAAGTATTGGTGTCGCCAAATATCTACGTCACGCGCTGAGCAGAGTCAACGCAACGGCAGCGTTGCATCATGCACACCGCCACAGGTGGTTGACTGGTAGGGAATGGAGTGATTCTGCCGCCTGGTGCCGTCAGCGTCTGGCGGTTCGCTTAGCCAACCCCCTCTCTAAGCAGGCAATGGGGAATGTACTTGGGAGCCGTACCGAAGGAGTGGAAAGCTGGCTCTCGATGACGTACCGGGCGAGCTAGCAAGGCTATCAACGGTTTCAAGCTTCTCACGACGCGGCTTAATTCGTTGGCCTCAGGACCGACAATCTCTCGGATTGCGCATGGCAATCGCCTGCAATCACTTGCCCGGCATTGGTTTGCGAAGTTTTCGCGTCTGTGAGAGCAAAGTAAACTTATCGAGGCATACTGGCCGAAGTTATCGTTACAGGCGAGTCAACATGACGACTCGCATGCGGATTGCGCGCCAGTAGCGGGCAGCCCGCCAAGTCAGTCAGGCAATCCCGTCGCCTGACGCGATGTACTGCGACTGGACCCTTTGATTCGCGAGCGCAGAACTTTGAGCCTGAGCCTGTCCATCGTGATTCCCGCCCTAGGCGATCATGCAGCTCTCGAGCAGACGCTGGTGACGATTCTTGAGAACCGTCCACCGAATTGCGAAGTGCTCGTGGTGCTCAACGCGCCTTATGACGATCCGTATCAGCTTGAAGACGAAGTTCGCTTCGTAAAAGCCGAACGAGGATCGAACTGGGCGGCGTGTGTGAATCGGGCGTTGCCGCAATGCCAGTCCCCTGTGGTGCATCCGATTGATGCCGGGGTCGACGCAACTTTGGACTGGACGGCAGCGGCGCTGGCCCATTTTGCAGATCCTCAAGTTGCGGCGGTAGCCCCGCTGATCTGCGATCGCCAAACGCCTGGCAAGGTGCTGTGCGATGGAGTGGAGTATTTCCCCAGCGGTCGGGTGAGCCGGCGGCTGAAGAAGCGGCGAGCCGGCCAGAGTGAAGCTCGGCGCGTGCTGGGCCCTTCGCACTTGGGTGGATTCTACCGACTTCAAGCTGTGCGGATGGTGGGTGGGTTCACGACTTCGCTGGCCGCCCGAGCCTCCGACGTGGACATGGCCTTGCAGCTGCAACATTTGGAGTGGGACTGTTTGCTCGAACCGGCGGCCGTGTTGCTCACCTCGCCCGAGTTGGCCTTGCAGCCCCATGGACCGTTTACGACAGGTCTTGCCAGCGAACGGCTCTTCCTCAGAAATGCCGCCGCGGATGGTTGGTTGCGATCCGCAACGGCTCATCCTTGGGCCGTGTTTCGCGAAGATGTCACTCGGCTTCCCAACCCGCTGGCGGTTGGCCTGCAGTTGCTCGGCAGGGCCGCGGCCTGGCTCACCATTGTTTCGGCCAAAAGCCCCTATGACCGGCTCGATGACATCCTCGACAGCCGGGATTCGGCCGAGGCAGACCAATCCAGCATCCCGTTTGATCCACAAGATTCAGACGGCGAGAATGAGGCTCCTGCCGCCGACAAACGCAGGCTTCGCCAAGCTGGTTGATGAGCGCTACGATTGCCGTAGTGGTTTGGCAGGGCCATCCAGGGTCTTGACGCGAAGTCGGGCTTTGCCCAACAGAATCATGTCACCAGCGTCCAGTTGCTCCGGTTCGCGCAGCAACACGTAGGTGCCGTTCTGGCTCCCGTTGTCTTTGAGCCAAAGCGTGTTCTCTTCTTCGTACACCACGGCGTGCTGGCGGCTGCTGGTCATGTCCCCAACCAAGGCGATATCGGTTGTGTCTGGGTCGCGGCCAATGTAGATCAGTGGTTTGATAATGGGGAACAGGCAGGGAATGGAGCCGTCCTCGCGGATCAACGCCAACTGGCCTAACAGCTTGATGTCCCGGCTCCAGAGTTGTTCTTCCAGAGGGTCCACGGGACGGGGAGACGCGGCACTGCGCACTTCGCGAAATTCCAGCAGGTGATCTGCCACCCGAAATCGGATTCCGGACGCGAGCTTCATCGGTTCGCGAAGTTGCCGGAACACCCCGTTCCGGCTTCCCAAGTCCTTGACGAAGAAATGCCCTTGGTCGTCGTAGCCAAATCGGGCATGCGTGGCCGCCATGGTTTCTTCTTCGGCCAGGTTCACATCACCATGGCTTCGGCCAACACGGATTCCCGATGGACCGACTTCGCACAAAACCTCCCACTCCCGGCTTTCGCTGTTCAGGATCTCCAGCCCATAGAGCTGACCTGGTGGCGATTCGGACTCGGTGATGTCAACAGGGGGGGAGGCCGAAGTTCCATCTGGCATGAGCCGCACGGTGTCGTCGCTCATGTTGCGCACGGTATCCAGCCCTAGCTTGCCGCGGCTCTTTTCCGTAGGAGTAGGCGGGGTCTCTGCCGCAGGGGCATCCTCGCCGGATAGATGGAGACTCTCTTGCGGCCCTCGGGCATCACGCATGGCCGCTTCGGCTTTGGCAACTTGCACGCGACTGGACCGCCGTCCCGGATTCGCCGTGGGCGTTTCAACCGGTGGCTTCGTCGGTTTCTCTCGGCCACTGGGTGGTTTGTCATCGCCAGGTTTCTTGGGGCGACGTTGACTCGGTGCCGGAGGCGACGGGGCCGGGTCAGGGTAGTAGTCCAACACATTGCGGCGACGGGCCGGCCACCAAAACAGCAGCCCACTAAAAATTCGCGACAGCCAAGAAGTTTGCGGTGCCTCGGCAGTGGGCGTTGCGGCCATCGGTGCCGCCGCGACTGGTGGCACCCGAGTGGCTGGTTGCGAAACGGGCCCCTTGTTCGCCCCTGTCTGTTTAGGCTCGTCCGCAGGCTCATCCGCCTCGCCAATCAAGAGCTCCTCTTCTTCAGGAGCTACCAGTTGACCGCATTGAGGGCATTTTGGTGATTCCGGACTCACCAATGCCCCGCACTTGCGACATGTGAACTTGGGCATAGCGAATTCGATGCAAAATACAGATAAGGGAAGCAACTACGCCAAGGGGCATCTTGGCACAAGAACCCCACATTCCGCGACAACCGATGACCTGCCGGGGGCACCAAGAAGCGGTCACGACCGCCACGGCCTCTTTATGTTAGGCACCCCGTGCATCGAGTGTCAAACGCCTGACATCTGAGGGCATTGAGCGTGGGGCGAAAGTGTGGCGTTCCGCCTGCGAAGTATGATAACTTGAGTGGACAAAATGTGCCGTGTCGCGGAACGGGTTTGAGTTTTCCGCTCACTTCGAAACAACCGCGTAACAGCAACGGTTCCCAGAGTTCATCCACCGCCTGTGTGCCTGGGGCGAGAGGAATGTTGGCCAATGGTCTTACTGCGGTGCCAATGCGGGGCAGTGGTACCAGTCCCCGTGCCCTCGCACTGTCCTCAATGCGGGTCGCGAATTCGCGGCATCCGTCGTCGCGCAAACTGGGGAGCGCCCTTGTTGGTGCTGCTGATCTTCGCCACACTGGCCACCGTGCTTATTCTGGGCCTGCAATAACGGGGCCCAGCCAACTACAGCAGATATACGGACCAACGAGAAACCATTCAACGCAAGACTCGGAATGACTGAATCTGCCCCGCCACCACGCCGACTCTCTTGGTCCATGCTGCCCGCACTGGCCCGGCATGTTTGGAGTTGGCTACGTGAGCGCGAACCCATCGTGTTGCTGCTGGCATTTGTCATTGCCATGGCGAGTTGGGCGCTGGTGGAACTTTCTGGCGAAGTCCTGGACCAAGAGGCGTTTCCGCTGGACACGTACCTGCTGGAGATATGGCGAGACCCCGCCGATCCAGGTCAGTTGCGATATCCGAGTTGGGTGGCCGAAACCGCCAGAGACTATACGGCGCCTGGGAGGCCTGCCGGTCCTGCTGCTGGTGACGGTCGCCACCGCTGGATTCCTGGCTCTCGCAAATCGGCGCGGCGAAGCAATCTTTGTGGTGATTGCCATCACCAGCGGAGCGCTGGTGACCCACTTTTTCAAACTCCTCATTGGCCGCCCCCGCCCCAGCGTGGTGCCACACCTGGCTGACATTCATACGCTGAGTTTTCCCAGTGGGCACTCCATGATGTCCACGGTGGTCTACGTGACGCTGGCCACCTTGCTAGCCGCCGTGGTTGCCCACACCCGACTCAAACTCTATTTGCTGGCTGTGGGCATTGGCCTGGCGGTCTTGATTGGGTGTACGCGTGTGGTGCTGGGAGTTCATTATCCTTCGGATGTCCTCGCTGGTTGGTGCGCTGGCATTGCCTGGGCAGGGCTGTGCCGGCTCGTCTTCCGTTGGTTCCAGTGGTCGCACTGGATGCGGATGAAAGAACCGGTAGAAGTAGACGACGAACTCTGATCTCTCGTTGGGGTCACGTCCCATTCGCGCCCCCCCCAGAGACTTCTGCACCACCGCTACAACGTCCCCATGCCGCGTCGGCGGCCCTCGTCCCCTGCGGGAGCAAACCGGCGAATTGGATGGGCGAATGCGGGCTCAGCATTACCCAACTTTACTCAACTCGTTTTGTTGACAGGCCTCAGGCTGCCCTTTACGCTGAAGCGTGCCGTGGAAACTCTCCACTGGCACACTTCCCCGGATCGCCTTTTCTCTTGGGCTTCGTTGCGTCAAACCCAGCAGTCAGCAGACTTTTCGCCATGCGATACGGTAATCGTAGAGGGTTGGTCTCAACGTCCCAATTTCGTGATATCTTAGAGACGCAGTCCGCCGGGTTTAGCAAACTCGTGTGGGTCAGGCACTCTTGGTTCCTTTCGATTTGACTCCAATTCAGGATTGAAACGCCATGAAACGCGGCGGCGGTGATTTTACCCAGATCCTAATCCGACAAGGTGTTGTCGGCCCGGGGCAGATCGAAGAAGCGCAACAAATGGCGCAGGGCAATAATACGACCACTGCCGAAGCATTGGTCCGGCTCGGCTATGCCACAGGCGAAGAGGTCATGCGAGCCATGGCCGAAGAACATGGACTGGACTACGTCAATCTGGCGGAGGTGGTGATCCCGCCTGAAGTCATCGAGTTGGTGCCTGAGAGCGTGGCCCGCGAGAACGCGATTCTTCCTCTGATTGAAGACGGAGGAGCTCTAACCGTTTTGGTTAGCGATCCTTACGACGTCGAGACGCTCGACAAGTTGCGGTTCATTCTGGATCGCAAAGTGGATATCGCGTTGGCACCAAAAGAGTCCATTCTCGAAGCCGTGAACCGCTACTATGGGGGGCAGGATGCTGAATCTGCCGACTCCATGTTGCAGGAGTTCACCGATACGGCCATCGACTTTACCGAGACCGCTGAGGAAGTCGCCACCGAAACGGACGAGGTCGATGAGAGCAGTGCCCCGATTGTTCGCCTCGTCCATCTGATCATTAGCGAAGCCGTCCAGATGAGGGCGTCCGATATTCACGTCGAACCGTTCGAGGACCGGATCCGGGTCCGCTACCGGATCGACGGTGTGCTGGTCGAACGGGACGCTTGCCCCCCGCCGGCTGCTGGGCGCGCTCGTTTCCCGCATCAAGATTCTCTCCAAGATCGACATCGCCGAACGCCGCCGCCCCCAGGATGGGCGGATCAAGATCACAGTCGGCGAGAAGCAACTCGACTTGCGTGTGAGCGTCCTCCCCACCAACCATGGACAATCTGTGGTGATGCGACTTCTGGACAAAGACAGCATCAAGGTGGGGGTCCGACAGCTCGGATTGGGGGAACGAGATTTCAAACAATTCCGTGGCCTGCTCCGCCGACCCAACGGAATCATCCTGGTCACAGGACCTACCGGATCAGGAAAAACCACCACCCTGTACGCCGCGCTGAACGAGCTGAATCGGCCCGACCGCAAGATCATCACCGCCGAAGATCCTGTGGAGTACTACCTGCCTGGCATCAACCAGGTTCAGGTCCGCCACGACATTGGGCTGGACTTTGCACGGATTATTCGCTCGATGTTGCGGCAGGCTCCGAATATCATCTTGGTGGGAGAGATGCGAGATCACGAGACTGCAGAGATGGGAATTCAAGCATCTTTAACTGGACACTTGGTTTTCAGTACACTACACACGAACGATGCGCCCAGTGCTATTACACGCATGGTGGACATGGGAGTCCCCGCCTATTTGGTTGCTAGCAGCGTGATGGCGGTCCTGGCACAGCGTCTGGTGCGTGTGATTTGCCCAAATGTAAGCAGCCGCACATGCCGAGTCAGGCGGTGCTGGATGCCGCCGGGATCACGCCCGAGATGGCAGCCAAGGCCAGTTTCATGCCAAAGGGCGAGGGTGTGGTGCAACTGCACCAAGAGTGGGTATCGAGGACGGTTGGGAATTTTTGAGTTGATGATGATGACCACGCGAATTCGAGAAATGGCCTTCCAGGGCCGTTCGTCCGTGGACATTCGTCGGGGTGCCCAAGAGCAGGGCATGACGACCCTGTTCGAGGATGGCATAGCCAAGGCTCTGAACGGAGTTACGACGCTGGACGAAGTGTTCCGAGTGGCCAAACGGTCCACCTCAGACTAGGCGGCCGGCGGTTGAATGTGAGGATCGTGTCAATTCACAACCTGGCAACTTGCCAACGGGCGGTTCTCGCCCCTACGTTAGTTGCCGAGTCCGAGTGCCAGTACCTGCGTCGCTCATCAAGGGCTTGGTAGGTGTGACCTGCGGCTCGGTGCGTTTCGCTGTTTCATTTCGAGTTTCAATCTGAGTCTGATGTTCCTTGAATGGGGGGCATCGAATGGGGGGCATCGTGTTCTTGGGAAGCATCAGGTCCTGTCAGCCTGAGTTCCCCTTGTTGTGGTTTGATTAAGTGGATGCAGGAGTCAGTGTTGCTGTTGCGGGAATCTGTGTTGCAGGAAGGTCCGAAGCACCTTTCGGGCCAAATGATTGAGTTGAGGGGGCGTGGAGCCAATAATCTTTTCAGTTGCCGGAGTTGGGTCTCAGGGCACCCGATTTCGGGCCTTCCTGTCTGGTGCAAGTGATTTCTCCATCGACTCTCGGACTCGCATGCCAATGGCTTCGCCGCACACTGGCCCGCTCATTGTTCGTTTCATCCAGCCGCGTCGAGGCACGAGGGCAAGCTCGATGGCACAGAATCTTTATCGACAAGTTGTTGCAGACGGTCATCAAGCAGGGTGCCAGCGATCTGCACATTGCCGTCGGGCAGCCCCCGGTCATTCGGCTCGCACGGCCAGATGCGTCAAGCTGGAGACCAAGGTCGCTCGAGCCGGACGATACCGTCAGTCGCTGATGAAGAGCATCACGCCCGAACGCTGCCAGCAGGAACTGCAGGAGGTGGGTGGTTCTGACTTTGGCTTTGCCTTTGGCGATGCGGCCCGGTTTCGCGTGTCGGTCTTCAAGCAGCGCGGCAACGTCGGCATGGTGCTGCGGCAGATTCCCAACAAGTTGCTGACGATGGAGAGCTTGGGCCTGCCGTGGCTTGCAAAGAACTTGGTGCATGCGGCCCCGCGGGCTGTTTCTGGTCACCGGGCCGACCGGTTCGGGCAAGAGTACCACGCTGGCCAGCATGGTCAACTACCTCAACGAGAACGATCGATCATCACATCATCACGATCGAAGATCCGATCGAGTTCTACCACCACCACAAGAAGTCGACGGTCAACCAGCGCGAGATCGGGGTGGACGTCCCCAGCTTCTCCGAAGCCCTCCGCCGCGCCCTGCGTCAAGGATCCCGACGTGATTCTGGTGGGCGAAATGCGCGACCTGGAAACGATCGAAGCCGCCATTAGCGCCGCCGAAACGGGGCACGTCGTCTTCGGCACCCTGCACACGACCGGTGCCCAGGGTACGGTCAACCGCATCATCGACGTGTTTCCCACGAGTCAGCAAGATCAGATTCGCACGCAGTTGTCGACGTCGATCATCGGCGTCTTTCGCAGGCGCTGTTACCCAAGATTGGCGGCGGTCGCGTGGCCGCCCACGAAATGCTCGTCGTCACGCCAGCCATCGCCAACCTGATTCGCGAAAACAAAACTTTCCGCATCACCTCGTCGATTCAAACCGGGTGCCAAGTACGGCATGCAGTTGCTGGACGACGCCTTGTATCAAGCTGTGGCGAAACGGCACCTGCACCAAAGAAGACGTGCTGTCCAAGGCCAACAAACCAGACGAACTTGCCGCCCGCATCGCCAAGGCCGAAAGCGGCATGTTCGAAGACGGAGGATGACGACGAAGACGATTCCTGACGACGGCGCTTTTCCCAAGACGACCACGGGCCACCACACAATTCGAACGTTTCCCATCAGGTCAATCGTCGATCGGCAGTCGACGAAGGTGGTCCTGGAGATAGTGAATGGTGTGCCGACGCAAACGGCCGCTCGGTGGGTGTTGCGTACCAAGGTGATTGCACGTCGCGCGGCCGATCGGGCGGTCGCGTGAATCAGATGTACTCCGCGGTTCGTGTAGGCCCGCCATGGCCTCACCTGTCAACGCATCTGAGAAAGAACATGGCAATTCGACGTTTAGGTCAAATCCTGGTCGATCTCGGGTTCATCACCGACGATCAGCTCGAGATGTTGTTGGAAGAACAACAGAATCGCCCCGGCGAGTTGATCGGCCAGGTGGCCGAGAGCATGAGCATGATCACCGACGACCAGCTCGCGCAAGCGCTGGCCGAGCAGATGAACATGCGGACCATCTCTCTGGCCGACGCCACCCTCTCTCAAGATGTGTTGGGCTATGTCACCGAGCCCATGGCGATGCTGTACCGCATCGTTCCGGTTAGCTTCAAAGATGGCGTGCTGACCATCGCCATGTGCGATCCGCAAAAGCTGCAGATTATCGACGAGCTTCGCAACTTCCTGGGCTACGACGTCCGCGCGGTGGTGGCCACCGAAACCGACGTGCTGAAAGCGCTCGATCGCTACTATTCGGCCAGCGGCGAAAGCGTCGAGACGCTCGTCTCCGACATGGAAGACGACGCCGACCTGAAGAAGGTGGCCGAGTCGATCAACAACGACGGTCCCATCGACCTCACCAGTGTCGAGGCCCTGGCCGATAGTGCTCCCGTGCGAAAGCTGTTGAACATGGTGTTGCTGCTGGCCATTAAGGATCACGCCAGCGATTTGCACTTCGAGCCGTTCGAAGACGAATTCAAAATCCGCATCAAGGCCGACGGCGTGCTGTACGAAATGGTCCCGCCGCCGCGGCACCTGGCCTTCGCCATCACCACCCGCATCAAGGTGATGGCCAATCTCGACATTGCCGAGCGGCGGCTGCCGCAGGACGGCCGTATCGAACTCACCGTGGGCGGTCACCCGGTCGACCTGCGCGTGAGCGTGCTGCCCACCATGTTCGGCGAAAGCGTCGTCATGCGGGTGCTCGATCGCTCGGTCGTTTCGCTCGACCTGAACAAGGTGGGCATGAACGCCGAACGCTGAAGGGGTTTCGCGAGGTGATCAACAAGCCCAATGGCATCATCCTGGTCACCGGGCCCACCGGCTCGGGCAAGACCACCACGCTCTATTCGGCGCTTAGCGAGCTGAACGAGATCACCGAGAAGCTGATCACGACCGAAGACCCGATCGAGTACGACATCGACGGCATCGTTCAGGTGCCGATCGACGCCTCGATCGGCAACACGTTCGCCAATTGCCTGCGGGCCATCTTGCGGCAAGACCCCGACAAGATCCTCGTCGGCGAAATTCGCGATACGGAGACGGCCGAAATCGCCGTGCAGGCTTCGCTTACCGGTCATACGGTGTTCAGCACGCTGCACACCAACGATGCCCCGGCCACGGTCACGCGGTTGATGGACATGGGCGTTCCTCCGTTTCTTATTACCGCCACGGTCGAAGCCATTTTGGCCCAACGGCTCGTGCGAAGAGTTTGCAGTCAATGCCGAGAAGAAACTCGTCCCAGCACCGAGACGCTGGCCGACATGGGGCTCACGCCCGACGAAGTGGCCGACAAGAAGTTTTATCGAGGTGCCGGCTGCGAAGTCTGCAACAACACCGGCTACAAGGGTCGCGTCGGCTTATTCGAACTCATGATCATGAACGACGACCTTCGCGACATGGTCATGCAAAACGCCACCACCGACGAACTGCGCGACGCCGCCCGGCACTTTGGCATGGTCACGCTTCGCGATGCCGGGATGGACGCCGTGTACGAGGGGACCACCACCCTGGAAGAAATCGTTCGCGAAACCGTGCTGGAAGCCTAAGCAATCCAGATACAAATCACACGGAACACCAACCGAAACCACAATCAACTTAAGCAAGACTGGCCGACAACCAGGTAAATTGGTTCGACCAACCGGCCGACACGATCTGGCGGGACTTGATAACAGGAGCGACGATCATGCCGACGTTTCAATTCGAAGCGATGGACGCCACCGGCAACGAGATCAAAGACGTGATCGAGGCCGCCAGCGAAGAAGAAGCCCAGGCGACAATTCGCCAGATGGGCTACTTCGTCACCAAAATCTCGGTCAAAAAGAGCTCGCCAAAGGCCGGAAAAGAAGGCCAAGGTGCAAAGGGCAAGACCTTCGCCATCGGCGGCGTCAAGCAGCAAGAACCTGACCACCTTCACCCGGCAGCTGTCGATCCTGCAAGACGCCGGTCTGCCGATTCTCCGCAGCCTGCGAATTCTCGAACAACAGTCGAAGCCGGGCCGGCTGAAGAACTCGCTGATGGACGTCTGCGACGAGATCGAAGGCGGGGCCACCCTCTCCGAAGCCATGGCCAAGTCCCCCAAGGCCTTCGACCGGCTGTACGTCAACATGATCAAGGCCGGCGAGGCGGGCGGTGCCTTGGAAGTCATTCTCCGCCGTTTGGCTGAATTCAAAGAACGGGCCGAAACCCTCAAGCGTAAAGTCAAAGGCGCGCTCATCTATCCGATCGTCGTCGTGTCGGTGGCCGTCGGTATCTTTGTGTTCATCATGTTGAAGATCGTGCCGGCGTTCCGCAAGATTTTCGAAGATTTCGATACCGAGCTGCCGGCCATGACCGAAGTGCTGATCAACATCTCCAATTGGGTCGGAAACTTGGTGGTTCCTCATTCCCGGCATCCCGATTGGCATCTGGCTGTTCGTCAAACTGCTCAACCAAGTTCAAGTACTGCGACGTGGGTTGGGATTTGTTCACTGCTCAAAATGCCGGTGTTCGGGATGCTGATCGAAAAGAACATCATGGCCCGCACCACGCGAACCCTGGGAACGCTGGTCGCCAGCGGCGTGCCGATTCTCGAAGCACTCAACATCACCCGCGAAACCGCCGGCAACGCCATGTTCGAGCGGATGTACGGCAAGATCTACGATTCGATTCGCGAAGGCGAATCGATTGCCCGCCCGCCATGAAAGAATACAGCCGTCCAACCATTCCATCCCTTGGCCGCATTCTGGTGGGCGTTCTTCGTCCCGGGAGTGGGGCTGCTGTGGTACTTGATGAAGTTCCGGCAGCGCGTCATGGATGACCTGGTGGTGAACATGGTCGACGTGGGCGAAGAGACCGGCGAACTCGACACCATGCTCTACAAAGTGGCCGACGTCTACGACGAAGAAGTCACCGTGCTCACCGAAAGCCTCACGAGTATTCTCGAACCCGTGATGATTGTGATTCTCGGGGGCATGGTGGGATTCATCGTGATTGCGTTGTTCCTGCCATTGATCAAGATCATTCAGACCCTGACCTAGTTTACCCGCAGACACTTATATCTTCCCCCAACGATAGATATTTGACGGAGCTTATGATGATCCCCGTTCAACACGTCCAACAATCACCACACCGGCGGTCAGGATTCACGCTCGTAGAATTGCTGATTGTGATCTTGATTATCAGCATGCTGCTCAGCCTGGTTACGGTAGCTGGCTGGAGGGCGATTGTGAAAGCCAAAGAAACTGCCATCAAGGCCGAGATCTCACAAATCGACATGGCCTTCCGAGCTTACAAGAGCAAGTACGGATCGTATCCTCCCACGGTCTCGCAAGCAGAATTCAACCGGCATGCTCGCAAGGCCTTTCCACGTTATTCCGGCACGTATGACGTGACCAGTCTGGATGTGGCCGAAGCGGTGGTATTCTACCTGCGCGGTTACAATGCCAACCCGACCACACCGTTCAACTTCAGTTCTGGCCAGCAATTTGAAGAACCGTTGTTCGACTTTGACCGCACGCGACTGGCCGACGCAGACGGTGATGGAAACCCCGAGTATTACCCAGAAGGTCTGACGCAGCCGTACCTCTACTTTGCGGCGGACAACGAAGATTATACAGGGCAAGGGTCCGGGTCCGGTTTGCCGTATCAATCATCGGCCGCCGGGGGCTGGATGAACCCTGATTCGTTCCAAATTGTCTCGGCCGGGGCAGATAATAACTTTGGCAATACCGGCAACAAATTCTGGCCGTCTGGGGCAGGGACGAATCAGTTCGATCGGGACAACCTGACCAACTTTGCCAACAAGCGACTTGAGGATGGTGAATGATGAGGACCGCTCAGCGTCTCCAAACTCGCCCCGGCTTTACGCTGGTGGAATTGTTGGTGACACTTACCATTATTTCTATCTTGGCCGGCTTATCGCTCGGGGCACTCTATGCCTCGCAAGAGAACGCCCGCAAGGCACGCACCGAGTCTACGATCGCCAAGATCAGTGACCTGGTGGCCGAGCGCTGGGATAGCTATCGCACGCGGCGTTTGCCTTCGGCAACTTCCAATAATCGTCAGTCCAACGCCCGCAACCGGCTCGAGATGCTATGGCAAGTGATGAGGGCTGAAATGCCTGATCACTTCAGCGATATCACGTTCAGTCCCAGCACCCCCGTGCCGCTGCAATTGGCTTACGCAGCCCGCTACAACTCCATTTCACCGGCCCCCACCGGTACGCATGAGCAGGCAGAGTGCCTGTTCCTGTGGGTCACCACCAATATCGGCATCGACGACGAAGTGCAGTTTCTCTCCGGCGAAATTGGCGATACGGACAATGACGGCATGCCGGAGTTCCTAGACGGCTGGGGAAATCCCATCACTTGGGTCCGCTGGCCAGCCGGGTTTGTGCCAGGATTCTCAGGTGTATTGACCGAACTGCAAGTGGCCAATCAGACCACGCACCCAGACCCATTCGATCCCTTTGGTTCCTGCCCGGCCGCGCCGCTCGAGTCGGGTGAAACGGCCGCTTCGGCAGACGTTGGCTACAAGCTTTATCCCTTGATCCTCTCGGCCGGGCCAGATGGCACCTTCGGCATTTATACCTTCCTGGGGATCTCGGGAAACAAGCTCAACCACCCGTATTCGCGGCATCAGTCAACAACGGCCACCACCTACCACTGGATGGGCGAGCCGACGGGCACCGGGGGCATGGCAGACAATATTCACAATCACCTGCCGAGGAATTAATGCACCCCACTGCTCGCACAATTCGAAGACCAGGCGTCACCCTCATCGAACTGCTGGTGGTGATGAGCATCATCGTGCTCGTCACGGCGTCGACCATTTCCATGGTCACCCCGTCGTTCGATGAACGCCGCGTGCGCGAAGCCGCCCGGCAGGTGAATGCCTTCATTCAAGGGGCTCGGGCCAAAGCCATCGAAACAGGCCGCCCTTACGGCGTGCGGATCTTGCCCTTCTCCGGCTCGAACCTCGGTGCCCGCAAACAGGCCTTGGTGATGGAATATGCAGAAGTTCCGCTCCCTTACGGCGGTGACAGTACCAACTCCACGGTGGATGTCTCCGGCAACGAACTCACCTATCAATCTGGCGATGAGAATAGCTGGGAAAACCTGGTCCAGGCAGGCGATCTGGTGCAGTTCAACTATCAAGGGCTGCTCTACGCCCTAAGCAGCAACAACGCCAGCGGTGACAAGTGGACGTTCAGCCCCAGCCTTCCCAGTGGGCTGACGCTCAACAATGCAGCCTTTACCGTGCAGCGTCAACCCAGGGCGGGGGCTGGTCGTCCGTTGCAACTTCCGACGAGTACCGCCATCGACCTGGTTTGCAGCTTTTGCGAGTTGGGATTGTTTTTTGACGATCGCAACAACTCGCTGATCAACAACGATGTCCCGATCACCATTTTGTTTTCGCCGAAAGGTTCGCTGCTGGGCATCGGCGGAATCGCCACAACACAGATTCGCCGGTTTAACGGACCGCTGTTCTTGCTGGTCGGGAAGACCGAAGGCATTGACATCTCTCAGAACACCGGGTTTGCCGGCAACAACGATACCAACGTCAACGACTTCGACTCCATCTGGGTCACAGTTCAGAATCAAACGGGCCTGATTACGTCCGTTGAAAATGCAGGGGGTAACGGCGACGCCAACAATGACCAGAATGATCTGGTTCCGGCCACCGATTTTGCTCGCAAGGCTTTCACCTTAGGAGGTCGTTAACGTGCCCCCCCGTGTCGTCCACCACTCACCTGTCCGAATCGCAACCGCGCGGCGTGGGATCAGCTTGCTCGAAGTGCTGATCTCCATGTTCACGCTCAGCGTTGGCCTGCTCGGCATGGCTTCGCTGATTGCCGTAGGAACGCATCACAGTTCCAACGCGACTCGGATCGATCATGCCTCGGCGTGCGGCCAGGCTGCATTGCGCGAAATCCGCGTCCGCCGGATGTTGGAACCGGGGCGCTGGGTCACGGCCAGCGGCAATTTCATCGATTCGGACCAGCTCATGCGGCCTGTGCTCATCGATCCACTTGGCATCAACGGCCCCGCCGCAGCCACGGATTTCCCGAATTCCGGATCGCTGCAAATGCCGCGGGTGGAAATCTCCACGGTGACAGCCAACGCCTTCAATTGGAGCCTGGATAACTCCGTGGCCCCGCCGGCAGGGGACGATTTAGGACGTCCCACGCTCCAAGGTTTCGCCGGGCGTTACTCCTGGATGGCCATGGTGGAACCTTCCAAAACGGAGAACTTCGCGCAGCTCCCCCTGGCCCAGCGACGCAAGTTCAATGTTGCGGTGGTGGTCTTTTACCAACGAGATTTGACCGACCTGGAAGAAACACAGTTTAGCGCCACGCTGACCGGCGGTGGCGGAGCCACGCTCACTGGAGCAGGCGACCAGGATATCAAGCCGGGCCAATGGATCCTGTTCAGCGGTACTTGGAATCCCCCCAGTGATGGCGTCCCGACCACGGCCGCCTCGCGGCAGTACCACCGCTGGTATCAGGTACTCAACGTCTCCGAACACCCCTCGAATAACGATGTCTTTGTCATGCTGTCTGGCCCCACCTGGCCTGACAATGCCATGGCAGGCGGTGCCACGGCGACCGCCACGGTTGTCAATGGTGTGGTGGCCGTCTACGAACGGGCCGTCGAACTTGATGTGGCTTTCTAACCCACGAGATAGGACCACAAACCCATTTCGATCACTCGTCCTGATACACGTTCAAACTCAACCCGATCCGGCCAACAGAGCCGGCGGGCTATCGCGCTGTTCGCGCACCTGATGTTCCCAAGCAATGCCGAAGCGGGCCGAGGGCAAGAATTCCACGCTTCGCACAAGGACCCCCATTCATGTTCATGACGCGATCTTCCCAACGCACTCCTGGCTCCTCGGCCGGGCGCTCCTGGCACCCAACGCCGGGGTGTAATTCTGCTGGTGATTTTGATTGTGCTCACGCTCTTCACCCTCGTCGCCTTGACGTTCGTGGTCATCGCGCGGCAGCACAGGGGAAGCGCCAGGGCAGCCATGAAGCAAGACCGCTACCACATTGGTCACGAGGCCATGTTGTACAACGCGGCCTTGCAGGTGGTGCGCGGTTCGACCGATCCCGGTTCGGCCCTGTTCTCCCCAATTGACCTGAGCAGTGACATGTTCGGCCTGGACTCGTTCCCGCCTGTGAGCACCAACACGCCGGCCACCATCGCCAATGTGTTTGCCGTAGATACCTTAGACAATACCACGCTGTACCGCTATCACTTCTTCGACTTCACCTGCAGCCATACCGACCTGGCCCCAGAAGATGGCCACTACAACGGTCGGGTGCTGACCATGCTCGATGGCCCCAGAGCAGGCGATTCGACCCGGGTGGTTGGCTATAGCTACAACACCGGCACCAACGTCGGCCGGTTTCATGTGCTTCGCTTCACCAAGACTCCAGCCCCGTCCGCAGGGGACCGGTTCATCGTCAACGGCGGCGCCTTCAACGGTTTGGGGTTCGGGTTCGATGGCAACGGGCAAGCCACGGCGGCGTCCAATCCGCTGCGTCCCAACAACCCAGGCAATGTGCTCGGCGGTCCGGACGAAGACTACGATATTCCTGACTACAACAACGTGATATTGGCAGGCCGCGTGTGGCGAGGCGGTCGCTGGGAAACGTTGATTCCTTCGTTCTATCGACCCGCCCTGATCAACTACTGGTACCACCAGAGCAGCGGCCAACCGCCGGTCAAAGACATCATGTTCAACGCGTTCTTGCCAGGGTCCATCCCGGATCTTGATGCGGACGGTGATGGTTTCATTTCGCTGAACGAATTGAACCTCGACGTCGATACCGATGGCGATGGCCTGCTGGATGCCATCTGGGTGGACCTGGGTTTCCCGGTGCAAACCAACGAGTCCGGCGAACTCTACAAACCACTGTTCGCCCTGCAAGTGATCGACCTCGATGGCCGGTTGAGCCTCAACGCGCATGGCACGACGGCTCATGTGGCAGGCATCCCGTTTAGCCCAACCGGCAACTATGCCGGGACGCCAGGTCCCTCGGCATCCGCGAACCTGCCAGTGGGGCAAGGCTACGGACCGGCCGATGTGCAGCTCCGGTTGTTGTTTGCCAGCAACGGAAGTTTCACCAACCTGCTCAATGGCAACGGCACCTGGGATGGCCGGTACGGGGCCTCAGGCGTGCCAGGCAAGTCAGGCTTGGACTGGCTCAGTGCGTTCCGTCTCAACGAGTACATGAATTATGGAACGGCGTACGCCTCTCCGCCAGACATGGACGCCGATGGCCAGCTGGGGCTCGATAAGATGGGCCAGCCTATCTACACCCGGATGGGCGAAGCCGACGACAGCAATGAGCATCCCTACGAGTCGAATCCCTCGCAGATCACCGCCACGGATCGTCCCTTCACCTGGTCCGAACTCGAACCACTGCTGCGTCAATACGATCTCGACGCCGCCACATTGCCGCAGCGATTGGTCGACCTGACCAGTGCCGAAACTTCCGCCGCCAGCGGTCCCAAGTTTCGCGGCCAGGTGAC
This sequence comes from uncultured Planctomycetia bacterium, assembly GCA_942492195.1. Taxonomy (GTDB): domain Bacteria; phylum Planctomycetota; class Planctomycetia; order Pirellulales; family S012-138; genus CALOEH01. Next base: position 71,690 of record CALOEH010000217.1, on the reverse strand, counting down.
CACCACCAGTTACGATCTCCCTTCTCCCAGCGTGATTCCTACTGCCGAAATGCGCTATCGCAACGATGCTTCGAACCTGAGTTTCGAAGACATGCTCCGGCAACGCCTGGAACTTAGCTCCATTGTGGACTACACGCCAGCGGCCACCGATAGCAATGGGCTGGATGACGACAACGATGGCATGACGGACGAAATGGACGAGGCGTATCCCTTGGACGCGGACGCTTCGGTGGCCACCATGATCCCGCCGGACCTCGGCAGCGGTGTCCGCTTCGATATCAACAAGCCGTTTGGGAACGGCACCGATACCGGTCAGCCCACCAATAGTGGAACGCAAAACGGCATCGTCGGCGAGATTGGCGAACCGCTTGGCAATGCCTGGCCGGCCGCCGGTTCCGCCCCTGCGGCCTACAGTGCCTTTGCCGGCGTCAACTTTGACCAGTCCTCTGGACTCCACCGCCAGCAGTACGCCAAGCATCTCTACATCTTGGCCATGTTGGCCAAAGACCGCGAGTATCGGCTGATCAACGGTGGTGGCTTGAGCAATGAGAACCAACACCGGCTGACCGCCATTCGGCTCGCTCAATGGGCTGTGAATGTGGTGGACTTCCGCGACCGCGACTCGATCATGACCCCCTTCGAGTTCGACCTCGATCCGTTCCGCGATGCCAACGGGGACGGCAACACCTGGGATGTCGATGACGACTACACCACCACCGACGGCGACCCAGATCAAGACCAATACCGCTACGTGGTCTTTGGTTGCGAACGGCCCGAGCTACTGATTACCGAAACCCTGGCGTTCCACGATTGCCGGACCGAAGACACCGCCAACGAGCCGGCCGTGGGGATTATTCCCGGAACGACGACCATGGATCTCGTCAATCCGGATACCGACTTCGACCAGGTGCGCCGCCCGCAAGGGTCGCTGTTTGTGGAACTGTTTGCTCCGTGGCTCCCAAAAGCGACCGGGGATGCGGATTTCCCCACGGAGTTCAAGACCAACCCCTCGGCCGCCACCGCCATTGATCTGTCGAAGTTGGCTCCCGTCTCCAGCAATGGATTCCGCTACCCAGTCTGGCAATTGGCCATTGGCGAACGGCCAGATCTTGCCGATCCAGAGACCACCTTCAATCCTCAACGTTCCGAACTGCTCGACAAGTCCGAGACCCTGACCATCGACAAGTTCGTCTGGTTCACTTCCAAAGGAATTTACGAAGCGGCTGATAGCAGCAACCGTTCGCCGTCGTCAGTGCCTGGCATCGGCAGCCGGATCCACTTCTACCACTTGGACGATTGGACCGCCCCCGGACCCACGGACATTGTTGACTATGAGAACCGGGTAAACTTCGACGACAGCGGCTCAGGCCCAGACAACAACACTGTCAGAGAAATGTTCCTGGTCCGACCGGGCGAGTACACCGTGATTGGCCCTCGCGTGAAGACCACCATCTGGCGCGGTGGCGTCAATACAGCAATGCCCAGCATCGCGGCCAATTCCACCACCGCCAACGCAGACCTGATCCGAATTCAACTGTTGAGCGAGAGCGCCACTGCCCCGCGCCCGCCGCAAACGGCTGCCCCGTTCGTGACCACCACCGGTGGCATGGATGGTGGAACGCATATTGGCGTTTATCCTGATGACTACTACGGCGGTGGCGATTCGTCCCACGGCATCAAGGCGTCTCGAGGCATCGTGATCAACAAGCCACGGGCGTTGAGCATTTCGGAACCAATCTCAGGCTACGCTCCCACCTCGACGGACCCGACCAAGTTCACCCAAGATCCTGACGATGCCAATGTCAAATACTGGGATGTGTACGATCCCCCGCTGGATGCTCCTGAAGATCCGGTGACCCTGCGTGAGCGGCAGACGGACGTGCCTACCTATCGCAAGCAAGCCTACTTGCAGCGGTTGGCCAATCCTCTGGCCCCCTGGCATCAAGAACACAATCCGTACATCACCGTGGACCATGCTCCTATTGAGCTGCACGCCTACAACGGTCAGACAGGCGACCAAGATCCGGCCGTCGGTGCGAATCAAGATCTGCGGTTTGCCTCGATGGAACGCAGCGGCAACAACCAGAACCTCTGGACCAACCAAACTTACTCCCGGCATCCTTCCGCAGGGCTGGTCGGTGGCGACGTCTCCGGCTACGCAGGTCGCTTGATCCACAGCCTGGGCTATCTCAACACCCGCTACTGGCTTGGCAACAGCATCAGTGCCCGGACGATTCGCACGGCCGATGGATACTCGGCCGGCAACCAATACGTCGGTGCTCCCCGCCAACCGTTCCCTTGGCTCACCTGGCAGAACCGTCCGTTCATCAGCAATTTGGAAATGCTCACGGTGCCGGCCAGCAGTCCCTCGCGGTTGTTGACCGAGTACAGCATGGGTGCCGGAGGGGGGCATCTGTTGGACTTCATCACGTCCACTTCCAACGTCACCAGCGACGACAGCAACACCGGAAGTTGGGCTAGCGCCGCCAACGCCCGCGGCAACCTGTTCCGGATGTTCGAGTTCTTGCATGTGCCGAGCCGGTATACAGGTTCGTACCGAATGCTGACTCCCCAGCACTTCGTCAACAGCAACGGCGCGTATCGTCCGCCGCAAAATGTGGTCTCCATGTTCCGCGATCCTGGCCGGGTGAACATCAACACCATCTTTGATGATGGTGACATCTGGCAAGCCTTGCTGAATGATTTCCCCAACGCCCGAACTCATTGGAATGCTGTCCGCAACAGCCGGCAAGGGTATGGAACCGCAGGCCCGCTCCCTCTGAATCTCAACAACAACTCGCCGACGTACTTTGCCAACCCCTTCCGTTCGTTTGGTTCGAGCGGTACGGTCGCGGTCAACGAGCTGAAATACCGAAACGTGAACACCAGCGGCACCCCGCGCACGCTGATCGAGTCCACCCTGTTGCGGCCGCACCCCTCAGGCTCGCAACCGCTGCTAGCGGCCGATGCGTCCTTCGGCAACGGCAATTCAGACTACCGCAATGTGAATCGTAACGTCTTCTTTGCGACCGAACCGATGACCCGCTTGGGCAACAACCTGACCACGCATTCCAATACCTACGCCGCCTGGATTACGGTTGGCTTCTTCGGTGTCAATGCCGTCGCCACGCCGGATCGCCGGGTCAACCCAGACGGCTTCACGTTGGGAAGCGAGTTGGGTTCGGACACAGGTGACATCATCCGGCACCGAGCCTTCTTCGTGATTGACCGCTCCATTCCCTACGGTTTCCGCAACCGGGGAGAGAACCTCAACGCCGAAAAGGCCATTGTCCTGCGGAAGTTCATCGAGTAGCGCAATGTAGAACAGTTGTCTCAACGGTTCACGGACCAACAAGAACCTATCGGGGCGCCACGGGTGCCACGGAAGGTGAACCGCTCAAATTGAACGGCTCAATGCTTCCAGTTCCGGATACCTCGCCAATAGGTCCTGTCGCTGCAATGCGGTGAGCTGCCAGCTTCGCTCGCGCTGCGGCTTCACCTCGTGGATCACTGGGCAGCGCTCGAGCCAGGCTTGCACGTTGGCATCTGTCCCAAGCCCCGCGGTCTGCAGAACGCGGGCGAATGCCTCCTCGCGCTGAGCGAGCGAAGCGTCTTGTAAACGATCGATCCGAAACGGCACCGCCCTGGGATGTGACTCTGCGAACCGAGCGCAGGCAATCCACTGCTCCAAGAACTCCGCCGGTCGGCGATCTGGTTCGAACGTGTTCTTCTGACTGGCCAGCGTCACCAAGGGGTCTCGCAGGCAGACAATCCAGCGGGTGTCCGGCCATAGATCTTCCCAGGCTTGCACCGCTTGCGAACTCCCGACCAGGCCCAACAACTTGGCCCCCCAGCGCGCACGCAATGGTCCGAAACCCCCGAGGAATTCCTGATACATCCGCCGCACAATTTCCTTCACTCGCCCTGGAGGACTGCCAGCATAGTGAGGCACCGCGTACCGCAACGCCCCGTTGTTCCGCTTCGCTCGCCGCCCGGCACTTGTCAGCGTGGCCAGCCACTGGAAGACCGCCTCGCGGGCGAGTGGCTCTTGCCCATGAATCGTCACCTGCGCATGTTGGCTCAGCGCGTGCTGCATCCAAGTGGTGCCTGACCGACCAGGACCCGTGACAATGATCGGTGCCAGGTCCGGATCGGCACAGGCCATGTGATGGGATGACGTACCGACGTGCGCCATGTTGGACGCCGGGGTAGGTTGGTCAGCGGCCAGAGAGAACGCCGGATTGATGAGTAAGAACGTGCCGTTGTCATCCTGGGCGTTTCGCGAAAGCTCTCGGTAGTTCCAGTCGGCGAACTTGCTACGCCGCAGCCGCTGCCAACGGGCATACCCATGATACTCGCCCACAACGAGACGAATCCTCGGCAGCATGGAGGTCTCGGCCAGAATTGAGAACTCGCTCCCTTCGCAATCCAACTTGAGTACGTCAATATGATCCACCCCCAGACGCTCGCAGATCTCTTCTAGCGTGACGCGTGACAACGGTCGCTGGTCTGCGAAATACTGCGGATCATGCTGGTCCGGCAACTGATCTCGGCGAACGACGATGGATCCACCGGTGCTGACACACCCTGGCCCCACAGCGTTGAGTAGTGCCAACCGGTGTGGTTCGTACGTGCAGGCGGCATGGATCACTTCTGCCTGATTGCCCACGTTGGCAGCCAGCACCGGCAGGTTTTCGGGACACGCTTCGACGCAGGCGATCCGCGCCTCGGCATTCTTGAGCCGCCGCCAGGCCAGGGCGAAGATGCCGATGTGGGCACCAATGTCCACCACCACTTCTTCCTTGCTGCGCACCGTTGGCAACTGCCGCAGGTGGTAGGCGTCGTTGTCCAGGATATCCCGCACAATCACCAGGTCCTGCATCGGATGGGCTGCGTGCAAGTGCAACTCGCCGTGACGTACCAACCCCGGCGAGGCCAACGGATCCGCCGACTTACCGGTCAGGCGGTTGAGCACCGCTGGCAAGGTTTCCGGCAGCAGGTTTTCTGCAAAGGTCTCGTGCCGGTAGAGCCGCGCGAAGGTCTCGGCAGCCTCGGAGTCCTGGGCAGGCGAAAGTTTCCGCCATTCGCTGGGTACCAAATGCGTCACGTTGTCGGCCAGGTCGAAGTAGCGCACAGGGTGATGGCCGGTCCAAACCCCCAGTGTCGGAGTTTGTGTCGCCGCCGCAACATGCAGCGGCCCGGAATCAATGCCGACGAATACCGCCGCCTGACTCACCAAAGCGGCCAACATCTCGGCATCACCACTTCCGAATCCTCCCCAAATGTCCTGAGCCGAAACGCCAGGGCAGAAGATCCGCTTTCCATCCGGCAGCGGACTGCGATGATCCCAGTCCAGGATCACCGGCACCAATCCAGCACACATGGCCCAGGCACAAACCCGTTGGGCCGCACGATGCGAAAGATTCTTAGACTCCGTCGCCGTGTTCCCTTGGTAATGCAGCAACAGGACCGGCCACGGAACAGTCCCCTCCGCCGCAGACGCATCGGGCACCGGCAACCCGGCACTTTGGCAAACCTGGCGCAGGTAGTCCGTCGCCCGCTGCCGCGCGTCGGCGGACACGGCAACCTGGTAGCGCAGTTCGTCAGCGGCTGGCGTGATTCCAAACACTTCGTCCAAACATCGCACCGTCTTGGTACATGGCAAACCCGGGTACACCCGACCGCACTCCTGCCAACCGAGTTCCAAAACCTCTTGGTATTCCGACTCCTCAGGGCGAGGCTCTTGATTGTGGTACGCGCGACGGCAAAGTCCGGTAAACGCCGAGTGTTTTCCGCGCAAACAAAACACGTCGACCACGCGGTCCGGCTGACGCCGCGCTAGGGCTCGCAGCACCGCCGTTAGTTGAACCGCGTCTCCCAATCCATGATCGAATTTCAATAGCGTCGTCATGCCTACCCTTGTCCGCTTGAAGTCCTGTTGATGGTATTGAACATCCGCTCGATCACGGCGATTACTTCCTCCGGACGAATCATCGCCATGCACCGGGCGACCGGTCGTTGCATGGTGACAATCGGCACCTCGCAAAGACTGCGGTCTTTGCCGTCCCCGTCTCCTAGCGGCACCACGCGACTGCGCCAACATCCACCGGTCCGGCAACAATCCAACTGCCCCAGGGTGTGCAACGTGATCTGCAGTGGATAACTTTGCGCCCAGGTCACTGGTTCGCGTCCCCCCAGCAGGCAGACGTACGGCTTCTGCCAGGCGGCGCAGAGGTGCTGCAAGTACGTCACCGGCCCCAGCCCTCCGGCGGCGTGATATGCCAAACGTACCAGTTGCCGATGATCCGTTTCTCCTACCAGACTCAGCGCTCCGCGCAGTTGGGGATGGTCATGTTCTTCCGCTCCAACCTGGACGAACAACAATCTTCCGGCGAAGTGATCCACGACTTTCTGGTAGAACTCCACCGGCCACTGCTTGGCAGTAAAGTCTCGCTTGGTGCCGGCGGTCACCAACCAGTAGGGAGTCGCCCGACCCAAAACTTCGTGTACCTGGCTGATCCAACTTTGCTCTTCGTCTGAGAGATACAGGTGCGGTCGGTTGGTGGTCAGGTGCAAGGGACGCCCGATCTGCTTGCCTAAGTGTTCGGTATAGCCCGCCAGAAAACAGGCAGGCGTTTGGTTCGAGCGGTCAATCGAAGGGTAGTGGCAATCCAGGACTTCGACCCCTGGCGACGCTTCGTCCAGCGGGGTCAAGTGAGGATTGTGCTGCCAGAGTTCAGGGCAGGGACAACGGACATCCGTCACAAACTGCCGGCGATACTTGCGGTGCAAACTCTCGACTGCCGCGGTCAACGTCAGCACGTCACCCGGACAAAGCGAAGTCCGCAGGATCAGCCGCCGTGGACCAACCGGGGCGCGTGAGGGAACTTCGACCGAAGGTCGATCGGCACAGGTCAGGCAGTTTCGCGGCCCGCCATGCCCACTTGTGGTTCGCCGCAGGGTGCAAGCTCCATGCAGCGTGCACTCATAAAGATCCACCTGCTTGCGGCCACCGCCACAGAGTTGACAGGTGGCCTGGCCTGTGACGGGACCTCGGTGTTTGCAAGCGAGTTCTTGCTGAGATGGGTCGTTGGTCATGGAGGGCAGTTCTCCCCTTCGACGCCAATCGTGTACACGTTGGAGTCGCAGCCGCCGGCATTCGGTAGACCATCAGGGAAGTAAACCGAGAAATTCGCCGAGAAGGGATTGAAGTTCGAAACCGCCACGAGCATTGCCAGATCGCTTCCTCCGTCCCGCTCGTGCAGGTTGGCCTCGAGTCTGGGGAAGCTCTCGTTGCAGTACATTTCGACGTCAAAGATATAGGGACCATCGGTCATGATCCCTTCCCATTGTTCGGTCACCGGGTTGTATTCCATGGATCCCGTTGCCGCATTGGTCAGATGCGTGCAGAAGCCGTCAAACACGACGCTCAAGTCCATGACTCGCGGCAACAAACTACCGCAGTAGTCAACGCAGCCCGGCTCGCCGCTACTGGACGAACTGAACGGCGAGGACGAACTCGATGAGCTAGAACTGCTGCTCGAAGGCGAGCTGGAAGAACTGGAAGAAGATGACGAACTTGAGGAAGAAGAACTTGAGGAACTGCTGCTGGAAGATTTGCTCGAACCGCTCGATGAGTCGCTGCTGGACGAAACGCTACTCGAGGATGGACTGCTCGAACTGGACGAAGATGACGAGGGGCTCGAAGACGAAGACCGGCTTGATTCTGACGAACTGGATGAGCTGGACGAACTGGAACTGCTGCTCGAGCTGCTACTGCTCGAGCTTGGGCAGATGGCCCAGACGAGCCACCTGCCGGACTGCCTGTGGAACCGCACCAGGGCCAGATCTCCGCGACCGCCGGACTGACACTCGAGCACGCGATGCACCTCAATCTCGCTCCGTGCCGCGTTGTGCCAGCGGTCCCCTTCCCACCACAGTACGGTGGCCCGCGCGCGTTGCTGATGGTCAAAGGGGGCCAGCACTCGCACCACGGCCTCGTGCTCGCCATAGGCCAGCGTGAGGTGTGTGCCAGTGGACTGCCGCCGCACTTCCAACGGCCAGGCTGCCGTGAGCTTGTGCTCCAACGCATGCTGTGCCTGTTGCACCTGTTGCTGCCTGGTGGCGGTTTGCTGAGCTGCCAAAGCGTCGCGGAGTTGCAGCCCCCAACGTCGCAGCGCGTTGAACGCGGACGGGGTAACCGGTTCGTCCAGTTCTAATCGGGGTGGGGGCTGCATCAGTTTCGGCCTCTATCTCTGGTTTCCAAGCACACTCGAGTGGATCCGCTAACTGCCGAGTTGAAACAGCGGGGCAAAGTCTGCCGAGGCGTAGGGTGGCCTGCCCGAGGCGTCTTCGATCGGCAGCCAGTGTTCGCCAGCGACAGGCTGTTCGCGATAGAAGTAGTTCCAGCCCACCTCGCCGCCGGCAGCCAGGTGGCGCGTGTTCTCGGCGAAGACATACTCCAACTTCCAGAACCCTCCCCGCTCGATGAATTGAAACTGCCGGGTGGCCTTGGCCCCTAAGAACATCACCGTGCCGGCCGGAGCGCCAACAAACTCCAACTGGTTCACCTTGCCTCGCAAGGCTCGGATGGCATCCCAAGGAGGAAGCGGCACGCGCTGCCAGCTGAGCTGAAAATTTCCTTGTGGAATCAAGACGCCAGGAAACTGGTCTTCGGCCAGCACGCGCGGAGCGGGCGCTCCTTGCCATCGCCAGACCCGCCCCGGGGTCGAGAGGTATTCCACCCCCAACTCCGCCTGATAGGTGAGGATGGTACCGCCAGGCACTTTGGGAAGTTTTACGCGAGACTGGTTGTCTTGGTCGAACAACGTCCGGTAGGTGGCCGTGACCAGAGCGCCGCCGTCAGGATACGCATTGGTGCCCTGCTTTGCCGTGCCGATGGCGGTGCCGTTAGGGGAGCTGCCATCGAGCGGTTCCACTTCGAGTTCGTCAACCAGTAGGTTCGCAATGCCTGGGAATGGCAGCGGCGGTACGAAGCGGACTCGCCCGGCGGTCACCCGATAGGTGCCGACCAACAGCCTGGCAAACGGTTGCCAATCACTCCAGGCAACCCGGAACCGCCGCCAGGCCGTGGTGCCCTGTTGCTGGACTTGAATCCGCGGTGAGTCCTCAAGTTCTTCGAATGGAATCGTCATGACGAGCTTGCTCCCTCCATCACCAGGCAGGTTCGGTCCAGGCGCCGTCGGTGACGAAGCTGGCGGTGCCGCGAATCGGTTCCCCGCGATCGACATCGACGGTCAATTCCACCTCGTCGAGTACCGCCGGAACGGCGTAGTAGTGATCAGCATCCAGGTGCAGTTTGAGCGTGACGGCCGACCCAGCAGCCAGTGGAGCGACTTGCGGTGTGGCCATATTGAGGCGGAACTCCACATGCCCTCGGCCTGCCTGGGCACCTGAAGTTCGACGGCGAAACCCACCGGTCGCGCTGCTGGCGTACGACACTCCGGCGCTCTTGGTCTGCAATCGCCACAAGGTGATGTCAGCCACCGCATCACTGCCCTGCAGGACAAACCCGGAATCTCCCGTCTTCAAACTCATGGCAAAGGCCTTTCGACGTAGTCGCGAAAAAAGAATCCACAGAATCATCAACGTGTGGCTGTGGGGACGCTTTTGGTGTGGGTGCCATGCTATGTCGAACAGTTGTCCCAACTGTTCACCCCTGCCGAGGATCCGAAACATCTCTCTTGGCTCCTGAACAGTTGGGACAACTGTTCGACACTGGCTAGGTTCCGACGAAGACGATCTTGTAGGTCACGGGACTCGCGCCGGGATTATGAACCCGGAGGACGTCGGCAACGCCGTTGTCGACAATCCAGCCGGACTGTTGATGGACCAGCATCAGGCAACCCTCGGCGGCGACTTGCAGCACGGCGTCGGGGTCATCGTTGAATGGTGCACCAAACCCGTTGTCGCCAGAGCCTGCTCCGCCAACATGCAGCATGGCACCGCTGGTCGTGGTGGTGACTACGAGCAGGACAGCCTTGATGGTGGAGAAGCTCACCACGACCGAGTCACCAAACAGGTCGGTGACCAGGGAAGTGAGATCGAGATCATCGTTCGCTCCGCCGGCGACAGCGCGTTCGTCGTGCCAGAGTCGATCCGCCTGACCGTTGGCGGTTCCATCCGTCAGGCTTGGTCGGAACTCGAGCGTGGCCTGATCTTCGACCGTCGAAAGGCTCAACGCTTCGCTACGCTGCCAGGCCAAGGCCGCCACGAGATCCACTGCTAACGTATCTGCCATCCGTTGATTCCTCTGTGATACGAACGTTGTTAGGACACTACTGTTTCGACCGATGCCGATGCACGCGCCTGATTGTTGAAAATGGCTACCAACTAGATTCGGTCCACGCCTGGCAGGCGAGTTGCACGTGCCAGATGCCATGCTCGGTGACTTCCTGCCTGAGTCCAGCGATTCGGAACGAGAGCACGCTGCCGGCGCTCAGGGGGAAACTTTGACGGTCGAACGCTGTGGCGAACGCGTCGGAGACGGCTCTGGCCTGGTCGAGTGAGGTGGCCCAAATGTGGAGGGTCCCTTGCAATTGGTGCACCTGGCGATCACTGGTCTGCACCCCTGCACCGCTCTCTTGGCGTTCCCAAACGGCGTACGGATGCCGCACATTGCCGACCGCCAGACCGGTGAAGAACTGCGAGACTGGAAGCTGCTGGGACAAGCTGGCGGAGTCCTTCCAGCGCGTGTGGAGCGCCTGTTCCAAGCTCATGAGCCAAGCTCCTCCCAATCCAGCACCACGGTCAAAGTCAACAACGCGTCCAGACGGTTGGCGTCGGTCTCGGACAAGATTCGAAAACGCCTGCCGGTGGCTGGTTCGCTCAATCGATCATCGGCAGCAAAGCTCATCGGTTGGGGGAAGTAGACCCGATAGGTTTGCCGCAGGCGGCGACGTTGCCGCTCGATCACCAGGCGAACTTCGGCCGGTTGCAATCGAGCGGCGAGACTTGACTGCCGGGTGACCCAAACTGCTTGAGCCGCACCGTGCGTGCCCTTGCGCCAGCGCGGCCGCTGCAAAACAAGCTGCTGCGCGAAATGTTCCGCCACCTGCACTCGTTGGCATTCGCACTTCCAGCGGGCGGGACCCGTAGCGCGTTCTACCTGGTGAATGCTCCACCAGGCACCGGCACCGTCCACAATCTGTCCCCCGACGCCAGGGTTGTCAGCGACCACACTCATCGGCAGGTGCCAGGTGACCTGATCGGCCACCACACCGCCACCGCTGGGGACCTGTTCGCGGAGTTGCAGGCGGCGGCGTAGGGCACCCGGCACGGCAATCACTTCTCCAGCAGGCGTGATCAAGGTGACCCCTTCGGTGCCATCTGTGACCGCGGCAAAGTCGGCGCTTGGGTTCCAGCTCAAACTGCTCATGGCGTGTATCCTGTGGAATGCAGTTCGCATGGATCAACACTGGCGAGTTGGGCATCGCACCACTCGACCGTTTTGATCAGCTGCTGGAGGTACTCGCCCCAGGCAAGCCGCTGACCATCTACCTCGTACGATGGCTTGGGGGCTGCCGTGAGATCGCGGAGCAGCGTCAAGGTTTGACTGCGAATGGTCTGCAGGATGGCCAGGTCTGTGGTTTCGCTCATCGCTCGCACTCACCGTGAAAAGATACGGGTCAAAGGTGGCCAGGACCGCGCGCTTCCTTGCGACATGGCCCCGGCCAAAAGAGGGACGGCTCAACCGGTGTTCTTGATCACCAGGCGTGGGTTGAGCACCGCGGCGGCCCCGCGTTCGCTGGCCTTGTACCGGACCACCACATCGTGTGTGAACTCGGCTTCGCTGTTGGGGGGAGCCTGGGTGACCGTGATGGGCCAGTTCTCCATGTAGGCGAACGCGCGGGCAAAGTCTCCCAAGAACCACCACTTCTTGGCGTTGGTCGCGCTCACGCCAGAAGCAAGAATCCGCCGGTACATCAACCGGCTGCTTTCCAACCGCAGGCTACCGAGCAAGGGGTTGTCTGCCACAGTCTCGCTATCACCGGAGGTATAACGAATCTCAGTGGCGTTGATCACGCGATGTCCTGCGTGCCGATAGGCAGGCGTGACCAACACGGTGGGAGCCTGCACAAGTACCGGCTCGCCGGTGTTGGGATCCAGCATCTCAGCCAGCAGTTGCTCGGCCGCGTCAATGTCGGTCCAGTCCTGCAGTTCGTTGCTGGCCTTGACGTTGATCCAGGGGGCGGTGTCCTGGTAGGTGTCGTAGTTGGTCCCTTTCCACTTGAAGGGATTGGTCGCACCAATGATCACGTCCAGCAGACGCTTCTCTTTGTTCAGGCCCAAGGCTTGACCGACTTCGGCAGCCCGACTGAGTACCAGGTTGGTGCGGTCGAAGAAGATGGCTTCTCGCGTGAGCGGGACAATGAAACCATGCTTGGTGGTCGAAGGGGTTTCGATGTAGTCTTCGCCAAAGCCGTAGGTGGGATACGGCATCCCGGCATGGACCTCTTCGGCCGAGTCTCCCAAGTTGGCCACACCAGGGAGCTTTTCTCCATCGAACCGCGTGGGGATGGTCTGCACCAACCGCGAGGCGGTGAACGCTTCGCTCTGGTACGAACTGAGAATTTCGTTGTAGATCACTTGCCCGGTGATGTTGCGGAAGGCGGTCACGTCCACCCCGTCGGCTCCGGCTTCGAGCAGTTCGACACCGCCGCGCGGGTCGAGTGCTGCTACCCAATCAGGTCCGGCGAACTGTTCGGCCAAATCACGCAGGCTGAAGTCCGCAGGCCGTAGGTGTCGCGCATCCAAGGCTTCGCGCAGATGCTGGTAGGTGTTGGCCGCCCCGTCCAACTCGTAGCGGCGACGCAGTTCTTTGGCTTTCACAAATGGCATGTTGTTGTTCTCGCTGTGATAGATCGTGATTGACGTGAGCGATGGATGCTTAATTGTTGCTGCCGCGCATGCCGCGCCAGGTGGTCCCGTCGCAGTAGAGGTAACCTGTTTCGTTCTGGCCGATAACGCAGATGGTGCCGGCGGCATCGTTCTTGATGACGAGTGACTCGTCCCCGTCCGCCGTGTTGTGGATGAGAAAATCCAGCCCGGCACTGGCGGCCTCAGGGGGGAGGGTGATGCTCCGCCCCGAGACATCGTCTGGGTCAAGGACCTGAATCCTGGCGTCATCGGCGGTCAGCGTGATGTGCTCGGTCATGGTAGCGACGCTGGATTGCTGACGTTGTTCCAATCGTAAGAACTGCAACGGGCTGGCCACCCGACTCAGCAGCCGGACTTTGACCGTAGTCACGGCCCCGGCTTCGCGCTGTGCCACGTATCCGATGGCGTTCTCGGGTCGAGAAACCGGTTCGACTTGTTGGGCGAGCAAGCCATCGCCACCGGAGTTCTCGCTGGCTCCGACCAGGTCGCCAATCTCCCAGGTGCCGCTAGGGCAGTTGAATTGAAACACCCCATCGGCCGCGACGCGGACCGGGTCGGTCATGCCGGCGGGGCTTGCCTGCATGGCCACTCCGGCAAAACTGGCGGCCAGCAAAGCCTGATTGGCCTGTTCGCTGGCCTGATCGCCCAGCATGATGGCCGGTTTGAGTTCGTTGCTATCGAAGTAGACCAGGTCTCCAATTTCGATCACCGTGTCGGTATCCACGGCCGCGGCAAAGCGAGTGACGTCGTCATGCCGCAATCGGTAGGTGTCCGTCATGTCAAAGTCTCCTGCAAAGTGAAAGTTGCCCAAGGTCGTGTGGCGCCGGGATCCTTACGTGATGGAACGGGCCCACTGCCGTACGTCGGGAGAACGGGTCATGCGCGGTTGCGGCCCCTTGCTTTTCGGTAGTGCCGGTGCCATGGCGGCTGCAACTGCAGGCCGTGGCTCGCCGAGTTGTTCGGTAAGAAGTGCGAGGGTTTCACCATCGATCACCCTCAGACGCGCCCGCAGTTGTGGAGTCAACGCGTCGTGAGAGAGCCCTAGGCTTTCGAGGAATGCAGCAACTTGCTGCGGCGAGGCCGTGGTGTACTCGGTCACGCGTTGCCGCGGTAGCTGGTCTGGTTCCACCTCGCGCGGTGGGACGTCCAACCCTTCGAACAAACTGTTGGTGGTGGCGGGGTCTGCCACGAGGTCGACGCTGTTGACTTTGACAATCGCCTCGACCACGGTCTGGTTGCCGCGACGTGAAGTCCTGGCCTGGACATTGTGGCTCAAGCCAAGGTTCTCGGGAGCATGCTCGGCGTCCCAGGCCAGTTGTTCGGCAACCGGATGCTTGGGGTTGTAGTGGAAGTCTCCGAACAGACCGGAGTCCGTGGCGCACACGTTTCGCAAACTGCCCAAGCGGTCTTGATAGTCGCGCGGTCCCCAGGCGTTGGCCTTGGGGTGGTTGAGATTGACTTTGACCCCTTCGTACAGTCGGGCGGCTTCGGCAATGGCGGCGGCCTGATAAACCCGACCATTGCGGCTGGCCAGCCCGAGCACCTTGACGCCGCGGACAATCCCTAACCGGCGGTCGACCACGGGCCGGACACCTTGGCTGGTGGTGTACTCCAGCAGCCGCTCGTTGTGCCCCTCGCCTGAGTCGTAAGAACTGCTGCTCGAATCTGGAAAGGGGATCAACACGGCGGTTTGCTCGAGCCAGGCGTTGGCCGTATCGACCCCGACGCGTTGTGCTATCTCCGCAGGCAGGCCGCACCGGTCGGCAGCGCTTTCCATCAGGTTGGCCACATCCGCCCAACGCTGCTGCCGCGGCGGGTCCAAATCTTGGTGATGCATGCTGGCATCGCTGGCTGTGAAACTCACTCCCAGTCTCCCTGAATAATTGGTTGCCAAGAATTTCATCTGTGTGAGCATTCCCCATTGTTGGTGCCGAGGTTGGTAACCGATGAACACTATCAATCAGGCGTTTGTTGCTCGTTCAGTGCGGGGATCTTCGTGCTGAGCATGCACTCGCAGCAATGCTTGAATTGCTGAAAAAAGAACCGGCCTGACAGCGGCGCGGGTGAAACTGCTTTCACCTTCCGTCACTGCTGGCGTTTTGTTACTCTTCCCCCCGATTCCTCAGGCTCAAAGCGCATACGAAGGATGGCCCATGAACTTGTTGTTTCGCGTGTTGTTTGCGAGCGGTTGCAAAAGCACTCATCACAAACTGGCGATGGACGCGCTCCGGCACTTGCGTGGCGAACATGCCGAGGCCTGGCAGAACCTTTTTCTGAAACATCACCAGGTCTACCTGGACGGCTCAAAGGCTCCGGACACCAAGTTCAAAGACTTCCGCAATCATGTGCTGCATGTGCGTGACAATTATTGGGGAGGTGCCGTCAAGGCCGCCAAGCGGTGGTACGACACCACCGTGGACGAATTGCAAAAACAGAATTGGGCCGGCGCTGTCTACGCGGCGGGCGTTCTCAGTCACTACTACACCGATCCGATCCAGCCGTTCCACACCGGGCAGTCTCAGGCAGAGAGCAACATCCACCGCGCGGCGGAATGGAGCATCACCAAAAGCTACGATCCCATCCGGCAGATCCTGGTCGAGCAGCTCGGCATGCCTTGCATCGAATGCCCCATTGGCGCGGATTGGCTCGAACAGATGGTTCGGGCAGGTGCCGAGGCTGCCAACCTTTACTACGAACCATTGATTGAGCGGTACGACTTCCGCCAAGGGGTCAAGAATCCGCCGGCCGGCCTGGACGAAGAGAGCCGGCAGATGCTGGCCGTGTTGGTCGGACACGCGCAAGTGGGGTTCGCCCGAGTGCTGGAACATGCGTTTGACGAGGCACGTGTTACGCCTCCTAAAGTGAGTGTGACGTTGCAAGGTTTCCTGGCAACGGTGACCATTCCGATTCGCTGGATCACGCAGAAGATGCAAGATTCGGCCGAGCGGCGGTTGGTCGAAGCCATGTACGCCGAGTTCGAACAAACTGGCAAAGTCGAAAGAACCCTGCCAGAAGATGACCGCATGGTGCGCGATCTTCACAGACAAGAAGTGCTGGCTCCGGCGACCGGCAAGCAAACGGCCCCGGCACCTGCCGCGACCATTCCTTTCCAACAGACAACCGCGAAACCGCAGCCTGCCAGCAGCCCGGCACTCACGGCAGCGAAGCCACATTCCGAACCGGCACCTCAGTCATTGCGTTTCTATCTGGAGACAGGCAGTCCCGTTGAAGATGCGCCCTCCATTGGAGCCAAGACGGCGAGTCGGCTGGAGAAGATTGGCATCCATACGGTGGCGGATCTCCTGGCGGCCAACCCCAACGCGGCGTCAACGGCCATTGCCGTTCGCTACATCACGCCGCAACTAGTGACCGACTGGCAAGATCAGGCAAGGCTGGTTTGCTGCATCCCTCAGATTCGTGGCCACGACGCTCAGATTCTGGTTGGCTGCGAGTGGCGAGATCCCGCCAAGATTGCCAGCGCCGACCCGGCCGCACTGCTGAAAAACATTCAACCGTTCCTGGAATCGAACGCAGGGGAACGGGTTATTCGATCTGGTAAGAAGCCAGACTTGGCCGAAGTG
This sequence comes from uncultured Planctomycetia bacterium, assembly GCA_942492195.1. GTDB lineage: Bacteria > Planctomycetota > Planctomycetia > Pirellulales > S012-138 > CALOEH01. The sequence goes on along the minus strand of CALOEH010000217.1, from coordinate 55,209 downwards.
AGCGACTGGATTCGCTGGGCTGGCCACTCCCGTTCATTGCGCGCGGCGTAAGACCGCACCCGTTGCGAACATCTGCACACAGGCAAACACCCACCCCGACGGTTACGAGAAGTTGACTCACCAACAATCGAGAGTACTTCTCCGTCAGGCATTTCACTTTAGAAGGCGCTGCACGACATGCTGTTACCCTCTCGCCGAACCTTCGTATGGCTCTGCACGGCACTCTCTCTAGGGCTGGTGGTGTTTTTGTTGGGGTGCATGCGAAGTACGCCCATCACCGGCCGGAAACAGATGCTGCTGATTCCGGAGAACCAAGAGGTGGCGAGGGGCGTGGCGGCCTTTCAGGATGTCTTGCAGAAAGAACCCCCTTCGCAAAATCAGCAGTACGTTGCCATGGTCAACCGGGTTGGTGAGCGGATTGCCGCCGCCACCGGCGAGCAATACGATTGGGAGTTTCGCGTGATTGCCTCGCCTGAGCAGAATGCGTTCTGCCTGCCTGGGGGCAAGGTGGCTATTTACGAAGGCATTCTGCCGATCTGCCAGAACGAGGCCGGATTGGCTGTGGTGATGTCTCACGAGATTGCCCACGCGGTTGCCCGACATGGTGGCGAACGGATGACGCATGCTGCGGCCGTGAATGGAGCCAAGCGGGCGGTGGCCTGGGTTTCGCGCGATCTCGAAGAGACCAATCGAGAGATGATTCTCAAAGCTTATGGCGGCGCGGCCAACGTAGGTTTCGTGCTTCCGTATAGTCGCAAGCACGAGTCCGAAGCAGACGCGATGGGGCTGGTCTACATGTCCAAGGCAGGCTACGACCCCACCGAGGCCCCTCGGTTCTGGCAACGGTTCGCTGCTTCGAATCAAGGGGAGAAGCCTGCCGAGTTTCTTTCGACCCATCCCTCCGATGCCCGGCGTGCCGCGGATCTCGAGCGTCAACTCATCAGCGTGCGTGAATTGTATGTCGCAGCGCCGCAGAAGTATGGCTTGGGCGAAACCTTGCACATTACCGGTGGCAACACCCAGATCGCTCAACAGCCTGGCGTCTCCAGCGGAGCCGCCGGGTTTGCCCCGACCTCGGCTTCGGTAGCTCCCATCACAGCCGGCAGTTGGCCCGCTCCTTCCACTCCTGCGCAACCGGCAGGTTGGGCCGCCCCGCAAACCTCCGGCACCGACCAAGGAGCCTGGCGACCGGCGGCCGGGTCTCAGCCATCAGCCCCCGGCCAAGCTGACCGCTGAACCAACCGGGTTAAGATTAAAAATGCGGAAGCTCGAATGGGTCGAGGTCCCTGGTTAAAGTTCGCGCAGCGCGGCCAGAACTCCGTTGAGATCTGCCGGCAACGGAGCTTCGATCTCCATCGCTTCGCCGGACAATGGATGCTGGAATTTGAGCTTTCGGGCGTGTAGGGCCTGGCGATTGAGCAACACTTCGTAACCGTTGGCAGCCTGGGGGTTGAGGTCGCTCCGGCGTAGCGGTTCGGCCCTGCCGTATAAACGGTCGCACAAGATGGCACACCCGACCGATGTGAGATGCACGCGAATCTGGTGCGTACGCCCGGTCTTGGGACGTGCCGCAATCACCACGAAGCCGGGGAATCGCTCCAGCACCTGATAGAAGGTTTGGGCCGTGCGGGCGTTGGTGCCATCTCGGCGGATGCACATCTTCTCACGATGCCGGTGGTCCACGCCGATCGGCAGGTCAATCATGTCTCCATCCCGGTCAGGGTTGCCTCGGGAAATGGCGAAGTATTCCTTCTCCACCGTGCGCGCGGCGAACTGCTCGGACAAGCGAGCGTGGGCCACATCGTGCTTGGCCACCACAATCACTCCGCTGGTGTCCCGATCAAGCCGGTGTACGATGCCGGGGCGAGCGGGACCGCCAACCTGGCTCAGTTGGTCGAAGTGATATTGCAGGGCACTTGCCAGTGTGCCAGACCAGTGCCCTTTGGCGGGATGCACGACCATGCCAGGGGGCTTGTTGATCACGGCCAGATGCTCGTCTTCGAACAACAGATCCAGCGGAATGTCTTCTGGCTCAGGGCCCTCTTTCGGCAAGTCTGGCAAAATGACCACGATCTGCTGGCCCGGGAGCACGCGGTAGCTGGCCTTGGTGCGGTGCCCATCCACTTTGACCCCCACGGCATTGATGGCCTTGCGCAGGAACACCCGGCTCAGCTCTGGCAATCGGAGCGCCAACAGTTTATCGAGTCGGCACCCGGACTCCTCAGGCTCGACCGTCAATTCAATCGGCACGCCCGCCTGAATCACCTTGGTGAAATCCACGGGGGTGTGGCCCTGAACTTCGTCTTCCGGCAGATCTTCGTCTGGTGTATCCATGCCTTGAGCTTAGCGATTGGCCGCCGCTTCGCTAGTGTAGAACAGTTGTCTCAACTGTTCACGGATCAACAAGTACCTATCGGGCGGCTTCCCAGTGTAGAACAGTTGTCCCAACTGTTCACCTGCAGTACGCGAGACATTTTTCTTGCTTCGTGAACAGTTGAGACAACTGTTCTACAATGATCGCTGACGCTACGGGACGGGCGTCGGAAAAGGTGTCTTTCCCCGCAAACCGGACGGCGATGGCACACTTGGCGGATACCAGAGTTGCGTCGAGCCGAGCCCCGGAGCGTTCTTGGACGGAGGACCGGGGAACCTTGTTGGCGGCGGAATCGTCGGTTGCGGCTTCGGTGGCGAGGGCACGCTGGGAAGCGGCTGCACCGTACCAGGCGTGCCAAATCCCGGCAACTGCTGCGCTCGGAACGGAGACACCGGAGCCGGCTGCGGCTTGATCTGAGAACTCGTGGCTTCCACGTTCCAAGACCTGGGTTCAGGCAGCGGCGGGGCATCGACCAGCAACCTTCGCGGACCTTGGTCAGGACCTTGCAAAGGTTGATGCTGCCGTATCTCTTCCAGATGTTGACGCAAAATCCTGCGCACTTCCAGGACTGAGCGTGGATGCCTGTGCAGGTCCATGTGGTGTTCGTGCACAATCAGTTCGCTGGCCGCGTTCGGAAGGCGAGCGCTCGCAAAAGCCACGACTCCATCGCTGGCATCTGGATCGTCCTCGGTCGTGGTGACCCCGACAATGGTGTGATACTTGACGCCTGCCGGTTTGGCCGCTCCGTAGAGAACCGGCAGAAGTGGCGACTCCGTGCTGAGGGTGTCAATGCTTGTCCTAGAACGGTAGTCGTCACGGAACAGGTCAGGGTTGCCTTCGTAAAGCTCGCGCGGCGCGCGAACCAATCCCTCTGGCAGAGAGATCAGTTTGCTGAACAGCCACCTGGTGGTGTTATTGGCCAGCGTGCTTCCTTGGTGCGGCGAGCCAATGGTGATGACCCGGTTCACCGCCGGGTTGGCCTCGAAGTAAAACGTCCGCTCAAGGGACGCTAGTACTTCGGGGCTCGCTTTGACTTCGTTGAGCGGGTGTTTCGCCACCGCATTCCAGAAGTCATCTCCACCGTTGACCGTTTGCAACTTGGAGATCAGCCCTCCCATGCTATGCCCTACCATGACAATGTGGTTCAGACCTGCATTCACTCGGTTGGGATCCAGTGTCTGCCGCATGGTAGCCAACTGGGTTCGCAGGTCTGCGGCGCTGTACCAAAAGGGCTGCCCGGTGGGGTAGAGGTAAAGCCAGAATTGATAGCGTTCGCGGATATCGGGTGCGCTGCGCAGTTCGTTGAGCATGGCTGACCAGGCGCTTGGGTCGGACCAAAGTCCGTGGACAAACACCACCGGTATCTTGCCTGGCTGATACGGTTCGGTGAGGTACAGGCCGGTATCTTTTTGAGATTTGTCAGGCCGCAGCAGTCCCCAAGTGGCGTAGGGTTCGTAGCTCGCCTTTTCCAGGAAGTAGGCCAACGGCGTGCTGAGGTCGGTTTCCAATGGCACCTTGCCGCCGTGCACGGCAATGGTTTGCGCGCGGAGCGGATCGTACAGTTCCAGCCAGCATTGATGCGGTGAGTCTCCCTGACCTGACTGTTGTCCTGGAACGCCGTCTGGCAAGAGCCGCAGGAAGGCTGTGACAGGAAACGTCAATCCATCTGGATAGAATGACTCGGAACCCTGCTTCTTCTCAGCTCCTTTGCGGACCGCAATCAGCGGCACTCCCAAGCCATAGGTGCGGTAATGGTTGGCAAGACCTGCCACTTCGTAATCTGAGACAAACTCGAACCGTTCGATCTCGTCAGCATTCCACGAAACATCTCTTGGCACCACGGTCACGCGCCACTCTCTCTTGGCGGTCTCAATGGTGTGCGTCCCGCCCGGCTTCAGTTCCCCTTCTTTCTGAACCAAACGCAGTGCGCGTTCGAGTGCCTCGTTGTACACATCGCAGGCATCTCGATACTGCGGATCGTACGGATTACGAACCGCCTGCAATCTCGGATCGAACAGGTACCAGTAGGCGTGGGCCACCGAGGCGACATAGTACTCGAGCGCCAACTTGGGATTCTTGGACTCGCGCGTCCGGCCTGCCAGATAGGAGACTTCAGAGTAGGCGTACAAGGCATCCGCCGTGGTATCCTTGCTCACCACTTCGCGGAGCGACGCCAGCAACTTATTGGGGGCCTTGGGAAACTCCGCAGGCAAGTCATAACGGCGGAGTACTTGTTGCGTGCGAGGGCTAAGTTCCGGGCCGGTCCAGCGTTCGACTTTGAGTTGTTCGGCCAACATGTTGTGCGGCACCGGGCGCACTTTGAGCCACCGTGCAGATTGGCAACCAAGATTGCTCAGCAAGACCATCACCACCCAGAATCCCAGCCAGGTGACATGGAGAACGTGTCGTGGCATGGGTAGCACGCTCGGCATCATGCCTCTAGGTCGGCGGAAGTGCTCTCACTCTGGGGAGTCGCGCACGGTCGAAGTCAAACGGGGGTTGACCATAGAACGCGTCGCCAAACCGGTCAAGGTGGATTCGTCACAACCAAGCTGGTGCTATCACTGCATCCGCAATGGGAGCCCTGGAAGAGCGGCACTCGGCAAAGGCGCGCGGAACACCGCTGATTGCCGAAACGCGTGTCTGGCGGTGATTCCCCTGACTAGTGCTGCGTCAACGCTTAAATTTCGGGTCGGGTGCCATGCTGAAGTGGAGTCAGAACCGCCACTTGCCTCCGAACATGCCCACGCAAGCGAGGGCATGACACCCGTAAAATTTGCCATGACAAAGTACTAGGCGTTCGCTTTCATCCATTCTTTGGCAGTGACCACTACCTGAGCCAAAGCGCTCAGTTCGCGCTTGATCATGGGTTCGGTCGAGCCTTCTTTGAGTTGACGACCGTTGTTGGACCAGGCGGTCAATACCTTGGACGCGCCAGTCATGTCCTTCCCGTTCCACGTGACCATTCCCTTCTTTTGAAACTTGAGGGCATTGGTCAGATTCTGCGTCACGTCACGTGTGGCCTTGGCGATGCCGGCGTTGAACGTAGTCACCTTGTCCTCAGGCGTCTTCTGAGCGTTGACTTTGGCGACGAACGCCGACATCTTCTTGAGACTGCTGCGCATACCGGGGATGACCATCGCCACGACTTTGTCCGCGGTACTCATGTCTTTCTTGAGTTGGTTGGCGTAGTTGACGCCCTGCGTGTCCATGGTCGCGAGCATGGCCTTGAGCTTTTTCTTCATCATGATGATGGCTTTGCCATAGGCACTATCCGCGTCCTTCTCGGCCTTGAGCGTGGTTTCCAGCAACTTGATGTATGATTCCATCTCCTTCTTGTATGCTAAGACCGCCTTGTCGTAGTTGGCAATGTCCTTTTCGTCCAACGTCCCCTTGGCATTCTTGGCACCGAGGTTCTTGAATTCGTCGTCAACTTTCTTCGCAGTGCTTTGAACTTTGGTGGACTTGCGAAACACGCCCATGGTCTTAGGGGCAGGTTTCTTCTTGCCGGTCAATTTCTCGAACTCAGTCTTACAATTCTTCCATTCAACCGCAAAATCCATAATCTCGATCCTCTCAAAAAGTGAAACGGTATCTGACCAGGTCAGATGCAACGAGCCCGCTCGACGATGCCGCCGAGTCTGTTGACGGCAACCGGAGTAAGAGCATTGACCATCTCCCTGTTTCTGCGGATCCTAAACCAAAGCGTGCAAAAAGATCAATCGAAGTTTTCGAGGGGAATCGAGTTCGCTGGGCATCACACCAATGATTGGACGTCGCAACACCAGTGATTGGACGTCGGGACACCACCATCGGCACCGACGCACTCCGGTTGGGTCGTTGACGGTGCGCATCAATAGACGCATCCCCCGGCAATGCAAGGATTGCCGGGGGATGCGGGGCCAATGAGAAGAGCCGCTTCTCATCAAGGTGGCTATCGTTTTCGGTTAGCAAGTGCCGCAGAAGTCTTCGACTTCGCGCTCTGCCTGCTCGCGCTCGTAGCCGTAGCGTTCTTGAACGCGACCAACGAGTTCTTCGCGCTTGCCTTCGATCTTGTCAAAGTCGTCATCGGTGAGCTTTCCCCACTTCTGTTGGACTTTGCCTTTGAATTGCTTCCAATTTCCTTCGATACGATCCCAATTCATCTGAGACTCCTTACGATAGAGACTAGCTGTGCACTCGATTGGTGGAATGCACGATTGAGTGGTTACGCAACTCGCAACTCTTGGTTCAAGTTGGTCCAACTTCCAGAACACAATGCAAGTTGCGTGCCGTTAAATCGTCGGCAGGGCCGGAACCAATACGCTGCCAGGGCGCTCGCCAAGGATTGGGCGTTGTCAACGCCGGCGACGCGGTTGTAGCAAGGGCCCCTTGCTACACGTCATGAACGAGATGGCCCATCGCGTTCATTGATGCCAAGGGCCGTTGTAGAACTCCGGATAGCCGTGCTTGTACCACACGGGGGAAGAGGGTTCTCCCTCCTGGCCGAGTGCGTCGACCGGGACTACCCAATACCGGGTCGAGCCAGAACCGGCCTGGTGCGTGAACGAAGTGGTGGTGAGCAACTTCTCGGTCAGCCGCAAGATCTCCCAATGGGAGCCACCGAGTTGATAGATCCGATACCCGGCAACGCCTGGTTGGGGTTGCCATCGCAACTCGGCGGTATCCGCTGCTTCGCGCAGCAAGACATGTTGCGGGGCTGCAGGGATGGTCAGGGCGTAAGGGGATGGGCCACTCTCAACGCCCATCGGGTTGACGGCTTTGACCAGGTACGCATACACGGCGAACTGATAGTCCGCTGACGAGAGCTTGCTCTTGGTCAGGTCAATCTTGTGGTCCACCCAATCGGTTGCCGTGAGTGGAGCACTGTTGAGTTTCTGTAAATCGGTAATGTCGTTCACGGCCACAACCACCGGGGCCGGGTACTCTGGATCATTGTCGCTCCAGGCCTTGAGCGCGCCGCGCTTGACCGTGTCAACATGGGCCACTCCGCGGTACAGGTTGTAACCAACCGTCTCAGGCAGCGCAGACGCTTGCCACTGAACGTCCACGTGATCGGTGGCCTGGATCGTCACCACGGGGGCATCTGGCACAGGCGGCTGCGTCCGTACCAGTTGGGACGGTGGGCTTTCTTGCCCCGCTGCATCGACCAGGGTGATTCGGTAGAAGTAGATCTTGCCGAACGCCACGTCGTTGTCGGTAAACGATGCCGCTCGTGTAGTAGCAATCTTGGTAAACGTGGCATCCCACGGCGTAGGGCTCTTGGCACGGTACACATTGTAGTGTGCGCCATCAGAGTTCACCGCCTGCCAGGTGAGTACCACCTGAGCATTCGCACTCTCGGCGGCCCCGCTTGAGTGCGTGGCCAGTCGAATTTTTTCAGGTGCTTGAGGAGAGCGTTCGGCTGAGTTGATTGCGTAGCGGTAGGTCCAAAGTTGTGGGCCTCGCTTCTCTGCCGACACAGACTCTAGAACAAACAGGTTCTGCTCTGGCCAGTAGCTGAGGTTTCGGGCACGGCTGGAACTGGGATCCGGCTCGCGCGTCGGGTTGAGCCTGGTCCATTTCATTGCGGCGACGTCCAATGCCCAAGTCTCCAGCGAACCTGCAGGCTGACCGCTCTTCTCGCCTCGCCGCACGACGCACAAGCAGACTCCGGCGGCGCTGTCGTAGGCCATCTTGGGGTTTGTGGAATAGGTGCCTTCTTTCTTGCCGGGCGGGTGCGGGTCAAGCTGATAACTCTCCCAGCGGTTGGCCACCGGTCGGTACAGCCAGGTCCGTTCGTCAGCGGAGTATTGACCGCCGAACATTACCAGACAGTCCTGCCTGGTGTCGTAGCACAGACCGACGCCATCGCGCGCGGATGGAGACTCCGGCGGGTGTCGCTGTTCGAGTCGGTTGGCAAAAGCGTCGTAGACAAACAGCGCGTTGGTCGGTCCTCCGGCCCCTTGTCCACCGAACGAAATATTGACTTCGTGCCTGGCATCGTACGTGGCGGTACTATTCAAGCGGCCAATGATATCCTTCGAGTACTTCTCGGGTGCCTTGTAGGGCGGGGGACGCATGTTGGTCCACTCGTTGGTGCCTGGATCGTAGAGCCAGGCATTTGATTGCTTGAGTTTGATCCCGCGGCTCCATTGGTACCCATGACCAAGCGAACCGCCTGGGAACGCCACGAAGCGGCCCTGCGCAACATCGAACGTGTTGGAACCATCTACGCAGCAAACGCCAGGGGGGGAGGTGTTGGGGAACTTCTGCTGCCAGGTTCCGCTGCCGAGGTCACAGTCGAACAAGTAGAAACCTTGCGGGATTCCATCATGCCCTCCGAAATGAATCCAGCGTCCTGTGGCCGGATTGATGGCACCGCTTCCCTCGTACTTGAGCGGCGGTGCCGGTCGCGCTTCGGCAGGGCTTTGCAGTACCCATTGGTTGCTGGGGTGAGCTGACCAATCTGCGGCATCGGCACTGTTGGTCATCAACAGCAACAAGGCGCAGAGCTGGGATCGACGAATCATGCTAGCGACCAATTGTAGAATAGTTGTCTCAACTGTTCAGAGATCAAGAAAACGATTCTGTACACTTGCATCTTCACCAGCCCAGCGTTTTGTTTCAGCCGGACTGCACCAGGGCAATGCTCGAGAGTTTATCCGAAGATCGCCTCGACTGGATGGCCCCCTTCGACAATCTGTGTGGGGCGTCCTTGTAGGCCCGGCACGCGGAGTTCGGGATTAATGCCGAGCGCGTGGTAAATCGTGGCGGCCATGTCCTCAGGACTGGTGGGAGTTGAGAGCGAATAGGCTGCGTCCTTGTCCGACTCACCGACGCAGATTCCTCCCCGCACTCCGGCGCCGGCAATCACCGCCGGGAACAGCGTGCTCCAATGTCCTCGGCCGTACTTGTCCGTGGCTTTGGGGGATCTTCCCATCTCGCCCATGGCAACCACCAGCGTCTCGTCCAGCAGTCCGCGATCTTCCAGATCCACAAGCAAGCTGGAAAGGGCCTGATCCAAGCCAGGCAGCAGATGATTTTCTAGATAATGGGCACTTCGATGCGAGTCCCAACTGTAGCCATCCACGCAATCCCAGTTGACGGTGACAAACCGCGCCCCGGCCTCAACCATCCGCCTGCCCAGCAGGGTTGCCTGACCGAACAGGTGCCGCCCGTAGCGATCTCGCAATGCTTGAGGTTCTTGGCGAACATCCAGCGCCTGGCGCAGTTTTGCGGAGGAAATCATGGAGAACGCCCGCCGCTGGAATTGGCTGAACTCGGCAATTTCCTGATGCCGGGCGAGTTGGCCCTGGCCGGCATCGAACTGCTCGAGCAAAGAACGACGGCGATCCATTCGATCCAACGTCAGGCCTTCTTGAGCCAGGAGCCCTTCGATCTGGAACGAAAGCTCATCATCGCTGCACTCGCGAAAGTACAGGTTGTCTGCCTTGTTGGGGGTCTTGGGGGCTTCACCTACTTGGGTTGTGAGCGCGTTGTAGCCTCGTCCCAACCAGCCGGAGTATTCACCAGGCCGCCGGTAGCCTTGCAAGCGTCCCAGGTAATTTGGCAACACCGTATAACTGGGGAGTTCGCGCGAGGCGGCACCTGCCTGATGTTGGTCCACGTATTCGACGACCGACCCCATCGAAGGCCAGTCTCGCTCGGTCGCGTTAAATCCGCCACCAATGGGAATTTGCCAACGACGGCCGGTTTGGATGTAGTGACCGCCACCACTGTGATCGTTGTACGGATGCGACAGGTTCCGCAGCACACAGAACTTGTCAGAAATCTGGGCCAGGCGCGGTAGGTGCTGACAAATGCGAAGCCCCGGAGTACGCGAAGCGATGGGCTGGAATGGTCCCCGAATCCCGCCGGGGGCATCGGGCTTCATGTCGAACGATTCCAGCTGACTTGGCCCACCAAACAGAAAGAGAAAAATCACACTCTTCGCTCGCCCTGCCGCCTGCTGAACGGTCTCGGCAGCGAGCAGCTTGGGAACGGTTAGGCCCAAGAGTCCGGCGCCGCCAGCTTGCAACAGACTCCGCCGACTGATGCCGTCACAGGTTTGCTGTTGTCCGCTTGCGATTCGCAGCATGACGCGGTTCTCCTCAGGGGTCTTGTCAACGCAAGAGGTTCGGATGGCAGGTTGGGTTGATGGTGCGGAACAGCTATCCGCAGGCGTGAGTCGTACGGGTTTCTCTCGTTCATTCAAAAACCTAAGCACAGGCTATCTGATAGCCCCCCCGCTGGCAATCGAATCTTGCCCAACCGTCCCAAGACAAAACCAATGCCGAGCGGGTATGATACCTGCCGGGATGCTCTGGGTGAAAGCGGGGGGTATGTGATGGCTCCTTCCGATCACACGATTCGACTCTCGCAATTCGACGCATCCCAACAATCTCCATGCAAACTACATGAGGCTTGACACATGCGGGTTTTGTCGGGAATTCAGCCCACCGGGCGATTTCATTTTGGGAATTACTTTGGCGCGATCCAGCAATACATTGATCTTCAGGACGAGGACGAATCGTATTACTTCATCGCCAACTTGCACGCGCTGACGACGATTCGAGATGCCGACGTGCTCCGTCAGCACACGCTGGATGCGGCCTTGGACCTGTTGGCCCTAGGGCTCGATCCTGAGCGGGCGGTACTCTTCGTACAGTCTGACATCCCTGAGGTCAGCGAACTTTGCTGGATCCTGCTTACCGGTACGCCCCTCGGTTTGCTGGAGCGGTGCGTCTCGTACAAGGACAAAGTGCAGCGAGGCATCGCGGCCCATGCCGGCCTGTTCACCTACCCTGTGCTGATGGCAGCGGACATCCTGGCGTACGACGCGGACGTGGTCCCGGTAGGGCAGGACCAGTTGCAACACATTGAAGTTTGCCGCGACCTGGCCGCGAGCTTCAACCATCACTTCGGCGAAACCTTCGTGCTTCCCAAAGGCAAAGTGCTTGACGAGTCGGCCAAGGTGCCAGGCACGGACGGCGAGAAGATGTCCAAGAGCTACAACAACACGCTGGAGTTGATCGAACCGGCGAAAGCTTTGCGCAAAAAGATCATGCGAATCACCACCGATTCGCGCCCCATGGAAGACCCGAAGGAGCCAGAGACGGATCATCTGTTCCAGCTCTACTCGCTCTTTGCCACCGTGGACGAACGCACTGAGATGGCCGAGTTGTATCGCCGTGGTGGTTTTGGCTACGGCGACGTCAAGAAAGCCTTGGCCAATGTGGCCGACCGATTCTTGGAAGAACCCCGCGCCCGCCGAGAGGAACTAGCCGCCAGTCCGGATCGGGTTTGGGAGATCCTTGGAGACGGGGCTCAGGCCGCTCGCCAGAAAGCAGCCGACGTGCTGCTCCGCGTCCAGCAGGCATGTGGCGTGAAACGTAAGTAAGTGACCGGTAGGTAGAACAGTTGTCCCAACTGTTCAGGAATCAAGTACGACGTTTCTGCAGTTAAACAGTTGAGACAACTGTTCGACATAGCTATGGCAGGGAAACTTTGGCCCAGAAGGGATGCTGACGGTCGCCGCGTGTGCGTACATCTTCCAGCAGGGTGCCTAGGTCCGGCTTGATTTCCATGCTGGTCGATCGTCCGTTGTTGAACCGTACCCGCACGCGGTCTTCGAAGTTGACCATTTCCGGCGAGAGCCAGAGTGTGGCGGTTTGGCCGGCCGAATCAATGTTGATGCTGTTGTCCGTGGGAATGCTGCACGAGATGAGGGCCGGACGCACGCCGCGCGCCGGTGGCCAGGCGAATGGCAACACCATTGCCCGATTGGGCAGTCCATCCACATCGACCCACCAGAAGAAATTGTCCCAGGGACGCATGGTGCCAACTTCGAACTCGCGCGGGAAAAAGTCACGCGTGAACCGCTGCATCCAGTCGAAGATCTCCAGAATCTCATCCGAAAAATGTTCGTGCCCTCGCCCCTGATACTCGACCAACGTGACCGGGTAACCTCGGGTCATGTAGCGATCCAGGTCGGTTGAATTCTGCATGAATTTGTCGCCATCGAGCTGGCCACCGACTAGGTAGAACGGCAAGTTCTTGGCATTCTCCCAATAGCGGTTGCAGTATTTGTCAGCGACCGCAACCACGGGAATTACGCCAGCCCAGAGATCAGGATGCGCCAAGGCAATATCCCAGGCCGCGTCTCCCCCCATCGAATGCCCTGAGAGAAACACCCGATCGGTATCGATTGAGAATCTGCGTGAGGCATCGCGGAGCGAATTGAGTACTGCCAGGTGCTCCCGCGCACTGTAATCGTATTGGCGCTGGTGCTCGGTTCCCCAGGCGGGGGCAATCACAATGTACCCGTGCCGAGCGGCCTGCCCTCGGCGCGTATTCTTCTCCGAATCCGGGGCACCTGCCCACCAGTCGATTTGATGCAGTGGCGAACTCCTGGCACCGTGCAGCGTCACCACCGTGGGGTACCTGCGAAACGGATCGTACTCGGGGGGCAACTGCACGTAGTACTCAAACGGACTCCCGCCAGGGAGACCCGGCACGGACAACAGGTACTGGCCGACGGGCCCCTCTTGGACTTCTGTTTCTACCGGAGGACGCATGTGGGCAATCAGTTGCGAAACCAACTGCGGTGTGGCACCTTCCTGGCTTTCCAATTGGCGCAGAATCAAGTCACGCTCCAGCTTGGTCTCTTGCCGCAAGTAGCTCCGCACCAGATCGCGAATCTCATACAACGAAAGCGTCACGGCCAGATTTTCTTGGGCGTCATCCCCACCCACGATCCAACCGCTCAAGCAAAGCGAAATCTTATTGGCAACCGGCAGGTCCTTGCTGGCCGCTTGAAGTTGGTAGGCCGCCATCCGTTCCAACGTGTTGATGTTCAATTCTGCCAGGATCTCATCGCGAATCGGCTTGACCCGCTCTTGCAGTGCAAGTTTTTCCTTCTCATCGTTCCCTAGTTGCGAAAGCAACGCATCGAACGACCTCACAATGTTGATCCCCTGCTCGTTTTGCTGCTTGTACTCGTCTAGTTGCGATTGCACGCGTTGCAGGATCTCACCGGCAACATCATCTGAGGGAAACTTATCCAGCATGGCGTAGGCCAGACGGTGCTGTCCGGACTCGCGGCGAAGTGTGATTTCGTTGACCAGTCGGCGTGCGCTCAACTGCCGCAAGTCGCGCACGGAACGCGCCAGGTCCTCGCGCCGCTCGGGGAAGTCCTTGACCAGTTGATCCAGTGACTCGCGAGCGTCTTCGTATCGCTCACTCTGAATGTAAAACCGCGACTGTCGCAGGCGGTCTTCGAAGTTGTCCTGGTTGAGCACGCGGCCCAATACTTTGTCCAGCACATCGCGGGGAATCGAACTGGTCGAGATCCGCATATCCCAGCGGAAATCGCGAAGTGACTGCACCCTGGACCACTCTGGCGTGATATCAGTGATCCCTTGAATGACATCGACGTTGCCCTTCTGGGTCGACATGGTGAAGATCCGCCGGCCATGTTCGTCAAAGGGGGCAATTCGGACAATCGGGCCCACGGAGACAATCGGGGCACCTGATCTGGGAACTTCTTGATCCACGCGAAATCGCTCGTGGTTGGCGAGACTTCCTTGGTTGACGGCCACAATATTGCGGCGCGGGACAAAAACTCGCCGGAGTTCGTCATCGCACATGGTGATGGGCGTAATGGCAGTGGACGGAACGCCGGGAGGAGCGGCCATTTTCGGGAGTGTGATCACCCCTCCGTTCAGCTTCCGTCCATCCTTCAAAACAATCTCCGCAGCGTGGCCAACCCAGGGCGTGGCGAAAAGCCCTAGAGCCAGAGAACTCAATAGCAGCGGGCGAAGGACGAGTGCCAACAGGGGGGAGCTCATTGAAATCATGAAATTCCTCGCGTCGAGCGGCCACGGGGCGAGATCTCGCTCCGGTACTCGTCACTCGAATTAGAAGGGGGGTTCGATCGAAAGCCTGCCGATCCACCCTAGTGAGGTAAACCAAAGGGGGCGGCGGTTGCCTTTCGCTGGATAGTTTCATTGTCGTCAAGGCGCGCGGCAAGTCAATCAGAACGGCCGCCTGTGACTCGGCGCGAAGCGTCTCCAGATACCAGAATCTACGATTCGGATGAGGCAAGAGCCCTCAGCAACCTGCCGAACTCGACCCAGAAACATTAATTTCTGAGAACGTGTCAAGTCGTGCAGATTGAAGGGAACGTGCGGAATGTTCCGCTGGACACACCAACCGGGATCGTTTCGCCGCGCGATGTGGGTAGGCCCTAAGTCCTTTGTGAGTCGGGCTCAGACAGTTTGACGTCTTCCCGGAAGCCGGCTGTCGAGGGTGCGGAGTTCACTGGCCGAAGTTGCCACGGCAGCACGAACTGGTACTCGCGGCGTTCGACATAAATCAACCAGGCGACTTTGCGAAACTGCCCGTTTGAACCGGCGTCGCCTCCCCGGTACACTGCTAGCTCCCGACAGACGCGAGCTCAATGCCGCTGAGGGCTTTCGATCACATTTTTGAAGGGAACCTCGATGAGTGAAGTCGCCAACATTGACCTTGGTGACCAGTCGATCGACGTACCGATCGTAGAGGGAACAGAGCACGAGCGAGCGCTCGATATCTCGCAACTCCGCGCCAAGACCGGGCTGATCACGCTCGACGAAGGCTACGTCAACACCGGGTCTACTCAAAGCGCAATCACCTATCTCGATGGCGAGAAGGGGGTACTGCGGTATCGCGGATATCCGATCGAGCAGCTCTGCAAATCCTGCGACTTCGTCGAGGTAAGCTATCTGCTGATCCATGGAGAGCTTCCCAACGCAGAGCAGCTGAAGAAGTTCCGCACCTCGCTCCGGCGGCATACCATGCTGCACGAAGACATGCGGTCGTTCTACAACGGCTTTCCGCGTGACGCCCATCCGATGGCCATCCTCAGCTCGGTCGTCGGTGCCCTGAGCACCTTCTACCAGGATTCGCTGGATCCCACGCGACCCCAAGCAGGTGTCGGATTGTCCATCTACCGGCTGATGGCCAAGCTGCCGACGATTGCGGCCTACGCCTACAAGAAATCGATCGGCCAGCCCTTCGTCTATCCGCAGAACGACCTGAGCTACTGCGAGAACTTCTTGCGAATGATGTTCGCCGTTCCGAGCGAGCCGTACGAGTTGGACCGGGAATTTGTCGAAGCCCTGAACCTGCTGTTGATCGTGCATGCCGACCACGAACAGAACTGCAGCACGTCGACCGTGCGGATGGTCGGCTCCAGCAGATGCCAACCTGTTTGCCTCGATCGCCGCCGGCATTTGCGCCCTGTGGGGACCGCTGCACGGCGGAGCCAACGAAGCCGTGGTCAACATGCTCGAGCAGATCCGTCGCAGTGGCGGCCCGGTCTCCAAGTACGTGGACATGGCCAAGGACAAGAACGACGATTTCCGCCTGATGGGATTCGGCCACCGGGTCTACAAGAACTTCGATCCGCGGGCCACGATCATCAAGGAGGCCTGCGACAAGCTGCTCAAGAAGCGCAACATCAACGACCCGATCTTCGAGATCGCCCAGGAGCTGGAAGAGGTGGCCCTCAACGACCAGTACTTCGTCGAACGGAAGCTGTATCCCAACGTCGACTTCTACTCCGGGGTCATCTATCGGGCGATGGGCATCCCCGTGCAGATGTTCACCGTGCTGTTTGCCATCGGTCGGCTGCCTGGCTGGATTGCCCATTGGCGCGAAATGCACGAGTCACCGAACAAACGGATCTGCCGACCTCGTCAGATCTACACCGGCCCGGTTGAGCGAGAGTTTGTCCCGCTGGAGAATCGCAAGTAGTCCCCGAGGCGACTCCTCGGCAATGAGTCAACCGGTTTGAGGATTCAGGAAAGTTGGCCATGTCTGGTTCAGCGGAATCCGGCTCGATGCGCCGTGTGAGCGAGCTCTTTGATGCCCAGGATCCAGGCTTTCTAGCCGCTTTGCGTGAAGTTCGTTTCCAGCATGAAGCGGTGGCCCAGTTTACGGAGACCTGGAACCAGGATCCGCGTCCTTGGGCTCAAGCCCAACGGCTGGCGTATTTCGAACAACCGCTCGATGTGCCAGGGCATGAGCCGATTACCAAGCGCCTGCTCCGCCATGCCGAACAGGTTCAAGATGACGCATTGATGGCCGCCATCCTGGTTGCCTTCGAACGCCTGGTCCGGCATCAGCGGCAGCGGCGCTGGACATACGACCGAGAAACTCGCGAGTCGTTCCAGCGTGAAGAATTGGTGCTTCCGCGCAACCGCCTTCCACTAAAAGCCTCGCGCACCGAGCGGACTTGGCGAGGGAGCACCTACGAAGTTCTCAACACCATTCCTCCCGATGCACAGCAATTCTCCTACCCCACTCGGTACTATTTGCGCGCCGTAGGGCCTGGCGGTATTTCCGTCAGCTAGGACATCGTGATCCGGCCAGGTACGTGCAGGCAGCCGTGACAATCTTGGCGATGTACCGTGATGCCGATGTCGAGCGGGGGGAGGATATCCTCGATTGCTGGGGGCTGATGCACCTCTGCTTTGGGCAACACCCAGGCATCCGCTTTAGCACGTCACGCGTGATGTTGACAACTCTGGCGACGCTCGGTGATTTGACCGCGGCCCCTTATTTCGAAGAGCACTGGAAGAGTGCCGAGGCCGCTCCGCTGCTGCTGGAATTGCTAGGAAATTGCCAGGCGAATCTGGTTGCCGTTTGGTGCCAACAGATGCTAGATCGGTTCCATGCGTCGTTCGTGGAGAGCCTGCCGATCGAGCAACTCAGGGCCTTGTTGGAGGACGAGAAGCAATCGGTCCGCCAATTTGCTGCGACGGCGCTCAAGCGGTCAAAACTTCTGGCTGCCGCGTCGCTGCAAGTTTGGTTCGAGCTGATGACCGTCACCGATCCACTTGCGCTCACCGTCATCTGCGAGGCGTTCGTCCAACATGTGGACTTCTCGCAGGTATCCTGGGAGGGCGCAGTTCAGTTGGCCACAAGGCAACCGACACCCGTCGCCAGGCTAGGGCTGGAGATTCTCGAAAAGAAAACCAATCTGACCGACGATGATTTGGCCCGACTGAGCGATTTAGCTCACGCCCGCTGTTCGGCCATTGGCCAGGCATTGGCGCTTTGGGCTTTGCCGCAAGTAGCAAGCGAGCAACACTACCAGACCGACGCCGTCTTGGCGTTCTTTGACAGTCCCCAACTCACCGTCCGCCAAGGTGCCTGGAGTTGGCTGCATGCCGACCCGATGCCTGCTCACGAAGACTCCGTGCTTTGGAGTCGCCTGCTAGAAACCCCCTACGACGATGTCCGGATGGAGCTGGTCACTGCCTTGGAGAGGCGGACGCGCAGCCAAGCGGCATCGCTTGCAGGCAGTGATTTGCCTTATTTGTGGTCTTCGGTGCTGTTGGGTATTTTTCGTGGCGGGCGCAAGAAGGCACTTGCCGTGAGGCAGGTAGCCCAGGCCATGGAGCAAGATCCCACGCGCAGCGCAGAGCTACTCCCGGTGTTGGCCGTGGCCGTGCGCTCCATTCGCGGTCCCGAACAACGGGCCGGTTTGTCCGCTGTGGCCCGTTTGCTTGAGCGGCGTCCCGAATTGCTCGCCGAAGTGCAGCAACATTTGCCAGAGTTGGAGATGGTGCCCATCACGGAGTTGCCGGATTCGTCTGGCGTCTAGCCCCCTGGAGAAGCGTTTGATGGACATGACGCTGAAATATCTTGGGCACAGTGGGCTGCAAACCTCCGGTTCCCACCGGATGCTGAAGTTGATGCCGAACCTTGCCCGTGAGGCGGTATCGTTTGATGCCGCACTGCTCAAGCCGCTACGGTTTCGCGAGGCTATTTCGACCTTGCATGATGTGGTGATTAACGATCTGCGCTTTCACCCTCGCGATAAGACAGCCTACAACGAATGGAAGGCCGAGCAGCAACAGCGAACCGAACAGCAGCGGCGAAACGAATACGCTCGGGCCAAAGAGCAAATCCTCGCACAGCGTGACACGCCGGTGCCGCCGGACCTCGAGGTTCGCTATCGGCGTGACTTGCGCCGCTATTGGCGGTTGCGGCAAAGTTATTCCAACCATCTGTGGCGACAAGATCAGTCGTTGTGGCGCATGCTGATGCCGTGCGATCCTGTCATCACCGTGGCTGACGATGTCCTGCTCTTCGAGTGCTTCTCAGCAGACGAATCCAGCTACGGCTGTTTGAGTGTGGACCGTGATGCTTGTTTCGGCCGCAGCGAACAGTTGCAGCTCGGCACCACCAACGTCGATTATTCTTGGGCCCTGTATGACCATTTCCAAACGTTGAGAACTTACCGCGAAACTCGCTTTCAAGTGGACCCCATGGGGTTCGAGGTCGCGGTCCAAGGACGGGATGACTACCGGGAAGAAAAGATTGATCTCCCGCCTGCCTGGCTGCGCGGGTTCATGCAGATTCAATCCGCGATGACGCTGCCGATGCTCAAGGTGCCGCTCTCTCGCGAGGCCGTCTATTCGCTGCTCGCCTGGCTCAAACGCCACAAGGCCAAGACCAGCCCTAGGGCATTGCGATTCGAACTCGAACCGGGCCGTCCGCCGCAGATTGTGCTGGAACCTTGGAAAGAACGAATCGTCTCGCACGGCACCACGTACGAGGGACCGCCGCGTGAGCCGATCCGCGTTTGGGGGCGGCGGAGACTGTTGGTCCTGGCCCGGATGTTGCCGATCATGGAACGTTGTGACGTCCATCTGTTGGGGACAGGGCTTCCTAGTTTCTGGATGGCCCAAGCAGGCGAAATGCGGCTGACACTGGGACTCTCTGGCTGGACCACCAACGACTGGACCAGAACCTCGTCGCTGGATTTACTCGGCCCTCCCATCCAAGCAGGCTCTGATCAGATCCAGCGAGTATCGCAGTTCATGAGCCAACGTCGAGCTGGCACGGCGGACGAAGTCGC
This sequence comes from uncultured Planctomycetia bacterium, assembly GCA_942492195.1. Taxonomy (GTDB): domain Bacteria; phylum Planctomycetota; class Planctomycetia; order Pirellulales; family S012-138; genus CALOEH01. Next base: position 35,941 of record CALOEH010000217.1, on the reverse strand, counting down.
ACGGCAATGCCTTTTGAAGGCTCCCGTCTGTGCGGCCGCATTGAATCATCTGGCGAACTCGGGACAGTTGATCTTTGACCTGGCTGCAGGCGTCTATCGTTGGCGGCAGATCATGCCTCAGGCGTTGGGCGAAGCCGAGCTAGGGCCAGAGAATCCCGAGACCGCCGGTTGCCGCCAATTGATCCGCCAAGGTGGGATTACCTTGCAAAGTTCCCCTGATCCCTCAGGCGGGGTTCGGTACGTTGGCACGGTGCAGTCCACTTCCGCCGAGGTGTTACTCGACGACGATGGCCGTATTCGGCAAGGCAAATGCACCTGCTCGCACCATCATCGCTTCGGCATCCGACAAGGCCCCTGCCGCCACCTTCTGGCACTCCGCCAGCAGGCACTCCAGCAGCAACCAGTCACCGACCTGGCAAACTGGTACGAGCGGCTCATCGGCTGGACACAAAACTAAGGATGCCAGCGTCGTTGGTTGGGTGCCGCAAACTCCTCGTCTTCCATAACCGGGCCGCCGCGTCAGGCTCAATCGGTTTCGGATTGGGTACTGCTTCTACACGTTCGAGCAAGTAGGTGAACGCCCCGAGCAGTTCGCCTCTTTGGACCGAGTGACACTGCAGGCAGTCATCGGCAGCCCGTAGTGACCCAACCATGCGGATGTGGTTCACTCCGTCTTGAATCACAAGGTCTTGTTCGGTACGAAGTCGCTCCAGAGCGGCACTCTCAAACGTATCCAATGGCCGCGTGGACACCTCCTTGAGTTTCTCCATGTTCGGCAGATACTTGGACACGTACGCCACGGGTTCCTTGTGCCGGAGCAGGCTGATCAGTTCGAGCTTGCTGATCTGCCACTGGCCGAGCGTTGTGGGCATTTGCCGGAACTGGTGTGGTTGAAAACCGGCGACGTGTTCTACATCTTGGATGAATCCCATTCGTTCCCGATCGAGGAAATCGTTCAAACCCTCTTGGTGCGTTTCAGTCAGTTCCGATTCCTGCGGACCTGTGGACACATGCCCTAGCGTCAACGTTTGGCTCGGTCCCACTTGGTGCGTACTCCTTGATCGGCTCTGGCAACGGGATGGACTGCCCCTTGGGAATTGCGACTGCTTCCGGACGCACATCAATCATCCGAGAGACGCCAAAGCCGTTGGCGAGTATGAAGTCCAGTTCATTTCGCCGGTGCAGAATCATCAGCCTATATCCGCGGTAAGTGCGACCGACACGATCTTGTTCGAAGGAAACGAGTCGATTTGCCACACGCGATGACAGCCGTGATTCGTGATTTGGAAGGGCGTCGGACAGATCCCCATGTTCGTGGCCAAGCCTGTCCTGCAAAGACACAACTGCATGCTGCCGCTGCAGATCCTTGATTTCACCGTATTCACGAAGAACGAAACACAAACCAAAAACGTAGGAGGCAACTGTTGAAGCTATGGCACCCGCGATGATGACTTTCGGCTTTGGATAGGCGATCGACAAGAGGAACGCAACAAGGCAGGGAACGATAGCGAGCGGCGTCATCACACAGATAGAAATCACGCCCCACACGACCGCCACGCCACCCGCCGCACCGCTTCCGTAACGATTGGCAGCAGTAATCACGCTGCTCAGAAAGACGTAGGTGAATAGAAAAATAAAAAGAAGGGCCAACATCTCTCACTCTGGCGCGAACCGACCTGTTGAAGGGATGCCCCTTATTTTCCGCGACTTCGAAACGGTAGGCAACCAGTTTGCTTGTGCTGCTGGCGAGCTTCTTGGCATCCCTGCCGATTCGCAACCTTCACTTGCCCTCCGACTGCACACCTTTCGGCAAGAACGCTAGCGAAGTCTGGATTGCGTAGTTGCAGGTGCAGCCGGAACTGGCTTCGGGAATCAGCAGCAGTCCTCCGGCAGGGATCATGTTGATGTAGCAGCCGGGGCGAGTGACGGCGGTCACCTTGTCGTATTGGTTCGTGTTCAAGTCGAACAGCGTGGGATTGGATTGCCGGAAGAACAACGTCGAAGCCGAGGCGGAGATGGTCCCGCAACCACTTCGCTTCTTGCCAACCCAGCCCCAGTCCGCCAACGGCTGTCCGGTGTGCAAGTCGTAAGCGCAGGGCTCCATGTAGAGTTTGCTGCCGACAATCACCGGGTGTTGGTCCTGTTCGCCATGGTCGCCGTTGATCTTGGTTGGCTGCGGTTGCGAATGCGACCACACGCCCTTGCCGGTGTCGGCATCCAACACATGCAGATCGTAGATCACATGTGCTTTGTCCTTGGTGCCAGCGCTGTTCCGCGTGCCAACAATCACCAGCTTCTTTTCGGCATAGCAACCGAAGATATTGTGCTGGATCGCCGAGAGATCACGCTCCTGGCTCCACACCACTTGGCCGGTTGCCGTGTCCAGGGCCACCACGCGCGAACCAGCTTGCAACAACTCCGACGGCTTCATACGTCCTGACGCCTGGTCCAGCGACGCGGCATGGTTACTTTCGACGAACATGAGAACCCCGTCACCGACCGTGATGGTGGAGTTGATAATCGCTCCCCGCTTTGCCGGATAGTGCCAGTGCTGCTGGCCAGAATGTCGATCGACGCAGAATAATGAATCGCTACAAACCAAAGGGCGAAAGTCGAAATACGTGCCTTCGACAATGGTCTCGCGACTGTGGCCGCGCCGCGAAGCCCCCGGTGCCGTGGTGCTGCCGTACAAGTGATTCCCCACGCTGGCCAGGTATCCCCAATCGCGCGGCTTGCTGGGGTCAACCTTGGGAACGTGGATCGCCCTCGCCTGCTCGCCGGTCTGCGCGTCGAGCATGTGGCAAGTTCCCTCGGCAGCGACGTACAGGAAGTCGTCGGTTGCCGTCATGTAGCTGCAATCGCGAAATGCGCCCACCCGGCGAGAGTTGGCAATCGCCTGATTCCAGAGCACCGTGCCGTTGTAGGAATCGACGGCGATCACGCGATTGTCACCGGGGACGAACATTCGCCCTGCTTTGGCAAGCGGTGCCACGGTGCGGTGATGCCGGTCAATCAACTGCCCAGGACCTGGGCGTCCAAACCATTGCAATTCCAATTGACTGCCGACGTACTGGTCATTGCTGCACACCGTGTTGGCCGGATTGGCGTACATGTGTGTCCAATCTCCCGAGTCGGGGAGCGCAGCCCTGCGAATCACATCGGTAGGCTTCTCGCCAAGAACCGCAACTCCGCCATGAGGACGCAGGACACGGAGGACTTCGTCTCGATCAGCGACCGGTATTGCCTCGCTGACCAGCGCGCCGTGTGCCACCAGATTGAACATGTAGTCGGTGTACGGAAGCGAGGTCCCAGATTCGGCAGGCAGATGATGAATGACCACCCGCCCATAAAGCCCTGCGGCTTCGAGCATTTGCCGCGACTGTTGCACCAGCGTTGGATCAGGCTCCACGCCAACAATCTGCATCTCGGTGCGTTGTGCCAATTCGAAGGCCAACCGACCGTCCGCACTTCCCAGCAGCAAGCAATACCCTCGCTGCGTCTTGGTGTGGCTCAAGATGGACTCGGCGGCATCGGTATAACGTTGCTGAAGCGCTTGTTCTGCAACAGTCTGAGCAACAGCTGGGCTGGGGGGTATGGCAAGTGGCCCGCTTGCGGTGGGTGCGAAGCAGTAGATCTTGCCCTGGTCGGTGCTGGCGAAGAGGCGACCGCCAGCGGTGGCCAGCGAGTAGACCGTGCCTTCAACTTCCGCTTTCCAGATTCGAGCACCTTGTTCGACATCGAAGGCGGCCACTTTCCCGTCACCGCCGCCAAACCGTACTCCTTTGGCACCGATGAAGGCGTACGGATACTCGGCCGGTATCTGGCGAACTTCTTGCCCGATGCCTTTGCCTCGGCGTTCGAGTTTGGTGACGAAAGCTCCGGCAGGGTCTCGGCCGGTGGAAACAAACAGTCTGCCTGCTTTCCGTTCCAGGTAACCTTGGGGAGAGATGGACAACGGGCCGCTTGCCAGCGGTTCTCCAGTTCGTACATCGAGAGCCACCTGAAAGGTTCCCTGCTTGGGAAACAGCCCTGCACAGAAATAGGCAATCTGTTTTTCAACCAAAACGCCGCTGCGGATGGGCCACGCACTGATGATCCGCTGATTGCCGGGGATGCGTCGATCTGCGTTGTGGCGGTACTTCCAGAGCAGCGACCCACTCGCCCCGTTCAGGCAGTAGACGCAGCCGTCGTCCGAACCGAACACCACGCGTCCATCGCTAACGGTCGGTGCCAGACGGACGGGGCCTTCGGTAAAAAAAGACCACTTCAATGCTCCGGTCTTTGCATCCAAACAGCAGACGCGGTCATCAGCAGAAGAGCCGAAGTACAACCGGCTATCCGCCACCACCACATGATAGGCACGGTCAAAAGTGACTCTGGCTTTGAGCTGTGATTTGTTGTGCCAAAAATCTTGATTGGCCGGGTTGGGCCAGGCGGGCTGCGGCGGCAACCGGTGGCTGTAGCTCCATTGCTGCTTCAGTGGGAACCGGATGGTCTCTTCGGAGATTCCGGTCCGCTGATTGTCCCGGTTGTAGGTAGGCCAGTCAGTCACCGCCGGAGCGACCGGATCGACACCTGGAAACCTGCTCTTTCGCAGGGCGAATTGCGCGGCGATTTCGTCCGCAGTCAACGCTCGCTGATAGACACTAACGCTCTCAATCTCACCTCGAAAGGGGTGGAATTCGTTGTCGTCACGGTAGGCACCCATGCAGTAGACGCCGGCCGTTGGGTAGAGAATGGGACCAGTTTGCTTCTTCGTCTCGGCGGCCAGTCGGCCATCGACATAGATTCGCTGCAGCGTACCATCGTAGGTGCCGGCAACGTGATACCATTGCCCTTCTTCAAACATCCGATGGCTGGTCAGGTAGGTCAATCGTTTCGATTTGGCACTCGCCAGAGCAAACGAGAAGGTGGAACCGCGCGAACCGAGCAACCACCCGCGCTCGTCGTCACCGTTATCTTGCAGCACGCCGCAAATGCCTCCCCAGTCTGGCGAATCGTCCATCCGAATCCAGGCCTCGACGGTGAGGCTCTCACGCGGCAGTTGGACCTGGTCCAGATCTTGGGAGATCACCACATGTTGCCGGAGCTTGGCATCGCCACCAAAGATCAATGCCGATGGTTCCTCAGCGTTGAGATGCACTCCGCCGATTATGGTTGCCGGTTGCGTGCCGGCGTTGGGCTTAACCATGTTGCCGATGACGTGAGCCTGATCGAATTGCCTGCGCGAGAGCAGGCCATCTTGAGCCGTCGCTTGAGCCGGTTCGCCCAACAGTGCCAGGGCAAAGAGAAATCCGCGGAGCGTGAAGCCAAGTTGCATCGAAGACCCTGCTGAAGGAGAGGTGAGCGTCATGCCGAACCTGGCTGTCGACGGGTGACCGGCCCAAGGCTCAAAAACGGATCTACTGATAGACCGCTGCTTCTCATCGCATTAGGATCAAGTATATCCGACGAGCGGGTGGTTCGTAGAAAGAAGGTGTACGATCATGGAACCTGGATCCGACGCAGGCGAGTCGCGGCAGCAGGCGTGGCATCGAGTCACCCGTTACAGTGCCGAGTACAAGCAGCGACTGATGGGTTCACCGGTCTACGTTGCCTTGGCCTTGGTATTGATAGCGGCCATTGTGATTGGCATCGGCGTGTTGGTGTCTGACGCCATGGCAAATGTCGTTGGAACCTATACCCAAGCGATTCGGGCATGGCTGCCAGAGTGACGCAGCGTGGACAATGGGTTGCGGAGACAGTGGGTTGCGGATGCCGTCGCCAACACCGTTACAAGACGAACACGGCAAGACCGACTGGCAGCGCGACGCCGACGACAATCAGCACGATTCCCAGGGCCGTGGCTCCCGGTCCCGTCAGCCGATTGCCTTTGCTGATCTCCATCCCGTTCCGCATGACCTGGATGCCACCGGCAATAGAACAGAATCCGAGCATCGCAAACCCCAGAATTGCCAAAAGCCCCGCCATCAGTTCTGCTCCGTAAGTTGTCAATCTGTCTCAGAAATCATCATCGAGGGCAATGGCACCACGCGATCGCGACGCAGCGTGATGACGACTTGACTCGCCCGGAGTTTCGCTCATGGCTTCTGTGAGCGACGCGTACGTTGGTACCGAATCCGGCAGCCGATCGGCACGGTTTCGGTCACCGCTGGCTTCTCCCCATTGAGTACGGCGGCAACTCCGTCCGCCACGTAATGCTTTTCGACCTTTTCTGCCAACGGATTGTCGTCAAATGCGCCCATGTACACGACCTTCCGCTCTCGGTCCAGCACGAAGCATTCTGGCGTGTAGCCTGCGCCAAACTTCTTGGCAACTTGCTGGGACTCGTCAAATAGATAGGGGAAGTTGAATCCCTGCTCGTCGGCCTTTTTCTTCATAGCGGGAAGGAGGTCTTCTTCGACCTTGTTCACGTTGATGGCTACCAGCGCCACCTTGGCCTGCGGGCCAGTGTGTTCTTTGGCAAAGGCGATCAGCCGTCCTTCGAGATCTGCCGCGTAAGGGCAACTGTTGCAGGTAAAGACCACCACCAACGCCTGCTTGTCCTTGAGATCCGCGGACGCATGCAGCTTGCCATCGACGCCAGGCAACCTCTCCCAGGCGGGCGCGGCGTCTCCAATGCTAAGCACGGGATTGTATTCGCCAGCAACCACCGCGGTGGCCAACAGCATCCACAACAAGGCAGCCAATTCCAAACGCATCTAACCTCTCCTAGAACACAGCAATCCGAACGAGGTAGGACCTCGAACCAATGTCGAATAGTTGTCTCAACGGTTCACGGACTACGAAGGATATTTCGGAGGGCATGGCAGGTGAACCGTTCTAGCCGTCCTCGTTTGTGAGGGCATGGCACCCATCGCATCCACGTTAAGACTGACTCAAATTGAACGAGTTCTCTCCGGTCAGGTATCCAACGAAGCGGTGTCTTATTCTACACGCTACGTGGATGGAATGCCGGAGCGAAGGCGAAATTTCCAGCCTTAAACGGATCCTGGCAACGCTGGTCTGAGGTCCTTCCTATGTCCTATGAATGAAGGTTCTCAAGCCACGGCGCGCACGCCGCTTGGTGACCGGGGGCCTAAGGATTCGGCGGCGGGGGTCCAGTGGTAGAGCCAGGCGTTGCCTTGCTTGCCGACCTGCTGCGCGGTGCCGGTGTGCCGTAAGCAGTAGGCAATTCGCTGGGCGGTGGCGCGGTCCACGTCCGCACCTTCGGCCAAATCCGCTGTGGTAAATGGTTGCGGAAGTTCGGCAGGCAGCAGGCGGCGAAGATCGGCCGATGTCGCGAATCGATGGACGTCAATCACTTCCAACAGCTTGGCATCTTCGATCACGTGATCACGCTCGCGACGCCGACGACGACGGCCATGCCCTGGATAACGCCACTCCTCGATATCCACCATCGGCACTTCCAAGGTCAGCCGAGGGTGTGGAAAGATGTGGCGGAAGTAGATCAGTTCGTCGAACAACTCCAGCAGTTGGCCGCGCTTGGGACTGAGTCGACGAGACTGCACCTGACCGTTTTTGCGGGCTCTTTTGATCAACCGCTTGCGGTGTACGATCGGTTTGACCACCAGCACCTCGTGTTGTTTGAGCAGCCGAGCCACCTTCTGCCGAATCGCAGAGAGTGAACCGTGCTGGATCTCAATCAACTGGGCATTGCGGACCACATCAATCCGGTATTCATCCAAGCGCACCTCCTGCTGGGCGTCATCTTGGGTGTACCAGTTCTTGAGATCACGATGCAACGAACTTTCCATGTCGTGCCTTCGCTCCCAGGTCTTCGAAACCTTGCTATGGCCAGGCAGCACCGTTCGGTGGGATCTACCGCAACTGCTTCAACCATTCGTCCAGCACCCAGCCCACCTTGGCCAGGCTCAAAGCCGAACACTTCTCAGGTGTATCCCCAACCGTATGCCAGTAGGGGTAGTCGAAGTCGATGATGTCACAGGCAGGAATTCGTGCGATGTTGCGGATGGCGAGATGGTCGTCACGCACCGTGTGTTTGGTACGAGCGACAAACTCCACCACGCCTAAGCGTCGGGCGGTGCGCCAGATGTCCGCCACCATGGGACGTGACTCAGGCCAGGACATGCTATGCCCTTCTTGGTAGATGCGGAGGTTGGCGTCACCAATCATGTCAATCAGTACCGCCCCGCGATAGCGGTAACCAGGGGGATTCGCCACATACTCACGAGCGAAATACTCAGAGCCAAGGAAGTACCGTCCGGTCTGGTCGAACACCAATTCTTCGCCGTCGAAGAGGACAAAGTCCACGCCGTACTTGCTATCGAACTTGGCCATGTGCTTGCCCAGTTCCATCAGCAAAGCCACGCCGCTACCGCCATCGTTGGCACCAATGAACAGCCCTCGGGGCTCGCGCGGGTCTTGATCGGGAAACGGCCGCGTGTCGTAGTGCGCGCAGAGCAGGATCCGCTCTTTTCGCTCGGGGTGCCAATGCACGATCAGGTTGGTCATGCCAACGGCCGAACCGTCGAGCGGATGCCGCGCGCGGAACTCCTGCCGTTCGACCTTGCCGCCGAGTTTCGTAAAGTGTTCGGTCAGCAATGCTTGCTGCTGCTGCATCCCCTCGCTTCCACTCACCCGACGGCCAAGATTGCAAATGGCTTGCAAATACTTGTAGGCTTGATTCCCATCGAACGGGATATCGGCAAGTGCCAGCGGAGCGGCTTCCACCGTGCGGGGTGCCACGGGTAGCCACCACACAGCGACACCAATTCCCAACGCAATGACCACACATGACGTCAGAATGATCCACTGAGTCGGGCGCTGCTTGGGGGGAGAAGTCGACATGGGCGCGAATTGTTGGGATAGGGTGTCAGCTTGCATTCTAAACCATTCTTCGGTTCGCTGGAAATGGCGGCTCGCTCTGCCGCAACAATCGACAAGTCCTTCTGTCTTCGCCGGTTTCGATGATCGCCACAAGACCAACTTGAACACCGGAGGCAAGGCCCCCTCGAGACTTGGGAATCAAGTGTCTCGCCGCTCCCGCCTCTTTGCTGAATACGCCGGCTGAGCCAGCCTGAGCGGAGCAGTAGAGCGGGATCAACGGAGTTTCGGCCGAATTACCATAATCCCACTTAACCTAATTCGCCTATATTCTGCAGGCTGCGTGATTGGTAGAACCGTTTCACGTGAAACATTCGCCAATGGTTGCGAGGACTGTTTGCAGAATCTGCCCAGCCGGCGGCATGCGGCATCATTTTGCTTGCCGATGGTGCCAAGTGCCGTAAAATCGCGGACAGGGTATTGGTGCAGGGATCCTCCGAGATTTTGCCAGTTTCAGACCAATCCCCCAAGAATTTTTCGAAGAACCGTGGCACGAGTCTTGCGACTGGTTCTAGCCACAGGGGTGCAATCTGCATCCAGCTGAGATGTTTTTTGGTATGGCGTAAATTTGGTTCTAATCTTTACTCGGACGCTTTGGTGTTTTCGCGTCAAGGAAGACAACGGTCACGAGGACCAGGTGCGGGCGGCTGCTAGCAGTTCTCCCCTCACTTGCAGGCAACGATTTGCCAACGAGAACGCGGTGTGCTTGACCATTTAGTAATCAGTGATTGCTGACGGTTGGGCTGCGTGGAGTTTCGAGGCAAGAGTGGTCGCATGCAAAGGGGATCGAGATGAAGGTTTTTGGTTCGCTCGTCGCACTCGCCGGATTGCTGTTGGTTGGTCTGGATACGGTTCAGTCCGCTGAACCAGCAAGGGTCGCCGAGAACAACAAAGCGGAGCGTGCCGCCACGCCGGGTCCCCATAAGGTTCTCCGCCCAGAGTCGGGCACTGGCGAGTTCACCGTTCGACCGGGTGAACATCCTTTGGCCCTGCCCATCCGTTGGGCCAAGGAGGGACTCAAACGTCTGGAGAGCATTGAGGATTACGAATGCCGGCTGGTGAAACGCGAGCGGATTGATGGGGTGCTGCACCCCTATAAGTTCATGGATTTGAAAGTTCGCCACGAACCGTTCAGCGTGTATATCCTGGAAACCGCGCCAAAACCCGGTCGCGAAGTGATCTACATTGATGGTGCTTTCAACAACCGAATCCTAGGGCATACCACCGGGAGCGAGCACCGGTTGATTGGGACCGTGAGCATTTCTCCCAATGGTCCCAGGGCCATGAAAGAGAACCGGCACCCGATTACCAAAGTAGGCATTGTGAACCTCACCGCTCGGCTGATCGAAGAGGCAGAGAAAGATCTGGAGTGGGGTGAGATTGATGTCAAATATTACAACGACGCGACACTGAACGGCCGTAGTTGTACCTGCATGGAATTCATCCACCCCAACCCTCGCAAAGAATTCCGGTATCATATTGCCAGGGTCTATATCGATAACGAGATGGTCGTGCCGGTCCGCTACGTGGCCTACATGTGGCCCAACAAGCCAGGCGAAAAACCGCCGCTGCTGGAAGAGTACACCTACCTGGACATCAAGGCGAACATCGGCCTGACCGATCGGGACTTTGATGTGAACAATCCGAAGTACGGCTTCCGCCGTCCCGGCGAAGAGCAGGTGCGGATCCCTAAGCTATCCATTGACGAAGTCGATGAAGTTTCGTCCCGTTGACCAAGTGCGGAATCGTAGCCAACGGACCCGTGGAATTCGCGTGACGCCGAGTTAAGCTCCGACGGTTTGACGCTGCGGTGCCGCTCAAGCATCTCTGATTCGCGAATGCGGAAGTTTTTCTTCGCCTGTTACTTCCTGGCTACGCGCTGTTGCTGGCTACGCACTGTTCCAGGCTGCGCACGTACCAGGCTGCGCACTGTTGCTGCGCACTCCCCATGCGGTGAGGCAAGCCGTACAATGACGTAGCAAGTTTGAGTCTGCCGACATTGAATCGTTGGGGCACAACGATCGCGATTGGAGTGCGACATGCCAGAACCATTGACCGCAGACGAAGCCGACGCGTTTATGCGGCGTTTCAAGTTGCTGATTATCGGCATCGTCGCACTTTTCGGCGTGCCGCTGCTGCTCTACGCGATTTACATGGACCGGAGGCTGGATAGCTTTGCCGACTCATTGCGTTATCGGCCACCGTCGGAGACCGAAGGGGAACCGTATTCTGGAGATCCGGATCGCGATCACTTAGCCGCCAGTCCCAGCGAAGGGCAAGTGGTCTACGTGCCTGGCTATTCGCACATTTACCATGATGACGGTGACCCCTATCTGCTGACCATTACTCTCAGCGTGCGAAACACGAGCCTGCAAGATGCCATTGTGATCAACTCGGTGCGGTACTTCGATAGTCGTGGAAAAGAGGTCAAATCGTATCTCAAGAAGCCGCTCCGTTTGAACGCCCTGGCGTCCACGGAATTCCTGGTCGAACGTGACGACGCTACCGGTGGCAGCGGAGCAAGTTTTCTAGTCGAGTGGTTTGCTGATCGCCCGGTGCCGCAACCACTCATCGAGGCGATCATGATCGACACCAAGGGGCAGCAAGGCATTTCGTTTGCCAGGCGTGGCTCGGTCATCAGTGAAACCGTACGAAAACCGGTGGTCCATGAATCCGGTGAAATTGAGAAAACGCCTCCGCCGCAAGAGTAAGGCAGGACTGCCCGGCGTCAACGTCACCAGCGTTTCGAGCGTAGCCCAACGATTCGGGTGTTCTGTAACGAACAGGGCGCGTTTTTTTGCTTCCTCTCGAATGTCCTGGTGTGCAACAATATCTAGTGCTGGGTCACTTGCATCCGAACATGCGCACGCGAGGGAGGGCCTGGCACCCGAAAACTCTGCCGTGACAAAGCCTAGTCAATGAATGTTACCACGTTTGCTTGTTGCTCATCAAAACGGCAATGGGGGTTGGGATGCGAGTTCTGCTGCTACTTCTCACCATCTGTTTGTGGGTTGATCTATCCGTTTCGGCTGCTGAGCCTGCCCGAGTTGCCACGCATCGCCTGGTGATTGTATCTGCCGAGGCGTCGGCAACCGACGCGAGTGGCGAAACCTGGGATCCGATTGGTTCATGCGACTTGTTCGTGCGCATCTCGCGACGCGACCCGGACCTCGAACGGCAATGGTTTCAACTAGAAAATCGGAATCAACAACGCCGCGTCGCGAGTCCCTTTGCCGATCTCAACCAAGATCCGGTCTTTGTGGCAATTGTTCAGGAGCAAGCCGCGCTGGCCAAGAAGTTTCTAAGCGAAACGTCCGCCGTGTCGGCGCTGCGGCACCAATGGAATCAGGAAACCACACTCCAGGTAGCAACCGGAGATGTGCTGCTCTTGCAGGTGTTGGACCAGGATGTCACGAACCACGATACGGTTGGCAACGCTCAATGGCGAGTGACGTCCGACGCTTTGCAAGGAGGCAAACCACAGAAGTTCTCGTTCGGTCGAGTCAACCAGTTGACGTTGGAATTTCGCCCTTTAGGCAATGCGGCCGCGGCCCCAGAGTCGCCGCTGTCACGGAAGGAACAGCAGCTTTCGAGGCAGTTGCAGCGATACGTCAACAGTAAGATTCGAGGTGCCGACGACGAAGCGTTTGTGCTGGTGCTGGTCGAAACCTCATGGCGACACCGGCAAGATTCGTTTGGCGATGCCGTACGTCTTGCGGCAATTCTCACGGATATCGCGTTGTTTCCCGTCTTGATTGCCTCACGAGGCGAAACGTCATTGACAGCCGCGTTGCCGCCACCCCCTCCCGATACAATACGCGTGGATGATGTCCGTTTCGAGGTGGTCCAAGGCCGCCAGAAGGCCGTGGATCACGTGGTACGCTATACCGGCGAATTAAGGGGACTGCCAGCATTCCCTGACTCGATGCCGCGCGTCAGGTGCTTTGCCGTACTCAGTCGGCATGCCGGGTTGGAAGATGCCGAACAAGCCGCGGAGGCCCAACGTACTCGCCTCGAGGCTCTCCGTCAGAAGCCGTAGGCAACGGCCCGTTCGCGCAGCAACTCAAACTCTTGCAGCCATTTCAATGGTAACGTGGTAAATTGTGTGACGGCTCGAGTTGAAGTGCGTAGCGCGCAGGCCGCGATGATGGCAGCCACGGAGAAGCACCCTTGTCAGGCGAATTTACACTTGCGGACCTAGCGGCCATTGATGGCGTTACGCGGGAGGTCGGACGTTCGCTGTTCGACCGTTTGGAGCGCCGCGCTCCCACGCTCTTCGAACGCCGCTGGTGGGATGACCGAATCATGGCTTGGGCCATGCAGGACGAATCGGTCAAAGTCCAGATGTTCCGCTTTATCGATGTGCTGCCGATGCTGCACGACTCGGCGGACGTCACACGCCATCTGCACGAGTACTTTCACGAAGTCGACAAGCGCCTCCCGTCGGCGGTGCGGATTGGTCTGGCGATGGCCAAACCAGACTCGGTGGCCGGGCGTGCCTTGGCCATTGCCGCTCGCAAGAATGCGCAGTCGCACGCGCGGCGATTCATCGCAGGCACGACCATCGAAGAAGTATTGGCCGCGGCCAAGCGTGCCCGAAAACTAAAGATGGCGTTCACGCTTGATCTGCTCGGTGAAGCAGTGACCAGTCAGACCGAGGCGGACCGCTATAGCCAGGCCTACTTGGATCTGATCCGGGATCTCTCTCCCAGCGTCAACAGTTGGCCAGAGGTGCCGCAGATTGATCGGGGCGTGCTAACAGAACTGCCTCGGGTCAATGTCTCCGTCAAGTTGACGGCACTCGACAGTCAGTTTGATCCGCTGGATTGGGACGGCACCACCAGACGTGTTGCCGAACGTCTGCGAACGTTGCTCCGTGCAGCTCGCGAGCATCAAGCCTTTGTGAACGTGGACATGGAGTCGTTCCATACCAAATACCTCACACTGCACATCTTCCAGCAGGTGTTGATGGAAGACGAATTTCGCAAAGTCGGCGACGTGGGCATCGTCATCCAGTGTTACCTGAAAGACTCGGGTCGAGACCTCCGCCGTTTGCGCGATTGGGCCAAGCTGCGAGGCCATCCGGTTTGGGTTCGGTTGGTCAAAGGGGCCTACTGGGATTATGAGACAGTCCACGCCCAGGCGTTGGGTTGGCCAATTCCAGTTTACCAGCAGAAGTGGCGAACGGACGCGAATTACGAAGAGCAAACGCGATTCCTGCTGCGCAATCACGAACACTTGCGGCCGGCGATTGCCAGCCACAACATCCGTTCGCTGGCGTATGCCATTGCCACCGCGCGGCATATTGGTCTACCGATGCTCGGTTTCGAGTTGCAAATGCTTTACGGCATGGCAGACACCGAGAAAGAGGCGCTGGTGAGCATGGGACATCGGATGAGGATCTACATGCCGTTTGGCGAACTGATCCCGGGCATGGCGTATCTCGTCCGGCGATTGCTGGAGAACACTTCCAACGACTCGTTCTTGCGAGCAAGCTTTTCAGAGATGGCTCCGCCTGACGAGTTGCTCAAGAACCCACTTGAGCGACCCGAGGCGGTCGGCAGCGGTGACACTTCGGACCAACCCGCTTCGGCACCCACTTCCGAGGCTGCCCAACCTACGTTGACTCCGCACAACTTGACCACGGATGAGATGCTCATGTTCGAGAATCAGCCGCTGTTGAATTTCTCTGAGGAAGAACCTCGCACGCAATTTGCCGAGACGCTGAAAACCGTTCGAGAACAGTTCGGTCAGCATTGGCCGTTGGTCTATGGAGGTGAGCAGGTTGAAGGCTGCCAGCGGATTGAGTCCTACAATCCGTCCCGCAAAGAGGAGCTACTCGGCACGGTTGGCTCGGCTTCGGTTGAGCAAGCGACCGCGGCCATCGAAGCTGCCGCCACGGCGTACGAATCCTGGCAGGTTGAGCCTGTGGAAGAGCGGGCCGCTGTGCTGGATCGGGCGGCCGACCTGATGGTTGAGCGTCGCTACGAGCTGGCCGCCTGGATTACCTACGAGTGCGGCAAAGGTTGGCGTGAGGCAGACGCCGATGTGTGCGAAGCCATCGACTTTTGCCGGTACTATGCTGCGGGAGCCCGGCAGTTGCAAGGGCATGCGCATGGCCGCAATGTGCCGGGTGAAGAGAATGACTTCGAGTACCTACCCCGCGGCGTCACGGCGGTGATTGCTCCTTGGAACTTCCCACTCGCCATCCTGACGGGAATGACCGTTGCCGCGTTGGTCACCGGCAACACGGTGATTATGAAACCGGCCGAACAGTCATCTGTTGTGGCCGCCAAACTCATGCAGATTTTGGTGGGGGCAGGCGTGCCGGCAGGCGTGGTGAACTTTCTTCCCGGCGCCGGTGAGGTGGTCGGCAAGTGTCTGGTGGCGCATCCGCAAGTGGCAGTGATCGCTTTCACCGGGTCGCGCCAGGTGGGGTTGGCCATTCATGCCGAAGCCGCCCAGGTGTCGGCCGCTGGAACGCCGCAGGTGAAACGGGTGATTGCCGAGATGGGAGGCAAGAACGCAATCATTGTGGACAACGATGCTGACCTCGACGAGGCCGTGCTCGGCGTGGTGCATAGCGCGTTCGGCTATCAAGGGCAGAAGTGTTCGGCATGCAGTCGGGTGATCGTACTTGAGAACGCCTACGATGTCTTTGTCGAACGACTCGTCCCGGCCGCGCAGAGTTTGCACGTTGGTCCAGCTGATGATCCTGAGAGTAAGATCGGCCCTGTCATCGATCAGGAAGCTTTCGACCGGATCCGCAAGTACATTGAGATTGCTCGTAGCGAAGGGCGGGAGATGTTGGCCGTAGAGACCGGACAACTTGCTGAGCAAGGGTACTTCGTCGGACCACATATTTACGCCGATGTGGATCCCTCTGCGCGGATTGCCCAAGAAGAGATCTTCGGCCCGGTGCTTGCCGTGATGAAAGCCAAGACGTTGGACGATGCCTTCAAGATTGCCAACGGAACGGACTACGCGTTGACAGGTGGAATCTATTCACGCAGTCCCGAACACCTGGACCTTGCCCGCCGGCGGATGATGGTGGGCAATCTCTATCTCAACCGAGAGATCACCGGGGCCATGGTCTCGCGGCAGCCGTTCGGCGGGTTCCGCATGTCCGGCATTGGTAGCAAAGCGGGGGGACCGGATTACTTGCTGCAATTTGTGGTGCCGCGGACCATCACCGAGAACACGCTCCGCCGTGGATTCGCCCCTCCCCCCGAAGAGTAGCTGAGGGAGAAACCGGCGCAGCTACACAGCCAGCGGAACAAACAATTACGGCACCCCCGCGCGCGGGCGGGATGCCGTAAAAGATGTTCTTAGTTGATGCGTTCTTAGACGGCAACGGGCTGGGCGACTTCGACGTCATCCACCATCTGCAACACTCCTGCCACGTGGCGGCAGACATGGTTTACGATCTGCTTCTCATGAAACGTACTCACGGTGCCGGAGACATAAACGGTCCCGTTGTCGGCTTCGATCGTGAGATATCGCAAGGCCGGCAGGTGGCGAGCGTAGAGGCAATTCTCAATGCGGCGTTGAAGTTCTTGATCTGCTTGGGGTGACAACAGTTGGCCTTGTACCACGGGGGAGACTCCTGAGTTCTTAGCATTCCTGACCAGTTTGATTTGTAAACCGCTTCCGAGTGAGGGGGGCTGATCGTCCAAGGACAACTGGCCACCCATCACCGCGAAAGCTGATTGGTTGAAATGCAGGTTTCGTGCCCTCGCGATGCGAATTCTCCCCCTGGATCACAGCGAGCTCCCTAACTGCCGAAACAGCAGTCACTTGTGACCGGTGGCGAAAAGACCACATGGACCCGGTCGCTAATCCACTGCGCAGCCCCTGATTACAAACTGTGCAAGCCACGACCAGGGTGGCTAACCTTTGCACAGTCTGAATGGGTTATGCCCAAGTTTAACGGTGCGTCAAGCTATTGATCCGGAGGCAGAATGGCCAAGACCCGAGTGGGACCGCCACTGCCGGTTTCGATTTTGATGGGAGCCACGACCAAGTAGAATCCGCGAACAGGCAGTTTGTCGAGATTCGCTACATTCTCCAGCCCGTACCGTTTTGCCCCATTGATGATCTTATGGACGGCGAAGGTCCGAGAGAGCCCGGGATCAATACTCATGGTATCGATTCCAATGCCGCGGATATTGCGCTCTTCGACCAAGAACTTCGCCGCGTCGGCACCATAACCGGGAAAGTGCAAACGCCCTGCGGTATCCCTCCCTTGATAGCGAACCGGCTTGTCCCAGTACCGGCTCCATCCGGTTCGGAGCATGACGACGGCCCCTGAGGGGATTGGCCCATGGAGCGACTCCCAGTGCTTGAGGAATTCGAGCGAGAGTTCGAAGTCGTTGTTCTGAAAGACTTCGGCCGTGCAGTCGATCACCACTCCAGGCGCGAAGAAATCTTCCGGGGGAATCTCATCGACGGATGGACGCCCAGCCACAAAGTGATTCGGGGCGTCAATATGCGTCCCCAGATGCTCTGGCATGCTGAATGCCTTGGAGAGCACGCCATCGCGCTCAATCGTGGCGATCGTCTGCAGGTGAAATGGTTGGTAGTTTTCGCCAGGCCAGTACGCCGATTCCTTGTTGATGGCGTAGGTCAGATCGACCACTTGCAACTGCCCTGCCACCAATTGCGACAAGGTCAGCGTCGGACCAGATGGGGCAATTGCCGGCTTCGCAGGTTCTTCGGCCTGTAAGGCTCCCAGACTTCCAACAACCAGCAAAACAGACATGCTTCGGGCCAGCGACATGGTTTCTCTCCCCGGATGAAAGAGTTGGATCGCCACGAATTGGGCGAATGCTCTTGAAGAATAGCACAGGCGCTGTAGGGCTTGTGGAATAGGTGCAGTTCCGCTCACAGATAGCAAATAGTAATCAACGCACGAAAAATAACATCGGGTTTGGCGTCGGAGAAACAAAGCTCACCGCAGTGCTTTGTAACGGCAAAGTTTTCGGGTGCCAGGCCGCTAGGCACATGGTCATCTTCTACCAGGCGGTCCAGCCACCATCGACCAGCAGATTGTTGCCCGTGATGTAGCTGCCGGCATCGCTGGCCAGCAGGAGCAACGCCCCTTTGAGTTCGTGCGGTTTGCCCATCCGTTTCAAGGGGCTCTTGTGGATCAGCCGCTCGACCATCTCAGGTGCCGCGCGAGCGCCGGGAAACGGTCCAGGGCTCAGGCAATTCACCCGAACCTGATCTTCTCCCCAGTACACAGCCAGATGCCGGGTCAGGTGAACAATCCCACCTTTGAGCGCGTGATAAGCGGCAGGGCTGGCATTCGTGACGCCTGCATACGCCTCAGGGTAGGAGCCCACCACGCCATACATGGAACCGATCATGATCACACTCGCGGCGGCCTGACGCTGCACGGCATGATCTCGCAGACGTCTGGCAAGCAGGAAGTAACCGGTGACGTTGGCCATGTGCCGTGAGAACTCATCACCGCTTACTTCTGCCCAATCTTTGGCGAGTGCTTCGTGTCCGTTGTTGACCAGGATATCAATCTGCCCCGCCTGTTCGACGGCGGCTTCAAACCCAGCGGCCAAGGCGTCTTCGTCCATGTGATCCAGTGCCACGCCCAAGTGTGGCGCGGTGGGGCAAGGTGGCAAACCATCGGCAGCTTCAGCGGCACGGTCGGCATCACGACTGCTGCATACCACGCGAGCGCCCGCTTCGGCCAACCCTCGGGCCAGAGAACTTCCCAAATGCCCACTGGCCCCCGTAACCAAGGCAACTTTGCCTGTGAGATCAAACAGCTGGCTGACGGTTGGTTCGCGACTCATGGATCGACCCTTCTGACCGAAGTTCTAGGCTAAAGTAACCGGCGAAGAATAACTTTAGCGAATCGGAGAGAAGAGTCATGCAATTTCGGCGATCCGAGTTGGAGCGGGTTTTGTTCAACGACAAGCCAGACGGTAGCCCCTTCTCCCTCTGCGAACCTCCCCGAACTTTGCGGTGACCTTTGTTTTTTCGGTTCAATCCCGGTGCTATGCTTCGTGCGCTACTAAAGTTTAGCTCGTCAAAGCAGCTCCACAATCGGCTCCCGACGCTCGAGAATAGAACGGGGACGCCCTGCGTAGTTGTCGAACGTGAGGGCGGGGTCGATACCCAGATGCCGATAGACGGCGGCCAGCACGTCCTCGGGCCGATACATCGACGCCGCAGGTTGGGCTCCCTGGCTGTCTGATGCGCCAATTACTTGCCCCATTCGATACGAACCGCCAGAGAGCATCACGCTCATCACCGCCGGCCAGTGGTCCCGCCCCGCTTTGACGTTGACCTTGGGCGTGCGGCCAAACTCGCCCATGGCCACCACCAACACTTTGCGATCCAAACCGCGTTGATGCAGGTCTTTGATCAAAGCCGAAATACCTTGATCGAACCTGGCCGCGCGAGGGCGAATCTTCGTGGCCAGTTGCTCGTGATCGTCCCAATCTCCCATCCGCACTGCCAGGTAGGGGACACCTGCTTCAATCAGGCGGCGAGATAACAACAGTCGCTGACCAAGCGAGTTCCGCCCATAGGCATCTCGCGTTTGCGGCTTTTCCTGATGGATATCAAACGCCTCGCGCGCGGCCTCGCCAGCCACCAGGTCGAACGCCTGCTGCGTGAACCGGTCGAGTCCACTCGCATCCAGCGCTGCGAAGGTTCGTTGGGCTTGATCGAAACTCCGCAGCAGCGCGCGCCGATCGCTCAACCGTGCCGCGTCCAGACTGGCATGCAGGGCCACGTTGGCAACTGCGAACCCTGCCTCGTTGGGGTCGTCTCGAACTTCGAACGCTTGATACGCTGAGCCTAAGTAGTGCGGCCCGCTGTAAGCAAACATTCGCGGAAGTGAGATAAACGCCGGCAGCGGGCGGCCCGGTTGATCTCGCATCCTTGCCACAATCGAACCCACCGCTGGCATCTCGCCTGAGCGGATGTTGGCACTGCTCTGCAAGTAGTAACCGGTCTCAATCAGGTGCAGCGCATGTGGCTGGCCTCGGTGTGGGAAATGGCCCTGAGGATGGTCAGCTTGTCCGCAATCTCCGCCTGAAGAGGCAGGAGTTCACAAAACGAAGTCCCCGGCACTCGGGTCGAAATGGCGCGAAACTCCCCGCGATACTCGACCGGAGCCCCCGGCTTGGGGTCCCACGTTTCTATCTGCGAGGGGCCTCCTCCAAGTCCGACGAAGATCACGGCCGTGTCGTCACGAGAACCACTTGCCGCCTGCGTCGCTCGGGCTGCCAATATCTCTGCGATACTCAAACCGCCGCAACTCATGGCGGCCATCCAACGTCGCCGGGTCCAAGCATCCACGGAATCGGTCTCCAAATGGGGTGGGATCAGGCAGTACAAAATACCGCTAATCTACATGGTGCCGGCTTGGGCTCAGCCGACGGTGGGCAATACTACGCCAAGTATCTTCGCGCATGCCGCCCGGGTTGTCCAGCTGATTTCGCTGCCTATCCGAGCAGGAGATCGTCGGGATCTTCATCGTCCGACTTCTTCTTGGTCGGCGAATCCGGGTCGTCGTCTTCTGAGCGCGAAACGGAGGGGTACATCGAAGCCTGGGAAGAAGCCTGATGAGGTAGGACCTCGAACCAATTTCTATAGGGATAGGGAGAACCGATTGGGTCTGGTTCCCCCTTGGCTCCGAACCGTCATGCCTGTCCGTGCCGGACACGGAGATGCCCCACGTCGAGAGGGAACACAGACGACAAGGAGATTCGGAAATTCTGGGGAATTCTGCCCCGCGCTCGCTGCCAAGGTGCAGGCTGAGTAGAATGAGGCGAAGCGAGTCTGCCGCGCGTTCTGCAAATCGAGGGTGACCATGGTTGACCAGGCTGTAACCCCACCACGTGCCAAGTTCCGCATCGTTCGCCTTGCCATCGTCGCCGCTTGTCTGATCCTGGTCGCCGGGGCGGTTGCCTGGCACTATCGGCTGATACCTGGGATGCAACCCAATGCTCGCGCGAATGCGATCATGGTGATTGCCCCGTATCGCCACCAGGGCACGTGGGTTTTTGACGATGCGTCGGCAGGGCTGGTCGAAGAACCGTTTGTCGCAGGTGTGCCGGAAATGATTGACGTTCTCGTCAAAGACGTTCCACGTGCCGACCAGGGGTTTCGCCTGCTGTTCAGTGCCCAACCGTTTCCCGGTCATCAAAAGGAGCTGACCTGGCTCCGCGGAGATTCGGGCGGCAACTACTACTCATTGGACGAACCGCCGATGGAAGGCTGGATTTGTCCGGCAATGTTCAAGTACTATTCGGCCGCTCCGAAGAATCTATACGTGAAGGCCGAGCCGATCGAGTAGGCATCCCCTGACCGCGCCAGCTTCCGTTTTTGCCGGCTACCTGGTGACCTCAAAACCTTGTGCGTCACGTCCCTGCGAGTGGTCGGCCAGCTGAATTCGTCCTCGCTCACCACCTTCGGGTCAACCAGTTGGGACTGTATTTTGCAGGTTTTTCTGGTTTTCCGCCGGAACATGATTGACACGGGTTGCGGAGGCAATACAATCAATCGCAAATGATACTCAGTATCAATAAGGATCCCGCCAGCGTACAGCCAGCCAGGTCTCCGTTTGAACGAAGCAGGTATGTCGCCTGTTTCCACAACACGCTGTATTGCGAAAGCGAGACCTTATTATGCCCCTACGTTTGCGCGCGATGGACCGGCAACGTTCTCCCTTGGGTTTTACCCTGGTCGAACTGCTGGTGGTGATGGCCATTGTTGGAATGTTGGTAGCCCTGCTTCTGCCGGCAGTTCAGGCCGCTCGGGAGGCGGGTCGCAAGACGACCTGCAAGAACAACATCAAGCAGATTGCGTTGGCAACGCACAATTTCCACGAGACGTATCATTCGTTTCCTTACGCCACGATTGATCGGTTGCCTACGGACGACGACACGGACCCCGACTCGTGGCACACCGGTCTGGTGCAGATCTTGCCTTTCCTGGAAGGTGACCAGATTGCCAGCCGTTGGAACGCCCGACTGCCTCGCAACAGCACGGCGGATCCGGACGGGGACGGTTATTCCAACTCGATGCTGACAACCGTGGTGATTCCTACCTACACCTGTCCCAGCATGACCCCACCGGATGCCCCCTTGGCAGACAACCGTGCTCCGTGCAGTTACCTGTTTTCGGCCGGCACGCCTGACGTGGGGATGCTGCACTATGCACCTCCAGGCACTGAGCCCAAGTACGATGGGGCGATTGTGCCGGTCATCACCGCGGTCGATGCCACCAACCCCAGCCCTAACACCAAAGTCACCAACATGGCTTCCATTACGGATGGGACCTCTCACACCTACCTGGTCGGCGAGACGGACTTCGCCCCGCGAGGTGTTCCTTCTTCGGAATACGGTGGGGTTTGGGCGTATGGCTACATTGGCTACACCTGGGGAACCACGTACAACGCCTTCGATAATCATGCCAATACCGACGCTGTTTACGGTGCCTTCCGCAGTCAACACCCCAACGGCGCGAACTTTGCCATGGTCGACGGCTCGGTGCGTTTCGTCGCGGACACAATTGATCTGCTGACGTACAACGCCTACGCCACGCGAAGTGGCCGAGAGGTCATCTCCGAAGGCGAAGTGCTGCAGCCCGTGTTCACTCCCCCCGCCCCATAAACTCCGCTCGGTGAACACGGTTGTGACCCAACCCACGATCCGGGAGTGCCGAGTCACTCCCGGATCGTTTCGTGGTTGGGGGTTCCGTAAGGCGTCGCACTGATTGTGGAAGTGTCCAGAACATGACCGCCAAGCACCTTCAACCCATTACCGCTGAGAAGGCTGCCTGCCTGATCTACAAGACTCGAACTCCCAATCCCAAGCAGGTGGGGCATGTCCGAGAGTTGATGAGGCGCGGTGAGTTGAAACAGACGGAGCAGCGCCGATTCACCACCACTCACGTTGCGGTGGCTGAGTACCTTTCCAACGAGCAGTGGAAGAAACAGAACAAGCAGTCAGCGCAGGGCAAGACCGCTGGCCCAGGCAAAGAGCATCGTTCGCACGTTGCCGGAGATCGAGACCTGACGCAGATGTATCGCAAGATGCTCAGCGACTATTTTCTCTCAGCGATTGTGTATGGCCGTGACCGGGACCGCTCAATCCAGTACCAGAAGCGGGTGTTCTACATTCGGCTGGTGCTGCTCTTGGTCTTTGTTGGCATCATCGGCTGGGCGTGTTCGATAGGAACCTCCGTCGTTCAAAGCCCTGAGCAGCGCTGGAAAGCCGAGGGAGCCCAACGCGTCCAGCAAGCCGTGGGTCCTGAGAGACAGGTGATTGATGCCTGGATCCATGACAACCGAAACCAGGGGGAGTTGCTGGACCTGCTGCCTGCTCTCCCTCGCCCCGGCGGCAAGTGCGTCCGCGTGCGACTGCGGTACCTGCGCGAGGACGCGGAGATTCGCTTCGAGGATTCGGTGTTCGTCATTCAAGGGGATGAAGTGTTGAGGGTGGAGGTGCCTGGCGCAAGAATGACGACGCCCTGCTTGCCCCAGCCCCGTCTGATCTTTGAAGCTCCATCCGCTGCGATCTGCTGCGGGAAAGACTTGCGACCGCGCCGCTGGTATGCGAAGTTTACTGATGCCGATCCTGGGAAACTTCCTGTTCCCAGCAAGTCGAACGGCAGTCACTAAACCTCACAATCCCACCAGATCACACGATTCGGTAATGGAGCTGATATGACGTTGCTCACCCGCGCATTGCGGTTGTTGGTTGTCACTGCGACAACGCTTTCCCCCTTGGGCGTACTTGCTGCCGAGCCGGCACAAGCCACGCATGACGAAGTTTCCTACGGTCCGGACAAGATGAACGTGCTGGACTTCTGGCAGGCTGAAGGGGAAGGGCCTCGCCCGCTGCTGGTGTATATCCACGGTGGTGGATGGACCGGGGGTGACAAAGGGAATACGCCTGGCCAGTATCAAGCGTTTTTGGACAAGGGGATCTCGTACGCGGCGGTCAACTATCGCCTGAGCGGTTCTTCGCCACTGCCGACGCCGGTGCATGACGCCGCCCGAGCGATTCAGTTCCTGCGTTCCAAGGCCAAGGAATGGAATATTGATACGAGCCGGATTTGCCTGACCGGAGGGAGTGCGGGTGCCTGCACTTCGATGTGGATCCTGCTGCACGATGACCTGGCGAACCCTGATGCCAAAGACCCCATCGAGCGCGAATCAACTCGCGTGACGGCCGCGGCTGTTTCAGGAGGGCAGGTATCGATCGATCCCAAGGTGATTGAAGAGTGGCTGGGACCCAACGTGCTCAAGCACCGCATGATCTGGATGGCCGTCGGCGAGCCAAACATGGCCGCAGCGTTCAAAAACTACGACAAGCACAAGGCGCTGTATGTTGAGTTCTCCCCCTACAACCACCTGGACGGCAAAGATCCCCCGCTGTTTATGACCTACGGCAGTGACATGACGCTCCCCTCCAAAGATGCTGGGCATGGCATCCACCACCCGGTGTACGGCGTGCAATTAAAAGCCAAAGCGGACGCCGCAGGGCACGAGTGCCATCTGCTAATCCCCGGGGTCTCCAAGCCTGAGAAGTATGAGTCGGCGAATGAGTTTTTGCTGGACAAGCTGTTGGCGAAGTGATGACGTACACCCTTTGATGCCACTTCAAGAAGACCCTAACCGTGTCTGGAAACTTGCCCATGTCCTTCCGGCGACTCGCCTGCGCTACGCTGCTGCCATGCTTACTGATGCTGATCCTGGGAAGGATCCTCGTCCCGGCAACTCAGGCTCAAGAGACAGAGACTCAACAATACGTGATCTCGATTGAGCGCATTTGGGATCGGGCTCAGCATAGCGCGTTTACGGATATCATCCTGTTCCACGATACGCTGTACTGTACTTTTCGCGAAGGCTCAGGACATATCCCCGGCCGCAACGGATTGGTACGCGTGATCCGTTCGGCGGACGGGACGAACTGGGAATCGGTGGCGCTGCTCGACGAGCGGCATGTCGATCTCCGAGACCCCAAACTGAGCCTGACTCCCGACGGCCGACTGATGATCAACATGGGGGCGTCGTACTACGAAGGCTCGGATCGCAAACAGATCCAATCCAGGGTTTCGTTCTCCAACGCTCAGGGGGAGAACTTTAGCCGACCGCAGAAGGTAGAACTCCCGGCCAGCGTCAACTCTGGGTTCGACTGGCTGTGGCGCGTTACCTGGCACGAAGGAATTGCCTGGGGTGCCGTGCAGCAGATTCCCAGCGAAGATGGTAGAGCTTTGTATCTAGTTCGCAGCAAAGATGGGATTCGCTACGAACAGGTGACGAAGCTCGATGTGGATCATCCTACGGAGACCACCCTTCGGTTCCTGCCAGATGAGACCCTGGTTGCCATGACGCGGCGCTCAGGCGATTCGCCCGAAGGTTGGATTGGCCAGGCGAAAGCTCCCTACCAGGAGTGGAAGTTTGTGCCGTCGAATCGACGGTTCGGCGGTCCGAACTTCGTTCAACTTCCGGATGGCTCCACCTTGGCGGGGAGCAGGCTGTACCAAACCGGCGGCTCCAAGACCGAACTGCTCTGGCTGAACTTAGACACAGCGCAGTTTGATCACTTGCTCACGTTGCCCAGCGGCGGTGACAACAGCTACCCCGGCTTTGTGGTCGATCCCAAGCGTAACTGTGTGTGGGTATCCTACTATTCCTCGCACGAAGGCAAAGCGTCCATCTACCTGGCCACGCTGCGACTGGACGCGCTGGCGATGCGTCAGGCAACGGACGACTGATGACGCCTCTCGACATCCTTCTCATTCCACTCGGGAGCGCCGGGGATGTCTATCCGTTCGTAGGGCTGGGAAAGCAACTCAGCGCCCGAGGGCATCGCGTCCGTGTCGCTACCGGCGCGTATTTCGAACAGGTGGTGCGTCAGGCAGGTTTGGAATTCTGCGAACTCGGAACGGAAGAAGAGTTTCTCGAGGCGCTGCGCAACCCTGACCTGTGGCACCCTCGGCGTGGTTTTCGCACTGTTTGCGAAAAGATGCTGATCCCTGGCATGGAGCGGGTTTATGAGATGCTCACGCACGTTGTGGGCGAGCGGTCGCCGGTGGTCGTCTGCCCTTTGACCTGCTTTGGAGCCAGGATTGCCCGGGAAACGTTGGGAATCCGGGTGGTCACGGTTCACCTGCAGCCAGCGGTGTTTCGCAGCCAGTACGAGGCTCCGTATCTTCCTCCCTTGGTCATGGGACCAGGAGTCCCAGCCTGGCTCAAGCGCTGGCAGTTTTGGTTGGTGGACGTGGCCATGATCGATCGCTACTTGCGAGGCCCATTGAATGAGTTCCGCAGCCGGTTGGGGCTCGCGCCGGTGCGTCGAGTCTTTGACCGTTGGGTACACTCGCCAGATGGCGTGATCGCCATGTTTCCTGAGTGGTACGCAGCCCATCAGCCGGACTGGCCACCGGGTACGCGTCTCACCGGGTTCCCGCTGTGGGACGAACCCGAAGTTCCGCTCACGCCGGACTTAGAGGAATTTCTGGCTGGCGGCAGTCCGCCGATCGTGTTCACGCCTGGCTCTGCCAATGTCTACGGCAGCGAATTCTTTCGCGAGGCGGCTGACGCCTGCAAGCAGTTGGGGCGAAGGGCACTGTTCTGCACCAAGTTTCCTGAACAACTGCCGGCCGAACTTCCCGCAACCGTCAAACATGTGGCGTTTGCACCGTTCAGCACCTTGCTGCCTCGCACGGCCGCTCTGTGTCACCATGGAGGCATTGGAACCACGTCTCAGGCAATTGCCGCCGGCGTCCCGCAGCTGATCATGCCGCTCAGTCACGACCAACCGGACAACGCAGCCCGCGTGCGACGGTTGCAATTGGGAGACTATCTCTGGCC
Source organism: uncultured Planctomycetia bacterium (assembly GCA_942492195.1). GTDB lineage: Bacteria > Planctomycetota > Planctomycetia > Pirellulales > S012-138 > CALOEH01. The sequence goes on along the minus strand of CALOEH010000217.1, from coordinate 9,237 downwards.
CAAGCAATTTCGATCAGCCCAAGTGGCAGCTCAATTGGGCCGGTTGATCTCGTCGGAGCAAGTGGCCGCCCAATGCCGTCGTTGGCAGCAAGCGGTGCAAGCGCATAACGGGCTGGAGGGGGCAGCCGTCGCGGTGGAAGAAATTGCCAGGCAGTAGGCACCTGGTGGTAGACAGCCGCCTGGCTAGGTACTCCCAGCGAATCGCGGTGAGCGGACCCTCCCGCCAGCCACGTCCGGCGTGTATGTTAAGTGGAAGCTGCGGGGCTGTTAACCGCCTACCAGGTTTGCGGTTCACAGCCTGGGCGAGGCTGCCAAAGACTTGGGGCTGAAACTAAGTACCGGACTGTCATTAAAGCGGATTGAGTGAAATGGCTGTTGATAAATCGTCCGCTCGCGTGCGCCGCATGTTCGGCCAGATTGCGCAGCGGTACGACCTGCTCAACCACCTGCTGAGCTTGAATATCGATCGCTACTGGCGGCGGCGCACGGTTCGCGCAGTGCCCCCCTCAGGTGAGTCGCCGATCTTGGATCTTTGCACTGGCACCGGAGACTTGGCGCTGGCCTACGATCGGGCGGTGGAAGGAAGTTGCCACATTGTGGGCGCAGATTTCTGCCGAGAGATGCTGACCGTGGCAGATCAGAAGATCACCCAACGAGAACGACAAGACCGAATCAGCCTGCTCGAAGCAGATGCCCAACACTTGCCGTTTGCGGACAACCAGTTCCAGATTGTCTGCGTGGCGTTTGGTCTGAGAAACGTCAGCGATACTTGGACAGGCCTTCGCGAAATGGTCCGCGTTGCGCAGCCGGACGGGCGCGTGGCCATTTTGGAATTCTCCCGGCCGCAGATGCCGGGCCTACGAGGGCTGTTCGGCTGGTACTTTCGCAATGTCTTGCCGCGGATCGGTCAATGGCTGTCGCGAAACGACAGCGATGCCTACAATTACCTACCCAACAGCGTGAACGAATTCCCCGACGGACAGCGGATGGCGGACCTGCTCCAGCAAGCTGGCCTGCGAGACGTGAGTGTGCGTCCGATGACGCTGGGCGTTGCCACCTTGTATGTCGGTACGAAGACAGGAAATCAGGCTCCCCCTCGCCAACGGCCGGCCGAGTGTGTCAACGGTGCCATTCCAGAAACTGCCGTCCGAGAACCGGCTGCCCAGCAAGACCAACCCTAGCCCACTGCAAGCTGATGGTGCAAACAACCCAAGAGACTCTGGTGATGGGCATCACAGGTGCCAGCGGCGCGATCTATGCCGTTCGCCTGCTTGAGATCCTGATCGCCAGTGGGATTGACGTGCATCTTTCGATTTCTGAAGCCGGCAAGGTCGTGCTGCGTCAGGAACTCGATATGAACGTGGACTTGGAGAAGTTTCGTCCCAGCATGTTGCTCCCGGACGAGAGCCAGATTGCTTCGGACAGCACGTTGCAGTTCATGCGTGATCTGTCAGGTGTTTCCAGCGAAGACAGCAACGTACTCTCGGTGCCAGGCGAACCCCCAGGCGAGTTGAGTTACCACCACTTCCAAGATTTCATGGCACCGATTGCCAGCGGGTCGATGCTGACGGGCGGAATGGTCATTTGCCCTTGCTCAGGAGGAACGCTGGCCGCCATTGCCCATGGCAGTTCGAATAACCTGATCTGCCGCGCGGCCGACGTCCATTTGAAAGAGCGGCGGAAGCTGATCCTGGTCCCGCGCGAGACTCCCCTGTCTGTCATTCAGTTGGACAACATGAAACGCTGCGCCGAGGCGGGGGCGGTGATCTTACCGGCCATGCCAGGCTTTTACCATGGAGCCAAGAGCGTGCGCGAGTTGGTGGATTTCATCGTTGCCCGAATCTGCGATCAGTTTGGCATCTCCCACAGTCTCATGCGGCGTTGGGGAGAATAAACGTGAACGGCCTTCAGCGAGTCCGGCACCTGCTGGAGATGATTCGCTTCAGCCATACGGTATTCGCTTTGCCATTTGCCTTGCTAGCCGGCTTGATGGCCTGGCACCTTCGCGCCCAGCAAACCACCGGCAACACCTGGCAGTGGCAAGAGCTGGCCGGTTTGGTGCTTTGTATGGTGTTTGCCCGCAGCGCCGCGATGGCATTCAACCGCATTGCCGATCGTCGGCTCGACGCGCGCAACCCTCGCACGCAAGGTCGTCACCTGCCGGCCGGCGTGCTGAGCCTGCGAACGGTGGTGGCGTTTGCCGTGATTTGCAGTGTTTTGTTTGTGGCCAGTACGTTGTTGTTTTTGCCGAACATCTGGCCGATTGTACTTTCGCTGCCGGTGCTGGCGTTTCTTTGCGGCTATAGCTACGCCAAGCGGTTTACGTCGCTCGCACATTTCTGGTTGGGCCTGGCATTGATGGCTGCGCCGCTGTGTGCCTGGATCGCGCTGTTGGGATTCTCGGGCGGTTTAGCGGGACTCGCGCCTCCGCTGGTGCTGGGCGGGGCCGTCTTTCTCTGGGTGGCAGGGTTTGACATCTTGTACGCTTGCCAGGATGTCGAAGCCGACCGCCGTGAGGGACTGCACAGCGTGCCGGTTCGGTTTGGCGTGCCAGGGGCCCTAAGAATTGCAGCACTCTGCCATTTGGCGGCGGTGTTGTTGCTGTTTGTCCTGCCCGCGGTCTACCCCCCGCTCGGTTCGGTTTACCTGACCGGCATTGCCGCGGTGGCTATTCTATTAACCTACGAACATTGGATTGTGCGGCCGGATGACTTGAGCCGCGTGAATATTGCATTCTTTCAATGCAACGCGGTGATTAGTCTAGGACTACTTGCGGTTGGGGCAATGGACCTTTGGATGAGGTAGGACCTTAAACCACTTTATGTAGAACAGTTGTCTCAACGGTTCACGTGCCAGATTAAATGTATCCATCGCCCTCCCCAGGCTGACTCAAATCGAACGAAGTTGTTCCTATCAGGAGTTTATGTAGAACAGTTGTCTCAACTGTTCACGTGCCAGATTAAATGTATCCATCGCCTCCCCAGGCTGACTCAAATCGAACGAAGTTGTTCCTATCAGGAGTTTATGTAGAACAGTTGTCTCAACTGTTCACGTGCCAGATTAAATGTATCCATCGCCTCCCCAGGCCAACTCATATCGAACGAAGTTGTTCCTATCAGGAATTTAAAGAGGTTTGCTGACTGATGATTCAACCGTACTCTCCTCGCTTTCAAGAGATCAGTGACAAGGTTCATGCCGGCCAGCGGTTGACGTTGGACGAAGGACTGTATCTCTACGAGCCTGAGGTGCCGCTCAACGCGCTCGGTTCGCTGGCCAACACGGTTCGCGAGCGTCTCAATGGCAATCGTGCGTATTACAACATCAACACGCATCTCAACCCTACCAACATCTGCGTCTACCGCTGTGTCTTCTGTGCGTTTCGCTCGGACCTGCGTGATCCCAAAGGTTATATGATGACCGACGAGCAGATCCTTGAGCGGGGGCAAGAAGCCGTGGATTGCGGCGCGACCGAAATGCATATTGTCGGCGGACTGCACCACCAGATGAAGTACGATTGGTACGTCAATATCATTCGCATCCTGCACAAAGCCTATCCTCAACTGCATCTCAAAGCTTGGACCGGTGTGGAGATCAACTGGTTCGAACACATGACCGGCAAGTCCGTCCGGGAGATCCTGGAAGAACTGATCGAAGCGGGACTCGGCAGCATGCCAGGAGGCGGGGCTGAGATCTTTCATCCGGAAGTCCGTGACAAGATCTGCGAACACAAAGCCGACGCCCAAAACTGGTTGGATATCCATCGCACCGCGCACCAACTCGGCCTGCGCACCAACGCCACCATGCTGTATGGGCATCTCGAGAATGCCTACCACCGCATCGATCACCTGATTCGGCTGCGCGAACTCCAGGATGAGACCGGAGGGTTTCAAACCTTCATCCCGTTGGCCTTCCATCCCGAGAACACCGGACTCGCGCGGATTCGCAAGCCTTCGGCCTTGATGGACCTGCGAACCATGGCCATCAGCCGCCTGATGCTGGACAACTTCCCCCACCTCAAGGCCTACTGGATCATGCTCGGCATTGGCACAGCCCAAACTGCCCTAAGCTACGGAGCTGATGATCTGGACGGCACCGTCCGGCACGAACTCATCTATCACGACGCCGGTGCCGAAACCCCCGAGATGCTCAACGTCGAGCAGATCCGCAGACTGATCGAAGAAGCAGGACGCGAGCCGATCGAGCGCGACACGCTCTACCGCGAGGTCATTCGTGACGGCAATCACTGGGAAGTGGCACCGGTCTAACGTCGGCGACGTGACTTGAGATAGACAAGCCTGGAGTGCACGTTTCCAACGAGATTCGCAAGATGCCAAAACGACGATCCACCGGCGAACGCGTGCGCTGCCCCTGGGCAAAAGGGGACGAGTACATCTTGTATCACGATGCAGAATGGGGTGTTCCTGTTCATGACGACCAACTCTTGTTTGAGTTCTTGATTCTCGAAGGTGCCCAGGCGGGACTCAGTTGGATCACCATTCTCAAGAAACGGGAGAACTATCGTCAGGCGTTTGATCAGTTCGACCCTGCCAAAGTAGCCAGGTACGGAAAGAAACAGCAGGCGGCGCTGCTGGAGAACGCCGGCATTGTACGGAACCGGCTCAAGATTGACTCGTCCATCAGCAACGCCCAAGCTTACCTGGCGGTGCAGGAGGAGTTTGATTCGTTCGATGAGTTCATTTGGAAATTCGTTGACGGGGAGCCGAAGCTCAACAACTGGGGGTCACTTGAGGACGTTCCGGCAAAGACCGATGAATCGGACGACATGAGCAAGGAACTAAAGCGGCGCGGCTTCCGATTCGTCGGCAGCACCATCTGCTATGCGTTCATGCAGGCCACCGGCATGGTCAATGACCATCTCACCGACTGCTTCCGCCACAAGCAGCTAAGCTAAGTGGCCGGACCCGCGAATCACTGTCGGTTCGGTGCCAGTGAATCCGTTCCCTCGGTGCCTCCGTGGAAATTTCCTCTTTCGCGCCTTCCCCAGTTTCAAGCGTTGATCACCACCGGCACTTCTTCAATGGCGTTGCGGCCAGACTTGGGAAAGGGGCGAGGCAATGGTTGGGCGTGACCTTTGTCATCGATGGTCCGGCAGCGGAGCGTGTACTCCCCGGCTGGCAGTCCTGGCATGACTGTTGCCCAATGGGCGAGCGTCAGCCGCATGGGCCAGCGTTTGGGTCGGCCGGTGTCCGGGTCAAACCCGTGCATGTTGGGCGGGAGCTGGTTGTCTGGAAGCTGCCCTCCCCAATCTTCCGGAGGGGGCAGAATGTGCCCATCAATCCACTTCGCCCCGGTGAAGTAGGGATCGTCCTTGGGCCAATCCGTATCCTTCGGCAACAGGCAGGTCTGAACTTTGTCCAGTCCTGAGATGCCAACTTGGGCATAGCCGGTAATCGGGATTGGTTGTCCGGCGGAAATCTTCTCCGGCTTGAGCAAACTGCGGGAAAACGTCTTCATCCAGCTATCCACGTCGTTGTTGCCTCCGGCGTAGGTATCGTTGGCGTGGAACAGGTTGGATAGCACGATCTGGTTGAGCCATTTCACCGACTTGAAACCGTAGGCTTCGGGAATCAACATCCGTACCGGCCCACCGCGCTGACCGTTGAGCAATTGCCCATTGAGCTTGTAGCAGACCAGCACCGGAGGCAGGTCGAAGGGGTCTTCTAAAACTCGCCCAATGGGGAGCGAACTGCGAAAGAGTTGCTTGGGATCATCATTGTGATACCCGTTGTAGAAAACTCGCCGCACGTCGAGCTTGGGTTGTGTCATCCAGACCAACTCGCGAAGCGGGACGCCTTCCCAAAAGCCCATCCCCAGCGGTCGCCCGCCGTTGTTGCAAGTCATGATCTTGGCGATGCCTACGGCATGTTTCTCGGCCAGTTTCATCAAGTCAGCCCAACGGATGGCGTTGCCGGCGTCTTTGGTAAACGTACGCTCGAGCTTGGCTGGGTGCTGTGGATCGCTCGTAATTTCGAGCTGCCAGGTTTCTGGAGTCAGGCCGACTTCAACTTTCTTTTCGTCCGACAGATCGTAAGGGCGAGGGTTACCTCGGGAGACATTGCCAAAGATCTCTTGCGGGGTGAGATACTCCATCTTCTCCAAGAACGCCTGGCACGCCTCGGCGCACTCACGCGGAAGTTCGGCCGCGGCGCGCAAACTGCCTGGCAGGCAGACCGCGGCAGTTGTCCCGGCCGCAGCTTGCAGGAAGAACCGCCGGGTGACCGAGAGATGTTCGCGCCAAATAGGATTCTGCTCGCTCATGTCTTCCTCCAGTGTGGTGTACCCCATGGCAATGTAGAACAGTTGTCTCAACTGTTCAGAAACCAAGAGAAACGCTTCGAGTACTGCAGGTGAACAGTTGAGACAACTGTTCTACATTGGTTGGATTCTACTCGCTCAGCGCGGCGGCGGTGTGATTATTGGCCAACGTGGCCAATTGCTCAGGCGTTCCAACGGCCACAATCTCGCCACCTCGCTCGCCCCCTTCCGGCCCAAGATCAATCAACCAGTCGGCATGCCGCATGACATCGGTGCTGTGCTCAATCACCAATACGGTGTTGCCGTTTTCAACCAGTTCATCGAGGACCGTCAGCAGCTTGCGAATGTCCTCGCGAAGTGCAGACCGGTCGTGGGTTCGTCCAAGAGATAAAGCGTGTCCCCGGTACTCACCCGTGTTCACCCTCGCAACTACGGTGGCCAGCTTGGCAAATTTCATTGTCCGCTGCATGAAATTCTGACGAAGTATCCCGCAGCGTCGACCTACGAGGCGAACTGCTGGCTTTGGCGGCCAGGGTTCAGCAGCGCCACCCGCCGCTGGTAAACAATTACGTCTACTTTTCCTTGGCACTCAATAAATTCCGCAATGTCCCTTTTACGTCTGCGCGCCCGGTCACGAACTGAATGTAGTCGATCGCCTTGCGGCCAAGCTTGTCTTGCACTGACGGGTCTGCGCCACATTCCAGCAAGATTTCTGCCTTTTGTGGGTTGCCCATGGCAACGACGTTCATCAACGGAGTCGCCCCAGATTTACCGTCGACCATATTGATATCGCCATCGGCCGCCAGAAGTATTTGTGCCAGGGCCAAGTACGTGCGATCGTCCGCATCGGATGGCAAATAACAAAATGCCGTTTCGCCTAAGTATGAACCGGAATTCGGGTCCGCTCCCAGATCAACGAGATGCTCTGCGACGTCAACTCTCCCGGCCTCCACAGCAACGTGGAGCGGCGGTGCCCAGTACTTTTCTGTGCTGCCCAATTGAATCTTTATCGCGGTGTCCTGTCTTGACGAAAAGCGACGACGTACATCGTCGATGGACCCACGGATCAACAGCGACTTAGGGTCATCGCCTACTATGCATCCAACAGTTGCCACCGATAATAGTAGTAGAATGATTCTTATTGAGTAATGCATTCAAGTACCCCAGAGAATTTGTGACTCGTCAAGTCGAATCATATCCGCAGTGCGGTACAATCTCGACAATAAACCTACTTATTGAAAACAGATTTCAGATCGCAGGGTAGCCCATCCCTGAAAAGAGTTTGGGCTGTCAACCCGGTTCAGGTACATATTTTTATCGGGTCGGCTTTTGATGCCGATTTTTGAGCAGGGTAGCCCAGGTTGCTCGCAACCTGGGTTTACAGGAGGCATACTTAGATTGCGGTTTCTGCATACGGGCGGTTCCTTTTCGGACCGCACTCGCAATGACCGGCGAGCAGCGGTTTTCCTAATTGCGGCGGGGTGGCACTCAACGCTGGTAGCGATTTTCTCCGTGCAAAAAAATAGTCTTGATGCGGAAGGCGTTTTCGGCCTTCAATGCTTTTGTACCACCTTAAGCATTTTTCCAAGAAGGAGTCTTGGATGTCGCATCAAGACAACAAGGATGTTGCCATATCTCTTCAAACTTTGAAAGAGGTATTTGACTGGCTGTTGCCAGACTGTGCCAAGGTGCCCCGGCATGGGAACGCCAAGATCTCATCGTTCGTTCTCGCCGCGACGGCCATCGCGTGCTGGGGCTGCTCCACGCAGCGAACGCTCACGCAACGCGTTCGCGAGGCTGCAAGCGCGGTGCAAGCTCTATTCCATCAGCCGACCGCACATACGCGGCAAGGGGTCTGCGACGGCCTCGCAAACTGCGGAGAACAACTCGCCGCCGAGGTGAAAAAGCATATCTGTTCGCGACTGCGACAGCTAAAAGGCCATTGGACCACCGCTGGCAGGCCTACCTACGCCGTCGATGGATCGAAATTTGCCGCACCTCGCACCGCCCCGAATCAGGACGCGTTCGCGGTACTCTCCGCCCAAGGTAAATCGCGAGGCAAAAAGAAGAAAAGCAAACGGTACCGCAACGCCGCCGACGCCGCCAAGGCGATGACCGTCCAAGTGCTGGCCACCGTCTTCTGGCATATCGGTTCGGGACTGCCTGTTACTTGGCGGTTGTCAGCTTCTTCCGGCAGCGAGCGACAAAACGCAGCCGAAATGCTTGACGAACTTCCCCCGAATGCCCGAGTGGTGGGCGATGCAGAATACGTCGGCTATCCGTTCTGGTCGACGGTCATGAACTCGGGCCGATCGTTCGTGGTCCGCGTGGGATCGAACGTGACGCTGTTAAAAAAGCTGGGAGTCGAGCGCAGAAAAGACGTTGTATATCACTGGCCAGAGAGCGTGCAGCGGAACGGGCAACCGCCGCTTATGCTGCGTTTGATTCAAGTGAAAACCGCACGCAGCCCGATGTGGCTACTCACCAACGAATTCGATCTCACCGAGCAACAAATTCGCGAGATCTATTGTTCTCGGTGGGGCATCGAAGTGTTCTTTCGCACGGTGAAGCACAACTGTCGCCGGGCAAAACTGCAATGCCGTACACCCCGCCACGTTCGCACCGAACTGACTTGGACGTTGCTCGGGATCTGGGCGTCTCTATTCGTGGCAAAAAAGGCGTTGATGCAAGAGCGGCAACCGATCGAAAGACTCAGTCCCATTCGCGTTCTCGACATGTTTGGCAGAGCAATTCTATTAGCCGCATTGGACAAGTCGGGACATGCCCTGCAACTACATACCTGCGTGAAGCAGGACGAAACCAACCGCACCTCGAGCAAGAAGAGCCGGGACTATCCTCGCAAGAAACGACACAAGTCCTGCGGTGCCCCGAAGATCAAGATCGCCACCCAGCAACAGATACATATCGCCAAGCAGTTATTGTAAAATCGCTACCAGCGTT
>CALOEH010000216.1:0-10252 GCA_942492195.1 uncultured Planctomycetia bacterium | reverse complement strand
ATCATGGACCGCGGCTCCTTCGTAGCCACCTTCTTGAAGCACTCGTTCCGAGGGGATGTAGGCCATCACATCATTGGCGTAGCCCGCCACCCACAGGTTCGGGCGGTTGAGGTCTTTCTTCAGCCGCAGGACGTAGTCCACAACCACTTCGCCTCCCAAGAGCACCAACTGTTGCTGATTGCCAAGGTGCCAGGTTTGGATGGGATAGGGGTAGTCTCGCGAAATCTCACTTTCGGCAGTGAGTTGTGCCAGCTGGAATTTGGCATTGCCGACGGCAAACCGATTCTGCTCACTTCCGCCAGCGATGATTTCGAGCAGATCCGCACGACTGGGAATGGTGGCCCTGGCCAAAGGGAGTTCGTCGTAAGAAGTCTTGAGTTTCCCGGCGACTTGCTGCATGGGCTTGGCGAGCACCTGCTCGACACCCTCGGCCAGTCGGCGACCGTACTGTTGAGCGAGTTCGACCGATCGCCGCGGCAGGGGGTTTTGATCGGCCCCGCAACCAGCAAAGAACAGGGCCGTGGCACCAGGATGCTGTTTCTCAATCTCCATCATGGCAAAGCCAGGGTAGTCTCCACTCCACTGATAGAAGCTGAGTACCGTGGCATGACAAGCGTAACCGAACAGCACTCCCCGCAACTTGCCGTCGGCGCTGACCGCCTTGAGCACCGGCACGCTATGATCCGTTGGCCCCTTGAGCTTGCCAGCTTCGCGAAGGGCCGGTACCTGCGACTCTGAGTTCTCGCGGCGATTGACCGCCACGTCACACGTACCATTGCCGGTAAACAGTTGGCAGGGGGCCAGATCCTTGAGAGCCAGCCCCACCACACGAAGGACATCAGCCTCGAGTCGCTTCGAGTAGTCCGTCACCAGTTTCTGCTGGGCGTCATCATAGAAATACATCGATCCCAGGTTGCTCCCAACAACGGGGCCGGTGTGCGTGTGCGAAGAACAGAGCGCAATCTGCGAAAGGTCCAAACCGTGTTGGGCTTGGATCTTCTGCCGGATAGGGAGCGAAAGTTCCCGGCCAATGCCCACCAGGTCCAGGCTGACCATGGCCGCCTGATGGCCGGATGGGTCTTGAATCACCAGGCACTTTGCCCAAAGGTCCGTGAGTTTGCCTTCGGCCGGATGGTCACGCCCTCCATAACCGGACATCCACATCGGTTGCTCAGGCGTGATGTTCACCTTGGCCACGCCTGCCTGCCAGGAGTCTCCATCCGCGGCATGCACCGCATGCACAGGAAGCAACAGGCAGCCGAACAACATCAAGCAACGCATCAACATGGAAAGCCTCGAACGATTGGTACGGGTGAATTTCGCAAGCATGAACAAAACGCCGGAAGAGGGTGCCAAGACTCTTATTTCACGCTGAGCAGATAGGCAATCAGGTCAGCCATGGCTTGGGGTGAAATTTGCTTCTCCATCCCTTCAGGCATGATCGACAGACCGGAACTCTCGAGTACGTCAATCTCTTCGCGGAGCACGATATCGGTTTTGTTTTCTGCTCGTTTGAGCGTGATACTGTTGGCGTTTTCGGCCGCGATCATGCCGGTCAGTGCGCGGCCGGCATCAGTCTGGACCAGGTAGTTGACGAACTGCGGATTGACTTCGCGATTGGGGTCGAGAACGTTGAGCAGAATGGACTCGGCACCGCGGTTTTTCATGGCCGCCAGGTTGGGGCCAATCTCGTGCCCTTGGTTCTCGACCTTATGGCAGGCGGAGCAGATCTTTTTGAACATGGCCGCGCCCCGTTCGCGATCGCCGGTGAGTTTCAAGGAACTGCTGTAAGAGTCCACCACATCTTGACGCCGGGCAAGTTGCACATCCGCCAGCAGTCGGTTGGCCTGCGTACGAATCTCCGCCTGACGATGCGTCTTGAGTTGCTTGATTCGCAAGGGGTCCAAATCCGTAGGGCGAACCCTGCCCTGCTCGAGCGCCGCGAGTAGCGAGAGCAAGCGGTCATTGCGAGCAAACAACATATCAAGCCCCTGGGCGCGTAGCTTGGGGCTCATGCCAGACCAGGCCGCCCAAAGAACATCAGGAACGCCAGGATCGTTGAAGCCGTCCAGCGCCGCAATTGCTGCCGTTTGCACCTGGCCCGGTTGCCGCAGATCCAGCAGTTGGGCAAGCGTGGGCTTTGCCTGTTGAAACGTCCCGAGCGAAAGCAGGCCAGCGGCCGCCGTGCGCTGGCTGAGCGGAGCCTTGTCGTTCAATACAATCGACTGCGCGTTTTGCAAGACGGTCTCGACCAACTTGGCCGCAGCAGGCACCTTCGCCAAATGCGGCTGGAGACTACTTCCTTTGCGTTCCAGCCCTGCGTCAAGCGCCAACAGAAGTTGCTGTGCCAGCGGGCGCTGCTCAGCTGGGAGGGCCGCGGCAGCTTTCAACACGGCAGCGACTTGGGCTTCTTTCCCCACCGAGGCAATCAGTTCCGTCAACTGGGTGAGTACCCCTTGCGCGTTGCGGGCGGATGGGTCATTGGTCCCCATCCGTTTGAGCAATTCGACGAACAACTGGTCCGGCTCCGTGCCAACCGAACTCAAAATGGCCAACCGAATCCAAGAGTCCCCGCCGTCACGCAGCGCCAATTCCGCCAAGGCCGGCCACTGGGCCGGATCGTGCAGTTCTCCCAAGGAGAAGGCGAGTTGATACCGCACGCGGATGTCTTCATCGGTGGTTCGTTTGAGCATTGCCTGACGTAGCGCAGGGGACTTTTCCGCAAGCCGCTCGGCCAATCGCACGGCATGCTCGCGGACGCGCGGATGCTCATCGTCAAGGCGGGGAATCAGCGTTTCAGCAGTCAGGGCCGAGAGGCCATCGAGTGCGTACAGGGCATGCATGCGTCCCAGAGGGCTACCGCTGTGCGTCAGCTTTTCCAAACTGGGCACTGCCGCACGATCTTGTTTCTGGAACAGCAAGCGTCCGGCCGTATCGCGATGCCAACCGTTGGAGTGATCCAACAACGCAACCAACTGCTCAGTGGTTGCGTCGGCCAGGTTGACCGGTTGGGGAGTTTTGAAACCAGGCGGAATCACACGCCAAACTCGCCCTCGATCACGCCCGCTGGTGAGATCGAGATGCTTCTTAATCACCGGCGGCAAGCTCTTGGGATGCTCGATCACTTCGCGATACATGTCCAGCACGTAGAGCGTCCCATCGGGCACGTTGGCCATTTGGGCAGGCCGGAACCAGATGTCGGTTGAGGCCAGGAATTCCTTGCCTTCGTCCATCCGCTCGGCGCGAAGTGCGACTCCCGCAGGCGAGAGCCGCTTGCGATGGACGATATTGCTGCCGACATCTCCAATCAACGCTGTACCGTGCAAGTTCTCCGGCCAGGCATTGCCGCGATAGATGGTGACACCGGTGCTTCCGGTAAAGTACCCCGCGGCCCGACCTCCCCCTTCGACCGGTCCTGGCACAGCGCCGGCCACTCGGAGCTTGGTGCGAATGACTCGCCACGGTTCAACAGGGCTGATCCGAAACACTTCTGCCTGAGGCCCATCTGCGGCAATGGAGATGGTAGCACTGGGTGCGGCCAACGAGGGTGTCCGCTTGACGTAGCGTTCTTCGAACATCACCAGCTGAATGTGATTGCTGTTGGAGCAAACAAACTTTCGCCCCCAATCGTCAAACGACATCCCATGTTGAGCCCCGCCGCTTTGGGCAGAGATTTCATGAGTGCGTGGGTTGAACGAAAAATCCCGGCGGTTGAGGCTAAGATTCTTTGCGTCCTGCTGGCCAATGGTCTTAAGGTCAGCTCCCGAACTACTAGTGGCACCATGAATCCGATTGTCCAATCCCCAGGTCAACGAGTTCATCAATCCTTGCACGTTGGAACGGCGAAAGCCCTCGAAGATGACCTGCTTGAGATCCGCTTTGCCGTCTCCGGTGGTGTCTTTGAGAAAGATCAGGTCGGGAGCCACGCCGACAAAAATTCCGCCGTCGTAGCAGCACAAGGCAGTGGGCCAAGAGAGCCCATCGGCAAACGTGCTGCTCTTGTCGTACTTGCCATCGCCGTCAGTGTCTTCGAGCAAGCGAATCTGCCCAAGATTGAGTTGATCGTCTTCGCTGTATCCCCGCATGCAGCAGGCATACATGCGGCCCTGCTCGTCAATGGAAATGGCGATTGGGTCAACCAGCAGCGGTTCGCTAGCCACGAGCTGTAGTTGAAACCCATCGAGTTGGGCAAACGTCTTCATCGCTTCGTCCGGCGACTTGGGCTCAATCCGCGGAAGCTGGTCAGAAAAGTCCAATTCGGCCACGTCCTCAGGCTGCTTCGGCGCTTGCCCTAGAGCCGTGGGGCCCGATAAGCCCAAAGTGACCAATGCGGCGACCAGAGCCGCCAACGAACTCAAGTTTTGCAAAACACAACCAAACAATGGAAAACGCATTCGAAGTTCTCGGCGTGTCAGTATTGGGTGGGGGGCGGAAATCCGCGACCGGATGGATTGGGGGGAAACGGCAACCACGGTTTGATCGTAATCTCCCCAGTGCCGCACGACAACAAATCAAGGTCGAATGTCGAAAGGCCACAAGCCCAACGTCCTTGGACGAATCGCACACCCGGCATTCTGCGGCCTGGGCCTGCATTGCGTGCCGGACGGGAAGCGCGGTACGATGCAATCAACAACCTTGGGAACGACCACGCGCTAAGATTGCCCCGTGGGAATCCGTGGGAACCCCTCCGTTCGTAGATCCTCAACCGGTCGATTGGTACATGCGTTTCCGCTTTCAATTATTGCCGCTACGTGGTTTTGCCCAGCTTTGCCTAACGCTGGTCTGTCTGGCGTTGGCGAGTTGCCAATCGGAGCACACCGCAGCGGTGGTTGACGCTGAACAAGAAGCGGCTGACGCACAGTTGAGCGACGAGCAGCTCCTGCTGGAACTCCAGGCAGATGATCCAACGGCTGACGTCCAGCAGCGGATTCGGCTGATTCAAGATGGGGATGGCACGGATTGGGCAAATGCAACACGCCGAGCCCAACTTCAGGCTTGCTTGCTCTTCGTACGCGTGCTGTGTGAGAAAGAACCTGCGGACGTGCAGCGCGAACTGGCCCTGGACTATCGCCATGATTTGAACGAGATGTACGAAGAATTCGGCGAACAAGCTCAAAGTGCCAAAGTGGGGCAGCTCTTGCAGTTCATTCACGGATACCAGAGTGACGCCCGCGGGGCCTCGTCCTGAAGCCCTGTCAGCACAGCAGGCCATTCTCTCTCTGCGGTATTCACTCCATCGTGTATCGGGGAGATCCGTTCGAACATTAATTATTCGACGGACGAACTCTAGGTCGGCAGGGGCGACTGGTAGAGGTTGAGGTTCGGGTTCTCACCAATCAGCGCGAACAGTGCCACGATTTGCCGATGCCCCATCCGCAGCGCGAAATGCGAATGCCGGCCGAAGCTCTTAGCCCCTAGCCAGTAGAAGTTCGGCTCAGCCGTGATCAGCAGGTCAACCTGCCCTGGCCAGTCGACGTCGCCAGGAGTTGCGACAGCGGCAATGCCCTCCATGGGATAACCGCCAGGGAAACTCAACTGGCTGCAGATGCTCAGATCTGGCTGATACCCATTGGCCGCGACAATCTGGTCCACTTCCAGCGTTTGCTGCGGGCCTGAGCCTCCCAATTCCACCACTGGTCCGGCACCGGCCGGTTGTTGTTCGACGCGCACGATCTGGATGCCAGGCAGGTGATCGATGGAAGAAACCTTGGCGGTTGCCAGGCGGTTGGCCGAAGCTGCCTGTTGCTGCCTGGCGAGCAGCGGATCAGCTTCGTCCACGGCAAACGGCCCGCTGTCACTGGTCGAATCGGTGATCCAGGTCACGCGCGTGTCAGGCTCTTGCACGGCGAGTTCAGCCAGCGCGACGATGATACCGGCGGCCGCCTGGTCGGTTCCCACCACAAGTGTATGCCGCCTGGCGTATCTGGCCCGATCGACCGCCAACACGTCAGGAATTCCATACTCGATGGCTTCCTTGCACTCCTGCTCGCCAGCAACGGAAGTTCCGTCCGGGGCCAATCCGCTGGGGTTTGCGAACGTGCCTGAGGCATCGATGACAATGTCTGCCGTGGCTTCGCGCTGCTGGCCATCGGCCGTGCGAAGGAGCAACCGGAACCGAACTTCCTCAGGCTCCAAGGCATCGTTGACCCCCTCTTCCGGCATCGGCTCCCGAGCAATCGAGACCACGCTGGTTTGCTGGTGCAGCGAGTCGGCCAGCAAATCGGTGCGCGAGAGGGGCAACAGGTAACGCTCGGCGAACTCATTGCCAGTCAGCAACACCTCTTCGTCCGGATGTGCGTAACTGCGGTCTTGGCACTGCAAAGCGGCCAACGCCAGCGGCGTGCAGTTGAGACCGAACGGACTCACCATCGGCACGTGCCCCCAACGGCGAACGTGCTGGGCCACCTGTTGGGCTTCGTAGACATCGACGTCGTAGCCAAGAAATCGGGCGTACAAAGCCGCCTCGAGCCCAATCGGGCCGGCTCCTACGATGGCGATCCGTGCCGGGGTATCCATGGCCATACACTGTTTCTCCGCTGGTTTAACCGATCAGGTCGCTAGAAATTGACTCAAAGTGAACGACTCCGCCCTGCGAAGCAATATAATGGTCAGCGTGTCTGAGCCGTACCGCTTCGCCGCGTCGTTGATAAAGAATGCTCGCTTGTTGGGAGATAACATCACATGAATGGTCAATCTTGGATAGTCCCGTGCCAGAGTGGGAAGGTGCCGGTTGCCATCGTTTCGCTGGCGATTTGCCTCGCCGGTTGGCTTCCCTCGTCACTTCAAGCAGAGACGCCCAAGCAGTGGATTGGTGATCATCTGGACGAAGTGGTGGCGCTCTATCGCACCTTTCACCAGAATCCAGAGCTTTCGTTCCATGAAAAGGCCACCGCTGCCCGACTCGCCGACGAGCTCAAGAAGGTAGGCGCAGAGGTCACCACACAGGTGGGAGGGCACGGCGTTGTAGCACTCCTCAAGAACGGTGATGGCCCCACGCTGATGCTGCGAACGGACCTGGACGCACTTCCTGTCAAAGAAGAAACGCAGTTGGTGTATGCCTCGAAGGTGACGGTCAAACAGCCAGACGGCACCGAGGTAGGCGTGATGCACGCCTGCGGCCATGATATTCATATCGCCAACTTGATTGGGGTTGCCCGGTTCTTGGCCAGTCATCGCGACCAATGGGCTGGCACGGTGATGTTCATTGGGCAACCTGCCGAAGAACGGGGTGCCGGTGCCAAGGCCATGCTGGATGATGGCTTGTTCGAACGTTTTCCCAAGCCGGACCTGGCCGTCGCTTTGCACGTGGACGCCACGCTCGCGACCGGCACCGTTGGATACAGGGCTGGCTACGCAATGGCCAACGTGGATACGGTGGACGTTACCTTTCATGGTCGCGGGGGTCACGGCGCGGCGCCGCATACCACCATCGACCCGATCTTGATAGCAGCCCGATTCGTACTCGACGTGCAGACTGTCATCAGCCGCGAGATTTCTCCGCTCGAACCGGCCGTGATCACCGTGGGTTCGATTCATGGTGGCACCAAACACAACATCATCGGCGACACCTGCAAGTTGCAACTAACCGTGCGCAGCTACACCGACGAAGTTCGTGAAAAACTGCTCTCCGGCATTCGCCGCAAGGCCGAAGCCGCCGCAGCCAGCAGCGGAGCAAAACCGCCAACCGTCAAAGACTCGGACACCTACACCCCGGCCGTACACAATGATCCAGAACTGGTCGAACGGGTGGTGCCGCAACTCCGCAACGTGTTGGGCGAAGAAAACCTCGTCGTTTCCAAACAAACCATGGGTGGCGAAGACTTCGCACGTTACGGCCGAGCCGGCGTGCCGATCTTCATGTTCCGCCTAGGAAGCGTCCGTCAACAACGCCTGGCCGGCTTCGAAAGATTGGACCAGCCACCCCCGTCACTGCACTCGGCCATTTACTACCCCGATGCCGAAGAGACGCTGACGACCGGCGTGATCGCGTTGTCCCAAGCCGCATTAGAATTGCTGCCGAAATAGCCAGGCGGAGCCTGGAGCCGCATTAAGCTTCCGCTCTCAGGCAAGACCCCCGTTCCGTTGGCTGCTGGAACGTGAGCAAGAGATAAGGCATCTGATGAAAACATCGTGGCTCGTGATCGGCATCGGCTACGCATTGTGGCTTGCACTCATCGTAGGGCTGTTGCTTCGTGCTAGGACTTGGGCCACCGCCGAGGCCAACAAACCTGCCGCGCAGCAAGCCTGGGATGGCTGGAAGGACGAGGTGCAGCGGCAGAACCAAGAGCAAGGTTCGGTGGTCCGCAAGATTCCCCGTAGCGATCAGCCGCCAGCGGTGATTCTGCTGAATCAACGGTTCGGCGGCGTGCTGACCAGTTGCCTGATCGTTGGAAGTTTCTTCTACGCGTTTGCCGCGTTTGTCGGCTGGGGAGTGATCTCGCAGCGCGGCAAACCTGCGCCAGGCGACGCTGAGCAAGTGTAGAAGAGTTGTCCCAACTGTTCAGGAACAAGAACAACGTATCGGGCGCAGAATGTAGTCATCACGCTCTGACAAACATATCATCGCGCCCATGAACAGTTGAGACAACTGTTCTACAATATCACCCGCAAGGTAGTGGGTTCTCATGAACAGTTGGGACAACTGTTCTGCAATAGATTAAATCTTGGGTTCCCAGCCTTTGCGATACTCGCGGGTCCAGAGCGTGGCGGCGTCGTCATCGCCGACAATCTTTTTGGCTTTGGGATCTAGGTTGATCGTGCGACCCGTACGGTAGGCAATGTTGCCTAAGTGGCAGAGTAGCGTACTGGCCACTCCCCCTTCGATGTCGCTATTGGGATGTTCGCCGCTGCGGATGCACTCGAAGAAGTTGGCCAGGTGCGGGGCGTCGCTGGCGGTGCCGGCTTCCTTGGCAACTTCGCGCCCACCCTTGTCGTACTGCACATAGCCAGGACCTTTGACGAACAGCGAGCCGTCAGTGCCGTGGAACGAAATGCCGAACGTGTCGCCGTCGAGCCCTTTGCGGTTGCAGCTAAGCCCTTCCCAGAGAATGGACTTGCCCCCTTCGAACTCGTAGCTGCACGTGTGTGTGTCTGGGGTTTGCTGATCGTCATCGAAGTGATATCGCCCCCCAGAACTTGTAACTCGGGTGGGACAATCTGCCTCCAAACCCCAGCGGCAGACGTCCAGCGCATGGATGCCGTTGTTGCCGAGTTCGCCGGTTCCCCAGTTCCAGAACCAGTGCCAGTTGTAATGGATCAGGTTGTCCTGATAGGGCTTCTCGGCCGCGGGACCTTGCCAGAGATCAAAGTCCAGGTAGGAAGGCACCGTGGCCTCTCGCCCTTTGCCGATGGAACCTCGCAGGTTGGCGTACCAGCCACGCGAGTGGTACACCCGACCGATGTCTCCCGCGTGGACCTTGGCGATGGCTTCCATGATGGCGGGGTAACTGCGGCGTTGGTTGCCCATCTGCACCACGCACTTGTTGCGGCGCGCGATCTCGACCATCATTTCCCCTTCGCGAGGATTATGACAGGCAGGCTTTTCCACATAAACATGCTTGCCGGCATCGCAGCCCAAGATGGTCGCCGGGCCGTGCCAATGATCGGGGGCAGCCACCACCAACACATCAATGGACTTGTCATCCAGCAGTTTGCGGAAGTCTTTCACCCCTTGCGGTTTCTTGGCTCCCAGGCTCACCAGGCTGTTGGTCACCTTGTCGATAGCCCTTTCGTCCACGTCGCACACGTAAGCAACTTCGGCATCTGGTTGCGCCGAGAAACTCCTGGCCAGCGCACTGCCGCGGCCGTTGACCCCCATCACGCCGACGATCATTTTCTCGTTGGGTGAGGACTGTGCCCTAAGGTTCTGAGAAGCTTCCAAAGCAACCAATGCGGCTCCAGTAACCGCGGTATCTTTAATGAATTCGCGCCGATTGAGAGACATGGACCCAGACTCCGCCGTGTTAGCGAAACGTGATGAAAGCAATCTCGATTCCGCGACAACCGGGAATCGCTCGCAGTTTTGATCCCCCTAGTGTACCAGAAGCGTGCGCGCGCAGCAGCACGCTTTGTCGACGAAGTCAAAGGAAGTCTAGCGAGTGCACGTCCGGCACCTGCAGCCGGCCATTGCCTGGAATCCCAACGCGAAGCGTCAGCGAGGAGGCATGACAGGGGACATCACCTGAGTTTCCTCGCTCACGCTACCGGTTGGGACTGAACAAGCGGAAGCTCCCCAGGCCGCGTTAGCCGGCAG
>CALOEH010000215.1:0-10366 GCA_942492195.1 uncultured Planctomycetia bacterium | reverse complement strand
TTGGCCAGCAGTTCGTCTTCTGCCCGATTGAAACAGGCCCTGACCGGCGTAACGAGATTTCCCAGGTTGTTTTCGATGCCACAGCAAGCGGCCATCATGTGCGCGGCGCAGATTGTCTCCTTGCCCCCCAGGCCGATGAAGTAATTCTTGTTGTGATTGGCGAATCCCAGCACCTCATGCGGGACCACATGCCCTACGTTGATGATCAGATCCCACGGTTCCTCCATCAGCATCCGATTGAGCCAAACGGGGATGGGCCAATCCGCAATGCCTTCGCTGATCTCAGCCACATAATCGGCCGGAATTTCACCGACATAGACGCATCCGTCCCGCCAATCGTGAGCGTGGATGCGTTCTTCGGGAATGCTGCCGAACATCCGACGGTTCTCTTCCGGCGTATGCGGAACATGCTGCCCTAGTGTGGGAATCACGTGCACTTCAGCCTCAGGCGAGAGCACCTTGTAGAACATCTCGGTGACCAGGCCTGCCCCCGAGTGCATCCGAGTCTGGTCCGGAGGCAACAAGAGCACCCGCTTGGGCTCGGCACAGAGGAGCGCTTAGCTTGGCTTCGACCACAGCCTGTTGGACCAGGGCCATGAGTTGATCTTGCGAGAATCCGTCGGCCGTTTCGGCAATCCAAGGCATCGGTTGAGGCTCTTTGGGGACAAGTTGATCGGTTGAGTCAAGTGTCAAGCATAGGTGATATGCATGGCACCCGAAAACTTTGCCGTGACAAAGCACCAGGTTGGCGAAGCGACCCCTGGCTATTTGTCCGATAGCCACGAGAGAAGGGACGCAGCAATTCTGCGTGCCAGGCAGGAGGCGTCGCGTTAAGAATCAACCAGGTCCGTTTGAGGAACGCCGGTCAGGATGCAGCCCAACACTCGGGCTCCCACCATGGCGAGTTGCTCAATCGACTCCGACGCCTGCCGCCAGGGGGTGCCGTCGAACTGAGCCACCAGGTACGTTGCATCACATTTGGCAGCCAACGCCCTGGCTGATGGTTCCGCAACCGGAGCAGCATCTACCAGCACAAACCGGTACTGATCCCGCAAGGCATCGAATAGGCGATCACAATTGGCGTGCATGGTGAGGGAGAAGTCCATGCCTGGATCCACCCGACTGGGAAGCAAATCCACTCGCTCCAGGGCGGTCTGAGAAATCCCCTCCTGCCAGGTGCAGGCACCTTGCAGCACTTCGGTCAAACCGGTATCGGCGTGCATGCCAAAGTACTGGGACATGCCGGCGGTTTGCAGCTTGGCATCAATGAGCAGCACCTTGCCTTCGCACTTCTGCGTCAAGGCAACAGACAGCTCAGCCAACATCGGCGTCTGGTCAGGGGACGCTAGATCGGCAGACGTACACAATAACACTGCCGGAGTATCTGCCGGTAGTTGCTCCAGAATGTTGTCCCGCAGGGCACGATACTGAGGAGAAACGTTGGACGCTGGCGCTTGAGCATCCGCTTCGTCGTTGTCCAGGAGCATCGCAGATGGTTGAACCAAGGTCGCCGTTGCTTCTTCGCCGGCATTCTCGGCAGGCTCGTTGGCTTCGGCAACTTCGTCCGTCTCAGGAACTGGTTCGGTATCAGCGTCGGTGGCGTTTGCCGCGTTCGGAGTGGGGGGCAGGGCCGTTTGTCGCAAACTCTGAGCGAGTTGGGACAATGACTCGGTGTTCCACTTCTTGGCTTGGTGTTGCTGGTCGGTTGGTTGCTCAGTCGGCTCCTCGGCATTCGCCAGGTCCTCTGCCGGCTGGCTATTCTTTGAAACCTCCTGCAGTTTGTGAACCGCAGGCTGGTGATCATCGCGGGTTGGAATCTTCTCGACCGGGGCAGCCTTGGCTACCGGCGGCAAAGAAGCATTGTCCCGAGCTGGCACTGCAGGTTCGTCCAGACTCGGCGATTGAGTCTGCGCTGTCTTTGTTGAAGCAGTCTCTGATGAAGATGACTTGGCCGGAGCCCTGTCCGCTACACTCTCAGTGTTCTTTGCACCTCCCCCCCCCCCCCCCCCCCCCCCCTCGCTGGCTCTCAGCTCTCTCTCTCTCTCTCTCTCTCTCTCTCTCTCTCTCTCTCTCTCTCTCTCTCTCTCTCTCTCTCTCTCTCTCTCTCTCTCTCTCTCTCCCCCCCCCCCCCCCCCCCCCCCCCCCCCCCCCCCCCCCCCCCAATCTCGCTTGGCGGTTGCGTGGCCGCCTGCGGCAATCGAGCGGCCACAACGCGCCCGTCTCGTACCTGGAAGGTTCGCTGCTGCGAAGCGGTCTCATCTGATGGAGCTGCGGTCGAAGAGGGTACCGCCTGTTCGGCCTGGCGAGGTTCAGCCTGAGGCGGCGCTGGCTTCGCAGTCCGCTCAGCTTGAACCTTCGCGGTGGACGGTTGCGCAACCTTATCGGCGGTGGGCTTGGCCGGTGGTTTGTTCTGGTTCTCAGCAAGCTGCTTGTTGTCAGGAACGGCCACTGGTGCCGCTGCCGCGGAACCGGCCAGTGCGGTGGTTGCTGCTGCCACCGCTGAGAGCTTAGCGAAGCTGATACTTGACTTCGGCGCAGGCGGAACCGGCGCTGGCGGTTCAGAAGGCTTGGGTTTTTCTTCGGTCGCGCGCCGCTGCGGAGACGTGGACTGTGGCGGCTTTGTGGTTTTTGAATCCGGAGCAACCTGCAAAGCGACCGGCGGTGGAACATGCGCTGGCGGCACCGTTGGCACGGTCGCCATGTCGGCAAAATTCGAATACGGCTGGGTGACGTCCAGCCCATCCGATGCTGGCGAGCCAGCGGTCGGAGTTGCGGCATGGCTCGGATCGAGGCGCAGCACCAGCATCGGGTCCTGAAATGGAACCTCGCGAGGTGTGTCCCCTTGAACCATCAACGTTAGCGCGGTGGCCCGCAGTCGCGAGCGCTGTTCGCGTGTGGCCGTCATTGGACGACCTGAAGTTTGCCGATTGGTCATAGGCCCGGTTGCCATCTAGGTTGAACTTTCCGCATCGCGAACCAACGAGACTTAGCCGCGGCGTAGTCTCGCGAATAGTTGACGGTAATCTTGACGACGAACGGGATGTGTTTCGGAAGTGGGAACCTCAGCCGTCTCCTCTTCCACAACAATCAGATCCTCATCCGGATTCTGGTAGTCCGTAGCGAGTCCTTCACCCTGAGTTGACTCGGGGGACGATTCCGAATGAGCGGAGTCGCTGGCCGTGGCCTCAGCTTCGGTCACGACTTTAGCAGAACACTCCACCGAGTCATTCAACCCTGAGTCATTCAACCCTGAGTCATTCGACACTGAATCGTTCGACACTGAGTCATTCAACCCTGTGGCTTCCGCTTCAACCGGTTCCTCATCCACTGGCGTTTCGTCCACCGACTCCTCGTCGGCAATATGCAGTTGCACCGAAGCCGCTTTGTCCGCCTGGGCAGACCGCTGAGGTGCCAACACAGGCGAGCTTCCAGAATCTTCGTCTTGGGCACGCCGCAAGATGGCCTCGGCCAGACTCAAAGTGGTTTCCATACCGCGCCCGGCATCTCGGGGAGGTTCCGCAGGTGCCGAAGCAACCTCGAGTTCCTCCTGTTCAGTCTCCGCTGCACGGTCGTCGACAGCCTGGGGTTCGGCGGGTTCCAACGTGGCCGCTTCGTCCTCGATGGGTTCGTCTGCCTGGTTGGCGTTCAATTCCGGTTGAGGTGTCCGCCTGGCATCCAAGGATGCGTAGGGGTCTTGAACAACCTCCTCAGCCAGTTCATCTCGAAACGCGTCGACGCGATCCATGGCTTCATCGAGCGACTTGGTTAAATGCCGCACCTGGTCCGGTTCGCCGGTGAGGATTGGCGCGGCATCCAACGTACTCGTCTGCAAGGCACCGTGACTGGTGGCGGACTCGTCCCCGTCTCCTACCGACGCGGAACATGTGTTCGCCTGGCTCAACTCCGTCGAATCATTCGCAAAGACCGGACGGTCTTGGTGGGTGGTGTCCGTAGCACTGTCGAAAGAGTCGCACGACTCGGTTTCTTCGACATCGGAGAACAACCCGGCATACGGATTGACGACCACGGCCAAACTGTCTTCGGCGTAGGTGACTTCCAGTTCTGGATCATTGGGGGTGTCGTGCGGTTCGTCGCTCGGTGAATTCAAAGACGCTGTAGCTTCCACCGCACTGGCGTCCAAGGCAGCGTACCGATCGTGCAGCACCTCTTCTTCGTAGGTGTACCCGTCATCGAGATCGCTGGATGCCGTTTCGGCGACCGTGCATTGCTCGGCCTCGAACGGTTCGTTCGCAATCGGTTCGTTCTCGTCGGGCTCCACCGTGAAAGGCTCAACCTGAAGCGTTTCGGCCGGTTCGTACTCGACTCGGTCAACCGCATCCGACACCAACTCTACCGGCGTCTCTTCTGCGACAGGTTGGTTGTTGGGCGAATCTGTGGTCTCGTCAGTTTCCGCGACGGATTCAACCGGTTGAAGATTGTCCAGATCCAGTTCGAACGAGTTGGTCACTTCATCGAACTCATGAGAACTGGATGCCGGCTCGGATGGTTCCTCGGTAGCCCAGGCGTCCAGGTCGAGTTCGTATTGTTCAGGCAACTGTTCTTCTGCTGCGTATTGCTCTGGGATTGGGGGTTGAATCATTTCGAACGCAGCCGGTTGATCGTCGTCGTCGCTGAGAGCCCCAAACTCCACAACGGACGTGCTACCCTGCGGCAACTCGTCATTCCAGGGAGTCGGCAGTTGTTGCAAATCAGACCAGGCTTGCTCGACCAGTCCGGCGTTGACATGCCGGTCCTGATCAGCGAACGCACGCATCAGAGATTGGTCGCAAAGTTGATTGATCAGGCGAGGAATTCCATCGGTCGCGCGGTGCACGGCCACCAGACCGTCATGGGTGAAGACTTCGCCATGTCCGCCAGCGATGGCCAGTTCGAACCGAACAAAATCTGCGGTCTCGGCCTGGTCAAATGTTTCCAGGTAGCAGCGAGCTGCCACACGTTGATTGAATGAGTCGAGTTTGGGGTGCGTGAAATGTTCTTCGAGTGCCGAACTGCCGGCCAGCACCAAACGGACGCGCGGTTGCGAACCTCGCATCAGGTTCGTGATCATTCGCAGTTCTTCCAGCAAACGCACCGAGAGCGAGTGGGCCTCGTCGACCAACAGCAACATGCCTTCGGGGCATTCCATGCTACGTGTGAGGTAGTCCGTCAGCCCAAGACGCAATTCCCCTTCGTCGAGACCTTGGTAAGGCCGCCCAAGTTCGAACAAGATTGCTTGCAGCAACGCTTTGCGGGTGGTGATTCGCCCCCCGGTGAGCGTGGCCACCGAGAACCGCTCGCCGAATTGTTCTGCCAGCACAGCCAGCAGCAATGTCTTGCCAGTGCCGGTTGGGCCGATGAGCAAACCGGGGCCGTCTGCCCGTTCGAGGCAGCGTGCCAGCATGGTGCGGGCAGCGTCGCAAGACGAAGCCGGGAAATAGCGATTAGCAGACGGTGCCGCGGCGAATGGCCGCTGGGAGAATCCGAAAAAGGCCTCGTACATAACGCAGCTATCCTCGTTTTCATTCGCTTGTAGCGGACGGTGCTGTCGGGTGACAGCCCGGTGGATCGTCTGGATTCATCTTCGGCAGACAGCCCTCAATCACTCCAATCGGACTCTTCGATACGACCGTTTCAATGTGACATCGGCCGCGTGGAGAGATCGAGAAGGCTTCTGGCGGTGGAGAATCTTCCGCACGCCGGGCAGACGTTAGCAATCCCAGCCAAGTGTGACAATACGGCATCCGCAGTAGAGACGACTACCTGACGCCCAATTCGGGAGAACCTGGTCAGGCTTGCAAAGCTTGCACATGAGTCTGGAGCTTGCCAGCAGCCGTGAGCCAGGGAGCATGGGAAAGAAGCCGTCTTCCTATGCGATACCGGCTGACACCACGGCTGAAATTGGCGTCAAAACGGCGGGGCAGAACCGGGCGGGTCGCCGCGACAGCGTTTATACTGTCATAGTGTTGCCGCCGACCGGTGGATTGTGATGACCGGTGGGCGGTGCGTACGCCCCAGGCTTTGCCACCAGGTCGAATCGATTCGATGGTTGCCCAATCCACACGAGGTTTGCTGATGTTTTTTTCGATGCGTTGTTGGAATCGACCGGTCTTGCTGGCGGTGTGCGTAAGCGTACTGGGGATTCATCAGAACGCGAGTGGGCAAATTCGCTTCGAAGAAGTCACCCAACAGGCAGGACTGCTCGAACCGCTCCAAGGCATCATGGGGCACGGAGGGGCATGGGGAGACATTGACAACGACGGTCTGCTGGATCTGTACGTGGGCGGGTTCTGCGATCGCCCCAATAGCGAATACCTGCCGGCCCCCGGTCCGGTGCACAACTACCTATTCCGAAATCTAGGGGACGGGACCTTCGAAATCGCCAAGTCGCCACCGCTCGAGTTCTACGGGCGGACCAGCGGTGCCGTCTTTGCCGATCTCAACAACAACGGTCGGCTCGAACTCTACGTCGCCAATAACGCCAAGCCCGGCGGCAAAGCAGAGTTGCCCAAGATCACCAAGGCGGCCAGGAATCAGATGAGCAATCTGTTCCGCAACGATGGCGACGGCAAGTTTGTGGATATCTCCGAGTCCAGTGGGGCCGTTCTGCCGGGCCTCGACACCGCGCGCAACATTGGCGTCTTGGACGTCAATCAAGATGGCCTGCTGGATCTGTTCGTCGTCGAAGACACGTTCACCAAGGTATCCCGTTCTGCCTTGCTGCTGAACCTGGGGAACTTGAAGTTCCGCGACATCACGGCCAGTGCCGGAATCCCCGAAGATGTCTTCGGACTGGGGTTGGCAGTTGCAGACCTGAACGAAGATGGCCGCCCTGACTTCTTCGTAGGGCACAGCAACCGGTTCTTTCTCAGCAAAGGAGACGGCACCTACCACGAACCAGAATCCTTGCGCAAGGTGTTTGCTTGGGAACCGATGGACCGCGAAGAAATGGCCCTGCGGGGCTCACTTTGCCGATCTCAATCGGGATGGCAAGCTGGACATGGTGCTCTCCCTCCACTTTGAGCGGGCTCGCAACCGGATCTTTCTCAATCGCGGCCTCAAACAAGGGGTTCCGCAGTTCGAGGACGTGACCGAGAAGACGGGCCTGCCGGCCGAGATGCCGAACAAGTCACCCCATGTCGAAGTCCAAGACTTTGACAACGACGGTTGGCCCGACTTGTACTTCTCCACCGCCTGGCTCGATGCCCAGGGTGAGGTCACTCTGGCCGTGTTTCGCCACGCAGGGCTGAAGGATGGCGTGCCGCAATTTGTGCCGCCTCGTCCCATTCAAGGCCCCATGGTTTACTACCCTGCCGGCCCGTCGGGAGATTACAACCGAGACGGTCGTGTGGATCTGTTTCTGATCAACTGGTTCCAAGGAAATCATTCGCGACTGTTGAAGAATGTCTCTTCCCCCAATCACCACTGGCTGAATGTGCAGGTCATCGGGACCAAGAAGATGAACCGGATGGGAATTGGTGCCCAGGTCCGCATCTACGAGGCTGGCAAACTTGGTCAACCAAAAAGCCTGCTTGGGTTCCAAGAGCAGACCACCGGTTATGGCTACGCCAGTGGACAAGAAGCGGTCTGCCACTTTGGCCTGGGGATGGCAAGCTCCGTTGATGTAGAGATCCGCACCCCCGGCGGAGCGGTCTTCCGACAAACAGGAGTCCAAGCCGATCAACAACTCAAGATTCAAGGCCCGTAGCGAGACAGGACCGCAGCCCTAGAACAGTGCTCCGGGCCGCTTCGAGTGAACTCTCTCGTTGGCAAGTGCGAAGCGGGATTGACAACCGGATTGGTTTGGAGAAGCTATGTACAGTCTCGTACTTAAGAACTTCTTTTCAAAGGCTTCCAATCGTGGCAGATTCGTCGGACTCCCCTGAACAGCTTGTCTCGCGTTTGTCCAGCAGTGACGCCATGGAGCGAACCCACGCGCGCCAGGCATTGGTGTCGGCTGGCGAAGCCGCGGTTCCCCCACTTCTTACGGCCCTGGAAGATCCACAACGGCACGTACGCTGGGAAGCGGCCAAGGCATTGACGGAGATCAAAAGCCCCGCCGCCGGACCCAAGTTGGCCGCCGCACTTGCGGATGAAGAAGCAGACGTCCGCTGGGTAGCTGGCGAAGCCCTGATTGCCTTAGGCGAAGCATCCATTGATCCGCTCTGCCGATTGCTGGCCGCGGCCAAAGACATTGAGTGGCTGCATGACGGAGCCCATCATGTGGTCCGAGAACTGGCCAAGACAGGGCACCGCCAACTGCTCGAGCCGCTCGCCACCGCCCTAAAAAGTTTTGACCGCGAAGAAGTGGTTCCTGTGGTGGCTGAAGAAGTTTTGGAGAAGTTCGAAGGCTAGCGTTTGCTCCTCGCTTCGAAGCAGAATCAAATAGGGAAACGGAGCCGAATCGCGTAAACTGGATCCAACCGAACAAGTTGTCCCACCTTTCTTCATGCCAGCACCTGTGCCAACCAACCCGCTATGCAGCGGTATCGGCGAGCGGGGCACTGCGAAAGCGGAATGAAAACACAGAAGTTCACGGAACAATTCGAGGCAATTCTCAAGCACGCGGCTGAGTTGGCTGAGCGCCACGCCAACGCTACCCTCCTCGTTCTCTTGGACGGACCCACCGATTGGAACAAGCTTCGGGCAGCCACCGGTGAGGCAAAGACCATCGTTGCCGCCGATGGCAGCGAGATTCTCGAAGGGGCTTCGCAGGCGGATCTCATTCCGCTGGCCTTCGATATGGCCAATGCGCCCGTCTACGATCGCCTGGCTCAGGCATTGCTCGAGGCCGTGGCGGACGAGTTCGTTCAGCCCGGTGGGCACGTGGTTGCTGTGTACTCCGGTTTCGAACCCGGCGAGGTCGATTCACTCAGCGTCATTTCTCTGACCGAACACTTCTCGCGCCTGACGGTTCGAGACCTCAAGCAACTCGAAACGCGCGTCCCGCTCGATACGCTGCAAGCGGTCGTGAACCTGGCCGTCGAGATTGGTCGCGAAGGTCGAGAAGGACGCCCAGTCGGGACCATGTTTGTGGTGGGGGACGAACGCAAAGTTCTCTCCAAGAGCTACCCTCAGGTTTTCGACCCGTTCAAGGGTTACAACCGCAATGAGCGAAACCTCAAAAGCCCTAGGGTTCGCGAACAGATCAAAGAACTGTCCCAACTGGACGGGGCCTTCATTGTCGAAGGGGACGGCACCGTCGCCTCGGGGGCTCGCTACGTCGATGCCAATGCAGACGGGATCACGCTTAGCAAAGGACTGGGAGCCCGGCACTGGGCCGCCGCCGCCATCAGTCGGGTGACCAACGCCATTGCGGTGACCGTCAGCGAGTCCAACGGCACAGTCCGACTTTTCCAAAACGGCCAGGTAATCTTGCGCATCGAACCCTCGCTCCGCCGTCCGATGAAGCTCAAGGAATTCGATTACGAACGGCCCGAGTCAGGCGGAGCGTAATAGGACAGCGACCGTCTGATCGCGCCAACCATCCCACCGTACTTTCGCCAGCGATAGATGATGCGGGTTGGGCTATGCCAGCATGGCACACCATAGCACCTGGCAATCCCCTAATTAGTCGCGGCTTTCAGACGCATAGTGGTCAGATGCTGACTGATAGTCGATCTCCTGCGATGTGATCTTAAATGTCGATTCTACTTCGAATTGTGTCCAGAAGAGAAATACTGCGGTATTCCAAGTGAGGAACTTGCGGGTGGTGTCGTTCTCGACCAACCGAAACTGAGCAACAAACTGCATCGGCTTCGATGTCAACGTTGGCCATTCTGCATCGTATCGGTTCCACTCTGGGAGATCGCCAATGCAGTGCGATCGTACTTCGCTCTTCTTCATTTTTTTGACAAGAAGAGAATCTCCGGATTCCGGTATTTTCGAGTATGTCACGTTTCGATGTTGACGAAGCCGATGCAGTGCACCAACCCCCTCGATCACTTCCTGAACGATGAACTCGATGAAATAGCTATTTGCACGGGAGGGGGCAATGCCCTTGACGTCGGATAACGCATGCCTGATTCCGAACAGATATGCTTCCGCGCCGTTGGGTACGCAACACTGCCCAATGAAAACTGGGGGAGGATTACGCCCTTTGAGCCATTGGTGTTCTGGCGGCGGCTCAAGGTCGATCGGGTAGAAGGGGGGACTGCCTTTCCAGTCAGGGGGAACGGACACGAAAAGCCTATCGCTCATTCAAGAATCTCCAACATTTCATGCCCAGCATTTCTATAGTAGCCAGGAGGCCATTGCCCTCGTTTGCATGGGCATGCGGTCCAGTACGACGTTGTGCGACTGTTTGTCATCTACCGCCGTTGCGGTATCGGGTTGGAGTTGGTACCGCCCGCGGGTCCAACAGATCACT
>CALOEH010000214.1:0-20961 GCA_942492195.1 uncultured Planctomycetia bacterium | reverse complement strand
TGGTAGCAGCAGAAGCCAAACCTCGCCTAATCGGCAAAGCTTTTCAGGCGTCAGAGGGCTATCCAACCAACCTGACCCGCATCCGCCCAGTGCTGGCACCCGGTGACGCGGGTAGGCACGTTTCAACAAGGCGGATGGCAGTGCGGGAAAGCGTCCAACATCACTGAGACCAGCTGAAGACAATACTGGTATGCAACACTCGATCCAAAGAGTGCAAGCGGCAGCCTAGAAAGTATGGCACCGGTTCTGGTGCTGGTGTTTTGCATTGCAAACCCTGCATCGACCCAGTACAAAAACTGCATGCACGCCGTTTCATCCGCAGTTAACGACAGTCTGGCCGCAAGAGGCAGGGAAAGCCGCTTTTGCCGGAGACAGAGCGGCGCTGTAGTAACTGGCAGCCGCACGTCCCCTTCTGGAACAGGTGTGCCAGGGGGAAGTTCGCTCTGACCAACGGGTTGCTGGTACGCGACCGGTGTGGCAGTCGGGGAACTCGCCTGATTGGTGGCGAGTGGCAGCGGGCGTGACTGGGTTTGAACCAGCGGTGCTGGAGGGGGCAACGTGGCACTTGCCGCCGAGACAGGAGGAAGCGTTTGACGACTGGAAGCGCAGCCAATGCTCAGAATCGGGAAACTGGCCAACATGGCAACGGCTAACCAATACGGTACGCGAACTCGCATGCGGTTCCTCCTTGTCCGAACGAGGCGGAGCCTCGAACCCGTTCGAGCTTCCGCTCGCGCATCTCAGGCCGGGCAACCCTGC
Source organism: uncultured Planctomycetia bacterium (assembly GCA_942492195.1). Taxonomy (GTDB): domain Bacteria; phylum Planctomycetota; class Planctomycetia; order Pirellulales; family S012-138; genus CALOEH01. The sequence continues at coordinate 20,202 of CALOEH010000214.1, read as the reverse complement.
GGCTCCCGTTGACTTTTTGGATTATCGGGCCTGTACGGGCTGTGGTCTGACTCGAAAATCTCTGGTACTCCGATTTTCTCCGCGATACCTGCTTTGCTAGCGGTGCCGAGGCCAGAGCGGGCTCGAACGCTATTCGTCCACGCCAAACTCGCGCATCCAAAACTCCACCTGGTCATCGCTCAGGGGTTCGTCTGGCCGTACAGGCGGTTGCGGCTGAGAGGTCTCGCCTCGCTGTTTGAGAAGCTGCTCGTACCAGACTTCGCTATCCACAGCCTTGGCACGGCGACGTTTGGCAGCCCGCTGAATTCGGTGGTCACTGGAGACCACCAGCAGTTGCCGTGGGGCTGAGTTCTCAGTAATCAGCTGCTCGATCAGCGTGTCGGCGTCTGCTTCATCGACCGCGTAGCGAACTTGAATGCCTGCGTGCTGTTGCACGTCTGCGGCCGAAACGTAGGCGTCGTTGGCATCAAAAACCACCACCGTTTTGGCGGCATCTTCGGAAGAGAGCGAAGCTGCCAGCACGTTCAAGAGCGCCCCTCGGGCACGTTCGAGCGCTCCTCCCCCACGACCAGCAGCCAGGATGCCACTTGCGTAAGCCAGGTTGTAACCGTCGATCAACAAACCCACGGCGACCTCGCTAGATTCGTTAAAGGCCTGCTTGGCAATCCCAATGCCGGAATGGACGTCAACCCCCCGTCTGGCATCATACCCCAGCGTTGCAGGCGATTCAATCATTGTTAAGTTTTTGAACTGATTGGGGAGTTACCGAACGCCCTTAAGGACAAACCAGGCAACGACCAAATATTCGCAGCCGAACCGGCGAGAGAAGGTAAGCTAAAGAGGGCAAATCCTGAGGCCCAAGTCAGCTTTAACGTTCGTTTTGATCACCAACGCCAAAATCGTGTTTATCTCTCACCCTAGGCAGGATTCTCATGCGTCGCTTATCTCGCGCATTCGTCATCTTCAGTCTGTTGCTCATCGGTTGGCTGGGAACTTGCGAGCTTATTCGCCGGCAGCAACTGATTCGGCGGCGAGTTTCGCGGCGTTGGATCCGATCGACTTGCGATAAGGCGACCAAAGTGGTGGAGGATCGCATGCCTGCAAACATCCCGAAGATTGCGAATGGCACTATCAGTTGGCGATTGCTCTAGCTCAACAAGGGAAGTTGGATGCGGCCGTCGAGGCTCTGGAACAGGCGCAGAAGTTGGGAACGCCCAAGAGCCGCTTTGCGACCGATAGTCGCGACTTGCTCAAACCGCTCCGCGCACTTCCGGCCATGGGTGTGGTCCTCAATCAGTACCGACTTCTGCCAACCCAGGGGCCGATGGTCGGCGCGGTCTCCGACCGTGAGGCAAACGTTTGGCTGCGCACCTTCGAACCGATGGACGTCGAGGTGAAATGCCAATCGATGGATGGAACGTCGCAGTCCATGGCCAAAGTCCGCACCACAGCGGCGGATGATCTGACAGCCACGGTTGTTCTAAAGCAATTGAAATCTGCAGCGGAGTACCAGTACACGGTTGCCTTAGATGGTGTGCTGGTGAAGTTCCCTTATCCGTTGACGTTTCGGACGGCACCCCCGAATGATCAAGGGGTGAAGTTCCGGTTCGCGTTCGGTGGCGGAGCCGGCTACGTCACACCGCACGAACGGATGTGGACCACCATTGCGAACAGCAAACCAGACGCGCTGCTCATGTTGGGTGACAACATGTACAGTGACGATCCAGAGAGTTCGCAGATGCAGCGATACTGCTATTACCGTCGGCAGTCACCTCCAGAATTTCGAGAACTCGTGGCCAGGACCGCGGTCTACAGCATTTGGGATGATCACGATTTTGGCACCAATGATTGCAGCGGTGGGCCAGACGTTGACAAGCCTGTCTGGAAACGCGACGTCTGGAATGTCTTTCGTCAGAATTGGGCCAACCCTGCCTACGGAGGCGGAGCCGCGCAGCCTGGCTGCTGGTACGACTTCCACCATGGGGATATCCATTTCATCATGCTGGATGGACGCTGCTACCGGCATCGCCCGGGCCGTACCATGTTGGGACCCGTGCAAAAGGCCTGGCTCAAGGAAACCCTGGCCGCCTCGACCGCAACGATCAAAGTCATCGCTTCGCCGGTTCCTTGGGAATACCGCACCAAAGGAGATTCCAAAGATACTTGGAACGGCTACCAAGAAGAACGCACGGAGATCTTTGACTTTCTCGCCGAACACAAGATCGGCGGTGTGGTCCTGATCAGTGCCGATCGACATCGCTCGGACGCCTGGAAGATTGACCGCCCGAATGCCTACCCGCTGTACGAATTCAATTCTTCGCGCCTGACCAACAACCATGTGCATGGCGAAATGAAAGAAGCCATCTTCTCGTACAATAAGAAGCAGTCGTTTGGGCTGGTGGAGCTGGACACCACACTCGCAGACCCAACCATCAAGTACACCGTCATCAACATTGACGGCCAGCGGATGCACGATCTGACCATCCGCAAGAGCGAACTGGAGTAGCAACGCAAGTCGTTATCACGGTGAACAGTTGGGACAACTGTTCTACAAAATGGTTCGAGATCTTACCCAGTTGGGTATTGTTTTTACCTTGCGCAGGTTCGCAGATCGGTCCCAAACCGCCCTGGCCACCTTGTTTCGATGGGTAAGCTTTGCCACACTAGATCAATCGGATGAAATTGAGCGCGTTGACGCTCACTCGGAAGTACGGCGATTGTTCGATGGATCCTAGCGAATTAGAAACCTCTACTGGCTGCGTGCTGCTTGAGTTGGGTTTCACCGCTGGAAGTTGGACGGCGCCCTGTCTTCCTACCCCCCTAAGATAGCGAACTTCCCGGCGTGCATGGATGTCCCTAAAGCGGAAGGCTCGCCGATTTGATGCTGAAAGATCTTCTTACCGTTGAGGAATTAGTGTATGGCCATGGCAACTGCCTCTGGCACGAGCGAACTACTTCAGGAACTTCTCCAACAGCGCATCCTGTTTCTGGACGGTGCCATGGGCACCATGATCCAGGCCTTGAAGCTCGACGAAGCCCAGATTCGAGGGGAGCGGTTCGCAGAACACCACAAAGACCTCAAGAACTTTGCAGACATCCTCTGCCTGGCTGACCCCGCTTCGTTGACGGAGATCCACCGCAAGTACCTGGCCGCCGGTGCGGATATCGTCGAAACCAACACCTTCGGTGCCAGTCCCGTCGGGATGGAAGAGTTCGAACTCCCGTTGGAGTTGATTGGTGAGATCAACCACGCGGCGGTCCGCTGCGCGCGCGAAGCGGTGGATGAGTTCAACGAAAAGACTCCCAACAAGCCCCGCTTTGTGGCCGGTTCCATTGGCCCTACGGCCAAGCAAACGGCCATCTCGACCAACGTTGATGATGCGGCGTTTCGCGGTGTGACTTTCGATGCCATGGTGCAGTCGTACTACGCCCAGGTGGCTGCCTTGGTCGAAGCTGGCGTTGATATTCTGCTGCCCGAAACCGTGATTGATACGCTCAACCTCAAGGCTGCCTGTTCGCCATTGAGCAAATACTTTGAAGCGACCGGCAACCGCATTCCGGTGATGCTCTCGGGTACCTTTAGCGACCCCGTGGCCGCACGTTCGTTTCCGCCCAAAGCGTGGAAGCGTTCTGGAACGCGGTCGCCCATTTTCCCTTGCTTTCGGTCGGCATGAACTGTGCCTTAGGACCCGGAGAAGATGCGGTCCTACGTGGAAGAACTTTCGCAAGTGGCTCAGGCCTTCATCAGTTGCCATCCCAACGCAGGCCTGCCGAACGAAATGGGGCAATACGATCTCACACCGAGCATGATGGCCGCCAAGGTGGGTGAGTTTGCCGAAAATCAGGTGGGTGAATATCGTCGGCGGTTGCTGCGGTACCACGCCGCCGCCATATTGCCGCCATCGCTGACCGAATGAAAAAACTGAAGTCACATCAACAACCTACCATTCCCCACTACACCCGGCTCAGCGGAACCGAGCCGCTTAACGCTGCGTCCCGAATCGAACTTCACGATGATTGGCGAAAGGACCAACGTCACCGGTTCGCGCAAGTTTGCCAGGCTGATTCGTGATGAGAATTACGAAGAAGCCATTGAGATTGCCCGTGGGCAGGTTGAGGGGGGGGCCAATGTCATTGATATCAACATGGACGAAGGACTCCTGGACAGCGAATCGGTGATGACGCTGTTTCTCCGCTTGATTGCCGGAGAAGAGTGATATCGCCAAAGTGCCGGTGATGATCGACAGTTCCAAATGGTCCGTCATCGAGGCGGGCCTCAAGTGCGTGCAAGGTAAGGCGATTGTCAATTCCATTAGCCTGAAAGATGGCGAGGACACATTCCTCACGCCCGGCGATTGGTTCGCCGGTATGGGGCGGCGTCGTGGTGATGGCATTCGACGAAACAGGGCCAGGCGATCGAAGTGGAAGATAAGGTCCCCATCTGCAAGAGGGCGTATCAAGATGCTGACCGCAAGAAGTAGGCATTCCGCCGCTGAAGATATCATCTTTGATCCCAACATTCTCACCGTCGCCACCGGTATTGAAGAACACAATGACTATGCCGTCAACTTCATCGAAGCCACGCGGCGGATCAAGACCGTCTGCCCAGGTGCCAAAGTCTCTGGCGGTGTCAGTAACATTTCGTTCAGCTTCCGCGGCAACGACGTCGTTCGCGAAGCCATGCACGCGGCGTTTCTTTACCATGCCATTGCCGCAGGGTTGGACATGGGCATTGTCAATGCGGGGCAGTTGGCCGTTTACGAAGAGATTCCCAAGGACCTGCTCCTACTGGTCGAAGACGTGTTGTGCTCAATCGCCGCGAGGATGCCACCGACCGACTGGTGGAACTGCGCCGAATCAGATCAAGAACAAAGTGGCACAGCCCGCAAAGTAGACGACGCCTGGCGAGAATCGGTACCGAAGAGCGTCTCAAGCACGCTTTCGTAAAGGGCATCGTCAAGCACATTGACGAAGACGTGGAAGAGGCCCGCGGCCTGTATCCCTCAGGGCTCTCGATCATCGAAGGTCCACTGATGGACGGCATGCAGGTGGTGGGGGATCTGTTTGGAGCGGGCAAGATGTTCTTGCCCCAGGTGGTGAAGAGTGCCCGAGTGATGAAGAAGGCCGTCGCCTACCTGCTTCCCTTCATGGAGCAGGAGAAGATCGACGCGAGCCAGCAGCATCAGTCCGCGCGGGGAAAAATTCGTACTGGCCACGGTGAAGGGAGATGTTCACGATATCGGCAAGAACATCGTCGGCGTGGTCCTCGGCTGCAACAACTATGAAATCATTGACCTGGGCGTGATGGTTTCCTGCGAAAAGATTCTGGAAACCGCCATCAAGGAAGGGGTCGATATTATTGGACTTTCCGGACTGATTACCCCCAGCCTCGATGAAATGGCCCATGTCGCCAAGGAAATGCAGCGGCAAGGAATCAAACTTCCCTTGCTGATCGGCGGAGCAACGACCAGTGCCAAACATACGGCGGTCAAAATTGCTCCGCAATACGATCAGCCAACACGGTGCACGTGGTAGATGCTTCCCGAAGAGCGTCGGCGTGGTCGATAACTGCTCAACCCTGAGCGAAGACCGCGAACAGGTTCGTGGGCAAGACAAAAAACGCCCTGCGAACAGGTCCGGTACTGGGCGAAGCGTACCGCCAGCGGCAGAAGGTCAAGTTGGTTCCGTACCGAGGATGCGGTCAAGAAGCGCTGTACCAGCGACTGGACCACGGCCGAAATCGTCCAACCGAGTTTCTTCGGCATTAAGATGCTGGATGTTACGCTGGACCAGTTGGGGCCCTATATCGATTGGTCCCCCTTCTTCAAGACCTGGGAGATGAGAGGGGCAAATACCCCCAAGATTCTGAAGGACCCCGAAGTTGCCGGTGAAGCAGCCACGCAAAGTCTTTGACGGATGCCCAGGAGATGCTGGAGCGGATCATTGCCGAAAGTTGGCTGACCCCCCGCGGTGTGTATGGTTTTTGGCCGGCCAATAGCGAAGGGGATGACATCCTTGTCTACGAGGACGAGTCGCGGCAGCAGGTGAAAACCCGCTTCTGCACGCTCCGGCAGCAATGGGAACGCAAAGGGGTCAAGCACTACTACGCCCTGGCTGACTACATTGCTCCCGCGGACAGTGGGCGCAAGGATTTCCTCGGTGCCTTTGCCGTCACCACGGGGCTTGGCATTGACGACCGAGTTAAAGCATTTGACGCCGACCATGACGATTACAATTCCATCATGCTCAAAGCCTTGGCCGATCGTCTGGCCGAGGCCTTCGCCGAATGGGCCCATCAACACGCCCGACGTGATTGGGGCTACGGTCAGCAAGAACAGCTGAACAACGAAGAGCTGATTGCCGAGAAGTACCGGGGAATTCGTCCCGCTCCCGGCTACCCCGCCTGCCCTGACCATACCGAGAAGCGGACCCTGTTCGACTTGCTCCAGGCAGAAGAGCGGACCGGCATTGAGCTCACCGAAAACTTTGCCATGTTGCCAGCCGCCGCCGTTTCAGGGCTTTACTTCGCCCACCCCCAGGCGCGGTACTTCAGCGTGGACCGAATCAACCGAGAGCAGGTGCATGCCTACGCCCAGCGCAAAGGGATGCCGGTCAAAGACGTCGAACGCTGGCTCTCGCCGAACTTGAGCTACGACCCCTAGCGAAGGACCTCGAACCAATTTGAGCAGGCACGTCAGCGCTTGACTGAAGTCCAACGAAAATACTGGCAACGAGTTGCCAGTGCCGCCCCGCCGTGCAAGCCTGCTCAACCGGCCAAGCTGCCACCGTTCACACCGGCACAGCCTGCGAAGATCCTGATGCAAAAGCGGAAGGTATTACATGCAGGCATTACACCTAACGATTCGTCGGCTTCTTTAAGTCATCAGCACTCATGAGAGTCAGAGAACTGAAATCCGCAAGATCGCATCCAGTATGTTTTGACAATTCAACGACGAAGTCGGCTGCATCATCGTTCCCGCAGAACCGATCCCAAACCATGTATCCGGAGTCGTCGATTGTCATTCCCCATTGAGCCGGAATCTGGACTGTGTGCCATCTATTCAAGAGCTCGCTGACAACTATTGGGTCGAGCGGACAATGTACAACAGGTCGATACAATGCAGGTTTTGTATCGCCCACCTTCTCAAATCGTATGAACGTGCCGTCCCGCTCGAAGTGTCCAACGTAAAGGTAGTGAATCATGGTGGACCTTTGAGCAGCACGAACGCGGCGAACTCATCTTGCATGGGGATCTGGATCGCGTCGTCTTGGCAGCGGCCTTCCCAGATTGGCTGGCCAAAGTAACCCCCTGGCTTCAAAAGCCGGAAGGCGTCACCGGACTTGAGCATCGGTGCGGTCTTTAGGGTGACCGTCTTGGATTTGTTCCAGTTGAACACGGCCAGATGAGCCCGCGAGTTGTCGTAGCGGTTGGGCAGCAGAATGGCCTTGAATCCTTCCGGCATCTGATCCCGAAAGACCTGGTTGTCGCGGACCTCCAGTTCACCACACGCCGCCACGCTGACCGCGCCGTCCACAACCAGGTTGTCGGCTACAACGCACTCCTCATAGAAACGCAGGTTGAGCGAGCCGCGAAAAATGATGTTGCCTGCTGCCCGTCCGCCGACGCAGCCGGGTCGGTTGTAACCAAGCTGCAATGAACTGTTGTAGAAGTAGTTGTTCAAAGCGTGGTTATTGTGAGCCACGGCCCCGCCACCCAGCAAGAACGCATTGCGTTGGGGGGGCGTCGTGTAGGCAATGTTCTGTTCCAAGCGGAAGTTGTCCAGGTGCGAATTGTCCGAACCGTAAAACTGTCCCAAGCTCCCGCCACGGCCAGCCGGTACGGAAAAGATGCAGTTGCTGACGACTTTCCAGCCCTCCTGGTTCTGCCCATAGAAACCATGGCCATGTCCCCGATCCGGGGCTGACCAACCGTTGTCATAGACAATGCACCCATAGAACTCCGTGCCGGTGGCAGTGGACCAGGCACCGATGCCATTGCCCACGTTGTTGTGGATCACCAGGTTAATGAAGCGGCAATCTTGCGAGCCATAGACATTCAGTCCTCCAAAGGGGGCCTTGAGATCCAGGGGAGCAGAACCCTGCTGATTCGTCGAGCGCCCCTTCTCGGAAACGGTGATCTCGAAATCCCGAAACCAGACGTGCCTTGGCGCCTGCTCGACGAACTCGTTGCTCCCCACGGACAGGCCGCCGTCAATGGTCGTCCGGGCGTTCGCCACCCCACGAACCTGAATCGGAGCTTCGGCAGTCCCGTGCAACGAGCCGACCACATAGGCACCATGCGGACCGCGCTCTGGATGTCGGTAGATCCCTGGCTGGAGCCAAAGCGTGGAACCCGGCGGCAGCGTCTGCTTGCCTGAGAGCGCCGAGGCAATGTCCCAGGGCGATTCACGAGTCCCGCTGCCTTCGGTCCGCCCGTCGGGAGCCACGTAGAAGTCCTCGGCCAGAAGTGTCGAGGTGCCGCACAGCAGAATCTCTGCGACTAGCAGTCCCGTCAACGATAAATACCTGAGAACCGAGACGAATTTGACCGTCATGGCTAGGGCTCTTCATAAAAGGTGCAACGTTGGTGCCGAACTTGTAAACGTAGCCAGCAAACTCGAGGGCAGCCACCATTTTTTGACAGGCCGGTGGTCGCGCAGACTGTGTAGATCTTGGAGCCTTCTTGCTGACCCAATCGATTGATGATCACCAAGACACAGCTCTCTGTTCCTCTGTTCCTTTGCGCCTTTACTTGACAACCGGCGGCTGATCGAAACGTACGCCGTGCGTTTTGGTCCGGCGACTGAATACCTTGTCACCTGCGGTAACGTAGAGCGTATCTAGTTCGGGGCCGGCAAAGACGACGTTCGACAAGGACCCACCTTGCGGCTTGAGGATTACGCCGCTCATTCGCCCGGTTGGATCGAATACCTGCAGCCCGAAATAGGTAGCCACGTAAAGTCGACCGGCCTGGTCCACGGTCATTCCATCTGCCCGACTGCGCCCGCTTCCGCGAGCCGTGCGTAGTTCGTAGTAGGGCTGTTTGAACTTCAGGCTGCCATCGGTCTCAACCCGAAAGGCCCAAGCGTACGGACCGACGCTATCTGCCACCACCAGCGTCTGTTGGTCAGGCCAGAGGATGACTCCGTTGGGGCGTTCGATTCCCTCGGCCACCACACGTTTCTTTCGATCGGCATCCACGTACCACACCTTGCCGGCATCTGGGTCGGTGAAATACAAGCTTCCGTCGGCCCGAACCACAAGATCGTTGGAAGCCACGTCATCAACCACCGTTTCCGCTTCGCCACTTTTGGGATCGAAGGCCACGATCCGCTCCAGGCCGTTCTGGCACCCATAAAGCTTGCCGTCAGGCCCGAACATCAGCCCATTGGTACGATGCGAGTTCTCAACAAACACCTCAACCTTGCCGTTGACCAGGCGGTGAATCCGGTCGTTGGGGATATCGGTGAAGTACAGGTTGCCTTCAGCGTCGACCGCCGGACCTTCGGTGAATTGGTAACCCTCGGCGACCAACTTCCAAGGTTCGCCTGGCAACAACACTTGCGACAGCGGCATATCTTGAGCCGCCGCGAACGGGGCAGTTGCAAGCAGCAACAAGCCGCCTACGAGCAGGATCAGGTTGCAAGACGACTTGTGTCCCAGCATAGGGGAATTCCTTGTTCGTTGCGTGTTTGAGGATCTGACGGAAGGTGACTTTTCGGTTTGTTTCGCGCCAGCACATCTTTTCTCTGGGGCATCGGTGAGCTCTGGGGCATCGGTGAGCTCTGGGGCATCGGTGAGCTCTGGGGCATCGGTGAGCACTGTGGCCTCGGTCAGCTCTGTGGCTAAGCAAACTCTTTCAGGATTCGTGAACTGGCCAGGTACGCACCCGATTCCCACAAAACCGAGGATGTAATGAATTTCTCCGATGTCGAGCTCCACAGAAGACTATCAGCCTTTGTGTCATGAAGAAAGATATGAGGTGGGCCGCCGTTGGTCGCTGCACCGTCCGGTTATGCGGGCCGATCGCGCCCAATCCCGTTTTGCTTTTCTGCAAATTTTCTGTTTGCCTGAGCCTGTTTGGTTAGAATGGGAATCAGGTCTGCCGCTCGTGCCGGCCGCTTGCCGACACAGAACCTCCTCACTCGGAGGACTGGTTCCATTGATTGGCCCAAAGATTGGTTGGAGGGATCCCATGCTTGGCTCGTTGCCCCCTAGGGTGTTGCAAACTCAAGGATCTCCAAGATCCTTCGGAGAGAGAAACGTCCCTGTTTCGCTGAACCGATCGCTGGCACTGGCCGTTGCGGCTTTGCTGACGCTCGGGCTTGCCGGCTGTGGAGGTTCCGAAAAACCAGACGAATCATCCCAATCGCAGGCAGCGGCACCTGTCGCGACGGCGCCGGTTGCTGAAGCGCCATCGGGGCCGCCGCCGCCGTTGAGAGATGCTTCGCTGCTCGAGCCAGATCCGAATTTCGTCCCGCCCGAGCAACCGCCGAAAGAGACCTTCGTCGAAGCCACCGCCGATACGGTGGGCACCAAGGGACGTGACTATGGTGGCGGAATCGTCACCGAGCCGGTCAGTCAATACTTCCGCCTGGCGGACAAGGTCAAAATGATCGAGTTGGACAGCCGGATTAAGTCATTCGAGATCCAGCACGGTCGTAAACCAAAATCTCACGAAGAATTCGTATCGGGCGTGTTGAACGCCGGTCCCAGAAAGTTCGAACTTCCCTCACTTCGCGGCCCCAAAGATGAGTACTTTTGGGACGCCGACCAAGGGAAGCTGATGGTGAGAACCCCCAAATAACAACAGAAAAGTCAGTACACCACCTGTCTATCACCCCTGGTTCCAGGGATCTTGTTCAAACGGATGTGACAAGCAGACTTCCCCGCTTCTTTGGCTTGCACCTTCGAGACTTCCCATGATTCGGCAACTTGTGTTGAGCTTTGCTCTTTGCCTGCTGCTTCCCGGCAGTTGGGCTCAGGCAGATAGTTGGATCTTCAACCGCTCGTATTACTCCCATGCTCCCGTGCAGAACGTGCGTGTTGGCACGCAGCAGGCAGCATCTGGACCTGTCTTTACTCGGCCGACAGGGCAGTTTGTCCGTGGTGGTTTTCGCCGCGTGCGCAGCGTGATCCAAACCCCCTACGGCAGCGTTGATCAGATCAATTACTTCGAGAGCTGGATTCAAGGGGGAGCCCAGTTCTAAAAACGCCCGCGGCAAGAGAAGCTAGAAGCCAGCGCGGAGCTTGCGTCTGGCAAATTTCCCGGGCTGTGCTTGCTGCTCACGCTGTGCGCTACGAACACGTTCTGGTCGAAGCTCATCTCTGGTAGAGTAAAGGAAGTGCAGCGGGCGGCCGTTTCGGCACCGCAGCAAGCTTGGCAGAAAAACGCCAACAAGTTTGCAACTTCATCATCTGCGGGAAGAGGGATTTTGAGCGTGGACATTCAGCGTAATCCAACGCGGCAGGTTCGAATCGGCACGGTGACCATCGGCCAGGGCAACCCCATTGCTGTCCAAAGCATGTGCGCCACCCACACCCAGGACGTGGAAGCCACGGCCGAACAGGCCAACCAGTTGGTTCAAGCTGGGGCTGATCTGGTGCGGATTGCCGTGGACAATCGCCGCGATGCCGAGGCGTTGGCCGAGATTCGCCAGCGTACGGATGCCAATCTCTCGGTGGACCTGCAAGAAAACTACCGCATGGCAGAGGTCGTGGCACCGCACGTTGACAAGATTCGGTACAACCCAGGCCACCTTTACCACCACGAACGCGAGAAGCCCTGGCAGGACAAAGTCAAGTATCTGGTGAACGTGGCTGGCGAACACGATTGCGCCATGCGAATTGGCGTCAATTGCGGTTCGGTAGATCCCGACAAAGTCGCCGCGTTCGACCAAGACTCCCTGGCTCCGATGCTGGCCAGCGCTTGGGAACATTGCGAGTTGGTCGACAGTCTCGGCTTTACCAGATACTGTGTTTCGCTGAAAGATTCCGATCCTCAAAAAGTGATCGAAATCAATCGCCGCTTTGCTGAGCAACGCCCCGATGTCCCTTTGCACCTGGGTGTAACCGAGGCCGGCATGCCGCCCGAAGGCATCATCAAGACTCGGATCGCGTTCGAGCAACTCATCAGTCGCGGCATGGGAGATACGATCCGGGTTTCGCTGACGGTTCCCAACGCCCGCAAAGGCGAAGAGATTGCAGCGGGCCGAAGCATTCTGGCGGACATTGCGGCCGGACGTGTGCGGAGCGTGGTTGATTATGGGCTCAAGTCGCTCAACATTATCAGCTGCCCAAGTTGCTCGCGTGTCGAGAACGAGGCCTTCATTGACCTGGCCCAACAGGTCAAAGAGCTGACCACCTACGCTGAGGATTACGCCATCACCATCGCCGTGATGGGTTGCCGTGTGAACGGCCCTGGCGAAACGGACGACGCCGACCTAGGGCTTTGGTGTGCCGCGAACTTCGTGAATCTCAAGCGCGGTAGCGAAGCGTTGGGTGCGTTTAGCTACGAGGAGATCCTTCCCCGTCTGAAGCACGAACTCGATTCACTGATCGCCGAAAAGTCTTCGACCGTTTAGGCGTCCAACTGCCTCTAATCGCGAATCAAAATGAGTACAGATGTATTCGTTTTGATTCTGCCCGATCGCCCGATTGCGGGCATCAAAATACTGTTTCTTATGTCGCAACCACTTTGAAAATAAAACCTTGCGAATAATTGACAAGCTTTGGCCGGTATTCCACGGCTTGGATGGCGCGCCGATTGCCTAGAGATACGATCGTTCTCGCCCCCCAAGCTGCGATCCTGGAATCTCGCTCATGTTAAACTCGATTCGCACGACTGCCCTGGTCCTTTTGGTTGTTATCTTTGTTGGAAAGACTGCCTGGGGAACTCCCCCTTCGGCACCCGTCCGGTTTGGCATGGCAGGCGAATCCGCCATGCGTGAGGCCGGCAAGTACCTGCACCTGGCCCACGCACAGCCCGAGGTCTCGGGCAGGTGGGCAGGTTTGGCGCGAATTGAGCTAGGCATTGCCGGGCGTCAGGTGGGAAGCCCGCTCGCCAAACTCCTCATCGAACGGGCTCAGGCCCATGTCGAGCACTTCCGCGAATACTCCTCGCCTTGGGATCTGGAAGATGCGGGTCTGTTGGTGCGTCGGGCGTTGGACGCAGAACGGCACGACTTCAAAGTGCATGCCAACGTGGTGGAGATCAAACGTGACTTTTATGGGTTCCACGTTCTCACGGAGCGACCACCGGCCGAAGTCGAGTATTCCATTCCGGTGGTTCGAAAGACTGCCGGGACTTCGTACTACAACCCTCGATCTTCGTACGGGATCCCCCGTCCCCGAGTCTGGTACAGTTCTTGGTAACGGTGGGTTAAACCGTTGGGGTTCCCGCTTGTGCCCGCTGGCAATGGTCGATGACCTTCTCAGCGGCGGCAGCTGCAAGCTTGGGGTCTGCTGACGCCGAGGCAACTTCCAAGTTGGCTGCCAGCGGGGTGAGCTGGTCGAACCCGTAACTCCCTCCCGAACCCTTGAGTTGATGGGCAAACGTGCGCAACTGTTCCCAGTCTTGACTATCGAGAAGGCTCTCCACACGCTCAATTCGTTCCGGCATTTCTGCGACGAAGAACTCGACCAACACTGCCATCTCGGGATCTCCCCCCAAGGAGGAGAAGATTGGTTGCTGCGTTGGCAAGATGGTCGACATGAGACACCTTAATGTCGAACAGTTGTCTTAACTGTTCAGGAACCTAGGAGCACGCTTCGGGTACATCGACACGTGAACAGTTGGGGCAACTGTTCTACAAAGATACCCCGACCGTGACCGGGTGCCGGTGCCCTCGCTTGGCTCAGATGCTCTTGCGGGAATTACGGAGTCCGAATCTGCCTGTTGCGGGGATTATGCCACATGAGCGAACGTTTCAAACGTTTCTAGCGCGGCTCGATCGCTTCTTCCCGGTCAATCTGCGCCTTCCATTTGTCAATCGCCTCGTCGTAAACAGCCAGCACCGCTCGCCGTTCAGCGGGGTTGGTCAAGATGGCCTTCTCACTAATGAAGCTCCGGCTCTCAAGCATTTCATTGAGCAACGACTGTGCGCTCGCGATATGGAACACGCGTTTGCCAGCCAGCTCTACGAAGACCGCGCTGGTATGGCTGAACAGTTCGCGACCGTATTCGTTGAGCGGTGTCTTCACCTGGTAGTTGGGATCACGATCCGACGAAGGAGGTGGCGTCCGCAGTGCCAGCCAGGTGGGCTGGGTGATGTCCAGTTCGATCTCAATCTTGGCTGTGTAGTGTTGGCCTTGCTGGCTGGATTTCGCCTGATGGACGATCTTTCCGGCCGAGATCAGCTGCAGTTGTTGGAAGTCCGTCCGCCCCCATGCTTCACCACGCAGGGAGACTTTGCCCGGTTGATCCAGGGTGATGACTTCGCCTGCGCCGCGTCCGGCAACTTCAAACTCGAGCAGAGGTCCGTTGGTGATGTAACTCTTCCCTTCGGCCAGCACATCCAGCCACTGCTCAGGCGTCAAGGGTTTCGAACTTGGGACATACACACGCGAGAAATCGTACATGAACCAGTCTGTCCCGGTTGAGAACGGCACTTCGATTCCCACATCCAGATAGCGGTAGAAGCTGTCGGCATAGCTACCGTGCGTGCCGCCGTCGAAGATGTTGTTGGCGTGCAACCGCCCGGTGACCCAGCTCGGGATGTCTTCCAATCCCCAGCGATTGTGGCACCAAATCACGGTGGCTCCTGCCTGACGTGCGGTGTCGATACCGCGTCGCAGTGGGATGCCGTCGGTCCCCTTCTGCATGATGCCAGGCCCAATGCTCACCGGCTGGACCAACTCAGGGATATTGAGCAGCATTACGTGCCCGTAGCCTTCGCCAAATCCGGCAAAGTTGTGACGGTGCTCTTCGCCGTTGCCGATCGGTACGCCCTGCTTGCCAAGTTCAGCAAGCTCCGCCTGAGTGTACTTGTTGCTGGTGTATTCCAAATCGGCCACTGCCCGTTCGAGGTACGAAAGGAAGAGCAGATCCAAACCGTCAGCCCTCGGGACATCCACGAGGTAGCGATCCGCCTGATGCCGGCTGATCTTTTGCAGATGCAGATGCGTGTTGCCAGACAAGTAACCGCGATCGGTGGCGTGGTAAAAACGCCGGAGTTTGAGCGGCAGGGCCAGCTCGGCATGGTCACGGGTATCGACTTCCATCTCCGTGATCTCGGTTTCCAGACCGTTGAACGCCTGGATGGAAAGCTTCCCGCGCGGCACGCGCAGCTGCTGGGATTTTCCGACCAGCACATACCAATCTTGGATGGGAGATTGGGCCTCCAGCCCCTGGCCGCGCGGCACCAATTCTTTCAATCGCAGCACGTTGCCTTGCGAATCTCGGAGGGAGATCAGGCCGTTGATCGAGGCTCCGGTGTCGGCCTCGACCAGCGAGATTTTCAAGTTGCAGAATTCCTCACCGGTGTTCGCTTGTCCCACTGCCATGGCTACGGCGGTGGCCACGAACAACAACATCAGTAGCGCACGCATGAGTGCCTTCCTTGTCTGAATTGAATGACCACCGGCGTAACGGATCCCATTATGCGCGCTCTGCTAGCAGGGGGCGAGCAAGCAACCTGATCTTGTTCGAAATGCCAGCTTGAAGTAGTGAATGGCGTGCGCAAAGATTTTGGCGAAGTCATACAAATGTCCGATGCTGGCGCAACACTTGATTGCTGGGAACGAATATGAAGCAGCTTCTCCCTGATGCGCCGCCGGAGTTGATCGAAACGCTCGCGAACGCCGGATTGGCGACCCCAGAGCAAGTGCGGAGTGTGGCACGGCGGGCTCAGCGGCTGGCCGGGGGGCTGCCCATGTTCGAGTCGGTCTGGATCGACGCTCTAGCGCAGGCGGGCGTCATCACTCCCTATCAGGCCGAACAGTTCCGCACGGGTCAGGTGGATGGGTTGCGCTACGGACCGCTGCTGATTACCGAGGCTTGCCCTGCAGCGGGGATCAGCGAAGTTTATCAAGCCCTGCATTTGGAAACCGGCGAACGTGCCAGGCTGGAGGTCATTCGCCATCGGCAACATCCTCAAGAAGATGCCGAACGACTCAGGCAGGCGACCGAGACGCTTCGCCATGCGGATCGACGATTGGTTCATCTGCCCAACCTGATTGGACACCGAGAAGATGCCGTCTGGGGCGCCGGAGCGCAGATCGATGGTGCCACGGCTCAACGTTGGCTTGTACGACGTGGGCGGTTCGAGCCTGAAGTGGTTCTGGAGATCGCTCGGCAAATGACCGTGGTGCTGGCCATGCTGGAACAAAGCGGCTCGCTGCATGGTGACTTGAATGCCTCTCGGTTGATGCTGACTCCATCGGGCCAGATTGTGTTGCCGATGCCGATGCTCCGCCCCACGTTGCGCGGTTGCGAATCTTATGCGTCGGCTGAACTGTTGCCCGAAGCCTACGATGGTCTCTCGCCAGAACGTGTTGCGGACGGCTCTGCATCTGATGTCGCCAGCGAACTCTACGCCTGCGGATGTCTGTGGTGGCATCTGGCGGCGGGACGGTCTCCCTTGGCAGGTGTGGACGCTCGCGGGAAGATCCGCGCTGCCGAAGCGGCCCGATTTCCGGACATTCGTGCGCTGGCTCCTGACGTTCCGCCACCGTTAGCTCGGGCAATTCAGCACTGCCTGGAACGAGACCCGCAGCGACGGCCTGCTTCGTTTGCAAGGTTGGCCACAGCCCTGGGGGCGCCCACTCGCCGGGGACGTGAGCAATTGCGGCGGAGCGCTGGTTCGCTGGACGTGCGCCAAGCCGGGGTTCGCCCTTCAATTCGGTTGCCGCAACCGGGGGCCAATCAACGGTTGCTTCTCGCCGCCGTTGCCGGGATTGTGATTGCCAGTGGTTTGATGACCTGGCCTCTGTGGAAACCGCAAGCTGTCCCTTCCAAATCCAAAGTGGTGGCTGCAGATCGGCAAGAGGCGTCCGCAATTGGAACCGATTCTGTGAATCTCAATCCGGCTACTCAAACGAACTCGACGAATCCCCAAGTTGAGCCCTCTGGCCAGCGCTCAAGCGATGAGGAGCCAGCGGATGCACCAGAAGCGATCCGAGCGCATGGCGGGCAACAGGCTGTTCGGCTTCTTCCAGTGGATCGTCCGTTGCGGCTCCTGCAGCGGCTGCCGCTTCAAACGGGGCAGACCGTACGAGGTGAAAGGGATCAACGCGCGCAGGTGATTGTGCCGCCTGAAGGACTGGTGGTGGACCGAGAAGACGTGGTCTTTGAGAACATCGACTTCGTTTGGGCCCCCGAGCCTTCGATGGCTAGCGACGGTCCATCTGCGCTGGTCCGATTGCGCGCGGCGGGCGTGCGTTTTCGACAGTGTTCGTTTCAGTCTTCCGGCCAGGGGCCACTTCCTACAGCCATTGTCTGGCAACGCAGTGCCGAAGGGCTGAGTTCGCATCTGCCGACCTTTCGGATGGAACTGACCGACTGCGTGTTCCGCCGGTTGCAATCGGCCGTCGATGTGCGACTTGGCGGCGGTGCCGTGGTGTTGGAATGCCACCACTGCCTGATGTTGGGACCCGGGCCGCTGGTGTACTTCGATCAGGCACCGCAAGCGGACGATGTGATTCAACTTTCGCTCACCCGCTGCACGCTTCGCGGTGGATCGCTATTGGCGTGCCGGTACGAAGCGGAGGATGTCACGCCGGGCGAGATCTCGCTCGAAACGCAGCAGTGCGTGCTGGCCTCTGGCGACCAGGACGCACTACTCCTGTTTGCCGGGGCAGAGTCCCCCGATGCGATCATTCGCCAACTGCACTGGAAAGGGGAAGGGACCGTCGTCGAAGAGGGTTGCCATATTGCAGCCTGGCTAACTGGCGGGCAGAGCCGGATGTCGATGGACGGAGCCAATTTCTCGATCGACGGTTTGGTGCGGAGCAAACTCACATTCGCCGGCCTCGCCGTGCAAAGTACCGCGGCTTCGCAGCTGGAGCGGTGCCTGGCTCCGCTGCGCTCAGCCATTCTTCCCGGCATTAGCACGGGTTTGCCGCCGATCATCAGTTCCAAGTCTGTGGAAAACGAACGACTAGGCTCGTAATCAGCTCGCGAACCACCAATCAGACGAAATACCGTCTCGGCTACCGGACCCGTATGTTAAAACATACGGTCGGCAACGAAAGACGGCAGGGGGAATATCGAACATCATCAAACGACGGGATGACAGCCGTGCAGCAGGTCAAAATCTTCAAGAGTATCGAAAGTGAAGTGTCGGCACTCGAACGCGAGATCAATGATTGGATTCGCTCCTCGGGAGCACGCGTGCAGAGCATTCATGGCAACATCGCGCCGCAGAGTGCCCTGCGCGATCCAGGTTCCGAACCGCTCGGCGGCAACGGCCCCTTTCCCTCGGATGTGCTGGTCATCGTGATGTACGAGACGTGATGTACGAGACGTGATGATGAAGCCACCGCTTGCGTGGCCACGCTGGCATGCAAGTGGATGATTGACCGTGTTTGCCATGCCCACGCAAGCGAGGGCATGGTGCACCCGCTCATAGGCAGGAACGCGCTACGTTGCGCGTGATGACGACAAAACACAAACGCCGAGCCGCATGCGTGTGCGACTCGGCGTTTGCTGTTGGTGAGGGATGATCTCAAACCCCTCATGTCACGGCTTGGTGTTCTCAAAGAACGACGAGGCTGAACTATTCACCCGGCGTGTCGCCAGGGGTCTTGCTCGCGGGGAGATCGTCTGCGGCCGGTTTCGGAATCTGCACGTTGTCTTCCGATTCGGGAATCGCAGGCATCTCGCCCGGTGCCGGGAACGCGTCTTCAGGAATGTCGTTCAGGTTTTCCTTGCGTTGATCTTCGGGCAGGAGGCTGTAGCCACCTTTTTCGAGATCGTAGCGGCCCCAGTAGGTTCGCTGGTACGGGTTGTAGTAGTAAACGTACCGAGGACGGGTGGGGTAATGGATGCAGTAGTGGTACTTGTAGCCGGAGTACGTGGCATACGGCTTGTAGTGGTAGTGGCGGTAGTAGTATGACCGCTGCGGGTAGTAACTCCAACTCGAGTAGTAGCTCCGGCCACTATACGAGGCTTCGGCTTGCGTTCCGCTCGAAGCTAGGAATGCGGCGGCGATCACGGCCGCCAGGCTGAGGGTCTTCAACGCTTTCATCTCTTTCACTCC
Organism: uncultured Planctomycetia bacterium; assembly: GCA_942492195.1. GTDB lineage: Bacteria > Planctomycetota > Planctomycetia > Pirellulales > S012-138 > CALOEH01. Next base: position 1,003 of record CALOEH010000214.1, on the reverse strand, counting down.
CCATCAAGGACTTAAAACGAACGATCACACGAGGTAGTGGACCTCCGAACCGTTTGAGCTTCCGCTCACATGCAGAACCCGGCTCCCGTTGGTCGCTAGAATCTCTCTCAGAACCTGGGTGCATTCAACGGATTCTCGACTTCAAGCAAGCAATCCCTTCTACGATACTACAGTTTCTCCGAAATCGGCAGGTCCACCGGATGCGTCGGCGGCTTGTACTTGACGCTGATGGATCCCAGCAGTCGGCCGTATTTGATGTATGCCAGGTCCGTGCGCTGTTTTACTTCGCGTCCCAGGCCAACACCGCGGTCATTAGTAAGTTGCCCTTTGTTCCCAGCACTCTTGGGGGCTGAGATGCACTCGTAGAAGAGGACCGTCATGGTTCCCAACTTGCTGGGATCCCCTCCAAGTTTGGCAACGGCACTTTCCCCGTACTTGGCGATCACGAACGAGAACATCTCGTTGAGGCCGTTTGCGTCGGGACCGTGATGATGCCAGCCAGTGATGTAGTTGCTCTTGTTGTGTGGCTTGATTGCCCACATCCCGCTTTGTCGATAGTCTTCATTCGTGCTGAAGGCAAACACGTTGATGCCGTCGAAGCGAATATCGACACCTACATAGTTGTCCGTTGGGTTGTCAATCCGGACAGCAAACTCCTGATCATCGCCAATGGTCACTTCGGCAAAGCCTCGCGATTTGGCCTCTTCGTCCACAGCAATGGCGGCGTAGGAATCGCCAGCTCGTGTGGCCAGTTCGACACCGTAGGGGAAACTCTCCGACGGCTTGAAAATAGTAGGAGGTTGACTGATGTCAGTGGTCTCGGTCACCACGTTGGGTTTGACGGCCGAATGAACCACTTGTCGGACCTCTGCCTCTTGGACCTTGGCGGTGTTTCCGGCAGGTACGGTCTGGGCGATCTTGATGGTATCCGCATTGGCTCCCAGCAAGACAGCCATCTCGGCCGAGGTGGGGAAGAACTTTCGATCAATGTCTTCTTGGGTCC
>CALOEH010000213.1:0-31400 GCA_942492195.1 uncultured Planctomycetia bacterium | reverse complement strand
TGGTTTATTTGGTGGAGCAGGAGTTGGTAAAACTGTATTAATTATGGAGTTAATCAACAACATTGCTAAGGGGCATGCTGGTTTGTCTGTATTCGCTGGAGTAGGTGAAAGAACAAGAGAAGGAAATGATTTGTTGAGAGAAATGATTGAATCTGGCGTTATCAAGTATGGTAAAGCATTTGAAGAATCTATGGAAGAAGGAGGATGGGATTTATCTAAAGTAGATAAAGAAGGTTTATCAGAATCTATGGCAACATTAGTTTTCGGACAAATGAATGAGCCTCCTGGAGCAAGAGCAAGTGTTGCTTTATCAGGATTAACATTGGCTGAATATTTAGAGATGGTGAAGGTGAAGGACAAGGGAAAGATATTCTTTTCTTCGTTGATAACATCTTCCGATTTACACAAGCTGGATCTGAGGTGTCTGCACTTCTAGGTCGTATGCCATCTGCCGTAGGTTATCAACCAACATTGGCAACTGAGATGGGAGCGATGCAAGAACGTATTACTTCAACTAAAAATGGTTCTATTACATCTGTACAAGCGGTTTATGTACCTGCAGATGATTTAACGGATCCTGCACCAGCAAACACATTTGCTCACCTAGATGCAACAACAGTACTTTCTCGTAAAATTGCTGAGTTAGGAATTTATCCTGCAGTTGATCCATTGGACTCAACTTCAAGAATTTTGACTGCTGATATTGTAGGTGATGAGCATTATAATACTGCACAAAGAGTTAAAGAGACTTTACAACGTTATAAAGAATTACAAGATATTATCGCAATTTTAGGTATGGATGAATTATCTGAAGAAGATAAATTAGTCGTTCACAGAGCAAGACGTGTTCAACGTTTCAAAACCACTAAAAGCCAAACTTTATGTTTGGCTTTTTTTATGTCCAGTTCCAAAATAATCAATTCCCAATTATGCGTATTTGATTTATACATTTTCAAAAGCTCAAAGCCAATTGCTTCATGAGCATTTGAAGATCTCACATTTACTACCATCTACTTCAGTAATTATAGCTTCGAATGTTGTTTTGAGTTCAGCACGCATAAATTCATACATGCCTCTAAAAATGCCTAACTTCCTGAAGTTTTTATCAATGCAAACTTGTCCCATTGTAAGATAGGGATAAGTCTCTTTATTTTTGATTTTGAAGCGCTTTATCAATTTCTTCAAACATAGACCCTAATACAGGAATCTCTTTTTTAAACTCATAGAGACGTATAAAGCATAACCAACAACTTTATCATTGTGCTTTGCAATCACATGCGCACACTTCTCATTCATTCGTTTTAATACTTCAAATGAATGATGTACTGTTACAAAGCCTTCGTTATCTTTTTCAGTATCTAAAAGTCTTTGAGGTAAATTAATACGTTGAAGCTCCAAAATTTGCTGCAACTCTTCATCTATAGAGGCTCTATGATATGTAATTTCAATATTCACGTTTTAAATTTACAATATTTAGGAGATCTCTATTTAAAAGGGCATTCATTATTTATATTTGTCTTATGAAGCAATTACCTAAAACACTTCAATCAAAAATCGATCAACGACAACAAGATGCTGCCTTGCGTCAACTTGGAACTCCAAACAATCTTGTCGATTTTGCGTCTAATGATTCTTCTCGGGTTTACAAATCAAAATCCATATAAAAAACAACACACGATTTTTTAGTAGGACACAACCATTTTGAAAACGGTTCAACTGGTTCACGCTTACTATCTGGGAATCATAATTTATATGCCGCATTAGAAAATCTTCTTTGTGAGTATCATAAATGCAATGCTGCACTTATTTTTAATTCTGGTTACGATGCCAATTTAGGCTTCTTTTCGTCAGTACCTCAACGTGGTGATGTTATCCTTTATGATGAGTTTATCCACGCCTCCATAAGAGATGGTATTCAACTTTCAAATGCAAAAGCACATAAGTTTAAACACAATGATTTAAATCATTTAAAAGCTCTTATTGATCGCCTTCATGTGGATAATTCAATTTACATTGTTACTGAATCTGTGTTTTCTATGGATGGTGATTCACCTGACCTTAAAGGATTAGTAGATTTGTGCAAAGCATCTCATTGCCTGTTAATAGTAGATGAGGCACATGCTGTTGGCGTGCATGGAAAAAAAGGTGTTGGACTCTTACAAGATTTAGGTTTAGAAGAAGAAATCTTTGCAAGATTAATCACCTTCGGAAAAGCTTTAGGCTGTCATGGTGCTGCCATATTATGCAACGAAGACTTAAAAACCTATTTGATTAATTTTGCGCGTTCTTTTATTTATACAACGGCCTTGCCTCCGCATTCATTGGCAACAATTTCATCAGCATATAATGAATTATTTATAACGCCTAAATTAGAATTACTAAAACACAACATTCAATTTTTTAAAACTGAAATTAAACGTCTCTTCATCTCGACTCCAAGTTTATAATAGTAATTCTACAATTCAATCGTGCATGTTTAGCACGGCTTCACCGGCGGATACACCATCGTCAAGGATGCGGTACGGGCTTGGAGGCAGACCCACAAGGAGGTCTTTCTGCCGCTGGCTCATCCACCGGCTGAAGGCGCAGGTCGACTTTGGCTTTGCTGGGGTTCTGGTGAGAGGCCAACAGGTCAAGGTGGCCCTGCTGGTGATGACGCTGCCGTACTCCGACGCGATCTATATCCAGGCGTTTCCACGTGAGTGCACCGAGTCATTTCTCGAAGGTCATAAACGAGCGTTTGCTTTCTTCGGCGGTGTCCCGAAACGGATCAGCTATGACAACGCCAAGGTTGCCGTAGCCAAGATCACAGGTGCCAGAGACCGGGAGGTCACCCGCGAGTTTCAGAGGCTCAAGAGTCACTACCTGTTTGAAGATCACTTCTGCCTGGTGCAGCGCGCCCCATGGAGAAGGGCCACGTGGAGCGGCTGCTGGACTTCGCTCAGTCTCACTATCTCGTTCCCGGTACCGCGGGTTGATTCGTTGGCCGAGTTCAACACCGAGTTGGAGTTGCATTGTCGAGAAGACCTCCGCCGTCAGCTTCGGGGCAAGCCGGATGTCAAGGAGAAGCTTCTGGGAGAGGAACGTGCATCGATGTTGACCATGCCCGCGCAAGAGTTCGATGCCAGACGAGTCACCCAGCAGCCGCCAACTCTCTGTCATTGGTTCGTTTCGATAACAACTCGTACTCGGTGCCGGTCAAGTACGGTCATCGCAAGATCACCGTTGTAGCCACGGTGGACGAGGTTCGCTTCGTGTTCGAGGACCGGCTGATCGCCAGGCACCCCCGTCATTGGGGCCGGGAAGAGTTCATCTTTGATCCGGTGCACTACCTGGCACTTCTGGAACGCAAGCCGGGCGGATTGGATCATGCCCGACCCCCGGCCGACTGGGATCTACCTGATTGTTTCGATACTCTGCTCGTCGTCGACAAGAGCGTCAACCGCATGGGCTGGGACCAGGGAGTACATCCGGGTGCTGCGGTTACTCGAACAGGCAACGGTCAGCGAGCTTTCCGACGCGGTCGAATACACGGCTCGACATCGACATCACCGATGCCGAAAGCATCCAGTGATCCTGGAACACCGGCGGGAGTCTCCCGTTTCCCACTGTTCTCATTGGACGGTCGGCCTCACTTGAAGACGGTCCATGTCGATTCGACCGATGATGGCGAGATCAGCCAAGCTGAGCAGTTCTACTTGCTCAAGATGATCTACTCGGATGGGCAGATCCGCGAATGTGAGAAGCAGTTCTTGCAAGAACTCCGCAGTGAAGCGCGAATCGTACCGGCAGGGTTCGAGGAACTGTGCGAAACAGCCATGTCTGCCAAGTCAGAAGGTTGGGACGTCGGCGGGCGTCGCAGGTAGCGAGCAAGCCCTATGGGGCGCTACTTCTTTTTCGCCTTCGGATCTGGCTTTTCACTGGCTGGCTTCTCGAACAGGCTGTAGATGACCACCGTGCCGTTGTGGCTGGTGTAAGTTTCGGGATCCGCCTTGGTGGGATTGCCAGCGGGTCCGTTGGGCTTGTGCGTGGTGACCGCAATGCGCTGACCGTCCGGATGGACGTCGATGGAGTAGCCGCTGGTGCGTTTGATCTGGTGGAACGACTTGGCTTCGCCCGGCTTCCAAAACTCGAGCGACGTGCTGCTGTTGAGCAGTTCGTTCTGAGCCGCCAGTGTACCATCTGCCAGGTAGGCAAGCCCTTCAATCGGCCCATCTCCCTTGACCGTGGGACGCAGCGTTTCTTGCAACTTGCCGGTCGCGTAGTCCAGCAGCAGCACAGCCGGCTTGCCGTTGCAGAACGTATTGCTGGACGAGTCCGTCATCCCCCCCACGGCCAGCGTCTTGCCATCGGCGCTGAGAGCCATGGATCGGGCACCGCCAACATCTGCCAAAAAGTCTTCGCCCCGTGTATGCAGAGCAGAAGCATCGATCTTGCGCGTTTGTTTGCCGGAGGCGAGATCCCAGACCAGGATCTCTCCGAGCACATCGCCACTGAGCAAGGTCTTGCCGTCTGGATCGAGCATCAGGCTGTAGACGTCCGCCTGGTGACCTTCCAACTGCCGCTGGTGCGAACCGTCCCGCGTGGACCAAACGTGCACTACCTGATCATTGCCTGCCGAGAACAAGTGCTGGCCGTCCGCTGAGATCGCCATCGCCCGAACCCAAGACTGCTCACCGGCACGGGACCAAACCGGCTTGGCAACCACGGGATCGTACTTCCAGCAATGCATCGTTCCGTGAACATCGCCGGTGAAGAGCAGCTTGTCCGTGGGATGGAACACGACCGCGCTGACCCAAGTCTGGTGCGCTGTCAGCAGCGTTTGCGCGCCGGACTCCACGTCCCACAACGTGACCGGCTCGTGCACACCGACCGCTGCCAAAAATTTCCCGCAAGGGCTGAATCGGGCCGAGAGCAACATCCGATCGGATTCGAATGTGGAGGACTCCCAGGCTTTGGTTGGATCTATTGCCATCTTGTTTTCTGCCGCAACGGGGCTCAACGGGAGTGAGAAAAAACGAACGAGGGCTGGCACTCTCAACGAACGAGGTAGGGACCTCGAACCAATTTGAGCGAGGACATGGCACCCACGAAAACTTGTCTCAAATTGAACGACTTCTCTTCTGTCAGGTAGTTAACGCTTCTTTGATCGGGAACAACTCTTCATGAGCAATCGGGAGCGGTTGACCATTGTTGACGTACTCAGTCGCTAGAGAGTCAATTCCCACGGCGTTGAAGATCGTGTGGAACAGATGCCCACAGTCAAACTCGGTGTAATCGCAGTTGGTCCCATTGGCATTGGTTTTGCCGACCACCACGCCTTTTTGAATGCCAGCTCCCCCCAGCACAACGGACCAGGCCACCGGCCAATGATCACGTCCCAGCCGGCTATTGATTTGCGGGGTGCGGCCGAACTCACTCATCAACACCACCACCACCGTTGTCGAGCATGCCACGTTCTTCGAGATCATCCATGATGGCGGCAAACGGCTGATCGATTTGCGGCACCAACGCTTTGTGCATGTTGAAGTTGTCACCATGCGTATCCCAATGATACGAGTTCACTTTGACAAACTGCACACCAGCTTCGAGCAGACGTCGGGCTTGCAACAAGTGCCGCCCCAGCGGATGCGTACCGTAGCGGGCGACGTCTTGCGGTGAGAGCAGCGAATCATCAAAGAGATCTTTCCGCCTCATCAGTTGCTCTGCCATGCGGTACGAATAATCGTAGGCGTCAATCTCCGAGTCTCGCCGACCGGAAGCAAACTGCCGATTGAGTTTTTGCCGGAGTTCATTGCGAGCAATATCTCGGTCGTCCGTGATCGACTCAGGCCGATGGATATGAATCGGCGGCTTCCCTTCGCCCAACGCCAGACAGCCGTACTTCGAACCCAAGAAACCAGCGTCTTTCCACAAGAACCCGCCACGCCCTGGCTTGATCCAGACGTAAGCCGGAAGGTCGTTGTCCGGCGGCATCAGTTTGGCCAAGGCCGAACCAATGTACGGATAGGTCACTCCTCGGTTCTTGGGATCTCCTTGTTGAACGCGCGGTACGCCGGTCGAGTGGTTGGGGTCGACCGTTTTCATACTGCGAATCACGCACAGTTTGTCCATCCGCCTGGCAGTCTCAGGCACGAGCTCCGAAAAATGCACCCCCGGCACGGAAGTTGGGATCGCCCGATAGGGCCCACCAAACTCGGTCCGGGGTTTGGGATCCCACGACTCAAGCTGGCTGATACCACCATCCAGCCAGATGAACAGCACCTGCCGGTTTTTCTTCTTGATCTCCTCGGCCAAGGCTGGCTGGAGCAAAGCCCCTAAGCCAAAAGTGCTTGCCGCTGCGCCACCTGCTAGCGTCCCCAGCATTTGCCGCCGTGAGATGTCATGAGCAATGCTGCCGCATGCGTACGACCGATTCATATCCTGTCCTTCGATGCTATGTGGCTGCTCTTCCCAACTCAGGAAAGCAAGTCGGTTGTTTAATGGTTCAAACGAAATTCGGCAGACGTCAGCAGGGCCCAAGCCAGATCACCGACGGCACCCGTCCGGTCCTCGCTGCGCTCGGTCAAAAAATCGTTGACCAGCGCCAGGTCGTCTTCGCTCGGCAACCGCGTCAATACCGAGAGATAGACGAGTTCGGCCACTTGTCGGTTGTCCTGGATCTTGGCAGCACGCTCCACCAGGTTGCCAGGGTGCGGGCGCAACCAATCCAGGATTAACCGTTCGTTGCTCAAAAACAGCGAGTGCTCCATGGAAGGCGCAAAGTCCACCTCAGGTTCGCCAGGTGGGTTACAGAACGTGTCCACAAACAACTTCATCGTGTCGAACAGGTTGTCGGGCGGTTCGTCGATCTTGCCGTTGATGTAATTGTATTGGCTAAAGGTGGACTTTTCCGGAACCGGCACCGCCTGAATTCGCTCCAGGTTGCCGGTGGCAATCATCGTGGACCAGGCCATCTGTTCCGGAGAAAGCGGTTTGGCAACTGCTACCCGATACGACTCTGGGGGGCAATCCGCCATGTCCATTCCTTCAGGCATCTTGCTGCTGCGCTGATACGCCTGGGAGAGCAGGATCTCGCGAACCAGGTGCTTGATGTCGAATCCATGATCGGCAAAGTCCTTGGACAGGGCGTCCAGCAACGCTGGGTGCGAAGGTGGATTCTCCTTGTGGATCAAACTCAGCGGATGCACCAATCCCCGGCCCATCAACATGAACCAGAACCGGTTGACGCTGTTGCGGACAAAGTGCCGGTTGTCCGCCGTGGGAAGGTCTCGGGCAAGCAGCAAGCGGGGGCGATACTGCTTTGCCTCTTCCGCCTGACTCTTCTCGAAGGTGGGGATCGAAACCTCCACGGCATCTGGCAACCGGGGGCCCGTGGTTTTCTCGCCGGGCACAAACACGGACTCAAACGCGTTGACCGCCTTCTCCGGCTTGTCCTGTAGGTAAGAGAACAGGCCGAAGTACTCATTCTGCGCGAAGTCCCCCACCGTTGGGTGATCGTGACATTGCGAGCAGAGGATATCCCGCCCTAGCAACAGTCGAGCAACGTCTCGGGTTTGTTGGTGGGCATCTCGCTGGCGGCCCGGCACGGCCAGAAATTGTTTGGCTGCGGCAAGCTCTGGTTGATCGTCAGGGAACAGCAACTCGGCAATGAGTTGGTCCCAGGGCTTGTTGGCACGCAGCGACTCTTCCAAGTACGCGTTCCAGGCCAGGTCCGGCTCTTTCAAACGCCGCTCTAGAAGCATGGCTGTCAGCGATTCTCGCATTCGACGAGGGTAACCGTCGCTGGCCAAGAGCTGCTCGATCAGGTTCGTCCGCTTCTGCGGGTTTTGGTCTTTCAGGAAAGTTTGCCCCTGCTCGGCCGTTGGAATCTTTCCGACTACATCCAGATAGACCCGGCGAAGAAACTCGGCATCGGTGGACTTCGGCGCGAGCGGGACCTCCCGCTTGAGCGGCAATGTGTTGATCAATGACGTCGTGGAGCGGTGCCGCAGCCGGAGCAGTTGTCGGATAGGTGGCTGCCCAGGTGGTGATCAGAAGTAAGGTCAGAACAAGGGAAAAGACTCGACGAATCGACATACAAACCATCCCTCGAAAGTCAGGCGGGAGCCAGAGTAACCGGCATAGGAGGTGGGACGTTTCTTAACCTCCAGTAGAATTGACCACCCCCCAGCGCGTCAAGCTTTTGTGAGCTTCGGTACACTAGAATCGCGAAAATGTAGACGAATGGTTGGACCAACCAGCCCCAGCGAGCGTCACCGCTGCAACGGTGAGGACGCTTGCACGTTGCCTAGGTATTGCAACTGTCCGAGGTGGAAACTCGTATTCGCTTGTCAGACGAGATCGTTCGCAATCTGCCAGGACAATGTAGAATGGAGTTATGTCGTCCTACTTCCGTTCTTCATAGATTCCATGCCCCGGGGCATTACTCTGGCCTACGGCGGAGTTTGCCTGATGGTGCAGCACTTGGGTTTTGCTGGTCATGAAACTACCCACCCCCCTGACCGTACTTCGCTTTCACGCTTTTCCTTGTTGCCTGTTGCTGCTGGGATTCGCCGCCTTGCTGAGTGGCGGGTGCGGCGACAGCGAGGAATTGAGCGTTTCGACTTCGGAACCAAAAGCCCCCGTACGCCTAACCCGCGATGAGCTCGAACAGGCCGCTGCTGGTTGGTCACCCAGTCAGCAAGAACTGCTCAACAAACTGGGGTTCTTCGATCGCGAGGCGGTTGAGTGGGTCTTTAAGCAAAAGGGATCCGTCACCCAGGCCGGCAACGTCTTGCAGATCGACCTGCAGAACACGTCGGTTGGGAATGACCTGCGGCCTCTGAAGTTCCTGGAATCCCCTGTCGCACTCAACGTGACGAGTTTGCCGCTCGGAGATGAGGGGGCCAGGCATATTGCAGCCATCCCCGGCCTGATTTCCTTGAGCCTGGCTCAAACCAAGATCACGGACAAAGCGTTGGAAGCACTGGCGGACGCCGAATATTTGAACTCCCTCAATCTGGGAAATACGGCCATTACCGATCGGGGTTTGCGTTGGCTTCGAGGGCTAAAGAATCTTAACCAACTCATCCTGTTCAACACGGACATCAGCGGTGCCGGCGTGGAGAGCCTCGTCGGTTTGGAGAAACTGGCGCAGCTTGACGTGCACGAGACCAAGGTCACCAGCCTGGAGGGGCTGACGCAATTTCCGGAACTCACCTGGCTGTCACTCGCCAAACTTTCGATCTCCGATTCGGATCTGGCCCCCTTGGGCAAAGCCACCAAGTTGCAGCAACTCTACCTGGCCGAAACCAAAGTGGGAGACCGAGGGCTGGTCTCGATTCGACCGCTCAAGAGCTTGCAGTGGCTGGATCTCACCAAGACCCGAACCACCGATACGTCGCTGCAGTCCATTGCCTTGCTGACGGAGTTGTCCGTGCTGAGTTTGGCGAACACCCGAATCACCGATGCCGGCGTCAAGAATTTGGCAGAACTGAAGAAGCTAGGCATGCTTGATCTTTCGAACAACGCAATCGGAGACGCTGCCTTGGCACCTTTGACACGACTGCCGCTCCGCCGACTCGGTCTGCTTGAGACCAAGGTCAGTGCTGCGAAAGTCAACAGCCTCCGCAATTTGCTTCCCAATTGCCAGATTGCCGATCCGTTCACCGTCGCGAAGCGAGATCAAGAGGACGATGTCAAAAAACTACTGCCAGGCGGCAATCCTGCGACTTCCCCGCTGAAACCCAAGGCCAATTAGTCGTCAGCGTAGAGGGCTTATCGCAAATTAATGAATGAGCGGTTTTGGCCCTAGTGCTTTGTCATGGCAAATTTCGGATGCCATGGCACCCAACCCGAAATCTAAGCGCTGACGCAGCACTAGCGCCACGAGCCAACGGTGTGTTGCAGCGTTTTCCCAACTGCATCCGTGGCGAGCGCCGTCCCGCTCACAGTATGGAAACAGGACCGTTATATTCCCATCGAGTCTTAGCTTAGTCAGCGACTTGTGGCGCGCGCTTCGGCCAGCATGGATTCGAACGCCCGATGGTGTTCGCTCACTGCCAGGGGATCGTCGAACAAGATTTCTCGCCGTGCCCGCAGTGCCTGACCAATGGTCCGCTTTTTCTCTTGGTCGGTGGCCAAGTCAACCGCCAACTGCACGTACTGACTGGCGTCGGTGGCATTCAGCGCGGCGAAATCGTTGGGGTCCAAGCCCAGCCGAAGGTAGCAGGCGGTGGTATACCGCCCACGTTTTTGATCGGTGGGAAGAGTGACAATCGGCAGGCCGAGCCATAGAGCGTCGAAGGTTGTCGTCACGCCGGTGAAGTGCAGCGGATCCAGCAGAACATCAGCCCCCGCCAACAGGCTCAAGTACTGTGACCGCGCCAGCCAGGGAACCAGCCTGACGCGCTCAGCCGACGGACCGAGAGTTCGTTCGAAACGCTGCATCAACTGGCGTCCGGCATGCCCTGTGTTGTCGCTCGTGATAGCAATCTCAGCTTGCGGGTCCGCTTCCAGAATGCCAGCCAACAGCGGGTCAAAGTCTGGGTGAAACTTGCCGATCTGCTGTGGGCAGGCGTAGACTCTTCGGCCCGGTGTGAGGCCCCACTGCTGTCGCTGCACGTCCGTGAACGGAGCCACTTGGCTTTCGTCAAAACCGCTGCGGATGGTATCCAACGAAGCCAAGTTCCAAAGCCGCTCGGTGTAGTCGTCTTGAGCCGTCTCGACTTCCCCCAATTCGCTGGAGATGTAGTAGTTCACCTCCTCCATGCCGGACGTGATCTGAAAGCCAACCGAAGTGCATTGCACGGGAGCCAGTCGCATCAAGGGGAGGAAATAGTTCACCGGATCTGTGCCAATCTCCCAGTGGTAGAGGACGTCGCACGCCGCAGTTCGGATGGCGTCCGCTAGTTGGTCAAACCGGCCCGGCATCGCGATCACCTGCACGCGGTTGTCTGCCAGCCCAGTGCGCATCCGCCCCTCACCCCAGGGCGTGACAAAGACCAATTGTTCGAAGTCTCCACGGTCCGCCAAGCCGGTGACGATTCCTTGCATCGAGTTCAGAAAAGCCCGCTCGTGTTTACGCGTAACCACATAGCCCAATCTGGGACGATCCCGCCGTGACGGAAGATCCAGCTGGGGGAAATTGGGGCGGACCACTCTTGCAAATGCCTCGCGGCACGCTCGCGCAGAACGCCCATGGAACTGGAGTTCGAACGCTGGCTGGCAACTCTGGTTGCCCACCCGTTTCAAGTCCAGGGGAGGAGGGTCGGCCTCCAAGGCAGCTAACTGCTCGTGCAGTTGCACGTAGAACGCATCGATGGACTCCACATCCGGAAAGACGGTTGGGCAAAGCGTGGCAAGCCGGAGTTCGCCCCAGCGCTCATCCGGTTTGAGCTTGAGCCCTTGCCGAAAGGCGACCTTTGCTTCGTCCGTGCGTTGTTGCTTGTGGAGCACGCCTGCCAGGTTGTTGTAAAGTACCGGATGGTCGGGGCGAATCTCGAGCCCTTGACGAAACCACTGCTCGGCCTCCTCGAGCTTGTCTTGGTCGGTGAAGATGGAAGCCAGATTGTTACAAGCCTCGATCAGGGTCGGTTCGATTTCCAGCCGCACGGCGATACGCGGCTTCGGCCACTGGCAAGTTGCCGACGGCTTGCAACTTCTCACCTTCGTTGATCAGCGGAGCAACCCGATCTCGTCGGGCCGCCCTGGCCTGAGCTTCGTGCTGAGTTGCTGTCGGTTCGTTGTGAGCCAGCCTGGCCAAACGGGCGAGGCCGGTTTGCACCTCGACCGCCAGAGCGGCAAAACCCGCTATCTGCCGATAGCACGCCTCGGCGGCCGGCCAGTCTTGTTGACGCTCGTGAAGTTCAGCCAGGCGCAGCCAGGCATGCGCGTGCCGAGGTTCTTGGCGAACCCGACTCGTCAGCAATTGGATTGCCTGAGTTGTTTGGTCGAGTTGTTCGAGCGCGTCGGCCAGCGCCAGCCAGGCATCCAAGGGGGGTGGTGTTTGCGAAAGCGCCCGCTGCAGCGCAGGGCAGGCTTGCGCCGGATCTCCCAAGTCGATTTGACAGCGGGCCCAAAGAACTTCGGCATCTGCCGAGTCGCGGCGAAGCTGAAGCGCCGTCTCGCAAACTGCCAGCGCTTCCGCACTTCTTCCCAACTTGAGCAGTACCGTGGCCAACGTGAGATGGGCATCGAACGATTTCGGTTCGAGCTTGATCGCTTTCCGCAGCAGGTTCTCAGCCCCAACGTCATAACCCAGCCGGCGATACGCTTGGGCCAGGTTCTGCATGGTCGCCACACGCTGCGGTGCCAGTTGCAAAGATCGCTGGAACCGCTGCACCGCCGCGGCGGACCTGCCGGTTTGATCTTCGACGACCGCCAGCAATTGCATCGCCTGCGGATGTTGCGGATCGAGAGCTAACGCCTGAAGGTACAGAGCTTCGGCTTCGGCAAGTTGACCTTGTTGATGCCGTGGCGCTGCTTGCTGTACCAGTTCGTCCGGAGTCGGCATGCTCAATCCCTTGATGCGATTTGGAAGTTCCGGCAGTAGGCCGTGTGGATTTGCCCTGGGTTGAAAGCTTGGCTCAACACGCAGGATAGTGCAGCGGCAATCTCCCCAGCAACAGCAACCAGCGGCAACTGGCAATGTCTTGACGGTCGCGGAGTAAAGGGTTGCAACCAGGACGCGGAGGGAACACACTTGCAGCGTTCCCCCCTTGTTTGCCAATCTTCGCAGCGGAGGTGTTCTGATGAGTGACCCAGTGAACCAATCTCGACCATCGTGCGATCGACGGCGCTGGCTGCAGGCGGGACTTGGTGCCGTGGCGGGCAGCGCCCTCTTGCCAGCCTGGTCTCAAGCAGACGATGCCGCTGGAGCGGCCGCTTCGAAAACCACCGAAGGCCGAGCCGTGCAGCATGGCCGTATCAAGCAATCCATTGCCTACTGGTGCTTTGCGGCAGCTGGTGAGAAGTGGTCGATTGACAAGATTTGTGAAGTCGCCGTTCGCTTAGGTTGCCCTTCGGTCGAACTCGCAGATCCCAAAGATTGGGGCGTTCTCAAGAAACATGGGCTCATCTGCAGCCTGGCCATGAACGGCATGCCAGGGGCTCCTTTCGTCAAGGGATTCAATAATCCCAAGTACCATGACGAGGTGATCGCCAACACAAAGAAGATGATCGACCACTGTGCCGAGGCTGGATTCCCGAGCGTGATTGCCTTTACTGGCTACAAGTGGCGAGATGCCGAAGATCCCACCAGCGGCGAGATTTCGCTCGAAGAAGGGGCCGACAACTGCGTCCAGGGACTCAAGAAGTTGATGCCGTACGCTGAGAAGCAAGGGGTCAATGTTTGCCTTGAGCAACTCAACACCCGAGACGAAACGCATCCCATGAAGGGGCATCCCGGCTACCAGGGAGATGACCTGGACTACGTGGCTTCGATCGTCCGCAATGTGGATTCGAAGCGGATGAAGCTACTCTTCGACATCTACCACGTGCAGGTGATGAACGGCGACGTATTCCGCCGACTTGGCCAGCATCAAGAAATTCTAGGCCACGTGCATACCGCCGGTAACCCTGGACGCGGCGAGTTGGACGACGCCCAAGAGATTCAATACCCGGCCGCGATGCGAAAGTTGATCGAGATTGGCTACCAAGGGTACGTGGGACAGGAGTTCATTCCCACCCGCGACCCCTGGCAAGGACTGCACCAGGCTGTCTCGCTTTGTGACGTCTAATGTCGAACAGTTGTCTCAACTGTTCATCTGTAGATGTGCCCGACACGTTATTCATGGTTCATGAACAGTTGGGACAACTGTTCTACATAGAACCACGACTCAGCCTGCCAGTCGCCGGATCCGGTTGACCGGTTGGGCCAGTTCTTGCGGTACCGGCTGGTAGCGAAACTGCATGGTGTAGGCGTCTTCAGGGCTGTCTTCGTAGAAGTCCCGCAACACGTTGGTGGCCCGAAAACCGCACTCTCTGAAGAACAACTGGGCGGAGAGATTCGTTTCCCGCACTTCCAGCGTGATCCGGGTGCGTCGCTGGAGCGAAAGTTTGCTGACCAGCTTATCGACCATCATTCGCCCTACATTCTTGCGGTGGAAATCTGGCGATACCGCAAAGTTGAGCAGGTGCAACTTGGTCTTGTGCAGTTCGTAAATCATGAAGCCCACCACGCGGTTCTCGCATTCGGCAATCATGCCGATGCAGTTGCGTTGTCGCAGGCAGCGAACGAAGTCGTCTTCGTTCCAGGGAAATTCGAAACTCGACCCTTCGATTGCCAGCACTTCAGGCATATCACGACGAATCATCCAACGGATGTGGACCTGTAACTCTTGTTGAGAACTCGACATCGGGAGCCTCCTTCCATGTCAGGCCCGTACCGACTGATGCGGTATGCGTGAGCAACGGGGCCGCTAGTATTTATTCGGTCGAAGCTCATCAATCCCAAACGGGGCTCGTCCGTGAGCGGTCTGAGTTTGATTCGTTGATCCTAATCCCGGATGACGTGAATGTCCCCGGCGCGGGCAATGTATACCATGCGCTGTGATCATCGACAACGCCTGTTCAGCGATTGCCTGAGGGTTGCCTCGAGGACTTGCTGTCACTGCTGCCGGAATCGTAGGGTTGGGAACGCCACCTGTGAGTGGGTCTGCTTTGGGTATCGGAAACTTCACTTGAATTTTAGAAGTCGAATACCCAGAAAAAGTGCGTTCTGGCAAATTCTCTAACCCGCAGAGGTGCTAGCGGGATAGCGGGCCACGGTCAGCGGCTGTCGTCGGTGGAGCCCACCGCACGATCAGCGTTCGCCTTGCGAACGAGCCAGTAGAAGTAACTACCCATGCCGGTGAAAATGGTGGCCGGCGTGGCCAACATGAACAGAATGCTCCAGAAGTACCCTCTGGCAATGTTGGCGTGGGCTGCGTTGGCCTCTTTGCACATGGGACATCCCCAGGAAACATCCGCAACCAACAGGCAAACCATGCCTGCTAGAAGTGCCAGCGTCATTGGTCGGGTGAAGGTCTTCATCGTGATACTTTGTCTCGTCAATGCAAACCAAACCGTGCAAACCGAACCGTTCGACTTTGTTCTACACCATTGTAAGTGATTCGGCGGAAACCGGCCAGTGGTACAGCATCAGGTAGATCACGACGCCGGTCACCGATACATACAGCCAGATGGGGAACGTCCAGCGGGCCAGACGCCGGTGCCTGGCACGTTGGTCTCGCAAGCCAAAATAGATGGTCAAGATTGCCAGCACAGGCACCATCGCCGCCAGGATGATGTGACTGATCAGAATCGCGAAGTACACCAACCGCACGGCGCCGACGCCAGCAAACGGTTGGTGGAGTTTGATCAAGTGGTAGATCACGTAACTGATCAAGAACACGACCGAAACGCCAAACGCGGACAGCATGATATTGCGATGCCGAAGCTCACGTCCCCTTTTGATTTCGCAGAATCCCCACAACAACAGCACGGTCGCCAGCCCATTGAGCGAGGCGTTCACCGTCGGCAGGATCTCAGCCAATCGATCCAAGTTCTCGTCCTTCTTGCGTTGTGTCGGAGGTCCTGTTCTTTCCATCAGGATGATCAGGCCTTGAAACATTTGGGAAACGCCCGGAGCTATCGGGCGGTTGGGATCCCCCACCAGGAGTCCACATCTGCGCTGATTTTTGGAAGCATAGTTTTCGGCAGCATTGTACCACCGTTTTCTTCGGCAGGACCGGCAAAAACGACGGATGAATCTGGCGTGTAGCAGAATAACAACCTTAGGCAACTTTTTTCGACACCAGGGCTGACACGGGGCTAAAACGCAACGTACAGTTGCTCGTGACACAGCACAGTTCACAAGGACCAGATGTTTTGCTGGCCAGATCGAAACCAGAATGGCGCCGTCCCCTCACGGCGCTCTGGTTACGACCGGCAGCAAATTAGGTGCATCCGCAACAAGCGTGGGAAACCCCCTGATGAGTACCAACCCTACCTCCCCTTCTTCGCTGCCAGTTGAAGAAGAATCTCGCTATCCGAGCGTCGGCGTGCGAACCGTGGTCAGCCTGGCGCTGTTCATCCACTTGTTCGCGCTGGGCGTGGCATTGATGGCCAACCGTCCGGTGTTGAGTTCGCCACTGGAGCGTCAACTGAAAACGGTGCCGTTTCTGTCCCAGTATCTGCAACTGCTGTGGATGGATCTCAGCTACGACTACCACCAAACCAACGGCATGGTGCCGGACGACAATGGGCAGCGGATGACCATCTCACCGGCGATGGATTTCGATCACCGCCTGGAGATTGAGCTGACCACCGAAAACGGCACGGAGACCGTGGTGATTCCTCAAGCGAAGTTTCCCCGCCAACGGTACGTGCGAGAGCAACGTCTGGCGGACGAGGTGATCCGCCGCGTAGGCGATCAAAACAACGAAGCCCGGATGCCGGCCGCCATTACCCGCTATTGGATGGAAAAGACCGGCGCGAGCAAGGCACTCTTCCGCTGCATTGAGCAAATGCCGGTTGCTCCGGAGGTACTTCGCCAGCGGACGGACGATCTGGGTTCGCAGGATCCCAACGACGAACGCTACTTCAGCGTCGTGTTCGAAGGCACCGCCCAACTGAGGAAGGGCAACTTCGTCTTCAGCAAGGTGGAGTCCACGCGAGATGCCGCACCCACGGCAGTTGACGCTCCGCAATAGTCCCGGCCCCGTGCCACCCATTCGCACCCACGGCCGTTGACGCTCCACGACAGAGCGTGATGTGTACATTCCCGTTGGTTGCCGGAAGTTGACTCCGATTGAACCAGTTCTTCCCTACAAGGGCTTTATCGATGTTCCACGCTGTCGGCGATTACTTCCGCAATTTGGTCGAGCAGTTCGGTCGGGGTTGGAACCAATTCTGGTACTGGCCCAGCGATCCTACGCCGCTGGCTTGTTTGCGGATCGGCATTGGGCTGTTCGTCTTCTACTGGATCTTGACCTTTACGCCGGACCTGCAGCAGTACTTTGGCCCTGGCGGAATGTTGGATGTCGAGGAGATCCGGGCGTTGCGAACCATGCCTACGGTCACGGGGCAGCGCGTGTTGGGATTCTCGGTGCTGGACTACGTGAGTGACGAACCGGCGCTGCTTTGGGCAACGCATGTCATTGCCTTGATCGTGGCGTTGGCGTTCACGGCTGGGGTGTTCTCGAACATCACCGGCAGCATTACCACCTTGTTGTTTCTCTCGTACATCTGGCGTGGCCAGGTGCTGGCAACACCGCTCGAAGACGTGGCGGCGATGCTGTTGTTCTATACGGCCATCAGCCCTTGCGGAGCCGTGCTGTCTATTGACCGCTGTCGCAAAGACTCCGCAGCCGCAGCTGGTCCGGTGGCGGCAGAGGCACCGAGTTGCGAAAGCAGTTGGGCCACCGTAACCACGCGCCTGCTTCAGATTCACATTTGCGCCATCTACCTGATGATGGTGTTCGCCAAGCTTCGGTCGGCGGTGTGGTGGAATGGCGAAGCCGTTTGGTGGCTGATCGCCACGCCGGACTCCCGCCTGATCGACCTGACCTGGATGGCCTCGTACGAGAAACTCTACAACGCCTGGACGCATGCCATCGTGCTGTTCGAGATCACTTTTCCGCTGCTGATCTGGAATCGCCTGTTCCGTCCGCTGGTGGTCGCCGCATCGGTGATCATCTGGTTTGGCATGGCACTGCTGACCGGCATGATTGGTCTGAGTGTCCTGTTCCTGCTCGCCAACCTGCCGTTCATTAAAGCTGAGAGCCTCAAGGCTTGTTGCCTGAGCTGCTGCGGCAGATTTTGCGGAACTGCCAACCGTGGCAACGAGTCTGGAACCCCCGCAAACCCAGTTGGCTTGAGTGCCAGCCGGTAGAGCATTGTCGAACAGTTGTCTCAACTGTTCATTTGCTCACATACCGATGCTCCGGAAACGTTTTTCGTGGTTCGGCAATGGCGTCAAGGGATTTTACAAAATTTCCTCATAAATCTGCTTTTCATCTGGCTCACACTGCGCTATGCTAGCGCCAGTTCTCCGTTCTGCCGGCACGTCCGCGGAGGGTGAGACCCCGGGCCATGAAACCACCAGAATCTGCCGATGCTCTTCTCGAACTCGTCGAGAAGAGTGCGCTTGTCGAGAGTCGGCGGCTCAACGCCGTTGATGACCGGTACGCTCTGCGCCGCCGACCTGCCGAAGATGTGGCCAAGATCCTGATCAAGCTGGGGTTGATCAATCGGTTTCATGCCAGTCAGCTGCTCAAGGGGAAGCATCGGGGCTTCTTCATCGATGATTTCAAGCTGCTCGGCATTTTAGGGGCGGGAGGGATGGGATTGGTCTACGTGGCCGAAGATCCCAAAACCCGTGAACAAGTCGCCTTGAAGGTGCTGTTCGATAGCCACGAAGACGACCCTGGCATGATTGCCAGATTTGAGTTCGAAGCGGAAGCAGGGCTGCGCCTCAATCATCCCAACGTCGTTCGCACCTACAAACTCAACAATTCCGGCGGTGCCTATTACCAGGTGCTGGAGTATGTCAAAGGAATCACGCTATTTGAGTTTGTCAGGGCTCGGAACCGTGTCCCGTGGCCTCAGGTTTGCGACTTCGCCGCGCAGGCAGCACTCGGCCTGCAGCATGTGCATGACGCCGGAATGGTACACCGAGACCTCAAGCCGGCCAATTTGTTGATTGATTCGACAGGGCTGGTCAAGCTGCTCGACTTTGGGTTGAGCCTGTTGGACTTCGATCAAGACGAACATTCGCTCTCCATGCTGTTCGGCCATGATCGCCTCGGGACGGCGGACTACGTGGCTCCCGAACAAGCCGAAGACAGCTTGAAGGTGGATTGTCGGGCGGACATTTACAGCTTGGGCTGCACCATGTATTTCGCCTTGACGGGAGACGTGCCCTTCCCGATCAAGTCCGTCACGCAGCGGCTCGAAGCGCACAAGACCAAAAAAGCTCCGGACCTTCAGCTCAAGGCTCCCGAGGTGCCAGACAAAGTGGCCAACGCGGTCCGCAGGATGATGGCCAAGCGGCCGGACAAGCGGTTCCAGACGGCTCAAGAGATTCATGACACACTGGCTCCTTGGGCCCAACGAGAACCGATCCGGTTTGACTTCAAGCAGTTGCTCAGTGGCCGCTCGGCGGGTGCCAAAAAGCGGATTTCGGAGATGCAGGAGAAGAAGAAAAAACGACGGCGAGATGTGTCCAACAGCGCCATCAGCACCGGCAGCTTTGGTACCACGACCGACTTGTTTGACCCGTCGAGTTCGCGCTTGATTGCTCCGCCAGAGAGCGGCGTTTTGGAAATCCGCGACACGCAGACCGGCAATGTCTTGGCCGAGGTGGATCGGGCTGACCTGCCGGCGTTGCAATTGCCGGATACCCGCCTCACCCGAGCGGATCTCAAGAACTTCAATCTTTGCGGTGCCAATTTCAGCAAGAGTAACCTGGACGGCGCAGATCTCGAACATGCCAGATTGACGGGTGCCCGGCTCAATGGCACTTCGTTCGTTGGTGCCGCGATGGCAGACGTCGAGATTTCGCACGCTGACCTGGCCAATGCCTGCTTCAACGAAGCCGATCTCCGCAGGGCACACTTGGGCGGAAGTGACCTTCGTAATGCCCATCTGCAAAACGCAGACCTTTCTGGTGCCGATCTCAAGCGGGCCAACCTGGGGATGGCCAATCTGGCCGGTGCTGATCTTAGCGGTGCTGATCTGGTCGGGGCGAACCTCCGCGGGGCCAATCTCTCTTCGGCCCGGCTGAGTCGCGCCAACCTGGAGCGTGCCAATCTTTCCGGTGCCATTCTTGACGGCGCGAGTCTCGTTGGCATCAAGGTTCACCAAACCATCGGACCCACCGGCCAACCACTCAACGCCCCCGGTGAAAAGAAACGGGCAACCCACTGGTGGCAGGTGTGGAAGTAGCCCACGGGTGCCAAAACGTGCCGAACGGCCAAGGCGATGCACCCGAAACGTTTTGTGGTTCCTGAACCGTTGGGACCACTGATTCTACAAACCTCGTTAGAATGCCGCCTGCAGTTGCGTCCGCAGCAGCACCCCGTCATCGCCCACGAGGATGTCGCTGGCGGTGTTTTGCAGCGGGCTGCCGTCGAGATAGGTGGCGTCGAAGGTGAGTTTCAGCTTTGCTGTGTCCAGCGGATACCAGCTACAGCCGATGGCGCACTCCGAAGCATTTCCATAGGGGCCATTCACTTGCGAATAGCGCAGGTTCACGTCAAACTTTTTCGCGACCAGAAACCGACCCCCTTCGACGTAGAAGCCATGTTGGAAAACGCTGGTCACCGGCAGCACGCCATCTCCCTGGATGTCTTCGATCCAGCGCAGGAACAGCTCGGCGTTCACACTCCAGCCTTGCCATTTGGCGGCAAGGTCCACGCCGTAAAAGTAAATGTCGAACTCGGAAACGGTGACACCGGGAGCCAGCGCACCGGTTTCGGTCAGTTGCGTCCCGTCGGATAGCCGCACAAAGTCCGTTTCCCCCAAGGGGACATCTGTCCGAATGGTCGCCTGTGGCGAATACACGGCGGAGTGCCCCACGCGAAGCAACAGATCGTCGGTGACATCGTAGTCGACGATCTGCGTGCCGAAGGTGCCCAGCGGGTCCCAGTAGTTCGTTCCGGCAAACGTGAATTGATTGTCGGAATCGCGCGGAGGCAAGTTGGCCGTGCGATATCCGGTGCCGCACATGACTTGGTAGTGCCCAAGCTCACCAATCTTTCCCACGCCAAAAATGCCGGTGGTACGGTCGGGGCGAAAGAAATCGTCCGCCATTGGTCGATCGACGAGGCGCGTGTTGCGGGCCGCGAGGAGCCATTGTCGGCTAGCCGGAACCTTTCGCTTTCCCATCTGCAATCGAAAACGATCGCTGAATTTCCACGCCCACCAGTAGTCGAAGAAGTCAACCTCTTCACCGCCGTCCGTGTCGCCGTCGAGTTGCAGGAAGTACGTCAAACGCTCGTCCAAGGCGAAGCCTGAAAGGACCAACCGCGCTCGCTCGACATCCCAGACATTGCGGTTGCGCACCGGACGTGTGATGCCGGCGTTGTCTGTCCACGACTCCACGTTTCGAACAAACCCGTGATGGCGAAATTGGATCCAGCCGTTGACCTTGAGTTGGAAGGGGTGCTGCTGCGGATCGAAAGGGCGGATCACGAATCCGTTGTCGTAGTCCGTGTAGAAGTGCAGCACATGCTCCTTGCGTTCCTTCGTCTCCGGACAGCAGGGTTCTGGTTCTTCGGCAACAACCGGAAGCTTACGTGTCTTTGGCTTGCATGTATCTGTGGGGCACGTTGGTTCGCAACCCGGCTGGCGGACGATCTCGGCGTCGAGTCCGGTGCTGACCCATTCTTCATACCCTGCGGCCAGAATGACCTGCGCCTCAGTCCTCTGGACGGGCAGGACCATGAGTACGACCAGTGCCGATAGCATTGCCAGCAGGTTTCGACCGCACATTCCGCCCCTCGTCTTTTGCGAGCCTACTTGATCCGTTGTCTTGCTAGCATTCGGAAGGGTTCCTGATCTGCGGGCTACCTAAGGGAGGGTCGGAAGAACCTGGCCCAGGTTTGCAGTCAATTCTGAATCTGCGGAAAGATTCTAGGCGGCAAGACAATAAAAAGGTGAGACTCGCATGTGCGCGCAGGTTCGGGTAAAAGAGACGAAGTGGGCGATGTGCAAGTTTCCGTGCATCGCTCTCCCTCCCAGCTTTCGGCAACATCCGCTGATTCGCCGAACCCCTGAGAATCCAACTCGGCCCGATGCCGCCGTATTGCCATTTGTACATGCCTGTGAAGAAAGAGACTTATGAGACCGAGCAAAACGCTGGCTCGACTGCGTAGCGGCCAGGTCGCACGCGTTTGCAGCCTGGGGCACTTCATTCCTGCTTATGTCGCCCACGCGGCGAGGGCAGGCTACGACTGTATCTGGCTGGACCTCGAGCATCGAGGGATGCCGTCTCGCGAAGTCGAGGCCTTGCTGGCACACTGCCATCTGTACGATATCGATTGCCTGTTGCGCTCGCCGACGCGCGAGAAAACCCGGCTGTATCGTTACCTGGAAGATGGAGCCGCAGGCTTGATGATTCCCCACGTGGCCAATGCCCAGCAGGCGCGGCAGTTGGTGGAAGCGACCAAGTTTCCGCCCATCGGAAACCGCGGACTGGACAACGCCGGTTTGGACAGCGGTTACTTGGAAAGCACCGATTTCATTGCCTACGCCGCGGCGGCCAACCAAGAGACTTATTTGACCGTGCAGATCGAAACGCCTGAGGCGGTTGAGAACTGCGAAGAGATCATTGCCACCGCTGGCGTGGACGCTGTCTTTGTAGGACCTGGGGACTTAGGGTTGAGGTTGACGCTCGCTGGCGATACCGATGGGTCTGAGTTGGAAGCGTCGATCGTGCGTGTTGCTGCCGCCTGCAAGAAGTATGGCAAAGCCTGGGGATGCCCTGCCGGTTCGGCTGAAATGTTGCGACACCGGAGGGATC
This sequence comes from uncultured Planctomycetia bacterium, assembly GCA_942492195.1. Lineage (GTDB taxonomy): Bacteria > Planctomycetota > Planctomycetia > Pirellulales > S012-138 > CALOEH01. Next base: position 8,911 of record CALOEH010000213.1, on the reverse strand, counting down.
AAGGGGCTCAACTGCTGGCGAACTTTGGTGACTACCTGGGGCTTATGCAGGGTCTGGCCGCAGGTGTGCAACAGTTCGAAGGGATGTAACGCAGTCGCCGAGTTTCAGATCCTGGAACATTGTGTGGAGTGACTACCGACATGGGGCGCGAGATCCTGCTTGGTTCGTGAACAGTTGGGACAACTGTTCTACATTGGTTTGAGGTCCTGTCTCGCTCACGCTTCGGTAGGATTGAAAAAAGTCGTCATCACTCTCCGCCGTGATGACATCTTGCGCCCTACATCTGACTTGCCGCCTTCACTTCCTCGATGGATTTAAGGATGTTCACGCGCCAGCTGCCTTGCAGCTTGTCAGGGTTGGCTCGGTTCAAGGTGGCGAGGGCGGCGTCGAACTTGCCTTGCCTGGTCTGAATGCGAGCGATTCCCTGCAGCGCATTGAGTTCGTCAGCGCCGCCGATCCGTTCTCGCCCGGCGACGATCGCGCTGTAAGCTTCCAGCGCCTTGGGGTCATCTTGCAGGTTGCGTTCGCGGTTCTGAGCGAGCGTCAGCAACACAGAGTCACGAACGCGGGGTTCGTTGATCCACGCGAGCGCCTTACTGAGATCCGCTTCGGCCTTGGCTCCGTCTTTCGTGATGAAATAGGCTCGTCCTCGATTGCGGTAACCGTGCCCTCGCTGCCAGAAAGGCCACTGGCCGAAATCTTCCTCGGCGAATTGGGCGATCACATCGGGCACTTGGCCACCGGTGAGCATTTGCTGCATCAGCGCGGTCTTCTTGACAACTTCGAGCGGGATCTGCTCAATGATCGGCCCCTCTGCACCGCGGCTATACAAGGCAGCCTGTTCCAACGCCGCGGACTTTTGGAAGTCGTTGATCTTCTCACGCTGCGCGAGCGCCAGAAGGGCTGCAGCCTGGCGCGAACCGACGGCAGCACGGTACCCGAGCGCGAAATCGGTGACGTCCGGATCCGCATCAAACCGGTGGGATCTGCCAGCAAAAAATTGGCCAAACTTCATCGGTTCGTGAAACCCCTTGGTGCCGGTCGGCGAAAAGGCGCTCAGCTCCTGGCCATCCTCGCGGATCCGCTGGCGACAGATATTGATGTGCCAAGGCAGGCTTTGGGTGGGCTTGCGGCCAATCATCTGATGCAGCGGATCGTTCTCGTCCTGCGTGACAGGGATACGAATCTCCACCGTCCAGTGATCGTCCGCAATGTGAGTGGCAACTTCCGCCTTTGAATCCCACCGCAAGCTGTTCCCCTTGGCAGCTTCGCGATCGAGATCAACCACGTGGCCCTCGGGACTGACCACAATTTGGTAGTACGAATGAGATTCGGTGGCAATTTCCAGTTCGATGGCATCGCCGCGCCAAATGGCTGAGTCGTCATGCTGAATCGCCGTGTCGCGAGGCTTCTCGCCGGGAAGTTCGTCACAGCGGATGGCAAAGTAGACACTGCTACCTGCCCAGCCCGATTTGAACGAGGTCCCGAAGGTGGGCGTGCGGCCGGTTTGCAATTCGCGCAGCACTCCCTTGGTGGAGTTCAAGCAATTCACCCAGTACTCGTCATCCAGCTTGCCATCAATGACAATGCCGCTGGCATCGCCAATCAAACGTACGTTGGGCACCGGGCCGCGCTTTTGGGCGAGTTGGGTTGCCTTCATCCGGAGCCCTTTGAGAAAGTCGTCAATCAACGCAATCCGCTGTCCATACACGCCGGTCGAATCTGTCTTTGATTTGGCTTTGGCGAAGAGATCGAGCGCCGTGTCCACCAACTGCTTGTCCTCCTCCATATCCTTCCAGTTCTCTTCGCAGTAGTTGAAGAACGCTTGCATTTCCTGCTCGGCAGGGCCGTAGAACAGGCGGCAATACTCGCGGAACAACGCATCGCCGTCTGCTTGTTTGCCTCCCCAGTACATTCGGGCGGTGAAATAAACGAGGAAGTGATTGAATCCGATACCCCCTGTGTCGAAGTCCCTGCTTACGGTGAGCCAGATGTCTTCACCCATCGAGATGCCCTTGGTGGCGTTAACGGTGCTGGTGAGCGACTGCGGCGCGAAGGAGGGGAGATACCAGCCGCGGCCGGTGAAAGGGAAGTTCTCAAAGAAGATGATCGGATTGTCCGTCTTCTTCGCCCAAGCAGCGCGGAGTGCTTCAGGTGCCGTCTCCCCTTCGCCTTTGTAACCTGCTTTGTTGATCGGACGCCGACCACCGACGATGCACACCAGCACAATCGGTTCCAGTTTGTCAATGTTGTCCGGCGGCAACGTGTAGACGCCGTAGGCCGCGTTGAGCACTTTCGCGTCAGGATGGGTCTTGGCGATCTCCTTGGCCACGCGGTTGGTAAAACCCCAGACGTAGTTGCTAAGCCGGCCGCGCTCGTGTCGCTCCGGCGAGTCCAGACCGCGGCACTTCTCACATTGGCAGATGGCCGTATAGCCATCCGGCGGCATCACCGAGACGCATTCGAAGTGGTAAGTGTCCAGCAGTGCTTGGGCGTAACGTACCGTTTCGCGGAACAGTCCTTCGTCTGAATAGCAGAGCTGGCATTTGGAACTGTCAGATCGGAAGTCTCGTCGTTCGCCGTACAAAGCGAACCACTCGGGATGGGCCGCAAAGGTTGCCTCATTGTTGGTCATGGCCGCCAGTCCGTGGGCAATGTTGAACCGTTCGTCATTGCGAGTCCCAAGACGCATCGCCCACATGGACGTATCGTATCCTGCCGTGCTGAAGCGGATGTTGAACTGCCGGAGCGGAAAATCAGGGGTCACCGTTTCGTCAATGGGGGACAGCGGGATGGTCTTCATGGTGGGGAGTACTTCCCCCAACTCGCCTGGCAGATACCAGCGCGCACCCAACTTTCGCAGATAGCCGCACACGGCGTTGAAACTGCCGCGCTCGTCCAGGCCCCAAATATCGAGTGTCTCATTTTTCTCGGTGACCGCGCCGTCCGGTTTGCCAACTTCGCCTGGTAGCCGTAGACGATTCTTATAGAGACCACGTGACGGCATGCCGTACGGGGCACCGACAATCTTCTCCCATTCCGCCTGAGCCCTGGGGATATCACTATTGTTGCGAGCGAACGGATTGACCGGTTCGAAATCGCTGTCATCACCGATCAGCGCCATCCAGTCGGGACCCGTCTTGATGCGGTAGGCGCCCGCCTTCAATCCTTCAGCCTGAACCGGATTGTGGGGACTGGCGCCGATATAAACCTTGACGGCATTGTCCACCGGTTTGGTGACAATAGGGAGCCGGGCACCGCTGATCTTTTCGATCTGCGTCCGAAATTCCTCAGCAGCAACCCGTTGCATTCGAGTGGGAGTCGTTGAAATGACGATCACCCCCTTCGGGGTGCCGTTGTCAACCAGCAGAGGTTCGGCGGAGTAGCCAGAGATGAAGGGAACCATAGCGAACAGGAAGATGGCGATGCGTGTGGTCATTTCTGTTTAACTGCTAAGGCGAATTGAAATGGTGAAAGCCGGGGCGCTGGTCGTCATGCTGAAGCTGAAGTCTGGAAACGTAACAGCCATGGTGGCACGGTGGCACGGTGGCACGGGTGGCCGTGGGATGGACTTCTCCCCTATAGTAATCCCTCAGGAATGGCCATGTCCATTCTCGATGAGTGGCGCAATGGGAAGTTCCCGGCTACTCGCCAAGACAGGGCTCAACCCAGTTGTTTGCGGAATCGAACTACGCTCAGGACCATGAGCACCAACGTACAGATTGCCAGCGCCACGATGTGTGGAAGTAGATCCATGGCGTCTGCCCCGCGCAGGACCACGCCTCGCAGTATTTCAATGTAGTGCGTGACCGGTATGGCGAACGACGCCCAATAAATCGGGAGCGGCATCTCTTCGCGTGGGAAGACAAAACCGGAGAGCAAGACTGAGGGAAGCATGATGACCAGCACGAATTGAATGGCCGCCACCTGCGTGCGGGCGATCGTTGAAACCAACAGTCCCAGTCCGAGCGATGCCACCAAAAACAACAACGACAGAATCAGCAACAGCGGCAGGCTGCCGGCAATCGGGACGTGGAAGAAATAGACCATCACCACCATCACCACCAGCGTGGCGGCGAAGCCGGCGACCGCATACGGGACCAGTTTGCCAATCAGCAAACCGGCCCTACCCACCGGGGTGACAAACAGTTGCTCCAGTGTGCCTTGTTCCCGTTCGCGCACCACCGCGAAGGCAGTCAGGACCAGGGTCACCAACTGCATGATGATGCCCACCAACCCTGGGACGAAGAACCTGGCGCTGATCAGATCGGGGTTGTAGAGTAGGCGAGGGCGCACATCAATGGCCAGGCTGGCCTGACCGATCTCGTTGCGAAAGGGAACATGCTCTAACGATTGGGCGAACGTGATACCGACTTGCATCGATCGGTTAAGCCCTAGCAAGTTGGCCGCATTGAGCGCGGTGGTGGCCACTTGCGAATCGCTCCCGTCAATCAAAACCTGCACCGAGACCTGTTCGCCGGCCAGCAGCCTATCGGAATAGTTGGGTGGTATGACAAGCCCTGCTTTGGCTCGGCCGGAGGTCAGCGCACGGCGGAAGCTTTCTGCATCGTACGGCTGCAGCGCGACGCGAAATTTGCGTGTATTGACGAAGGCATCCACCAGTTCCTGGCTTTGCTGTCGGCCGTCCAAGTTGTAGACGGCGAGCGGAATGTTCTCAATCTGCGTATCAATGGCCAGGCCGAAGATCAGCGTCTGGATGCACGGGATCACCATGTTGCACGGTGCCAACGTCCTGACCAGGTGCCCCGCCGCAGGTGGACGAACTCCTTGATCAAGATGGCACCCAGCCCCGAGAACGTGTTGCCAGGGCTTGGTATCCACGACACTTGTGGCGAAACCGGCGGCTTCGGCAGGTGGCGTAGCGGACGGCTCTTCAGGTTGAGCTTCTTCGCTGGTCTTGGCGGTGCGCAGGTCTTCGTCCGTCAGCGGTTCCCCATCTTCTACATCTCTTTGCGCCGCACTGGTCAGGGTGACGAACACATCCTCGAGTGTCGGCTCGATCGCCCGCAGGCTCACGGTTTCAGGTTCTAGCTTGAGTTGTTCGAGAATCCGCTGATCGGTGAGATTGTCGTCGGCAAGCAAGTGAATGGTCTGACCGAACAGCGTGGCGTCGCGCACGCCGGGAGATGCGCGCAGCGGTGCGTGGCTCTCGACCGGGGATCCGCGCAGCGCAGTTCGCACCGGCTTGTACCATCGGGTGTGACCACCGGCACTTGTTTGAGTTCCTCCGGTTGCCCCAGAACCAGCAATCGTGGAGTCGTGCAGGTACGCCGACGTCCGTGCAGCGTTCGGCTTCGTCCATGTAGTGCGTCGTGACGAGCAACGTCACGCCGCGGGCCGAGAGTTCGAACAGCAAGTCCCACAGTTGCCGTCTTGCTACGGGATCGATGCCAGCTGTGGGTTCGTCGAGCACGAACAACTTCGGGCTCGTGGATCAGCGCGCAGGCGAGCGCCAAGTCGCTGCTTCCAACCGCCAGAGAACGTGTCCCGCGAACTGATCGAGGCGGTCGCCGATGACGGTCCAGTTCGAGGACATCGCTCGTGCGAGCGGCACGCATGTCGTCGTCCAGTCCGTAGACGCGTCCGTAGAAGTCGAGGTTCTCCGCGACGGACAGGTCCTCGTAGAGACTGAAGCTCTGCGACATGTAGCCCATGCGCCGTTTGATCGCTTCACTATCGAACCGCATCTCTCGCCCCAGCAGTTGAGCCTCGCCTGAGGTGGGAGCCAGCACTCCGCAAAGCATGCGGATGATGGTTGACTTGCCGCTCCCATTGGGCCCTAGCAACCCGAAGATGGCCCCTCGCTGGACCTGAAAGCTGACATCGCGCACGGCTACCAAATCGCCAAACGTGCGTGTCAATCGCTGGACGTCGATGACTGGTTCGAGCATCACGCACTCGGGGTGAGTGATGCAGCGGCCGTGGCGATCTTGCCTGGCAGAAGTCTCAGGCCCTGGCAGGTCATCCAGCCGAGCGTCAACCGCCATGCCAGGCCGGAGTCGGTTGAGGCCTGTCTGGAGTTCGATCTTGATTCGGAACACTTGTTTCGAGCGCTCTTCAGGCGTCTGCACGTTGCTGGGAGTGAACTCGGCATTGCGGGCAATGAACGTGATCTCTCCGGCGAAACTCTCGTGCGGATAACTGTCCACGGTCACTTTGACACGGTGCCCTATTTGATAGCCAAGGTGATTCTCGGGTAGAAAGGCCCTGATCCACAACGTGCTGGTGTCCATGATCGAAAGCACCGGTGCGCCGGGCGACACCAGGTCACCAGGGCGAATTTCCAAGGCTTCGATGGTGCCATCTTGCGGAGCCCGCACGGATAGCTCGCCGATCTGGATCTCGAGCGTGTGCAGGGTTGCCACGGCAGCCTCGACCGCCGCTCTGGCTTTGTCAATATCTTCAGACCGGAATCCGCGCTGGCGAAGTTGCCAGGCTTCGGTGGCTTCGTCAACTTGTGCGGCCGCCTGGGCCAGTTCTTCTTTGCGTCCCCTCCTTGAGCAACTCCAGTTCCTCAATCCGAACTTGGACTTCTGATTGAGTCACACGTAGCTGCTCGTTGGCTTCGTCCAGTTGCTCGCGTGTGGCAACATTCTGCCCAAACAGGGTTTCGGTGCGTCCCTGGTGGCTGCGGGCTGCCGTGAGCCGGGCATGAGCCAACTCCAGCCGAGCTTGCGCGGCGGCGATCTCCTGCTTGCGAGGGCCGGCGACCAACTTGGCCTGATGGGCGAGCAACTGTTCTTGCTTCGCTTTGAACTGGGCCACTTCTTCCGATTGATAACCGGCGGCCAGTCGCTGCAATTCGAACTTGTGGGTGGCCACCAGCGCCGAAGCTTCCGCCTGACGTGCCAACAGGTCGTACGGTTCGAACTCGATCAGCAGTTCGTCTTGCTTGATCTTGTCACCTTCTTCCACGGCCACCCGTTTCACCCGACCTCCCACCCGCGACCCGACACGGATCTCGTGAGCTTCGACAAAACCGGACACCTTGAGAGGCTCGGTTTGCATCTGCTGGTAGAACAGCAGCCCAACCAGGACAGCTGCCCCGAGCACGAAGATCAACAGGAGACGTGGCACCGAAAGTACTCCAATTGCGGAGGACGTCAGATCTTAACGATGCACACTATTGTGGACATTTTGCCAGTCGGGAACAACAGCTATGTAGAACAGTTGTCTCAACTGTTCACGGTCCACGAACCGGCCAAACCACACCAAACGATTGCTTTGTAGAACAGTTGTCCCAACTGTTCACGGACCGCGAACCGGCCAAACCACACCAAATGATTGCTTTGTAGAACAGTTGTCTCAACTGTTCACGGACCACGAACCGGCCAAACCACACCAAACGATCGCTTTGTAGAACAGTTGTCCCAACTGTTCACGAACCAGGAACTGGCTAAACCACACCAAACAGATGAGACAACTGTTCAAATTGCTCGATCTGCAGATGCCCCCGATATTTTCTCTTGGCCCGTGAACAGTTGAGACAACTGTTCTACAGATCAACGTGACTCGGCAGCCCACTGGCCGCGCCGATCGATGTTTGCGCTGGTACGCTCGCGGAGCTTGATTTCGATCTGACGCAACTCTTTGCCCTCGGTCTGCTCGAGCAGATAGTGACCGACGGGAAGTTGGACAGGATCGCCATTCGCGCGACCGCGAGCAACCACTTCGTTGTTGGTTTCGTTCGAGACGGTGAACTCAATCGGCCTGGCAGCCTGGGCGAGCAGTTTGCCTAACGCTGGCAAGTCAGAAATCCCCCAATGTTTCCCGCCGGTGGCGTCCACCACAGGGGCCAATTTGCTGGACATGCTCGCATCCGCAGGCTGGATCGGAAACCGGTGTACGATAATCTGCCGCTTGCGCAGGACATCGGTGATCTGCTTCCAGTTGCCATCGCAGGAGTCCTCATCGTCACTGAATACCACAATCACTTGTTGGCCTTGGTGATCTTTGGGAAAGTCTTCGGCTGCCTCCAACAAGGCGCTGACCAAAGGAGTCTCACCGCGAGGTTGGCACCAATCTACCCAAGCCGCGATGAGCCTTCTTCGCTCGGCATTGAGCTTGCCGACGGCCACCACTTCCTGGGTGTCTTCGGCCAATCGGGGGTCATCCAGTGCGAGCGGTTCCGCCTGAGGATCCTCTTTGCGCGGAAGCCAAATTCCCCAATGCCCCAGCAATCGGAGACCGACCAGATGCGAATCAGGCAGCGATTGGACCAACTTTTCCACCGCTGGCTTGGCGACCGCCAGTTTGTCTGCCGCCTTGGGGGAACTGGATTCTTCGATCATGCTGCCGGAGGAGTCCACCACCACAATCAAGGCAGGCGTGTCCGTGGGTTGTTTGACGATCAACTCGCCTACCTGGGGAAGTTGTGGCGCGACCGGCACAACTTCTTCGACCACGGCAACCGGGGTTTCCTTGGGAAGTTGCGGCGCGACTGGCACAACTTCTTCGACCACGGCAACCGGGGTTTCCACTTTGGGAAGTTGTGGCGCGACCGGCACGATTTCCGTGAGTTTTAGACTCGTTTCGAACCGCAGATGCGCGTCGCTCTTGTGACGCTCGGCATAAAAGAAGTTCAGCCGATGCGTGCCTGGCGTCAGTTTGAGGCGATCGAGCAATACGGACTGTGTGGCCGCGTCATGAATGCCTCCTAGGTCCAAGACCAGGCGGTCATCAACGAACAGCCAGGCGTCATCGTTGGCGGTCACCTTGAAGTCTGCATTCTTACCAGCCTGGTACTCGAACTCCGCGGCAAACTCGTAGGTGAACTGATGGTTTCGCTTGCGGCGGTCCTTCGATCCCACATTAAGTGGGAAGAAGCCGCGCAAATGCTTCAATCGCGGGTCACGCTGATCGTCGTAAACCCAGCAGTCTGTTTCTCTAC
>CALOEH010000212.1:0-85081 GCA_942492195.1 uncultured Planctomycetia bacterium | reverse complement strand
GATTATTCACCGCGCCCGGTAGAAGATTTTGAAACCACCGCGTGATCTTCTGCGTCTTATAGGGTAATGGAAACAATCCCTTGGACACGGAAGGATCACGCAATAAATGAAGCTCAAGATAGTCTGTTCGAACCGGAATTCAATCGGGCCGTCAAGGTTCACACAACGTCGAGCAGAGGATCACTTCGCATGCCGGTGCCGTGTTGCTTCAGGAGTTCGATCATCGCCTTGGACTCGTCGAATCGCTTGCGGAACAGATCAGTGATCCACGGCAGGCCGATAAGATACGTTACACGGCTGCGGAGCTTCTGCGAGAACGGGTTTATGCACTCGCGACTGGGGAGTGAAAACCAAGACGACCTCGACCGTCTCGCGCACGATCCGGCGATGCGAATGGCCGCCAGGGATCGGCCTGGCGAAGAAGTACTCGCAGAGCGTCTTGCCAGTCAGCCCACGCAGTCACGGCTGATCGATTGGTTGGCACTTTTTCTCTCGGAAATCGTGAGACGCTTCGACACGCGAAACTTTTCGATTGGACTCATCGTCATCTGCCCAGTTTCAGGCCGCGGTGCCAGACCTCATCGCCGTGATGCAGGCCACGATCGACATGGACAGCTTTTCCGATCGTGGTTCACGGCCAGCAGCACGGCGCCGTTTACAACGGTACACTATCACGACACGGTAATGTACCATCCGCTGGTGGCCAGCTTCTGGGTACACGGCGATTACGACAGCACATCGCGAAGGGCATCGCCTGGGAAACGGCTTCATCCACGCCACGCTCCGACAACGAGGACAAGTTCACACCGCTCAGGGGCAGCGTCGGTTCATGTCAGAACGTGTGATCGAGCATGCTCGTCAGATGGCGCCGGGTTTTGACTTGCGTCTCGACGCGGGTTACACAATCGGCAACGTGATGGATAAGCCTGAGCAGACGAAAAGGTGCGGTTTTGCGGGCGTTTGAAGAAGAACGCCGTACTCGATCGTTCTGGCTGAACCGTATCTTCGATCGGCCGCCAGGACGTCCACAGGCCGGCGGTTATGAAGACCGTGATCGAACTCGGCCGATCAGGCCGATCGTTGGAGGTATGCTCAGCGTTTGACTTCTGTTGTGGTCGACAAGCCCGATCCGCGTACCGGTCAGCTCAACTTGCTGCCACGGTACTTCTTCTTGATCACGAATTGGCCACGAAGGCTGCGCAGCGGCGAAGACGTGTTGGCTCACTATGCGCAAACAGCGGCACGTTCGAGGATCGCCTGGGGGAATTCAACGCAGTGATCGGTCCTCAGTCTTTCGTCACGCGAGTTTCCCGAAAACGAAGTCACAATGTTGCTGGCAATGCTGGCTTTCAATATGACATCGATGTTCCGCAACGAGCTCGAAGATGCGTTGGGCGGTTGCTGGGATCTGCATCGATTCCAGCAGACGGTGCTGCAAGCTGGCGGCCGCGTGGTTAAACATGCTCGCGCGATTGTGGCTGCACATCGAGCAAGGTCTTTCGGCTCTTTGGAGCATCGTCGCCTTTTGGATCAGCCAACTCCGCTTGCCTGGCAACTGGCAAGCGGGCCGCGCTCGTCATCGCGAATGGGTTCCCCCACCTCCGCACGCGCACCTAGCGTACGTTCCTCGCGACTGACACGCCACACCAACTCTTCCCATCACCAACCGCTGCCCCTGGGGGAAAGGGGCGGTCTGCAGCCCATTCAACTCGCCAATCCCCAACCAGCAATCCCAGCCGCCCGCAGCACCTTGAAAAACCGCGTGGTGAATAATGCGGGTTTAACATCCGAACCGCTCACTTTGCCGTGGATCACCTTGCGAATCTGGAGTTCGCCTGACTGCGACATTCGGTCTGAGAATCCGGCGAAGTTTCCAGCGTCGTCGATCTCGATGATGGTCACACGTAAGACATAATCTCCGGGAAGCAATCTTCCCTCATACACTCGTGGGACATCGGCAGCTTGCGGTACAGTGACTGGTTGGTGACGACGGATCAAAACTTAGAACATCTTCAGCGCCTGAAGGTGCTGTTTGCTCAGGTTCTAGTTCAGTCGACGCGATCGCTTCATCCGTCGACTTCGAAGCATTTCGTGATTGAGTTTGCTGAGACGCGGGAACTTGGTTGCCGCCACCTTCAGCGAACTTCGAACCATGTCCGGCGAGTCTCCCTAATGCCTGCGAATCACGTTCTTCGTTCAACGTGAGGTACAGGATGATTGCCACGAAGCAGACTGCTAGAACTCCTGCCACAAGTATCAAGCTGCGAGCACCCGGAGCGCGACTCGGACGCGAATGTGCCCTATCTCAGGAGCACACTCGTTGGCAGAAGACCCCTGCGGAAGTGGGCTCACGGACTCTGCCTGAACGATGACGGGGGGAGGGGTTGGATGGGTTACCAGATGACGTTCGGACGCACCCGCCAGCGATTCTCTTAATTCGGCATCGTATTTGGAACGTCGATCGGGATTAAGCAGGTGTGCTCTTGCCCGGGCCAGTTCACCCAAGAGGCTCTGCGAAATGTCGCGATGGGCTCCAAGTGCGAATGTACGAATGAAGACCATCTGGCGGTCAGCAGCAGCCTCGATGACATCTGCGTCCGGCTCAAACCGTCTTACACCGAGCAGTCGGTAAAAGTCCGCAGGCTGCTCCTCTGGAGGTATGCCGAGCCAGCGATAGTAGGGATCGAATTGCTCTGACAATCTTGCGCCTCGATCGGTTCTCAAATCTGACGGCTACAGGTTGGTCGTAACGAATTACAATCCCTGCCACGCTACTCGTCAAGCAGTCGCAGGCTCGCCGACCGTGCCGATCGAACGAGTAAGTTAAGCAACGGTTTCACGCCGATTGCCCACTAAGGCAGTTGTAATTGTTTACCGTTTTTCGGCAATTCTTGCCTGCTAGCACTCGGCTGCTAGCTTAACCTGCGTCGTACAGAGTGTATGGACACGACGCAACACAATACGATTTCGGCTGGAACGGCTCAGCCTAAGTATGGGCTGCTGCTGAAGGAGAACGTTCAGTTGCGAAAACAACTGAAGCAGGCTCTGCAGCAGATCGTCGACTTGACGGGAAGGTTCGAGAAGCTGCAACAAGAGAACGAAAAGCTAAGGCTGCAGTTGGACAAACTTCAAAAGGCAGGCAAGCGTCAAGCGGCTCCGTTTCGGAAACAAGAAGAGCCGGCAAAGCCGCCGAGGAAGCCGGGCCGGAAGCGAGGCAGGCGGCACGGTCGCCATGCCCATCGCAGCGTTCCGCCGCGAATCGATGAGACTTATGACGTGCCGCTGCCGAAGGCTTGCCCACACTGCGGCGGCAAGCACATCTCCGAAACCGAGATCTCGCCGCAATATCAAACCGAGATCCCGCGAGCGGTGATCTATCGTCGCTTCGATGTGCATGTAGGCGATTGCAAGACTTGCCATCGGAAGGTGCGCGGCCGCCATGCCTTGCAGACATCGACGGCAGCCGGCGCGGCGGCGAGCCAACTGGGTCAGTTACATCGAGCCGCCACCTCGCGAGGGATGTAGCCCTCAGCACGTGTTGAAGTATCTGGCCCGCTATCTGACAGGCGGCCCGATTGCGGACTCTCGGATCGTCGCTGCCAACGAACAGGAAGTCACCTTCCTGGCCCGCGAGGGAATCACACCAGGCGGCGAGCGACAACAGGTGCCGATCACGCTGTCAACCGTCGAGTTTACGCGTCGCTGGTCGTTGCACGTGTTGCCCAAGGGCTACACCAAGACCCGTCGCTACGGTGGCTGGAGCAATCCGCGTCGAGAGGTGTATCTGGAGCAATGTGGCAAACAACTCGACGCGATCGAAGCCCCATGGTCGCCCGATGCGTGCGACTTCGGTCCTTTTGAAGAGCCAGCGGATCAAGCGGAGAGCCTTGGTGCAAGCTGTTGTCCCCGATGCGGTGGCCAGATGATTCCGCAAGGATCTCGCGACAAGCGCCCCTGGTCTGAAATCATGGACTCGCCGGCTTGTCCGCCTTGGTACGCTACGTCCGGCAGCGGCTAACGCTTGCGGCAGGTAGCCAGCGACGACTAAAATCAGCGATGCACACAAGTCGCAACGGCGACAAAGTTCAACGCACGATCTTACCGTCTGCCTCCTGCAGCCGGTAAGATCGCAATTCGTTTTATGCTTCTTAATCCCTAATCGAGAGCCGCGGAGATTGAGAATCGCCCGATGTTACTCAAGGTGCTGCGAGTGATTTGCCGGAGAAAGAATCCATCTGTGGTGGCGTTGTTTTTGACAATGTGGTTGGGAAAAGCCTGGAACGCGTTGAAGCCTTCGAGGTCTTTCTCAGTGCCTTGTGCGCGGATGTCTCCCCTAGGGCACCACGCGGCAGTAGCCCGATAGAGTGCCGTTACAGCGGGACCCGAGGAAATCGACGTGTGTCGAATCGGACGTTCAGAGATACACGCTGAGGGAGAAGCCTATAATGATGCTGTCGACGAAGCACTACGCAAAGGGCGAGCCGCTCGGGCGAGGCAGACGAATCGGCCAAGCGATGGAGTGCGTGACGAAATACCACTCAGGGGTCGATGGTCTCATGTACGAGAGTGTCATGCAAAATACAATTCTATTACCATTTCAACGGAACGGTCTCTATGGGTTTTGCAACCAAGAAGGTCGAGTTGTTATCAATGAAAAGTATTCCTATGCGGTCAGTATGGTTGAACGAATTGCTTTGGCGATTCCACCGCACGCCGATACGGTAATTTTCGTGGATGACACTGGCTCCGAATTCCAAACATTACAAGGATTCAGCACTGCTTGCTACGGTTTTTGTCACGGCTTGCTTCCTGGCAAAGATGTGAATCGAGATTCTAATCTAGTGGGCTACGTTGATCCGTCCGGTGAGTTTGTCATTTCACCGCGTTTCATCTCCGCATATCCCTTTGATAAACATGGCGCGACTGTTAAGCTACCAGGCCAACGCACCAAACGACGCATCGATTTCGATGGCAAGGTTATCAGCGGGGAATTCAATGATATTCGCGTTTTTCATCCAAACGGGAATTATTGTGGGGCAAGCGTGGGATGGATGCAAGGAAAGGCAGATGTCGTTATTGATGGGAATGGAAGAATTGTGAGCCCTCGCCGGTTTAACGTCGTGCGACAAGAACATGAAGAACTGATCCCAGTTGAGTATGAGGCCGGGATTGTCGGATGGATCAATACCGCGTCAGAGGACATATTCAGAATCAATGCGTCTGGGATCGGAGATTACTTTGAAAGTGGCCTAATCCCTCTTAGCGTTAATGGTGATAAATGGGGGTTGATGAATAGCCGAGGTGATTGGGTTATCGAGCCTGAATTTGATATTCTAATAACAGTGGGGCACAACCGATTTATGCTGGGAAATATCATTGAAGGCATTCCGGTAGTCCGGCTAGTTGATGGATGCGGGAACGTGATGGGAGAACATGAACTCGCCAACATTTTCGACTTTTCGGATGGTTTCGCGATGGTAGATCGGGTCAAGGCAGGGGCTGCTGATCCTGACGAGACCGAGACTAACTTCGTCGATGTTGCGGGGAAACTAGTCATGCCATTTTGGTCCTAGTTGTTCTCGATTTGGCAGATCGTCAACACGGCGACTTGAAGCCTTCGAGGTCTTTCTCGGTGTCTTGTGCGCGGATGTCTCCTGTAGACCCAGGCTGGTGAGCAACCTGGGCAACTCTGCGAATTAGCTTCGCTGTTGCTGATGCTGTGTGGTAGCCTTCGAACGAATGGACGCCATTCTCATCCATGTCTTCAAGGGAGACACGAAATGCAGCGAGTTGTTGCTCGACCCGATCAGTTGGACTTTGATTCACCGGGACGCCGAGACTATTGGGTGGCGTTGGAACATGACAGCATCTGGGGCGATCATCTGATCCCGTTAACGGTCTGGGTTGGCCCCGAGGCCGAGCCTGAGGCGGGTTTGGTCGTGTTTGGTTCGAACCATGGAAACGAGTACGAGGGGCCGGTTGTCCTGAAGCACCTGGTGCGGGAAATCGCCTTGGAGGATGTGCGCGGCCGGATCATTTTGATTCCAGTGCTGAACCCGTCGGCGTTTCGCAGCGGTACACGCGAGAGCCGGATTGACGACGGAGTGAACCTGAATCGGGCCTTCGTCGATGGCGCTGGCGTAACGCCTGCGCTCTCCGGAATCACGCATCGGATTGCGGCGTTTGTGCGGCAGTACCTTTGGCCCAACGTGCATGTGGTGATTGACCTGCACTCAGGCGGTGACGTTGCCCGCTTCGCCCTCTGCGCCAATTTCCACCCTGTGGAAGATCCAGACCTAGCGAAGAAGATTGAGGACACGGCCCGTTGGTTCGGAACACCCTGCTTGATGGTGTATCAGAATCTCACGCCGGGGCTCTTGCCCAGCGAGGCCGAACGCTTAGGCAAGATCACGGTAGGAACGGAACTTGGCTGGGGCCGCGCTGTGAACTCAGAGGGGGTCCGATACGGTCGGCAGGGAGTCCTGGCAGCGGCCATTCATCATGGGCAGCTTCGCGGTTCGATCGAGCCGATTGGCCACCACCGAGACAAAACACAGTTGAAGCTGGAAATGGTCGATCGGGATTGTTTCACCGTGGCCCCGTTCGACGGCCACTACGAACCTCTGATCGAATGTGGAACCCGTGTCAAGCAGGGAGACGTTGTCGGCCTGCTACATGACTTCAATCAAATCGACCTGGAACCTTGGCCAGTTCGGGCAGGCGTCGCCGGTGTGCTGCTCGCCCAAGCGTGGGTTGCCACGGTTCCCCGAGGGCAGCACATCGTGGTGGTCGGCCGCGAGATCGAATGATTACCGTAACGACATCGCATGTCATGCTTCCTCGCAAACGCTTCGGGTTGAGATCAAGAAAGCGGAAACACAGATCAGTACTTCATCACTTTTTCTCTGTGGCCTCGGTGATCTCTGTGGCTAAAGACTTCTCTTACGCAGCCTGACGCACTGCTGGAGCAGGCGGCTCTACCGGCATCACGTCATCGACCGTGAGCGGTTCGGGCAGTAGCGAACGTCGACCGAGTGAGAAGCGAAACCGCAGCATGTCCTTCGTGGCTTGCCAGGCGCGACGGGGATGCATGAAGCTGCTCTTGCCTTGGCGGCGGGCAAAATGCTCAACCGTCAATGAGGTAATGCGAGCCCCATGCTGCGCGGCGATCAACAATCGCTCGGCATTGATAAACGCGGAGGTGCAACGTACGGGAATTCGCTTCCAAAGTTTTGAACGGGCGAGCTTGATCGAACCAATATCGCCGAAGTGCATGCCCCACAACGCCGCGACCGACCAATTGAACGCCTGGCTGATCAGCTTGCGCCAGCGCGTGTACTGTTTGCGACGGCGGACACCCACCACCACGTCAAATCCGCCTGATTCCAAGAGTTCGAGCATCCTGGCAACCTCGGCCACCCGCCATTGGCGATCGGCACCAATGTGGAAGATGTACTGTCCCCGCGCGTGGGCAATCATGGTCCGCTGCGCGGCGGCGAGTCCTCGGTTCTGTCCGTGGCGAATGCCGCGAACGCGTGCGTCGGACGCGCGCAGCAGTTCCAACTGTTGCCACGTGTCGTCGGTGCTGCCGTCATCCACCACCAACACCTCATGCTGGCCAACCATTCCATCCATCACGGCCAGGGCCTCATGGATGACTTCGCGAATCTGAGCCCCTTCGTTGAACGCCGGGATGCAGATACTGACGCCGTCAAGCTGATCCGCAACTGCGGATCGCGTGAAGGTTGAACGGGTAGCGTTGCGCGTGTTGGTGAGCATCCATGCTCTCCTGGTTCGTGGGCGTCTTGGGCTGATATGGCAATGGCACCCAACCCGAAATCTAAGCGTTGACGCATCCCTAAGGCGCCGCACAGGGGATCGGTTCAGGTTTTCAGCTTGCCTGTCTTGTTTGCTGGTTCTGAAGCGTGGCAGGGTATCCCAACCGGACACAGAGGGGTTCGAGGAGTGTTTGCACTTCGCTGCGAACTCCACTTCGTAGCGTGTACCAACGGTGGTAGGTTCCGCGAAACGGTTCGCCTACCAGGTTGTAGTCTCGTTCGCGAAACATTTCGAGTTCGCAAGGCTCCAGGTTCAATCGCGAGCACAGGTGCTCGGTGGGGGAATGTACCGAGGCTTCGTATCGCACCAACGCTTCGGGTTGCCAGCCCAAGTCGTGGCACATGATCGCGGTGCGGAGCAGGACCAGGTAGCTCATCATGCCAATTGCTGATGGCGAACGAGGAGGCGTCAAATTGATACCAACGTCTGGCAACTTGCCGCTCGACGCGAGTCGCTGAGCCGCTTGAAAATCGCGTTCGGTATACCAGCGGGTGTGGAAATCATTCTTCACCAGTGAGGCGACCACGCTGCGCGGATCGCGAATCACACCCAGCACCTCAACTTGGGAGAACTGCCGAATCCAACGGATTTTCAGATGCAGCTTGGTACTCTTGATGACGTTGACGCTTTGTGGATCCAATTCGAAACGTCCACAACCGGTCCGGCGGAACCAGGGGTTGTTGACGAACGACCGATCAATCCGCCCACGTTCGAGAGTTTGGAAGAACCGGCGCGATGCGGCATCGCCGTCGTCGGTATTCCAGTATTCCCACTGGGCCTTGTGCAGTGGCGAGCCGTTGTCTGGCTGGCAATAGTACTGCACCTGCGGATGGTGTTCGAGCAGGCCGGAAATGTAGGAAGTTCCCGAGCGGTCAAAGCCGACCAAGAAGATAATTCGTCGCGCCGCGTCGGTCACAGTAGCTCCTCGGTCGCCGGCGTAGATTGCGGCGTTCCCAGTGTCAATCGGTAGGTATCACGGAACGTTCCCTGCCCTCCGAAACTTTCTTTGAAGGACAACAATCCCCAGTTGACGCTCGTGCCACCTGGCGTGGAGACTCCAAAGTTCATTCGCTCAATGCCAGCGGTCTGCGCCCAGTTTAAGGCAGCATGAACCGCCAGATTGAGTGGCCGCTTGGGTTGTTCGGCCGAGTCCGAGGCCATGTAGAAGGTGTGTGCCGCCTGACGGTTACAATGCAAGACAAGCGTTGCGGCAAGCATTTTGCCTTGGTCGGCGGCGGCGAACAGCAACACGCGCTCGGGATACCGATCTCGCAGTTCAAGCAGTTCGCCCAATGAATGGGTGGGGGACACCTGATGCTTGCTGGCCAGGTTGGCAGCCAGCAATTGCCAGAAGCCTGGCAAGTCTTGAGAGCGCTCGCCGGTCAGGCCGAGGCGTTGTGCTTTATGAATGGCATTGCGACAGTTCAGGTCGTACCGCGGCAGCAGTTCTCCGTCAGCAGGAAGCTCGACATAGGTCGAGAGTTCGCGGCGGTGTAGATCAAAGCCCAAGGCGCGAAGCACAAACTCCAGTTCTTCCAGCGGACGGCTGTGGAACACATGCGGGGGGAGACGCATCTCCATAGAACTGGCACCGCACAGCGCCGCGTGCTGGCAAACCGCCGACATGGCGTCGTAGATCCAACGAGTCTTGGCCTTGGCAGCGAACACCGGTCCACCGTACGAAGCCCCCGCATGAGAATGCAGCGTGAGCTCTTGGCCAGGGCCGGCGTTTGCAATTCGCCAAACTGCGGGAAAGACCGCAACCAGTTGTCCTTTGCGGCGGACCATCAAGCTGGCATCTTGAAAACGGCCCTGCGGATGGTAGCCCAGGAAATGCTGTTCGTGAAAGATGGTACCGTTGCGTGAAGCACGCACGAACTGATCCCACTCTTCTGCCTGACTTGCTGAGAACGCTTCCACCCGGCAGTTGCCGATCTCGGTAACGGCGCGACTGGGAGACTCGGGCAGGTGTTGCGGAGCGGCAGGTGTTGGGCAGGGAGCCAGGTTGGCCCAGGCGGCATTCAAACCTGGGTCCGCGACGCTGCTGATGGGCAATGTTCCTACGTGCGCGTTCATAACGGGATGCGCGCTCCTTCGTTCTTGATGCTCTGTTGGGCAGCGTCGAGCAGGCGCACCACGCGCAAGCCCGCTGTGCCATCGGTGAGCGGTGTTTGTCCTTGTTCGATGCATTCGACAAAGTGACTGACGACTTCGCCAAGCGGCTCGGTGCGGGGAAGCCGAGGGGACCAAACGTCGCCGGTGCGATAGTTGATCAGCACCTGGCGGCGATCTTCGGGATCATCTTCTTTCACGGTGATCCCCGAGTCGTAGACTTTGACCTTTTCGACGGGGTCCAGATCGTTGTAGACCAGGCTCTTCTTGCTGCCACCGAGCATGGTGTGCCGAATCTTGACCGGCGACAGCCAGTTGACGTGGAAGTTGGCAATCAGGCCATCGCCAAAGTCAACGTTGAGATAAGCCACGTCCTCAATGCCCGGCCTGGCATGCACAGCCCCGGATGCCGCTAAACTTTTTGGTTCGCGACCGACCAGGTAGTCCATGATGGAAAGGTCATGCGGGGCGAGATCCCAGACCACGTTGACGTCGTGCTGGAACATGCCCAAGTTGATTCGCACGCTGTCGAGAAACTGAAGCGTGCCGAGGTCGCCACTGTCGACGATCTGTTTCATCACCTGCACGGCAGGGCTGTAGATGAACACATGGTCCACCATCAGCACCACCCCATGTTTGCGGGCAAGGTCTACCAGTTCTTCCGCTTCGGCAACACTGGCCGTGAGCGGCTTTTCGACGAGTACCGACTTGCCGGCTTGGATGGCACGTTTGGCGAGTTCGAAGTGCGTTCCGACCGGCGTGGCCAGGGCGATCGCATCAATCCGCTTGTCAGCCAGGACCGCGTCTGCATTGGTGGTGAACTCAATGCAGGGATAGGTTTTGGCCAACTTGGTGAGTCGGCCTGGGTCACGGTCGCAGCAGACACGCAGACCTTCGCCACAGCGGAGATAAAAATTCCGCACGAGGTTAGGACCCCAGTAGCCAAGACCGATGACGGCAATATTCACCATGGCAGTGTTTTCGCGAATGGAGGGTCTGCTAGTTGCCCAACCTGCCGGCGCGATCCCAGTTTGATCGAACCGTCTGGGCTGGATCGACGCGCCGATAGATACGGAATTTGCTCAACTGCGCGGCCTTGGTGTAACCGCGATCGAGCAGTTGGGTAAGTTCGGGGAAATCTTGGAGCTCGCGCACCGAACCTTGGGGGAACTGCGGCACACTGTCCCGCTCGACCACCACAATCAGTTCGGGATGCTTCTCTTGAAGGTCCTTGATGTACTCTTGCCGCCAGGCCTCGATGTGTGGACTCTTGCGTTGGCACAACGTTCGATTGAGGACGAACCGGCTCGGCGAACGCCGCTCGGAGAGTACATGCAGCACGGCTTCATGCCCCCACACGGCAATGGTGTCATCAGGCGTGGTTTGTTCTTTGATCCAAGCAGCCACTTCGACATGGTCATCTGCGTTGACGCTGCCGCAGCGGAACTCGCCTTGGAAGTCTTCGAGGGTTTGCTTACCTCGGGCAATGCGGCTCAACCCGGTCCATTGTTCGAGCAGGCTGGCGTAGTTACTCGGAGCAGCAACGCACGCGATTACAACAGTTGCGGAGACGGCACCGATCCAACTGGCCCGCTTCCACCCCACGCGATGGAGCATGGCATCGACCAGCCAGGCCAGACCGACGCCTGCGATAATCGCCAAGGGGGCAATGGCGGGAGTCCAGTGATACTGCCAGTACTTGCCTTGCCAGATGACTGCTCCCCAACTCCCCAACAGAACCGCACCAAGCGACCAGGCCAACAGCCGGGACTTGGGAGAAACCAAGGTAATTCCCAGCAGCGCGAGCAGCACCAGGCGGCCCCAGTCTGAGTTGAACAACCAGGTGGCTGCAACCAATCGATGTCGAAAACCGCCGACATAAACAGACAGATTGTGGTCGACCACAAACATCCAGAAATCGTCCAGCGCGCCCTGATAGGCCAACCAGCCAGCGAAGATCGCCGAGGGGAGCAGTAAGCCCAACGTGGCCAATGCCAAGAGCTGTCCTGTTCGTTTCCAAGAGACGCCGCTCTTTCGCCAACTCCAGAACACGACCGCGGCAATGGCCAATGCCGGCACTATCACGGTCGGTTTGTAACTGCAAGCCAGACCGAGTGTGAGACCTGCGAGAAAGACTCGCCCTGCACGCTCGGCCAGGTCCGCGCGTCCCACCAGGCAAACGCTCGCCAACAGCAACAGAGCTAAAATGTCTTCAACCTGTCCCGTATGCCAAGGAGCGCCAGAATCCCCTTGCAGCATGGCCAGGGCGTAGCAGACGGCGCACGGAAGTCGCGCGGCAGGGCCTGCCCAACGAGCGCCCAGTGTGGCGGCCAGTTGACTGCCGCACCAGGCGATGATGAAGAACATGCCACGGATTGCCCAAGGGGTCGAACCGGCCAACCACAGGGCCAACGCAAACGTGTAATGCGTGGCGGGGCCCTTCTGTTCGTAGACGTCCCGGTAGGGAACGCCGCCGTCAAGAATGACCTGACCGCTGTAGGCAAAAATGCCCTGGTCCCGAGCCAACGGATAGAACAGCATCGGCACCAGGCAAATAGCCGGCAGCAACCATTGGAGCGGATAGTTTCCCCACCACGGCAATCCGCCGCGTAGCGTGGGAGTTTCAGCACCGAGCGAACCGTACGAACCCAAAGTGCGCGTGAACGGTTCCGCCGAGTTCTGCAACGGGGAAGGCTGTGACAGTGCGTCTTCTTGCATGGCCTCAGTCTTCCTCGCTTTCGCCATCTTCGTCATCAGCACCAAACGCTTCGTCGTCCTCTGGTTCCGTGGTCCGGCGAGTGCTATGGTCCAACAAGAACTGCCGCTGGTATCCGACCAAGGCGCTCACGCGTTGCCGCAGCGAGGCGCATAGGTCGGGATGCTGATCGGCAACATTGCAACTCTCACGCGGATCACGGGGCATGTCGAACAGTTCTTCGTAGCCTGTGTCCACGTAGAAGCAGTACTTGAAGTCCCCTTGCCGGACACCCAGTTTGGTTTGGTAACCGGTGGAGAAGAAGTAGGCTCGGTCATGCGTTGGCTTGTCCAGAAAACTCTGCCCTTGCCAGACCGCTGGCTTTTCGATGCCCAGGATATCGAGCAGGGTGGGAGCCAGGTCAATCTGTTGCCGGACTTGTTTGTCATGGCGCGGCCATGATTTGAGCGAAGGGTGCAGCATCACCAGCGGCACATGCACCTCAGGCTCGTAAACGCTGAACCCATGCACTGAGAGATTGTGTTGTCCAAAGGCTTCGCCGTGATCCGAAGTCAGCACGATCATGGTCGATTCGGCCAGGCCGCGTTCTTCCAACTGTTGCTGGAGCCAGGCAAGGTTGATATCCGTTTGCCGAATCGCGTTGAGATACCTTGCCAGATTGGGGTTCTTGACTCCAAAGTTGACCGGCTTCTCAGGAGAAACGTACGGATGGTGGGTATCAATGGTGTACGCCAGCAGGAAGAACGGCTGCTCTTTTCCCCCTGCGTCAATCCAATCCAAAGATCGTTGGAACATCACACGGTCTGCCACGCCCCAGGAGTTCTCCAACTTGGTGACCGGCATATGTTGGGCGTCCAGCAAGGCATCAATACCGTAGTACTTCAAAAACGCATCTCGATTGCGCCAACTCCAATAGCCGGAGTGGATATAGCAGGTGCGGTATCCATGATCTTTGAGGACATCTGGAAGCAGCGGCACCTGCAACTCGACAGGACCCCGCATCATCCGGTGGCGGTCAGGACGGGGATACAGCGAACTGCTGAGTGAGAGCAAGCTCTTGCAGCTGTTGGGCGCCTGGACATAGAAGTTCTCGAACACCACGCCGCGCTCGGCGGCCTGTTGGGCGAGCCAAGGCATGGTATCGGGAGGTTGTTCGCCATCCCCCGGATCTTGCGAAGCATTGAAATTGACGTACTCGGCACCAATCGATTCGCAGAGGACGACAATCACATTCTTGGGACGCGTGGCAGGTTCGATGGCCATCTGTGGATTGGGTTCGAGCGGTCCACGTTCGGCAAACGTGCGAAAGTCTGCCGCCATCTCAGGTGGGACAGGACCCACGAAAGTGCCATCCTGAAGGAATTCATCCACGCAAGAAACCAACAACTCCGTGTGCGGATTGTGAGCAATCCGGCGTTCCCACCGATTGGGATCTTTCCAGTGCGAAATAATATAGGCGTGGCTCAAGCTGGTGTACGCCCAAGTCGTCAGCATTGCCAGTACCGCCAGAGCCACGGGCCAGCGACGACCCGAGAACTGCGGCAACCGCCGCGTCCAACCCAAGCGGTCGAACAGCCGAGGTAGCAGGATCAAGACAATGGGCACGGCCACCAACATGGCGACCGATGAAAAGTTGACGTATCGGCTGATGCTGGACCGCATCACAATCGGGTCTCCCATCAGTGAGAAGACGCGAACCGTGAACGGCATCAGCGTGGCATGAAACATCTTGGCGCTGAGCACCGTGTACAAGCCTGACACATAGAACAGGAAGAACACCGGAGGACGCCACCAATTTGCCGAGCGAACGCTCAAATGAGCCAGTCCGACCAAGAGCAAACTCACGGCGGATAGCAGGCTGACGTAGAGGGCGTCAGGTGAGAACACCAGCGCCAGGCGAAGGCACCAACGTACGGCTTCGCCGAACGAAGAGACTTCTACCGGCAACAGTATTGCCTTGACAATCAGCAACACAAATCCCAGTCCCAGCGCCAACGTGGCGATCTGAAACACCGGATGCGTGCCTAACGAACCAGACTTCGCCGAGCGACCTTCCATGGTCGTATCCCCCAATATTGCCTGCGATCCATCGCAAAGATGCTGCTGGAAGTGCGAAGTATGCTCTTTCGCTAAAGAGCGTCAAGATCAGCATTTGCTTGCTAGCAAGAATTGCCCGCGCCAGCACGGTCGCCAGGTCGCTCGCCCGCCCAGCTTTACCAAACGCTAGCAACAGATCTCGACAAAGCGTGTCAGCGAAGGGGGGCTTGCCGGAGGTGCGGACGAGTTCGTTTTCCGCGAGAAGCTCAGAAGCGGAACCGAAACTCGCTGCGGTAGAGTTGCTCTGCGAAGTGGCCATTGGTGATCGCCAACGCGACGCCGATGCCAAAGTCGAGCTTGTCGCACCAGAAGCAACGAATACCAGGACCAGCCGAGAGATAGGTTTGGTCGCTAGCACCCACGGTTCCCAAGACCGGGTCCGTGTAGGCTCCGGATTGAAACGACCAGCCGTTGACCTCGCCCGTCAGCACCCATTGGATGTCGGGCTGAGATCGCAGCACCACGCGGTTCAAGCTGCCGTGATAGTGCAAGATGGAACCTTCGTAGGTGGAGTTGCCTCCAATCGGAATCCACTCGGCGACTTGCGCTTGCAAGTATGTGTCGGGGGCCAGGTTCAGGTTCATGAGCACGCTTGGCTCGAGCGAGACGTGCCGTGTTCCCAGACCGTCCGCGGCGCGACCGTGGGCAAGAACGTACGGAACTGCAGCGTGACCTGCATCAACTCGCAATCCAGCAACATGCTCTTGGTGCCGAGGTTCATGTCCGTGAAACCGGCACCGTGGGCGGCTCCTTCCGGGTTGTTGTCTCGATAGGGCGTTTCGACAAAAAAGCCAAAGCCCTTGTGAGCAACCTCCGTGTACATCGAAATCTGATCGTAATCCAGGCGGGAGACCCCCTTCAATCCATTCAGTGGGGCGGGACCTCCACCAGAACCATCCGCTCGGGCCCAAAAATACTCGGCTCTGTCTGGGAAGACCATGTTTCGGCCGGCGTCCCATCGCATCCGATGCCCACTCTGGGGTCGGGCGGCGTCGACAAAGAACGCGGCGTCAGCCACCGGAGTCCACTCTCCTTCGTAGCACGGATCGGGGCAGCAGAGGGCTTGATAGATTCCGCAGAAGAATCGGCCGAATCGAGTCTCGGACGTACAGGGGCAACAAGGTTCCTGGCCGGGATAACATCCGCTGCAACCGCAGGTAGAGCATCCCCCCATGGCACCGTTGCACGTGTAGCAGGCCGTGGGGGCCGTAAAGTCCAGCAAGGCCTCTTGAGCCTTGTTCATGTAGCCAAGGCTCGCATCCGCCGTATCGGCAGCGTCCGCGTCGGCGGCCGTAGTCTCGCTGGTCAGATGCGTCTGCAATCGCCGCCGTTGGTAATCTTCAAGCACTTGCAATTCTTCGTCGGCGAGTGGCAGAAGTTCTGGTTCGGTTCGATACGGAGGATCCATCGCAACCGGTTGCAGGGTCTCATCAGCTTCTGCTTGCAGCGAATCAGGAAGCTTGGGCAAGCCGGCTGTAACAGGCTCAGCGGAGCCTGGTGTGGCGGCATTAGCAACTTCGCGGCGAGCCGTATCCGTGGCATCCACAGGCCAGGGCGGAATCTCAGCCCAGCGCGCCGAGTTGGCAGGTGCTTGGCTTGCGCTGCTGCGTCCAGTGGGAGCCTGCGCAGGCCATTGCGAAATGGGTTCGTTGGCGCCCGCCGGAATCACTCGCGAGGCGTCCGTGGTAGGATAAACAGGGTGCATCCCTGGCGGCTCGAACAGCGGCTCGGAATGCCGCTCTGAGGCGCATTGGTCGCCGGGAATTCCTGGGCGTTCGAGACCACCCACGAACTCACCATGAGGATGCCCACGGCGGCCATGGCGAAGCTTGCTCGCATCCTCCGGTTTCCTAGCACGCTGGCACCTGCAATCTTTGATGAATGGACGAACTCCCAGACCGAGTCGAACGCCCGAATCTTTGGGGGTCGAGACTTCTAGCGGAAGTCCACGCTCCCGACAAGGTGAGGTTCGAGGCCACAACCGCTTTTTAGGCGAACTGGGATGGCTGCCGCAGGCAGCGTAGCCCACTCGGGTGCCAGCGATGAAGTCACGGCACAGCCCCAATGAATCGTGGCATCCGCCGCCAGGCTTCAAGCGAGGTGCCCGGTTACACCTCAGCAGTCAATCGCTCGCTCCAGGTGGCAAGTCGGCTGTGGAGAATGGCGCGAACTTCCTCCTTGGTGCCGCCGGAGGCAAAGATCGTAAATGCCGGATGTCCCGCTGCGAGCAGGGTGCCGGCGGCAGGCAGGTCCGCAACTTCTGGCCATGGCCAACAGCTGGCCGCTTTTTGCTGGAGACTGGCTGCCAATGCTGGCGAAACCAGGACGTCCCGCTCTGGCACAAACAGAATCACTTTGCCGACGTAACCGTCCAGCCAGCCGGGGCCAGACGGGGCCAGCGCCGGAAGTTTGCCATGATTGCATGCGTCCCAGTGCCAGCGGATGGCGGAGAAATTGCCTGCCCGCTCGAGCACTTCTACCGAAGCGGACCAGCGGGGATTAATTTCGACGGGCCAAAAACCGTCGGCATTGAGGATGCCATCGATCCCGAAAATTCCCCGCAGCTGAAACGTGGCGGCAAGTTGCTGGCCCAATGCCTTGAGTCGATCGGCGAAGTCAGGCACTTCCAACGGCCCCAAACTCCCTGCGTATCCAAACGGCTTGCGATGGTGCCACTCTGGCCCCAGGCACTGCTCGGTCAATCCTATCCAGCAGGCGTCTGTTCCATTCCCAACGTAGAGCGACGCCGCGGCAAGCCCTGTGATTCGCTTCTGAAAATACCAGCCCCCCGAGGCTACCAGTTTACTGCGAGCTGCTTCATTCCATGCGAAGACCTGGTTGCCAGCGGCTGAATGCTTGCCTTTGAGAAGCCAGGTGCCATCGGCCGGCGGAGGTTCGCTGCTAGGGCGAACTTCTGGCACGTGTAGCCCGACTCTGGTGAGTTCTGCATGAACTCGGTGCGGATCACGAACTCGCCGCACGACATCGGCCGGGCTACCGATCAACGGCCCGTGCTGGGCGAGTTCGGCCAAGACATTGGGGTGATTCTCCAGGGCACCGGTGTACATCCATGCAATCGGGGGGCCCGCCTGGGCAGCGGTGATCAGACCTGTTGGGTAAGGGCGGACCGCGGACGCGTCGCAGCGAGCAGATAGATCGCAATCGGCAAACAGATCCAAACAGCGCGGCACCAGTCCTGCCCTCAACGCGGAGAAGGCAGCGGCGCGCACACTTGCCCCAACGATCAGGAGGTCGGGAGTTTGGTCCTGCGGCATTGCTGATCTCAGGTTGGTTTGCGGTGCTAGCGGACAGTCAACGCATGCGGTGAGTTTGCCGATTTCGCGATCTGGATACTACTACGAGTACTTTGCCGGTTGCATGGCTTGGAGAAATCTCGCGGTTTTTCTCGATTCTGCCGGTTGTATGACCGATACATCTGCCTACAGCCCCCTTAAGCGAAATGTCGGCGATGTCAGCGGAGACCTGTGTCGCCCCCGTCGGATTGATTGGTTGGGATTGCAGATGTGCTTTGGCGCTGGACGCCCGAGCCCACAGGTTGCAACCGCCCACGAATCACCGAGAACCAGTCTCACGGATGAGGAACGCCCATTATGAAACGGTTTTCGTTCGCCTTGCTGCTGCTGTTTGTGCTGGGATCCAACAGTGGATGCTGCTGCCTGATGCAAGCCGTTCACGCCTGGAAACAGTGCTGGTGCGGCAGCGGTTGCTGCGGCGGTGGATGCCCCACTTCGTGTTGCGAAGGGTGTGGAGAAACCTACTGGGGTGACCACATTAGCGTGCCTCCTGATTGCTGCGATCCTTGCGACCACTGCGGCCATTGGACAGGGCATGGAGATTATTACTACGGTGCCGAATATGGACATCCTGGTCCACAACCGCAACACCATGGTGTTGGTCCTGGCGATCCCTACATTGGCAGGTCTCAGGGACCCGTGACCCAACAGCGTAGCGTGGTCCGGAGTCCACAAGGACCCAAACGCCCCACGGTGGCTCGCCGCGAATCCGAAACCTATTAGTGCACCGTCACCTGAAAATTAGGGTGGCATTGGCAGCTTGTCTGCCAGTGTTTTGACCTTGTCCGTGGTGGCAAGCGTCTCAAGCATTCGAAAAGCCGCAGTCTGCCGGAACTTTGCCTGGCGGACTGCGGCTTTTTTTTGTGATCGTCCGTTCAAAGTCCGTCGTGATGACAACGCGACGAGGTATGCGAGGAAATGCGGATGGCGACATCGCCTGTCATGCTTCCATGCTGACGCTTCGGGTTGTGATTGAAAATGCGGAAGCTCAATTGGTTTGAGGCACCACCTCGATAGGTTTAAGGCGTCGTACGATCGGTTCTCCTTGATCGGCTCTCCAGTTCGAGCGAGGCTGCTACGCATCGATCGGAAAATCGTGAGCGGTTTTGGCGCTAGCCACCGGTGGTTGTAGCGATGTCCCAACTCCACCGGCGGCTAGCGCCTTACCGCTCACAAATTCGTTCGGGAATTGATTCTCAATTTCGGAATTCGGAATTACCGTCGCCAATGCGAAAACTGTCTTCGCCGAGACGGCGTAATGAGCATTCTTCAACGGCTTACATTGCTGCGGAAGTTGGGTCACTCAGCCGTGGCAAAGTTCCGAGCCGTCGATTCATGTCGTGTCCTGGTTTCTACGGCTGCTTCTTTCTCAGTTTTGCCAGGGCTACGGCGAGTTCGGCAATGTTGAGTGCCTGATCGTGATCGAGGTCAAACGGAGTGGCGAACTTCTCGATTTCTTCGAGCGGCTTCTTGCTGGCGGCGGCGAGTTCGGCGAAATCCACTTTTCCGTCACGGTTCTGGTCGAATCGCGCCAGCAGTTGTTGCAACAACTCGGCAGGACTGGGACGCTCCGAGTCAATCACTCCGTTGGGCTTCGAGCCATGGGCGGCTATCCCCCCGAGTAGACGACGATGGTTGATGCTCTTGAGTTGCTCGCACTCTGCTTCGCGCACCGGCACCAACTGCAATACCGCAATCGACATTTCGTCGGTGGTTTGTTCGCCCCAGGTCACCCGCTGAGGAGGTTGGTTGGGGTTGCTGAAGTTCTCAGCGGAGTTGTCGTGGACGGCTTCCATCACCAGGCGAGTCCCGGCAGGCAGGCGCTGTGGTGTCTGGTATTGGTAAAAGTTTTGCCAGTTGAAATCCCAGTCGTTGATCCACAACAGCGGGATGGGGGACTGGTCGCCAGGCGGAAAGGCAGTGACTTTGAGTTCCCGCCCAATCAGGTGCATGTGCGGAAAGATCCCGAACGCCTCCATCTCAATGGGGAGCGTCATTTCGTCACGTGTGCGGTAGGCAGGCTCGCCAGCGGGGATGTCGATCTTGGGATCGATGAGCAACAGGTCGATCATGGATCGCTGCGGAGGTTCGTTCGTCAAGTAGAAGCCGATTCGGGACTGCTCCTGCTCTGGCTTGCCGCTGGGATGAAGATGAAGCTGCAAGAGCAGACAAGCCCCGGATTTCCAGGGGAGCGAAAGACCCGCAGGTAGCGGCATCGGATCACGACCCGGAGTCCAGGCAGCCAGACTGCCTGGGAACAGTTTCCCGGGGATGACAAGGTTGCCAGGATAACCAGGCTCAGGGTCTGCCTCGTCCTTGGCTTTGGCAGTGCCCAAAGTATCCATTGCCAACGCGGCATGGTGCACCACCCGGCGATTGCCAGGCCGGTACTCCACGGCTTTGATGTACTTGCCTTCTGGAATCTCGAGCTCGAGGGCAAAGTTGCGATAAATGTCAGGGCCTGCCGCAGGAATCGAATACGGACGAGGCATCGTAATCACCACATCTGGTGGGCCGAGTTTCCAGTCGTCTCGAAACGTTGGTGCCGGTGGCGGGTTGGTGGTTCCTTCGACGGCCCCTTGCTCCACCCAACGGTCAATCAGGGCAATCTGCTCCTTCGACAACCGGCGTTCGCTGACAAACTGCCCATGACGTGCCACGCTTTTCCAAGGAGGCATGAAGCCATCGCGTGTTACGTCTCGGATTTGCTCAGCTCGGCGTTTGGCATCTTTGAACGTCAGCAGCGAGAACGGAGCCACCTCGCCTGGGTGATGACATTGGGAGCAATGCGCAAAGACAAGCGGAGCAATGTCTCGGTTGAACGTTACCTGCGCGGTATTTGAGTTGGGCTGAATGGCGTCCACGGCCAACGCCGATTCTTGCCGAATCACCCCCGCAGCGACCAGGCACACAACCAACCACGGCATCAGGTGACGCATCAGTCAATCTCCAGCAGAAAGTTTGGGGATGTAGCAGCCCACGGCTTCGGTCTCTGGATTCGCAATGGGTCGGCCTGCCACGACCGCCAGCAGGGCTTCGCGCAAATCGTGCACGGTCGCCTGAGGGCGTCTCTTGCCAAGTGCAGCATAACGATCGTCGATCCGTCCTCGATAGAGCAACTCGCCCGCGGGCGAAAATAACACGGCCTCCGGCGTCCGGGTGGCATGAGCTCGCTGGACCCAAACGTGATCGTGATCCAGCACCACCGGCACCTTGAGTTGATATTCCTTTGCATGCTGTTGGGCGGCCTCGAGCGAAAGCTCAGGGTCCGTCTGAACGACAAACATCACAATCCCCTGCCCACGAAACTCCTCGTCCAGTTGGTTGATCACCGGAATATACGCATTGGCAATCGGGCAGTCTTGCATCACAAAGACCAGCGCCATGGCCTGAGTGTCGGGGGTGGCGAAAGGACGATGCCGTGCCGCCTTGAGATCTACCAATTTCGGTGCCCACGCGGCGTCGGTGACGGTGTTCGTCACAGTGCTTGTCGCGGTATTCGTCACACTGGATCTGGCCGCTGAGGTTCCCTGCGACTGCTCCGTTGGTGTTCCGCAACCTGACAAGACCAGCAGGGGAACCACAACCAGCGCGTTGAGCAGAGAAAGCCTGGGATTCACGAACGGGGCCACGAGTTTGCGGAAAGAAGGTTGGCAGAGAGAAGGATGGTGGAGCGTGAAGGTTCCAAAACAAGCAGGGGGACTGCCCCGTTTGCTATACCCTTGCCAGGCTGCCAAAGTTTCACGGAGGTCCATTTTTTGGAACTTGCGAGCGGTCGAAGTCACTCGTTGTGTGGCCGATACCAGCCTGCCAGACGCTCAGGCGAGGCCCCCAGGCGATGGGCGGCCAAGATTGCCCAATTTCTAGCGGTTTGCCGCAGAACGCCATGCCGTCGCCAGCGGCGAGCACTAACATACAGCGGGCCGGGCAATTGGTGAAAATGGGTCTTTTGGGATGTTATGCGGGTAATCAACAGGTCTTCGAGCAAAGGGACGTCCGGGAATCCACCGAGTTGAGCGAATAGCTCACGGCGGAAGAAGAGCCCTTGATCGCCATACGGTCGCCCCCATCTTCCGCGCCAGGCGTTACCTCGTTCGAGCCAGCGATAGATGAACCCGGCCGCTTCGATGCGTTGGAAGTAGAACCCCGCTCCGGCGCTCGGGTCGGCTAGCAATCTGCGAATCTGGTCGGCACCACCCGGGGGGAGGTGAGTATCTGCGTGGAGAAAAAGTAGCACCTCCCCTCGTGCCTGTTGGGCTCCGGCGTTTTGTTGAGCCGCCCTTCCTCGGCGGGACGTAATCGTTGTGCATGACAGGGCTTGCGAGATTTCGCAGGTAGCATCCGTGCTTCCTCCATCGGCAACAATCACTTCGTCGCTGCCGGCCTCCCAGGCTTGCTGGACGGCTTGTTCGACGCGGTCTTGCTCATTGAGGACCGGGATTACCGTGGAGATGCGGAGCCGCATGGTCACCAGTGTGGTGCGAATGGCAGGCAGTAGAGTGTGGTACTTTGCGGAAATTGTTTTTTGCGTAAACTTTATCGCCAGCGAGCAAGTATAGCTGTGCAGAGGAGAAGAACCGATAGGTTCGGTGCGCGCCATTGCAAACCCTGCTCCTTTAGCAGCGAATGCCCTTGATGCCTGATGGAAGTTCGTTCCAGATATCAACTTTCTCCGTTTTGGAATGTTAGGAGACGACCAACGTGAAGAAGACGCTACTTTCCACCCTGTCCGTGGCTGCCCTCTTGCTGGGTGCCAGTACCGCTTCAGCCCAACAAGAATCGAAGCCGTTAGTCGTGGTCTCGTTTGCAGGCTACGACGAGTTCAAGAGTGACTTGACCTACCTAGGCAAACTCGGTGGCAACCCTCAGATTGCCGATGGCCTCGAAGGCTTGTTGGGCATTTTCACCGGTGGTCAGGGATTGGCTGGTATCGACAAGGCTCGCCCTTGGGGAGCTGCCGTAACGACCGATGGATTTCAGTTCAGCACGTTGGCGTTTCTGCCGGTCACGGACCTCGACCAACTGCTCGGAACATTGGGAATGTTTGTCGAGCCCAAAGACGCTGGCGACGGGATCAAGGAAATTCAAGTGGGTGAAAACCCCCTGTACGTCAAGGGGCAAGGCAGTTGGGCCTTCTTGGCTCGTGACACGCTCACGCTCGGGACGCTCCCGGATGACCCCGGCAAGTTCCTGCAAGGTCTGGATAAAGACTATGACCTGGCCGTCCGAGCCTACATGTCCAACGTGCCAGATGTCTTCAAGCAGATGGGCATTGATCAACTAAAGATTGGTGTCGAGCAAGGCTTGCAGCCTGAGGAAGACGAGACGGACGAAGAGTTCCAGACTCGGGTGACTGTCACCAAGCAGCAAGTGGACGCCATGATCACCATGATCAACGACCTCAACGAGTTCACCGTTGGCTGGTCGATCGATCAAACCAATGGGCAAACCTATCTGGACTTCGGCGCGACTGCTTTGCCGGACACCAAGACCGCAGCCAAGTTTGCTCAATTGTCTGGTTTGACCAGCAATTTTGCTGGGTTCTTGCGTGACGACTCGATGTTCACGATGCACATGACCCAGACGATTGCCCAGGATGATATTGACCAGCTCCTGACGACTCTGAAGGCTTTTGAATCGCAGGTTGATAAAGAGGTTGAGAAGTCCGAAGACTTTGATTCCGACGAAGAAAAGGCGATGGCCAAAGACATGATCACCAAGCTGCTTGGGGTGACCAGGAAGACCATCCAAGCTGGCAAGCTGGACGGTGGTATGGCCATTGTTGGCGACAAGACCTTTACGATTGTCGGAGGAGGCTTTGCCGCCGAAACGGCCACCATTACCGAACTCCTCACGACCGCAGTCAAATGGGGAGAAATGAAGAACGAAGTGAAGGACGCTCGCCTGAATGAAGAAACCGCTGACGGCGTGACCTACCACAGCTTCCTTCCGGCTGAAGAACCCGAGGAAGACGATATCGAGTTCTTCGGTGAACAACCACGCATCACCGTCGGCATCGGCGAATCCGCCGTGTACTTTGCTATTGGCTCCAACGGGATTCCGGCCATCAAGGAAGCCATTGCCACCAGCGCTGCCAGGCAGTCAGAAGAGGTTAGCCCTCTGAATATCTCGATCGCCCTCGCGCCGATTGTTCGGATTGCCGCCAAGGACGACCCCGATAACGCCAACCTGCAGATGATCGCCAGCCAATTGAAGGACACCGGCAAAGACCATATCCGTGTGCTCTACAAGCTGATTCCCAATGGAGCGATCACGCGGATTCTGGCAGAGGAAGACGTACTTACGTTGTTTGGTAAGGCCGCTTCGATGGGAGCAGCGGCCGCTGGCGGTGGCGGCGGATTTCCGCCCCCAGGTGACGGTGGAAACGACGACTTCTAGTGCCCCGGCTCGCACTTGAGGGAGCCTGATCGTTTAAGAGAGGAACCTTGTTGCACGAAGTTGGGTGAGGCTGAAGCTGGGCGATTTTGCGAAGTCGCACTTGCCAAAGA
Organism: uncultured Planctomycetia bacterium; assembly: GCA_942492195.1. Taxonomy (GTDB): domain Bacteria; phylum Planctomycetota; class Planctomycetia; order Pirellulales; family S012-138; genus CALOEH01. Next base: position 60,494 of record CALOEH010000212.1, on the reverse strand, counting down.
CGATCCCTCGGTGCACAATGATCAGCATGAACGGTTTGCAATTTACCTATGCTTGGTTCTGGTTTACGCCCGCACGGCGGGGTCAGGGCCGGTACGTTCCGAGGTAAGCTAACGCAAACCTAGCACATGCCGAAATTCGAAAGCCCCAAGACCTCCGCGGTCTTGGGGCTTTTTTTTGGCCTGTGAGTATGCGGAGCGAGTTCGAACCTTTTCAGTCTTTGCGGTTAAGAGAAGGTACCAGTCCTAATCTTTCAGGGAGAGCCAATCATGATTGTCGTTTTGAAACAAGGGGCATCGCAGGACGATGTCTCAAACACCGTCCGCCGAATCGAAGCCCTCGGCCTGAAGGCCCATGTCATCGTGGGCACGCACCGCACCGTGGTGGCCGCTGTCGGCGAGAAGCGAGCCGAACACAAAGAAGCGCTCGAGAGCGTCTCGTGCGTGGCCGAAGTTGTCCCAATTCTAGCACCCTACAAAGTGGCCAGCCGTGAGCTCAAGCAGGAGTCGACCGTGATCGAGGCAGGCTCCTTCTCCGCCGGTGGCAACAAGATTGGCGTCATTGCGGGCCCCTGTTCGGTCGAAAGTGAAGAACAGCTGATGGCTACGGCCAGGGCGGTCAAGCAGGCCGGCGCCACGGCACTGCGCGGCGGAGCGTTCAAACCTCGCACCAGCCCCTACAGTTTCCAAGGACTCAAAGAGGAAGGTTTGAAACTGCTTGCTGCTGCCCGAGAAGAAACCGGCCTGGCCGTGGTCACCGAAGTGGTGGCCAGCGAAGATGTACCGCTGGTGGCTGAGTACGCTGACGTGCTCCAAGTAGGTGCGCGGAACATGCAGAACTACCGCCTGCTCGAAGCCGTAGGCGGGAGTTCCAAAGCGGTACTCTTGAAGCGAGGGCCAAGCGCCACCATGGAAGAGCTACTGCTGGCCGCCGAGTATATTCTCAGCGCTGGCAATCCCAACGTGATGCTCTGCGAACGCGGGATTCGCACCTTCGAGGGACATACCCGATTCACATTGCCCTTGGCCAGCGTTCCCTACCTGCATCAGAAAACGCACCTGCCGGTAGCGGTCGATCCGAGCCATGGCACCGGGCACACCTACCTGGTTCCGCAGATGGCCGCGGCCAGTGTGGCTGCTGGCGCGGACGTGCTGATCCTGGAAGTTCACCCAGAACCGGAAGCTGCCCTAAGTGACGGCTACCAATCATTGACCTTCGCCCAATTCGAACAAACCATGCAGCTCTGCCGGCAAGTGGCCGAGGCACTAGGCCGGTCGATCTAAGCTAACGAACCCACGCATCGGTGCCGAGGGCAACGATCAGATCATGCTTGACCTGACTGAGCGTGCCGGACTGCTTTGCCATTGCCACATCTCAATTCGTGAAGTGCCCATTTTATTGCCTGCTCATGAGTCAAACGGGGACGCTCCGAAGACGAAATTTATCGGCACACTCGTCAGGTACAGCGACGATATCTAAAACAAGTTTTCGACTACGGTAAACTCATCTCGTGGCTTGCCAGGGCGGCAAAGCCCGTTTAGGGGGAGAGCAAACTCTATGCCACTAAGCCTTTCAAGCCGACAGTTCTTACTGCGTCTGGGCAGGGTTGACCCCTACTCCGGGCGGGATCGCCGTTCCTTGCTGCCCACCTTGGCGCACCACGGAGGTGGATGAGATACCGGAAAAACCGATCACTCCGACCGCTACTGGAGGACTTTGGGTCAACATGCCGTTCATGTTGCCACCGTTCAGTTGCTGACCAATAGCAGGGTCATTCTGGCCCACATTTCCTTGTGCTGGGTTTCCTTGTGCTGGGTTTCCTTGCGCTGGGTTTCCTTGCGCTGGGTTGCCCACTGGTTGATTGGTGGCAGGTGATGTCGTTCCATTCGGGTTGGCACCGTTGTTCATGCCTTGGGCACTGATTGGATGCACGGTCACCGTCAAACCGACGAGGTTCATAACGGGGATGTTCGCTAGCACCTCGCTCGCTTGACCATAGCCTTGATAATTTACTAGCAGATTTCCGAGGATCATCAACGGCTGCTGCGAACCTTGGACTTGGGTGTTGGGTTGCTGATTCAGCGGACCCGCTTGCGAAGCACCCGGTTGGCCACTGGATTGCTGTCCGGGGCTATTGAACGCCGGGGTTGCGTTCTCGGAGTTCCCATTGGCCTGTTGCTGAGGACTTCCTGCCGCAGGAACGTGGCCTGCGTTCAGCTGATCGAATTGTTGATAAAGCCCTACGACATATCTTCCGGGTTGAAGGCCTGATACCATCGTGTTCACGGTGGTGCCATTGAGGTCACTCTGAAAGCTGACCCTGCCAATGATGTTGTTCGAACTTTGGATTCCCCCTCCGGCCCCCTGAATGGTTGCAGTAGCTTGGTTGTTATCGGAGGGGAATGCTGGAGAAAGAGCTGAAATCGGCGAATCAGCATTTCCCTGTCCCGTCTGAGGTTGATTGAGGTTGCCGGGCTGTTGTTGCTGCGTGGAGGGGGCGGAAGTATTCCCGTTTTGCGCCGGAGAATTCGAGTTCTGCAAACGGCTGGCAGCGCCGGTCCTGTATAGAACCGCTACAGCGCCACGCGAGGCTCGTTCTTGGAATGCGGCGAATCCGCTGGAGCCACGATCGAATAAGAAACGGTTCTGCGAGGACGGTTGATTGATCTGAACATTCGTCTGTTGCTCTGGCTTGGAGACGCGAACCTGCTCACGGCGGTCCGTCTCTGGTTCGTCCGTGAGATGAACGCCCACGACAAATTCCTCGCCGTTTCGTTGCAGCGTGATGGACAACCGTTTCCGCTCAGGATCCGCCACGTATTTGCGAGTCCCCGCCAACAAAGACTCGAAATCCTCAGGCTCGAACATTTCGATCTTGAGAATCACATCACGTTCGCGAATGCCGCTCTCCCACGCCGGCGAGGTCGGAGTCACTTTGGTGACGGTGGCAAACTTGCCAACCTTTGCGATCGTCATGCCGAGTAGAAGCGCTTCTTCCCCCGGTTTCGATACGATGGCCGTACGCAACTCGCGGGGAATATAGAGCCGCAAAGTAGCGATTTCCCGATTGCGTGTGATGGTAAGGTGAATTACTTCGGGACCTTGCTGGAAGATCTCCGAGAAGTCGTTCGGGCTACGTATCACATTCTCTTCCGCCAAGAGTAGGACGTCGCCAGTCCGCAGATCCGCACGAGCGGCAGGCGAATTGTCGCGAACCTCTGCGACGACAAGCCGACCTCCGTCATTCTTGCCAAATAGGATGCCTAGCTGCTCAAGCAGAGCGTTCGAAGGTTTAGTCGGCTCGGCTTGAACCACGGGGCATACAATGATGGTCAGGCTGAAACCAAGCATCAGAGCCAAGGTTCGCCAGAGGCGTGTCCTTGGCCACATGGTCATCTCGGAACGACGGGGACCGCGTGTTGTGTGAATGCCGAAAGAAGGGCGATTATCTAGACGTGCCAACATTGATCGGAATCCTATAGGGGAGTGAGGACGGCTGAAAACCTAGACATTCATGTCTTTGGAGACTGATGTGCAAAGCAAATCTTGCGCCAAGAGTTGGCCGCACCAAGGTGAGGGGCGGGGAGGAGGCCGTAGGGTGAAAATATTCCGCCGACGGCAAAGTTCTTTGCGATTCGGTCGGAAGCGTCGTTGAGTGCGTCGGGCGATTTATCCGAGACAGGCTCTATGTTCAAGTGACATGCGGCATCGGGGACATTTCTAAGGCAATCACGTACATGGAGTTCGGCGAAATCGAGGTTTGGGATCTTCATCAACGAAAACGTACTCACCTCGTCCGGGCAGTCGACAACAAAGAGATTGACGAAGTGAGACGTCGGATCAGAGCCACTCTCCAGCAGCAGGAGCGGTGCTGAAAGAGTCTTCGTTGTCAACTGCGGGGTCGTACATTCCGGTGAGCACATTCCGTACTCACTGACGCATTTCAGCAGCCAGCCAATGGTGGTCGACTCAGCGGCAACGTGCCAACCTCACGTCCCCACCGGCAATTCAGCAACGGTTCGAACGCTCGGGCTCAGTTGTCCTTGGTCGAACATGCGCTCTGCCCTCTCGATTCGTCTGCATCGCTGAAGCCTGGTTTTCAAGTCATGGTATGCCTAGACCGATCGACATCGCAATCGCCGCTGTGCCACTGCTCGATCTGGCTATGGTCGCATTGCAATTGTTGACGGCGACCGGTCCACCTGACGGTCAACCCGAGCGGCGGCCGCAGTAGAGCGGGGAGACGTTCGGTGGGGGCAGGTGCTCAAATTGTAGCTGACGCTGCTGGAGTCCCCACGCCGCTGCAGAACATAACAGCCGCCAATTCGCTTCCGTTCAGTACTCGCAATTCAAGGCGCGACAGGTGGGGGTGGCGTCCACGCCAGATTCAGTTTCTCCAATCCGCTACGGATCTGCTCCAGATCCCAAACCTTCACGTCGCCTCCCGCCGAACCGGAGATGAGAAATCTTCCTCCAGGATGAAACGCGAGTGCCGTGACGCCCGCTTCGTGAGCCGTCCACACCACCAACTGTTCAGGTTTGATGTGCTGATTGGATAGATCGGTATTCCAAAGGCGAATGGTTCGGTCACTACTGCCGCTGGCCAGCATCTGCCGCTTGGGATGCGCCGCGACCGCGGTGACGTCGCCCTCGTGCCCTTGCCAACGTACGATCTCGTTCGCGGATCGGTCGGTGAGCGCCAGGTATCCTTTTTCCGCGCCGGCAGCCAGGCGGGCTTTGTCCGGCAAGAAAACCACACAATGAATGCCTAGATCGTTGCTGTAGGTCCAGGGGGGACCACCGGAGGAGCCATTCCATTTGTCCCGGTAGTTTTCCAGCCGCACGTCACTGGTCACTTCTTCAGTCAACTCCAATCGTCCCATCTCGGCACCGTCCGACCACCGCCGAGTTACCAGCGAATCCCGATCGCCCGTGGCAATCAACTCGCCGTCAGGACTAACAGCCAGGGTCCAGATATCTTCACCCCACTGACGAGCTTGCTTGGGATCGTTGGTTGGCTCAGCGTGAGCGCTATTGACATCATAGCGCAGGAGGGCGAGTTCCGTCTGTGAAGTTGAGAACCCATTTCCGCTGGCCCAACCCCAGTGGAGTTGAGCGGCAATAGCCAATTGGCCTTGGCCCCCGACTGCGATCAATCTGGGGGGAACCGTGATATCGACTTCTCGGTCTTCCCCGTATCGTTGCGTTCCTACGCCGCGAAAATTCGGAATCGAAAGATACTCCGGTGTCCTATCTCTCTGGGTGTGGAGTTCCACCTTCTTGTTCTCAAATGGGCGGCTGGGGAGCGCAAATCGGACGAGTTGGCCCTCTCCATCGAAACGAAGTGCATCTCTGGGATGATCCACGACAGCTACGGTCAACGAAGCACCGTTGGCATCGGCATTATCGCCCTGAAATGCAAACAGGTCGTTGTTCGCGATGAGACGGCTACCCGTGGCGTCGAACTGCAGCGCGTGCACGGGTTCGGCGGACACACTTCGCTCAAGGGGTGGATGAACTCGCCAGACTCGCACGATACGTCCGTTGGATCCGATGAAACCTGACGCGGGATTCTCAGGCTCGCCCGGAAGTCGCTCTCCGGTGTCATAGATTCCAGCGAACCACCGTCCGTTACCGCTCCAAACGGGGGCGAAGCACTCGGCACGACCGAACTTCTCAAGTCCCGCGATATCCCAAAGCTGAATTGTCTGACTGCTCGGGCGTGCAAAAAGCGTGAGGATTCTTCCGTCTGGACTAAACGATGTATGCTGCGGCCGCGAATTTCTTCCAAAGTCGTACGCCACAGTGCCGGGAATGAGCGCCTCTATTACGTTCTTTTCGCGACTCCAAACGGCAACCGTGTACGGTCGCATGTTGGTCTGGAAGGCCAGTCGATTGCCATTGGGACTGAATAGCCAGTGAACCGGGCTGTCAGGCCATGTCAGATCGATTCGGACCGCTGGAACCTGGAACAGTTCTGTCCCATCCTCGATCCGGTGGACCGAAAATTGTGGTGCCTCAGCGTCTTGCGCGGCAGCCACGAACAAGTCTCCGCGCGGCCCAATCACTAACGGTTTGACGTCATCAATGTGTCGAATGATGTTCCCGGTATTGAGATCGGAGACCGCCAACTGGGAACGCTGCGCATGAATTGCAAGCGCCGGGGGGGAAAAACCGTGCAATTCTCGCTGCGCTAAAGCTCCAATTTCCTTTCCGGTTTCCAACGCCTCGACGTGCCACTTCCCATCGGTTAGATGCGCGAAAAATTTGCCCGCGCGGTCTACCATAACCAGGTTGGTAGAAAACTCGCGGACAGTGGTATCCTTGACCGGATCCCAGAGAATGACGTGTCCGTCGTCCGCATCTTCCGCTGCAACATATGCCAGGATGAGCGGACCGCCCCCCGGCAGGAACGCAAACGGTTCGTATCTGGACACCTCAATTGCCGCCTGAGTCACGCAACGGCGTGATTCGTAAGCGGAAACCCCGCCAGGGAACACGAGTCGTTCGGCGACCCGTTCACCCGTATTGAGATCCCAGACGACAAGGCTCGCTCTGTAGCGCTCGATGGGTTCGGCACTCCCCAGCGTGGCGGCCTGTTTTCCGAAAGAGTATTCGCCGATCGCCGCGAGATAGTTGCCGTCCGAGGATAGTTGGCACTCGGCAACCTCTCCGAACGGAATCTCGTAAGCCAGTTCCAACCCTGCCGACGTCAATGTCTCGAATGCTTCACGCCGCAAGGTGTCAATCAGGCGACCGTTCTCTTCTCCAGGAACGGACGATTGATAATCGATGTCTGCATCCCACAGTCGGAGAGGAATGTTTTGGATGGCGTTCAGCGAGGCCACACGGTTACCCACCTCGCGAAATGCGCGGGCCTCTTGGATGCGGGCATTGACGAGTTGCTGTTGTGCTTCGAGACGCGAAGCACGTAACCGCACTGTCATGATGACCCAGAATACAAGCAAGGTCAGACTGGCTGCCGTAGCCAGGCCGATTGCTGCTGAGAGGCCGGGTCGACGGCGGACCCATTTGACAAAACGTTCGGTTGGACCAATGGGTCGGGCGAGGATGGGTTGGCCTTGGGCGAATCGCTGGAGATCCTCGGCCAATGCCTGCGCCGATGCGTACCGCTGAGCGGGATCCTTGCGCAGGCACTTCAAGCAGATGGTTTCGAGATCTCGGGGAATGTCGCTGTTCAGCTTCGCCGGCGGAACCGGATCTGTCTCCAATACTTGCTTCAGCGTATTCACCGGGTCGGCCGACTGAAACGGAGGGCGACCCGTCAGCAGGTTGTAGAGTGTCGCTCCCAGCGAATAGACATCGGAACGGGGCCCGACCTGCTCTTGCCTGCCTGCTGCCTGTTCCGGCGGCATGTAGGAAGGTGTGCCGAGCATTTGACCTGCCATGGTCAATCCGCTATCGACTTCCACCCGTTTCGCCAAACCGAAGTCAGTTACCCGAGGCCGGCCCTGCCCATCGATCAGGATATTCGCCGGCTTGAGATCACGGTGCACCACCCCTTTCTCGTGGGCGTAGGAAACTGCATCGGAAATCTGGGTGACGAGCTGCGCGGCCAAGCCAGGGCTCACGGGGCTCTCCTTCACCTGGTCAGCCAGGGAATCTCCCTCCACGTAGCCCATGGTGAAGTAGTGTTGGCCTTCGTGTTCCCCTACCTCAAAGATCGGCACGATTCCGGGGTGATCCAAGGCGGCGGCCGCTTTGGCCTCCGCATGGAATCTTCGGACGTCCGTTTCCGTAGCAAGTTGTCCCACCAAGATCATTTTCAAGGCGACAACGCGATTCAGATTCGTCTGCAACGCCTTCCAGACAACACCCATTCCACCCCGGGCGATCTCTTCAAGCAGTTCATAGTCTCCAAAGTATCGAACTGAATCGGGGACTTGATGCGCCCCCTTCGAACCGAAATCGACATCCGACTGCTTTCCACCGGGAAGAGCGAGCGTTTCGTCGAATTGTTTGCTTACCGCGTCCGGCTCAGATCGGTCGCGAGCAGTGTCACCCATTGTCACCTCACGCGGGGACGCTGCCCCAGATCGCTTCGATGGTTCAACAGCTTGCATGTGAATGCAAGATCATCTTATCCCAGCCCTAGGCGCGCTGCCACCTACTGAGCTGCCGGACGATATTGCCCGTACCAATCAAGGCGTGCGAGGACGCGCGAGTTTGTCATGAGTTGCCGAAATTGCCGAGGAATGCAAGTGTTCCGTCGCCTTGGTCACATGGCAAAGTGCCGGGTTTTAGCCCGAATTCGAGAGCCGTGGGTGGCGACGACGCATATATTCGCCGGGACGATGTTCTCAGAGGTCGAATGCCCAGGAAGCGCTGACCGGCGAATCCCGTCCCCATCCGTAATAAAAAAAACGGGATAATCTAAAAAGTGGAGTGACACCTTCTCGCGTTTGGGCACTTAGTTCCATGTCGGAACATCACTCGGCAGTGTACGGCCGTCACCACATCTGCTGGTCGATACTTCTTACAATGGATTCATGAGTGCGGCCGCATCCCTTGCCTGCAAAAGGACTCGGGCGAACACCTGCGAGAAATAGTAATGGCGGAAGAACATCAAGGCGAATCACCGAACGATCAATCGGCATCTCCGCCGGAGGCGCCGCAGATCGCACCGACCGAAGACCTTCACACGCTGGATGAACATGCGTCGCGGCTGGTCCATGTGGTGGATGGGTATCTGGCCGACTTAAGGGCCGGTAAGACGCCGGATCGGGAAAAGTTGCTGGCCGAGAACCCGGAATTAGCCAATCAACTGGAAGCATGCCTGGCAGGCGTCGAGTTCATTCACGGGGCGTCTGGCAGTGGTCCGCCTGCGGCCAAGGAGCTTGGCGATTTCAAGATTGTGCGCGAAGTCGGACGCGGTGGGATGGGGGCGGTGTACGAAGCGGAGCAGATTTCGCTTCGGCGGCGCGTCGCGCTGAAAGTGCTGCGGTTTGGCAGCGTGAGCGATCCCGACGCCATCGAGCGGTTCCATCGCGAAGCCGAAACCGTCGCGCACCTGCACCACACCAACATCGTGCCGATCTTTGCCGTTGGCAGCGAGCACGGCGTGAACTATTACGCCATGCAGTTTATCGAAGGGCGAAGCTTGGATCAGGTGCTGCGCGAGCGGGACGATCCGGTCGATCCAGAAACGGTTGCGACGTGGGGACTGCAAGCCGCCGAGGCGCTAGCTCACGCCCACGCTCGCGGCGTGATTCATCGCGACGTGAAACCGTCGAATCTCATTCTGGACGATGCCCAAGGGCGGCTTTGGCTGACCGACTTCGGCCTGGCCAAGCGATTGGACGACGTGACACTCAGCATGACCGGCGCGTTGCTGGGCACGCCACGGTACATGAGCCCCGAGCAAGCTGCGGCGGCTCACAACAAGCTGGACCATCGTACCGACATCTACAGCTTGGGCGCAACGCTGTACGAATTGGCAACGGGCAAGCCTGTGTTCAGTGGCGACTCGCCGCACAACGTGATCAGCCAGATTTTGACCGTGGAACCCGATCCGCCGCGAAAGCATCGGCCGTCGCTGCCGCGCGATCTGGAAACGATCGTGATGAAATGTTTGTCGAAGGAGCCGGGCCAGCGCTATGAGTCGGCGCGGCAGTTGGCCGAGGACCTGCGAGCGCTGCTGGACGGACGCTCCATTGCGGCGCGGCGAGCTTCACTGGTCGAACGGGCAACGCGGTGGGTGAAACGGCAACGGCGGAGCGTGGCGCTGACCTCCGCCGCGGTTGCGGCGACTTTGTTGCTGGTCGCCGCCGGCGTCGTGGGAAGCTACGCCTGGCAGCAATCGCAGTTGGCGTTTGTGATGCTCGAAACGAACCACCCGCCGCTGGTGGCAGAATTGCGTCAAGACGGAGCGGGCGTCGTTTCGCGGGTGACCGTGCCGACACAGCAGCCGATCGAAGTAGCATCAGGCGACTACGAACTGCGACTATCCAGCGATGGGCGGTTGAGCCAGACGTTCGATGTATTGCTCCAGCCTGGCCAGTCGCTCGATCAAAGTATCGACCTCGAAAGTCAACTGTTATGGAGCGATAGGAAACTGGATCGCACGTATCGGCTGGCCGACTTCATTCAGCCGGATCGCGCACTGGATCAATCCGATCAATCGGACACTTCCGGCCCGCGGGCGGACCAACTGCCGGCCAATGCCCGGTGGCTGCGTCGCACGGACCTCATCGAGCTGACCGACGATGGGCTTCAATGTTCTTCACTGGAACCAGCGGAGAACAAGCGCTGGGAGGCGAGGCTCAGCCGAATCGAGCGAGATCAAGCGGCGGCGAAGGCAAGTTCGCTCAGGTCGATCAGCCAACGCACGCGATTCTGAAAGACGGTGTGCGGCTCGATTGGCCGTGGAACAACCGCCACGATTCTTACAATCAAGGCTTGGGCGCGTTCGACGAGCGGCCGTGGGTGGTTTCGGCCAGAGACGAACGCGGAGAGGGGAGGGCGGAGAGTCAGACGCGCGAGGCATCGTTTGATTTGAATGGCGATGGTTTTAGCGATTTGGTGATAGCGGCTCGGCATCAAACGTGGGCGTTGGCCGTCAGCGGAGTGGATGGCGAGCCACTGTGGGTGGCGGCGCGCGGATCTGCTGCGGATGCGCAGGGCACGCGCACCGTGCGGAACCGAGGAGGCGGCGAAGCGGTTGCCTATCAACCGGCCATTGTCCCCGATCAAGATGGCGACGGCGTGTCGGAATTGCTGGTCACATTTGTGCGCAAGGCGGATCGAGGCGCGGCCGTCGAGCGGTGGCTCGAACTCGTTTCGGGAAGCAGCGGCGAAGCGATCTGGCGTTACGACCTCCCCGCCGTCGTGTTCCAGTTGCCCGCGGGTGAGGACGTTCCCTACGCGTTGATGTGGTTTTATGGTCCCGGCCACGGCATGAGCAGCGGCGGGAGCAGCTATAACTACTATGGACGTTTCGCTTACCGAGATCTCCCAGGGCAGAATCGAGATGGCCCTCACACCTATCTGCCGACCGAGCCGCGAGTATTGTCGTTGTCCGCACCCGCCAATAAATCCTCGACGCCTTATCGCGGAGCGATGACTGGTGATCGGATCATTTTCCTCGCGGGTGCCCATCTGGTGCATCTCGATTTGAACTCGGGCAAACCTCTCGGTCCACTGCACGAGATCGGCGTTCGCACGGGCATTCAGCCGCGCTACGGCGACTTTGACGGCGATGCATCGATCGATGTGCTCCTCGTAGAACAACTGCCCGACCGGTTGATTCCATCTTGGTCGGGCAATATCGGAGTGCCTCGCAAGCGACTGGTCGTCTGGTCGCCCGCGAAACAAGCTTTGCTGTGGGAGCGCGAAATCGAATCCGACTGGCCGCGCCAGCCAGATGTAACTGTTCGGCTGCCGGCGTGGCCGCTTGCCGTTGATGTGGACGGAGACGGCGCCACCGACGTGCTGGCGCCGGACGGCTCGATGCCCGATGGATCCCGCGGAGTCCCGCCTTGGGGCAAACTGGTCCTGCTAAACGGCCGCAACGGCGAGCCGCGTTGGCATCGGCAGATTTTCAACATGGACCGCGAGCTTCGTCAATTCGTTGCCGGCCCCGACATTAACGACGACGGCGTGGCCGAAGTATACGTCGCGTCCCTGTGGGGCAACGATTTCCGGTTGTTCGTCGATTGCTTGTCAGGAAATGACGGCCACACGTTGTGGCGGATGGAGCACCCGTTGTTATCCGCTGACAAGGGGAGCGGCCAGTTCATCGTGGCGAATCTTTCCTGGTACCGAGGGGCCGGCGATGGCTGGCCGCAATTGGTGGTGCCCATTCGTTTAGCTAGTGGCAACGTCACCGATCGCGTGTTGCTGGTCTCGGCGGCCACCGGACGCCTGACGCACCTGGCCGGCGACGTCACGGAGGTTGAAGCAGGGGACTTGGATGCCGACGGAACGGACGATTTAGTGCTGTTCCGCCGAACGATTCGAAATGTCTGGGATCAAGACGGTACGCTTCATGCGGTCCGCGGCGTAGGGCGAGAGGTTTGGCGGAAGATCGACAGTACCGGGAATCCCGTCGGCGATTTGGACGGTGATGGCATACAGGATTTGGTCGCACCCAACACGCGCGGTCCTCTCACGGCGATCAGCGGTGCGACCGGCGAACCAATCTGGCAGACGACAATCGACACGGGGCGACGCAGATTTTTCGTTCATCAAGCGACCGTTGGCGAAATGGCGCCGCTTGCCGCCGGGGCGAGCAGCGCCACTGACCTCGACGAAGACGGCACGCCGGACCTGTTGGTGGCTGCGGGCGATGACAGCCACCAAGAGAAGTTGCCGGTCTTGATCACGGTCTCTGGTCGTACGGGCCGGCAGATTTGGCGGACGGATTTTGTCGTGCAGCAGTCTCAAACGCCGCTGCTGCTGGAGTCCCGGGATCTCGATCGCGACGGCGAACTGGAGATCGTACTGGTCGCGCCGACGGACTTTGGCTTCGCTTTGCGCGATCATCTGAACGTCGTCAAGCCCGAGGAGGTTCGGTTGTGGCTGGTTGTTCTCTCCGGCCGCGACGGAAAAACGCTGTGGCGCCAGCCGCTGACCGAACTGCAGCGATCCGGAAGCTGGGAATCGGATTATGACTTCGACGCCCGGCTTCACGCGGCTTACGCCGACCTGGACGGTGATGGTGTGGACGACGTAATGCTGCCCGCCCAGCGAGCGCCGAACGATCAGGCGCTCGACCTACAGGCTTTCAGCGGCAGCGACGGCCGTTCGCTCTGGCAGTTGCCACTCCCCAACATCGTCAACAAGCGCTATTCATTCATCGAAGTGCCTTCGGCGACGGCGGGCGATGTGGATAAGGACGGAAGATCGGAAGTGATCATGCCGTCGCTGGCGAAGAGCACCGACGAGCAGGGTCGTCCGACGGATGTCTTGCGGATCCAAACGCTCGACGGCAGCACTGGCCACGTACGGTGGCAATGGGAGACGCCGGTGGACCACTACGACATTTGGGGCGGATACCAGGAGAAGAACTTCGAAATGCGGCCCCTTTTGGTCCGGCGGCCGGACGGGAAACGGTGGATTGCGATCACATTTGCGAGTCCGGAAAGCGAACTCCAGGTTCGGGTATTGAACGAAGACGGCGAACTCGTTTCTGAGCGCACAACGAAGCAAATATTTAGTGGCCTCGGCACGAGCCCCCTCTGGGTGTTGGACTCAGATGGTGACGGCGGCGACGAACTCGTGTTAATGGGACAAATGGACCGAAGCCACCAATCGCCCATCAAGGACGTGTACGATCCACGCTACTGGAACGAGAACTTCGGCGAGTTGTCGCTGCTGAGGCCTGACAAACTCGACGAACCGTTGTGGACTCGCACCGAGCCATTGGCAATTCTGCATCAGGTGTTGACCATCTTGCCCGATGAGTCGGCAGCCGGACGGATCGTGGTGCTTGGCGGCCGCGGCGGCTATGCCAGGTCTTCCATGCGCGGCCTCGATCCGGCGACCGGCGAGACTAGGTGGACATGTGTCGGCCCCGGGGCGGCGCAGTTGCTCAATCCGCCGACTACCGACGTGCCGCCGCACGCGTTCTTTCAATACGGCGGCCAATCCCTGGTTCGGCGCGGCATCCTTACGTGGCCACAAGCTTCCAGCTTGCCGATCAAAGCCGACGCATGGCGAACGTTCGCTCGCCCGCAGGCAACGCTGACGCCAAACGACGACGACCCGCGGCTGTTGCGACCGTTGCCTTGGATGCTGACCGACCGCGACCTGCACAGTGCCGGGCAGATGACCGCCTGGGCAGCCTTTTACGGTCTGACGCTGGCAGCCGTCCCGGTACTGTTCGTCGGCTGGCTCATACGGCGACGGCGGTGGGGCATGAATGTTATGCTGATGCTTCCTGTGGTTGTGGGAATCGTGATGCTGGGCCTGCTCATCAGCTTCGACGATTCGGACATTCGACCGCTGCTCAGCAAATTAGATGTGGCATATGTCGGCACCGGCCCCGTGATGTTTACGCTGGTGCTGCTGGCGACGTGGTTGCGGCAGGGCCGCCGGCGGCGCGTGGCGGTCTGGCTGCTGCTCGCACTACTGGCCGTTGTGGCCGCATCGGTAATCCAAGTGCTAAACGACCCGGCGCTGCAACCCGACGAACGCTACTCGCTGGAAGGCTGGTACATCGTGCTCCTGCTGCCGCTGCTCTTAATTTGCTGGATGTTCGTTTTGGTAACGAGCGTGGCCTGGATCGTTCGTCTTGTCTGGCGCTGGTCCAAGAGCCGTCGTTCGAGAAAAGACCTGGATGGAACCAGCGCATGAACGATCGCGGAGAACAACGCACCGCGCAGCTTGCCGCCTACGAACCGTGGCTCATGTTGCTCGCGCGACTGGAGATTGACAGCCGTTTTGCGGGTAAGTTTTCTGCGTCAGATGCCGTGCAGGAATCGATGCTCCAGGCCTGGCGGGACTGGGACAAGTTCCGCGGCGAGGATGGGCCACAGCGACGCGCATGGCTGCGGCAGATTTTGGCCCATCAACTTGCACACCTCGCTCGCCACTACGCAGGAATACAGAAACGCGACGTGTCCCGCGAAGTCTCGATCAATGCATCGCTTGCCCAATCCTCGATGCGGCTGGACAATTTGTTGGCCGCCGACAACGCCTCGCCGAGCGTCCAGGCCGTGGCGCGCGAGCAATCGCTATCGCTGGCGCAAGCACTAGAGCAGCTTCCGGAGGATTACCGGCAAGTGATCATTCTGCGCAATCTGGAAGAATTGCCGCACGACGAAGTCGCCCGTCGCATGAACCGTTCAGCCGGCGCCGTGCGGATGCTATGGTTGCGAGCACTGACGGCGCTTCGCGAGAAAATTGAAGCGCCCGAGTGATCATTGCTTGAAAGACTTCTATCCGAGAGCAACCCTAGGAGCTGGTGAGCGATACAGGCGAACACAACGTCCGTTAACCTGAACTCCGTCAGACAACAACCGAGCGTTTCGGCCGAGATCGTCAAACGGAGACCTTCCGCGACCGCGGTGAAGTTGCTCGACAGATTCCTCGTTGTGCATTAGCGTGATAACTCCGTAGTTGTTCAGCATGCAATGGCGTCCCTGCACTGCACTGGCGAATACGGCAAGTCATTGGAGTCCACAATTATGAACGATGCGTCGGTCTTGGTGGTGGGGGGACGTACGACCGGATTGATGATGAGCGCGGAACTCGCGCGGCGGGGTGTGCCGGTGCGCATCGTTGACAAGTCGCCAGGAATTGATCCGCATTGCCGGGCGAATCTGCTGCATTCTCGGACGCTGGAAATCTTCCTCGGGCTGGGAATTGTCGACGATGTCATCAACGACTCGTTTCAGGAGCGGCGCATCAACATCTATGCCGGTGGAGAACTCGTCGGCGTGAATCGACACGAGCCAATTGACTCGCCGTTTCCATTCGGAATGTCGCAGTCGCAGGCGAAGACCGAAGCAGTGCTCGAAGCACACCTAAACCGGTACGGAGTGCGCGTTGAACGGCGCGTTGAACTGGTTTCGCTCATTGAGCACGAAGATCGGGTCGTCGCAACGCTGTTGCACCCCGGCGGGCGAGAGGAAACGGTCGAAACGGCCTGGTTAATCGGTTGCGACGGCGCGCACAGTACCACGCGACATCTGACCGGCTGCGCCTTTCCAGGCGACAAAGACCCGTTTGCCTACGTCCTGGCCGACGTCGCTATCCAAGGCGAACTAGAAGATGAGGTCGGTTACACCTTTATGCACGAGGAAGGTGACCTGTTCATCTTCACGATGCTCGCGGGCAGGCGGCGGCTGGTCTGCGCGAGTTTGGCGGCGGGAAGTCAACCAGTCGAGTCTCCTACGCTTGAACAGATACAAACGCTGATTGACACCCGTGGACTGCCTGGCCTGAAAATATCTGACCCGCGTTGGTTGGCGAACTTTCACATCCACTATCGACTTGCTGCCCACTACCGACATGGCCGGACCATTTTGGCAGGGGATGCAGCGCACGTCCACAGTCTGCTGGCAGGTCAGGGAATGAACACGGGTATTCAGGACGCGTTCAATCTCGTCTGGAAACTCGCCCTGGTGATTCGCGGCGTAGCACCGGAGTCGTGGCTCGATACGTACGAGTTGGAGCGACGGACAGTCGGCGAGAGTGTTGTCGCCATGACCAAGACCATCACCGAAAGCGCCGAGCACTACGCCGGGCTATCGCCCCGCGAACGCGAGCGGTTGGTAGCCCACATGTTGATTCCCGAACCGGAGCGACTGCAAGCCGCCCGCCATCTGCAAGAAGTCGACCTCGACTACCGAGCCAGCCCGCTCTGCCGTGAGGTCGAAGGGGAATTCGAGCTTGGGCCACACGCGGGAATGCTTGCTCCCAATGCATCTCCGATTGTTTTTAACGGTGAGCGGAAAAACCTGGTCTCGCTCCTGGCGGGCATCAATCATCGCCTGCTTCTCATGGGTGGAGACCTGCCCAGTCAAGCAACGAAGCGTCTTGTGGACGTCTGCCGGGTGACGCAGCAGACGCACGGTCATTGGCTCGATGTCAGTGTCGTCACACCTGACGATCGACAAGCAATCGAATTGCCTGCTGGCGTCACTCGCATCGGAGATCCCGACGCTGCACTACGGGAGCGCTTCGCAGCAAACAAGCCCTGCCTCTACTTGATCCGACCCGATGGACACATCGCCTACCGTAGCAGACGGATCGACAGTCTAGGCGAGTATCTAGGTCAGGTGCTGTAGATTCCTTGATCCTGATCATCGTCGCCATTCTGTTCGTCGTCAGCTGGGCAAGCACATCCAGCCGTCGCGAGCGGTCCGCGCACCGTCGGTGGTGAAGACCTCTGCAACTCCACACTTGTCGGTCGGTTCAATATTTTAACATTAAGACCGCTCACCTGACGACCGGCCGCAGGTTAGCACTCACCCATGTGCAGCACGATACCTACAGCGAGCCATGCAGCAAGCCTGGGTTTCGCCAAGTTGGTCTTCGGCAGATTGTACGGGTCGAACCACAAGTGCAGCAGCAGCAATCAGCACCATCGCCTAAGGTTCCGCCCGTCGCGCAAGCAGCGTGCAAGCCACTTGCTGGACTCGCTCCAATTGTTTGCAAGTGAGGTGAGCGGGAGCGTATAAATGACCGATTGAAGTTTGTTGATCTACAAGCCAGGCCTGGAAGGATCTGCAGATGCATCGCTTTCCCGCTCCGCCGAAGTACATTGTGGCCATAATGTTGATCGGCCTGGTGTCGTCGCTCGCGTTTCTTCCTGCGCAGGATCGGACCCGCGGCAAAGCGTCGCTGGCAGAAATCCTCCGGGCCGCGATTTCCACTCCCACAGGTTTCTGCGTCTATGTGGGAGTAACCGATGGCGATCTTTTAATCGGCCTCGCAGGGGAAGGTCGGCATTTGGTACATGGGCTGGCTGCCGATCAGGCGGCTGTCGAAAAAGCCCGGCAAAAAATTGTTGCGGCGAAATTGTCCGGCGTGGTCTCGGTTGAGGTGGGTCCGCCGGGACAACTGCCGTATTCTGATTCGCTGGTCAGCCTGTTGGTGGTCGACAACTTGGACGAGCAACTTGCTGCGGGGCTTCAAATGGAGGAAGTTCTGCGCGTCTTGCGCCCTGGCGGCGTTGCCTGGCTTGGAGAGACAGGAAATGCCCTGGATGAGGCACAACTACGCAAGCTCCTCGCCACAGCGGGCGTCGATCCGGCAGACATCGAACTTCTCCGCACCGAAGGTCACTGGATGAAGATCGTCAAACCCCGTCCAGAGAGCATCGACGAATGGACGCATCGCGATCGCGACGCCACAGGCAACCGGGTTTCCAGTGACAAAGAGATCGGCGTACCAACAGGGGTCCGCTGGGTCACTGGCCCCAACTGGCCGACCGGTTATCGCAAGTCGTCGGTTCCAGGCGTGGTGGCTTCGGGAAACCGGCTGGTCTACATTTTCGAAGATGAGGTCGAAACAAAGTTTGGCCGCGAGTCGCGGAATTCGCTGATCGCCCGCGATCCCTTTAACGGTCTGCCGTTGTGGAAACGCCCCACGACAAAGAAGGTTTCGCCTCTCATCTGCGTCGGCGACCGTGTTTATACGGTGGTGGAAGACGGTGGGCCGCTGGTGGCGCTGGATGCTTCCACAGGCGAAGTCATCCGGACCTATTCCGGAACGGAGTCGCCTGAGAAGGTACTGCACATCGACGGGAAGATTGTCGTGGAAGTAGAAGACCGGCTCGGTTGCCTTGACGCCGAAACCGGCGACGTGCTGTGGAAGGTCGAGGCCCGGCCGAAGAACTACCTGGCAGCCGAAGGGCAGGTATTCGCCCATGTCGATGCTTCGCGCCGCGGCGGCGATTCCGAGTTCATTGCTGTCGATCTGCAAACGGGCAACGAACTCTGGCACACTGCTACGGATGACTGGTCCAAGGGTGGCTGCGATCTGATTCTATACCACAACGGTGTGCTGGTGGCTGCTTCGTCGCGAGGCAACCATGCCGTTTCTGCGCGAGATGGCAAGCATCTCTGGAGCTATGACTACCCTTTGATCGGCCACGGCGGCAGTTTCCGCAAGATCGTAGGGATTGACGGTCTGGTTTGGGTGCATGCCGCGGCGTTTGAGGGCAAGAAGCAGTATGCCTGGGAAGGCCTGGACCCGATCTCTGGCAAAGTTGTCAAGCGGGTCGTTCAGCCCAAGGAATTCCAATACAAACACCGCTGCAGTTATGACGTCGCGACCCAGCGCTACTTCATGTGCGGTTCGATGGACTTCGCAGATCTGGAAACCGGCCAGTACGATCACTTCGAGGCGGCTCGGAATTCCTGCAGCGCAGCTGGTGCAGTTCCCGCAAACGGTCTGCTCTACACGTTCCCGCATGCGTGCGGCTGCTACCCAATGCTCCGGGGCTACCTGGGATTGGAAACCGGAGAAGTGCCCGAGTCGGCCGAGGTTCTCTTCACTGGGGAACGTCTGGTGAAAGGTCCGGCGTATGGCACAGCAGCGAGTGCCGACGCGGCACCTGGCCGCTGGCCCACCTATCGGCACGATCCTCTCCGAAGCGGCAGCACCGAGAATGCCGGACCGGCGAAGTTGAAGACTCTCTGGTCTGCCGAAATCGCCGCTGAGCCGCAAGCCCTCTGGTCCGCCGAATGGAAACTGAAGGACGGCGGGCGGCTTTCAAGTCCCGTGGTTGCCGATGGTCTGGCACTGGTGGCGGCGGCCGATGAACATCGCTTGGTTGCCGTCGATGCGGACAACGGCGAGCATCGCTGGAGCTTTACCGCAGGCGGCAGAATTGATTGTCCTCCCACGGTACATCAAGGACTTTGCCTGCTGGGTGCCCGCGATGGCACGATCTATTGTCTGCGAATGCGCGACGGGGCGCTCGCCTGGAAGTTCGAGGCTGCTCCCATGCCGCGGCGGTTGATGGCTTATGGCCAGTTGGAATCGGCCTGGCCGGTGGTCGGTGGAGTGCTTGTCTACGACGGGCTGGCGTACTTTGCCCTGGGGCGGCATTCCGCCGCCGATGGTGGTGTGTTCGTCGGCGCCCTGGAGCCCCAGACTGGTAGGCTTGTCTGGGCGCAGCGGCCAGAAGATTTTCCCGGTGTTCCCGATGTACTCAATGGTGCCGACGGCACCGTGCAAATGGCCTCGTGGGAATTCGACGCCAAGACCGGCGACCATCGCGAAGCAAAAGAGGGTCGTCTACAAGGTGGGAGACTCGGCCTTCTCAACGACGCCTGGTACGAACGGCCGATCGCTTTGCGTAAGAACCTGCAATTGTGGACCACCACGGAAGGAGTTTCCGGTCAGACTCTGGCCTATCGCAACGATGCTTCTTGCGTGTTCCATGCTTGCTCCAAGGTGTCTGGCGGAACGGGAGAAATGTCAGGCAACGCTCTGCTCTCGGGACGCAGTGGCAGCCGCAAGTGGGATCTCAAGATGCCGCTCGGTGTGCAGCTACAGTCGCTGGTCTTGACCCCGGATCGCATCTACGCCGCGGGTGTCGTTCGCGACGAAGACCCAGGTTCGCCACGAGAACAGTTCCTCCGCATCCATGCTCTGGGCGACGGTAAACTCTTGGACGAGACACCCCTCGATGGACCACCGGTACACGACGGCCTGGCCGTTGCCAACGGGCGCGTCTATGTGGCGACAGAAAACGGCCGGCTGATCTGTCTCGGTGAAGAATGAGCGAGTCTGCGGCAACATCCGACATCCGAGACTGCCGCGCCCGGTCGCCGCGTTGGAAAAAAGCTCTCTTCGGAACGTTCACCGCCGTTGGGTTCTTTGTCCTCTTCGAAGCCACACTAGCCTTGCTGGCCATTCAACCCGTTGCTGCCACGCGCGACCCGTTCGTCGGGTTTGCCGCACTGCCGCTGTTCGTCGAAGCGAAAGATTCTACCGACGGGCCGCAGATGGAAACTGCGCAGAACAAGCTGGCCTACTTCAACCGGCAAAGCTTTCCCCCCCACAAGGCCGACGGCACCTTCCGCATCTTTTGTCTGGGAGGTTCCACCACGTACGGCCATCCGTACTACGATACGACTTCCTTCGCGGGCTGGCTTCGGGAACTGTTGCCGATGGCCCGATGCGAAACTCGCTGGGAAGTGATCAACGCCGGCGGCATCAGCTATGCCAGCTATCGCGTTGCCGCTTTGATGGAAGAACTTTCGGCGTACGAACCGGATTTGTTCATTGTCTATACAGGCCACAACGAGTTCCTCGAAGAACGAACCTACGGCGAGTTGAAAGATGCCTCGCCGGCACGGATTCGGATCACTTCGGCACTTGCGTACACACGCACGTACGCGCTCCTCGATAGCCTTTTGCATTCCCCACTACCGCAACCCGTCGATCAACTGGCAAGTGAGGTGGATGCCCTGCTGGATCACTCGGTTGGTCCGACCGACTATCACCGCGACGACAAACTTCGTCAGCAGGTGTTGGAGCATTTTGAGTTCAACCTCTACCGGATGGCGGACATCGCCCGCTCCGCAGAGGCAGAGCTTCTGCTGATTACTCCGGCGTGCAACTTGAAAGATTGTTCTCCCTTCAAGAGTGAGCACGCGCCCCGGATTTCAGAGGAACCGCGGCAGCAGGTTGCGGCACTGCTCGCGCAGGTGCGGCAGCTGGCGCAACAGGGCGAGTTTGCTCAGGCACTTGCCGCGTGTGAGGCGGCAAAGGTCATGGACGACCGCTTCGCCGAAGTGCATTTTCTGGAGGGACAGCAGCTCTGGATGCTCGATCGACGGGCGGAAGCAGTCGCGGCGTTTCGCAGGGCAGCCGATGAAGACATCTGTCCGGTGCGGGCGGTTTCAGAGATTCCCGCAGCCGTTCGCCGCGTCGCGCTGCAGTTGGATCTGCCGCTGGTCGATTATGTTCAGCTACTGGAGAACGACTCGCTCCGCCATTTCGGACACAACGCTCTGGGGAATGAATACTTTCTGGACCATGTGCATCCCACGATCGACGCGACCGGGCTATTGGCAGTCGAGATTGCGCGAGAACTGGCACGGCGAAACGTCATCGAGTCTGGTGCAACTTGGAGTGAAGCAGACGTTGCCCTGGCCACTACGGCGATTGAATCTCGGGTCGACGAGAATGTTCATGCCGTGGCTCTGCGAACCCTGGCCAAAGTGCTGAACTGGGCCGGCAAGCACGAACAGGCAGGCCCTTTGGCACTGCAAGTTCTGGATACGTTGCCGGATGACCCCGAAGCCCTGGTGCTGGCCGCCGCCTATCTCAAATCGACGGGACAAACGGATCAGGCCATCGACAACTATCGCCGCGCTCTACAGAGTGCCCCGCAATACATCGAGGCCCATCGGTTGTTGGGAGCGGCGTTGGTCGAACGCGGCGATTTAGAAGAAGCACTGGCACACATCAAACGCCTCACAACACTCACTCCCGAAGATGCCCACGCCTGGCACATGTGCGGTGCCGTTCTGGCAGAACTCGGACGATTCGAAGAAGCACTGCAGCCCTATGCCACAGCATTGCAACTCGACTCCGACAACCCACATCTGCTATACAACCTCGGCTACGCCTATGAGCAGTTGGGCAAGACTTCACAAGCGCGGACGTACTTCCGTCGGACGCTGGAACTCAATCCCGACGATGCTGGTGCCTTGCGCGAACTTCGAACACTCGACGGCCAGTAGGCACTCCGCGCAACGGCTACTCGTTATTCTCAAACGATGTCTGGATCGCACGATGGACGAGGACTCTCCTAACTTTTCCGAAGCGATGCTGTTCATGCAAACCTGCAGGATTTGCGGGTCGGCGTAAGAACTGGGAGAAGTCTGAATGCGACGCAACTACAATGTGCCACAGCGCCGGAGAAGAGGGCAGTAGCAACTGGAGTGGAGTCTCACCCCTTAGGAATTCTCATGTTTTCAAGCCTGACATTCTCGTTGGTTCTCGCTGCGCTGTTCGCTAACACTCCATCGGCCGATTGGCAGGGTCCGCAAGGCGAATACGTGTTTGTCGAGGCGGAGTCGTTTCGGGTGGAAGGCGGAGGTTGGGCGTCGGCTGGGCAGATCTATTCGCCTCGCGACGAGACCGTCGCCTCAGGGAACCAAGCCCTCAGCGGCCATCTCGCTGGGAACGGACTGGCCACGTACGAGTTCAACGTGCCGCAAGCCGGCGACTACAAACTATGGATTCGCTACGCGCAGTGGCCAGATCCGCAGGAGGAGTATCGCGATCCGTTCGAACTAGCCGTCTCGCAGAACGGCCAACCGGTCACATTGCAGACGCTTGATCGGCAATACTCTGGGCCCACCTTCGCGCGAAGTTTCTTCGTCTATACGTGGGAAGCCATCGACGTGACGTTGGTCGCAGGCAAAACCCGCTATGTGTTAAGCAAAGCCAAGGCCTCCGCGATACGGGCCAAAGGTACGCGGTTCGTTCCACGCGTAGATTGCTTACTGCTCACGACCGATCAACAGTACAAACCAGAGTATCGGGACTTTGGGCCGCAGACGTTCTTGCGGTTTCGCCTGCGAGACTCCCTACCAGAGCAGGTGGTCTTCTACGGTTTTCTCAACCACATGCGGCGTCCCTACTACCAAAGTGTGAACTTCTCCAAAACCGGGTACCAACTCGGTCCGCGCCAGCTCAAGCTGCCGTCGATGAGTGCAGGAGAAGAGACGCCTTGGATCAACATTAGCAGATTGCTGAACGCCGACAGCGACACGATGTTCACCATTCAGGCGACCGTGGATTTCCATCAGCCAGATGCTTCGGAATCGTCCTATACCATCGATATCGCCACGGCCCCCCAAGATGCGGCGATCGTCAAGACGTTCGATCGCAAAGGTCCCGGTGCTGGGTTGATGTTTCGCATGCCTGCGGAACTTTCAGGAGATCAGCGCCCCAAGGCGGACTACGAGTTTGCCGCTGAGCGTTTACAACTAACCGAAGCGCTTCCGCCCATCACGTTCGGCAAGCGACCTCAGCGGTTTCCGTTTCTTATCGATCTACCCGCGACGCCTGAGCGGTCCCATCCCGACGTGCGGCGGATGGAACACAAGTCGCTTGCCTACCTGGGTATCAATGGAGTCGGTGGGTCGCTGGACGACGAAGACATTGCGGCTGGGCTCGTTTGGCACAAAGCCCACACCAGCGTCTGGTACATGGGAGCCGCCGGGTTCAACGAGCCGGACTCTGCGAAGCTCACGCATAGAATGGCGGTTCGCGGCGCTGAGTTCGCCAAAGATCCGCACACGGATCGGCTCGTGCATTTGCAATTGATGGATGAGGTGGCCGCAAAACGGCTTGAATTGATGGTCAAGAGTGAGGTGGACCAACAAGCGTTTGTGACCTGGCTCAAGCAACACGGCCACACGCCTGCGAAGCTTGGAGTCGAAGACTGGTCGCAGGTGCGCATGACGGCTGATCGCCAAGGCCCGACACCTGCCCTGTATTTGGAAAGCCAGCGGTTTCGAGCCTGGTCCGTGGTGAACTTCTTTAAGAATGCCAGTGACCTGGCGCATGCGAACATGCCAGCAAGCGTGCGAACGACGCAGAATTTCACCGACATGGCGGTCTATATTGCCACCATGTTCAATCGGGGGAATGACTATTTTACGTGGTTTGAGAACAAAGCCCTGGACGTCGCCCTGAGCGAAGACTGGTGCAATCACCAAACCACGCGGCAACTCGCCGGGTGGAATGTCGCCGTGCTACGCGCTGCCACGCGGAAGCATCGCCAGCCGATTCATATGTACCTGATCACGGCGTTCAATCGTCGTCCGTTGGACGTCAAACTCAAAGCCTACAGCGATATCGCTCAGGGAGCCAAGTCGCTTCAGCTCTATGCGTTCAGCCCCGAGTATGCCAATCACGAAGGAGGCTGGGCTCGGCGATGGGAGATGTTTCCGGCCATTGCGGAACTGACCCGCGAGGTCGGTGCGGCCGAACATATATTGATGGACGCCATGCCGGTCCCGGCGGAAACGGCCATCATCTACTCGCGCCCCTACGACATCTGGAATGCCGGCCTCGACAACACCTTCGGCCAGGAACGGATGATGACGTATCTGGCGCTTCGACATGCTCAAGTACCGGTTGATGTGGTCAGCGATGCCGACGTGAGCCACGGAATTCTCGATCAGTATAAGATTGCCTATTTGCACGGCGAGCAGATCGAAACGGACTTGATCGCGCCGCTTGCCGAGTTCGTTCGCCGTGGCGGCACACTGGTTCTGGCCCCCGGTGCTGGTTCCCGTGATCAGTTGAACCAGCCACTTGCCGAGTTGGACCGTTCGTTGGGCATCCAGCGCGGTGAACTCGAGCGCATGCAGGGGTATCTGCACACCTCGCGATACCTGTTCAAGATCCTTCAGCCCAAGGGCAACGTCGTCCTTGACGGCGGAAAGACGATCACCACTTACGGAAGCCGGCAGTCCCTGCAACCAAGAGTCGGAGCGCAGACTTGGGCTGCGTTCGCGGACAATGAAATGCCGGCCGTCGTGAGCCAACCGACTGGCAAAGGGAGCGTCGTGATGGTCGGCTTCTGTCCCGCCATCGCCTACATGCACGAAGCCTGGGGCAAGGCCGAAGCGTCAGGCGAAGAACTGGTGCCGCATCTTCCCAGTGCCGCCATGGCCATGGAGCACGCCCGGCAACTTGGCCTGGAGATTGCCCCACATCTCGACGCCCCGCAAGTTCGTCGTCTCTACTACACCAAGAATGCCTACGACTACACGAGCCACGTCCGGGACCTGATCGTCGCACCCGCCCTGCAGGCCAACGTCACGCGTCCGGTTGACGTCGACACGCCTGTGGTAGAAGCCACGCTGCTAGCGAGCGATGACGGTTGGGTTGTTCCCCTGGCCAACTACACCGGCGGACCGTTGGAACGGATCAACGTAAAACTCCGTAGCAAGCGAAGTATCGGCATCGTCCACAGTGCCCGGCTTGGCACACTCGACGTCAGGCAAGATGAAGACGGCGTGCTCCAAGTCACTCTGCCACTGGAATCGACCGATATGCTGTTTGGCGAATGGCGATAGATTTCGTCACGGCTCAAGGCCTTGCATTTGACCGCCGAAGGCTACGCCGGCGAGTGAGAGAGCGGGCGGCAGCTTCGGTTTAAAAACAATATCGCGCGCCCGCCGCATAAACTTTGTCGTTCGCCCTAGCAGTTTTACCAACCCATGAACCGTGTTGAAGCCACATCAATCGTCCTGGCCGAGGCCTTCGCAGAGAATGGCTTGGTCATGCTTGCGCATCACGGTGACGACCCCGGCCATCAACGCATGGACACGCTGATTTCGGCGATCAACTTCTTGGCTGACGACCTCCGGCGCGAGGAAACACTGAACCGAATGCTGGTGTCAGCTTTGTTCGCACTTGGAACGCAGGTCCTCGAAGATCTACAGCAGCGCCTTTCACCCACTTCCGACTCGAGATGCTCGCTCTTTCGACAATCCGTCGACTTGCACATCGCCGTTATTGAGTTGATTGAAAATTGGGAGAATTGGCCGAGCCAAGAAGACATAGTGACTTACAAACTTCAAGAACCATCCACTAACGATCCTTCAACGGAATCGGGCGATGAAGAGTTCGAAGGATACCGAGTCGGTGACATCACATATTGTATCGTTCGTGAAACCGAGGACTTTTTTCCCGTGAAGGTTGTTCGGCTTGGTTTCAATGTCATTGAGGTCGAGGCTCTCTCTACAGAGATCTGCCGGGATGTTTGCGAGACGTTTCTCGACGAAAGACTGAACCGCTGCTTCCAATCTCCAAGTCTTCCAGCGGTGTCCCGGTTTGGCGGTTTCGATGAGCGGCCAGTCAACGCCGCGCGGCAATCTGGGCCGGAATTGCGACTATTGCCATCTCATTACGCCACGACGACAGGCAAAGTGATTCGCCAACGTCACAAAGATGACCCCCATAACTGGCCGTTGCCTACTGGCACGGTACTTGAACGCTGGTTTAAGGATGCGGAATAGCCAAGACCCAGGTTGGCGCGCCAGCCCGCAGTCAAACGCTTGCTGCCAGTAGCCAGCGACGACTAAAATCAGCGATGCACACAAGTTGCCATGGCGACAAAGTTCAACGCACGATCTTGCTGTCTGCCTCGTGCAGTCGGTCAGATCGACATTCGTTGTTAGCCCGCTTCTCTTGAGTTCCAGAAACCGTGCAACGTGATTCGCGACACACAGAACGCAATCTAGCCATCGAATTGGCTGGCACGGCGGCATCGATGACGGTAGGCGCGGTGCTTGGCCTATTGATTCCGCTCAAGGGCGAGGGTGCCGTCACCAATGCAATTGTCTTTTCATTGATTGCGTGGCTGTTTTGGACGCGACGCCACTATGATCCCCGTTCCACGCTGGTAGTAGCACTCGCCACGACGCTTTTGCTTTGGCCCCTTGCGTTCGCCCTGCTCGATTGGCTTCACTACTACTTCTAATCAACGGGATTCGTGCGATCTCAACCCAAAGCGTCAGCGAGGAAGCATGACAGGCGATGTCGCCACCGTTGTCATCACGGCGGAGCGAGGTGACTACTGTTCTTGGTGAATGGCCAAAGTTTCAAGGCGGTTCCCCCCAAGATCCAACGCCGGTCATCGTTGTTGAAGAACTTGATCTCTTGGGAGTAGAGAGCCAGTGACTTTGCGTAACCACAGAAATCCTCCACCGCTGGCCAGTCCGAACCCCACATCAACCGCTGCGGTCCGAAGGCGTCGTAGAGTTGCTTGACCTGATCGTGCGTGTCGAAGTACGGATATTTCTCCTGGGAAAGACGCCAGAGATGGCTGATCTTGACATACACCCGAGGATAGCGAGCCAGCGCTAAGAGTTTCTTCAGAGCCGGCGGTTGATCGATAGGGCATTCTGCCATGTGGTCAATGCAGACATCCACATTGGGGTGGCGCTCGATCACTTTGCCGACATCGTCAAGCCGCGACACCGGGCAAAGGATGCACATCGGCACCTGCAGCGCGGCTGTCCGTTTCCAAATACGATCCATCTGCGGACGATGGTTGATCCAGTCACCATCTGCCCCTTCGACAGGGCTCAGCCGTACACCATGAAAGCCGGAGTTGCGAACCCAGGCAGAGAGATCGTCGGGTGCGGTTGGGCTCATGGGATCCACCCGGCACACCCCCATGAAGCGACCAGGGTGGGCCTTGACCACATCTGCCGCGTATCGGCAATCCCAGCGATAGTAGATGACATGCACCACCACCGTCTTCGACACCCCGTTGGCATCCATGAGCTCCAGCAGCGGGCCTGGCAGTGCGTCTTGCGCGGGTGGTTCTTTAAGCTCGGCAGGCCAAGGATAGCGAGGGTCGTTTTTCCAGACGTGGACGTGCGGATCAATGATCTCAGGCATCTTGGGTTCTTCGGCTGAAGTGCGAGTGTCAAGCATCAACGACGCGGCACCTGCCGCCGTAACGCCCAACATGTCTCGCCGACTGAATGGATGCGAGCCTGACGTGTTCGAGAACCGCCGGAGTAGGTCTTCGTGGGGCACCGGACTTCTCCAGACTTTGGGTGAAATGGGGGAACAAGCTCGCAGTCGCCTAAAGGCCGATCGCGATTGATCGCATCAGTGCGAGCTGATATATTGCCTTGGGTATTGAGTGTAACCTGAAGTGACAGCGAGAGGGTACGGGAGGAAGATTCCTCACTTGTTTCCTCGCTGACGCTTCGTTTGGGCAGACGCACTGAATAACTTTGTTGATTCCTGAACAGTTGGGACAACTGTTCGACATAGCCGCAAAAACCGAGAAGGTGTCAAATGCAGTTGCCCCATCCGACTCTGCCGGCTGCTTCGCATGCCCCTGCAATTCGTGTTGGTTCACGGCGTTGGTTCTTGCAAACTGGTTTGGCGGGTGCCGGGGCGATGAGTTTGCCGCATTTGCTTAATTTGCAGGCTTCGGCGGCCAGCCCTACGGCTGACAAGAAGGCGGTGATTTTGTTTTGGCTCTCGGGCGGACCGAGCCAGATTGATATGTGGGATCCCAAGCCTGAGGCACCGCCGGAGATTCGCGGGCCGTACAGCACCATCTCGACTAAGATTCCGGGTGCCGCGTTTAGCGAACATCTGCCGTTGCAAGCGGCCATGGCCGACAAGCTTTCGATCATCCGCTCGGTGGACTGCAGGGCCAGCAACCACACGCCCATCACCATGCAGGCAGGCAATCCGCTGGCTCGCCGAACCAACGACGGCAATGACGGGGGTGGCTATCCTTCGATGGGTTCGGTAGCCGCTAAGTTCCGCGGAGCCAATGACCCGGATATGCCTCCGTTCGTAGGGCTGGCAGATTCCTGGGCCGCGGATGTTTGGGAGTCGGGGCAACTCGGAAGCCGGTATGCCCCGGTCAAAGGGAACGAACTGGCTGGCAAGTTTGCCATGCCGGCTGGGATCGATATTCCCCGTTTGAATGACCGCGAACACCTGCGCCGGCAGTTTGACCAGTTTGGACAAGGCCTGGAGAAACACCAGACGCTTGAGCGGATGGATCAATACTCGCGACAAGCCTACGAGATGGTGCTCTCTGGCAAGGTGCAGAAAGCCTTCGAGATTGATCAAGAATCGGACAAGACGATCGCCGCCTACGGCAAAGAGAGCATGGGGCAAAAAGCACTGCTCGCCCGACGACTGGTCGAGTCCGGCGTGACCTTCGTCCTGGTGAGTGGTGCCTGGGGGTACTTCGATCACCATGGAGACGGCGTCAAATGGGGCGGCATCGAGAAAGGTTTGACCCCGCTGCTGCCGCGCGTGGACCGCACCCTGACCACACTGGTGACCGATCTCGAAGAGCGCGGACTCCTGGACAGCACCCTGGTCATGATGATGGGCGAATTCGGACGGACGCCGGTCATGAGCAAAGATGCCGGTCGCGGTCACTGGACCAACGTGATGTCCATGGTCATGGCAGGCGGAGGTTTGCCCCATGGTCAGGTGATTGGGTCCACCGACTCTCGCGGCGGCAGCATTGCCTCGAGCCCTGTGCGTCCGCAAGATCTGGCCGCCACCACGTTCCGGTATTTGGGAATCGACCTCAACGCCCAATGGACCAACATCAGCGGGCGTCCCATTCCAATTGTGACCGAAGGGGGACGTCCCATCCCCGAGCTGGTCTAGCAAGGTTGGGCCTGGTGCTGCCTCAACGGTTAAATATCGAGTTGGGTGCCATGGCCTCGCTCGCGTGGCCATGCTGAGGTGGCCTCAGAATCGCCACTTGCCGCTTCTCCCAAATCTGACCCGGGGGCCAGCGATGTTCCGCGATCCGCACTTTCGGAAAATGTGGTGCGCAGCTAGGATGGAGTACTGACCAGAACTCCTGCCTGCTGACCGTCTGCCTGTCCCCCTAATGTGGGGAAGAAGGATGGTATTCCAATATCGATGCTGAACGGCGCGCTCGGCGAACGGTTGCCGCGGCACTACGCATCTTCTCGGGTAATCAACTGTTTAGAAGTATGTCTAATCAACTACAAGACTTGCGTAATATTGCCATCATTGCCCACGTGGATCATGGCAAGACCACCCTGGTGGATTGCCTGCTGCGGCAAAGTGGGCAGTTTCGAGCCAGCCAGCTAACTCGCGATTGCATTCTGGATTCCAACGATCTCGAGCGCGAACGGGGAATCACCATCCTCGCGAAAAACATCGCCTTGATGTACCAAGGGGTGAAAATCAACCTGATCGACACGCCAGGGCATGCCGATTTTGGAGGCGAAGTCGAACGTGTCCTCGGCATGGCCGATGGGGTTTTGGTGCTGGTCGATGCTTTTGAAGGTCCGATGCCGCAAACGCGGTTCGTACTCGCCAAGGCCCTAGAGCGGCGCTTGAAGCCGATTGTGGTGGTCAACAAGATTGACCGTCTCGACTCCCGTCCGGCGGAGGTGCTGAACGAAACCTTCGACCTGTTTGTCGATCTCGACGCGGACGAAGACCTGCTAGATTTTCCTTACGTCTTTGCCAGTGCACGCGAAGGGTTCGCCACCACCGACCCCAAGGTGCCTGGCACCTCGATGCAACCGCTGCTGGACCTGGTGCTCAAGCACATTCCGGCCCCCCAGCGAGACGTCAAGGCACCTCTGCAGATGTTGGTGACCACACTGGATTGGTCCGAGTACGTGGGGCGGATTGCCATCGGTCGGATTACCCGCGGAACCATTGAGCCGGGTCAGATTGTCTCACTGACCAAGCCAGACGACCGGCCGGCGACTGGCAAAGTGGCCACCGTTTACTTGTTCGACAAGCTTGGACGTCACGAAGCCGCGGAGGCTTCGGCCGGAGATATCGCGGCGTTGGTGGGGTTGGATGACGTGGATATCGGGGACACGGTTTGCCACATCGACCACCCTCAGGCAATGCCGCGCGTGGAGGTCGATCCCCCCACGCTGCAGATGATCTTTGGCCCCAACACGTCCCCGTTCTTCGGACGCGACGGCAAGTTTGTGACAGCCCGCCATGTGCGCGACCGGTTGTATGCCGAACTCGAACGCAATGTGGCATTACGCGTGGAACCGGTCGAAGGGAGCGAAGCGTATCGGGTTTCGGGTCGCGGTGTGCTGCATCTTTCCATCTTGATTGAGACGATGCGGCGCGAAGGTTACGAGCTCTCCATCGGTAAACCGATTGTGATCACGCGCGAACGCAACGGAGTGACCGAAGAACCGTTCGAAACACTTGTCATTGAGATTCCGCCCGAAAAGCTCGGTGCCGCCATCGAACTTGTCGGGCAGCGGCGCGGCGAAATGGTCGAGATGGGAACTCGCGGTGATTACTCGCACGTGGAGTTCTTGATTCCCGCCCGAGGTTTGATTGGTTTGCGGACACGCGTCCTCAATGCCACGGCAGGGACGGCGATCATGCACCACCGTTTTGCCAAGTACGCCCCCATGGAAGGCGATTTGCCCCGGCGTGCCAACGGCGTGCTGGTTTCGATGATGACCGGCAAGTCGGTCGCGTTTGGGCTGGACGGTCTGCAAGAGCGGGCGGAGTTGTTCGTCGGTGCCGGTGAGCAAGTCTACGAAGGGATGATCGTGGGTGAGAATAGCCGGGAGAATGACTTGAACGTCAACCCGACCAAAGAGAAGAAACTCACCAACATTCGGGCGGCCGGTTCTGACCGCAACATCTTGCTCAAGCCACCTCGCAGGCTCTCGCTCGAAGCCGCTCTAGAGTACATCGAAGAAGACGAACTGGTCGAAGTCACTCCCAACCAGATTCGGCTTCGCAAGATCTTGCTCACCGAGGCCGAGCGCCGCCGCGCGGCGCGACGTGGCGCGTAGAACTTGAATTTCTGTAGAACAGTTGTCTCAACTGTTCATTTGCAGATGCACCCGAAACGTTGTTCCTACCACATTACGCGAGTTGACACGGTCACGACGGAGCGAGATCGTTCCATCATTCGATTCCATTCCTGATATCCATCCAAGCAGTACCATGCCCAAGAAGACCATTGCCGACGTTGATGTTAAGAACAAAAAAGTGTTGATGCGAGTGGACTTCAACGTTCCGCTCGACGATCAGGGAGCCATCACGGATGATCGGCGGATCGAGATGGCGATCCCCTCGATTCAATCTGTGCTGGATCGAGGCGGAAGCCTGATTCTGATGAGCCACCTGGGGCGACCCGAAGGGCAGGGTTTCGAAGCCAAGTACAGCTTGCAGCCCACCGCTGTCCGACTCGGGGAGTTGCTTGATCGGCCGGTCACGTTCGCCAAAGACACGGTGGACGCAGACGCTCAAGCAAAGGTCTCCGGGCTGGAGCCAGGCGGGATTGTGGTGTTGGAGAATCTCCGTTTCAACGCTGGTGAGAAGCAGGGAGATGCCAGGTTTGCCCAAGCCCTGGCCGACATGGCAGACGTGTATTGCAACGATGCGTTCGGCACCTGTCATCGCACGGATGCCTCGATGGTGGCCGTTCCGCAGGCGGCGGGTGCTAAGCCTAAGGTGGTGGGCTTTCTGGTTGCCAAAGAGATCAAGTACCTGTCCGAGGCGATTCAGAATCCCCAGCGCCCCTTTGTGGCGATCTTGGGCGGGGCGAAAGTTTCTGACAAGATCAAGGTCATCGAGAACCTGATCCCCATCTGCGACAAGGTGTTGATCGGCGGGGCCATGGCCTACACCTTCAGCCTGGCCCAAGGGGGCAAGGTTGGTGACAGCCTGGTCGAGAAGGACAAGGTCCCGCTCGCCAAAGAGTTGCTGGCCAAGGGAGACAAGCTCGTGCTGCCGGTCGATACCCATTGCGGTGATGATTTCAGTTCGAACTGCAACAAGACCACCGTTGACGCTGGCGAAATCCCAGATGGTTTCGAAGGCTTGGACATCGGCCCCAAGACGGCCGAGCTGTTTGCCAACATCGTTCGCGATGCCAAGACCGTGGTCTGGAACGGACCGATGGGCGTGGCTGAAATGCCACCGTTTGATGCCGGCACCAAACGCGTGGCCGAGGCGGTCGCCGAGAGTGACTCGACCAGCATCATCGGCGGCGGAGACAGTGCCGCGGCCATTGCCGAGCTAGGGTTTGCCGACAAAGTAAGCCATGTCAGTACCGGCGGTGGTGCCAGCCTGGCCATGCTCGAAGGCAAGAAGTTCGAGGCGGTGGAGCTCTTGGACGAGCAATAGACCGTGCTCGGTTGATCCGTTGATCCGCGGATTCGCAGTGCTTCGGCTCGAGCGGTATGCGACAATAGGTGAGCGGTGATGCCGCGAGCCATCGGCACGGATGCGCAGAAGTTCAGCTACGCGCCGACCGCTCGTGCCCCTTCGTTCTTGTCAATCTTCGATCGCCCCCAATCGACCTCTTCCTCACAAAGCTTGGATTGAACGAAATGAAACCTGGCAGCTACGCACTGGCAATGCTCCTTCTGTTGACTTCTATGGGGCAACGGTCATTTGCGGAGGACAAGAAACCAGAGAAACCGGTCCGCAAGATTACGCCTGGCCAGGTCATTGTGCCTTTCGAAAAGATGCGTCGAATTTGGGGGGAGTTGATCAAGGTTGATTTGGAGACTCGCCAGGGTTCCTTTCGTGCGGAGCACAATGATGAGATCTTTCATTTCACCGCGATGCCCTATGCAGAAATGCTCCACCATGCAACCTTTGGCGATCTGAGCGATTTCGAGATCGGCGAACGTGCCATCTTCCGCATGCACGTGAACGAGGCTGGCGAGTGGGTCTGGCTGACCTACATCCAGGATGAGATGAACATGCTCAACGGCCACCAAGAGTATTACTTTGTGGACGCCATCGACGGGGAAAAACACAGCATGCAGTTTACCTGGGCCAAGGGAGACAAGTCCTTTGTTCGGGAAACCGGACTGACGCTACAAACCGATGAGAAGACGCAGTTCTGGAAACAGGGCAAACCGGCCAGGTTCGAAGACATCCGTCTGGGCGACAAACTGAGGGCAAAGACGCGTGGAACCGGCAAAGGCCGAGGACGAATCGCGTGGCATGTGTTTCTCGATGACGAAAGCCTCCTCAAGTTTCAGGCGGAACAGACCGCCCTGCATGCTCAAACCATGGCCACCGACGGACTGCCTGGCTATGTGGACCTCATCGAAACAGACCGTCTCGAACTAACTCTCTTTCAGGAAGCCAACGTTCTTGCCGAAACACTCAAGCCAGGGCAAGCGATCCGTGTTGCCGCGGCAGGGGTCAACCGCAAGGCAACCGGTCCACCGATCCAAGGTGTCGTGGCAAGTTGTGAGCGTTCGGGAAAGCTCCACAAGCTCACGCTCAAGACAAACGCTAAACCGCAAGGTTTTGAAGTCACCGGACTGGCCCGCGTTTGGCTGGCCGAATAAGCGCCGGCTAGGTAGAACAGATGTACCAACGGTTCACCTGCAGTTGTACGCGAAACATTTTTCGTGGTTTCTGAACAGTTGAGTCAACTGTTCTACAATGCGCATCCACTGGAAATGTGCCTGCAGACCGTCTAGTCTGGCAGATGGCGATTTGCCGCCGATGGTCACTTCTGCCTGGGTGCATACCGCAGGCCATTTCGCAGTCCGGACGTCTCATGAACATCGAACAATTGGGGCCTTACCGACTAGGGCGGCAGCTGGGTCGCGGTGGCATGGGGGTGGTGTACGCTGGCAAGAATTTTGATACCGGCGAGGAAGTTGCCATCAAGGTTTTGGCCGCCGCGTTCTGCGCGGAGGATGGTTTCCGAGAACGTTTCGAGTCCGAAATCGACACGCTCAAGAAACTCAAGCACCCCAATATCGTCCGCTTGTTCGGATACGGTGAGCAAGACGGATTGTTGTTCTACTCCATGGAATTGGTCGATGGCACCAATCTCGAAGAGGTTCTCAAGAAGGGCAAGACCTTCACCTGGCCGGAGGTCTTTGAGATTGCGCTCTGCATGTGCCACGCGCTCAAGCATGCCCATGATCGAGGGGTGATTCACCGAGATATCAAACCGGCCAACTTGCTCCAATCGACCGCCGGTGAGATCAAGCTTTCTGACTTCGGCATTGCCAAACTCTTTGGTGCGACCGGAATGACCAGCACTGGCGGGGTACTGGGAACGGCCGAGTACATGGCACCCGAACAGGCAGATGGCCGTGTGGTCAGCCATCGCTGCGATTTGTACAGCCTAGGTTGCGTGATGTACGCGCTCTTGGCAGGTCGTCCGCCGTTTATCGCGCGTTCGATTCCCGAAGTCCTGCACATGGTCCGGTTCGCGCAGCCGGAGCCGCTGCGGCGGTATTGCACGGACTTGCCGGACGAAGTGGCCATTATCGTGCAACAGTTGCTGGACAAGAATCCTGAGCAACGTGTCGCGAACGCAACGGTGCTGGCCCGACGCATCGAGGCTACCCGGCATGGTTTGCAAATTCGGGCTCAACGGCCAGGCCATACCGAGGCAGACGAGCACTACGGGTTCGCCGGCCCCTCAGACCAAACCGTCGAACGTAAACAACCGCCGCAGTCCTCGGACGTGCTGACCCCGACACGGCTGGACTCGCAATTGGCTCCGCCGCACGTAACAGGGAGCGAAGGACCTGCGGCAGACCCTTTTGGCCAGACGCAAGTCACGGCACCCGAGCCTGAAGAAGATGCCGAGTCGCCAGACACCGACGCACCTTCCACGGCAACGCATTTCACCACGGTGGACGAAACCGAGGCCGGCACCTCGGACCTGTACGGGGGAGACCCGCCGGGACTGATCTCGCCGAAAACCTGGGCGTTGGTCGCGGCGCTGGTCGTCATTGGTCTGGGGGTCTGGTATCAGTATCAACCTCCTTCGGCGGACACGCTCTACAATCAGATTACTGAGAAGGTTGAAGGTCCGGACTCGTTGGGGCCGGTATCCGCGGAAGGCGAGATCAATGAGTTCCTCCGTTACTATCCGGCCGACAAACGTGTCCGCCAGATGGAGTCGTACCTGGCGGATATCGAACTCTACCGGTTGGAACGCCGTTTCGAATTGCGGGCAAAACGGATGGTCAAGTCCGAAGGATTGCTGCCCATCGAGGCCATGTATCTGGATGCCATCAGCCGAGCCCCGTACGATCCGCCCGAAGCGCTCTCCCAGCTCAAAGCGTTGGTGTCGCTCTACTCCCACGCAGAACGCGCACCTTCCGACAAGACCGAGATGTGCCTCAGGCTCGCCCGGCAACAGATCGAACGGATTGAACCCCCTGCCAATGCGTTCATCCGTCAGAATTTGGAAATCATCGAAATGCAGTTAGATCGGGCTGATCAACTGCACGCCACACAGCCGCTCGAGGCAGAGCGCTTGCGCAAGGCGGTGGTCAGCCTCTACGCGGACAAACCATGGGCCCAGGAAGAAGTGCAGCGCGCGAGCAGCGCGCTGTTGTCCGCAAATGCCGACGACGCCCAGGTTGGCTCGGACGGGTGATCGCGCAACCTTCGAGTGTTGCGTAGAATGGCATCAGCGCCGGGGAGCTGTTCCGGCAGGTGCGCCGGCATTGGGAAATATGGCCCCGGCATTGGAGTTGCGAGCCGAACTGCCAGGGAAGGTATTCGAACTGGCCCGCTGTAGCACCACTTGCTCGACGGTGATGTCGTCAATCCAAGCTTCGCCCAAGCCGGTGAGGGCGAAGGTCAGTGCCAACTGTCCGTCTTGAGGTGCTGCGCGGAACAGCGTGAATTCTTCCCACGCGGTGGTCGCCCCGATCCGCAAAGCCAGATCGCTTCCCCCCAACGAGTCGATGATCATCAGACCGTCAACACTTCCCAAGATGGGAGCCGGTACGCGAACCCAACCGTGAATCCGAAACACTTCGCCACGCCGGACCGCCACCGGTGCGCTGGTCACCCAGACCGGTGGGCTCTCAATCAAACTCGGCTGATCCTCGGCCTCGGTCGGTGTTGCCCGAAGTCGCAGTGCGTAACCTCCGCCGTGGACGCTGGCCGAAGAGAGTTCGGCCGCCGTTACTACTGCATCAGGCTGTGCGTGTTGGAAATGCCGCCAGCCTGCCTGAAGCATCCGTTCCAACTGGTCGCAATCTCCGCCAGCCAGGCGGTTGGGCTCAAGCTGGGCAGTTCGCATCCGCGGCAGCAGTTCCCAGTGGTGAGCCAACAACGAAGGGTGCGTCAATAGCGGCCAGGTGACTGGCGAAGGAACTTCTTCCACGGCCGTCTCCCAGTGTGCACGTTCCAGCATCCGTAGCGGACGGCGGGCACGTCGCGCTTCGAGGTAGGTTGTCGCAACCGCCCCGGCTTGGGCAGCTTTGCGGCTTTCGGCCAGGTTGGCTTTGGCAGCTTGGATCCACTGCCCGCTTTGCGGGATCCCATGCGGCGTGGAGGACAAACGGAGATCAAGCTGTTCAATCACTTGCAAGCGATGTGCGGCCAGGGCCTGTTCGAGTTGTGACGCTCGGGCACTCACATGCTTTAGCCGATTCGAGAGACTGCTGATTACCAGCGGATCATTGGTGATCAATACCATGGAGGTCAGGCCGAACTCGTCCAGCGTCACCCGCAATCCGCCGGTGACTCGTTGATGCGTCAAACGTCGCATGGTGCCGGGCGAGACTTCGAAGGCGTCGTCGCTTTCGGCAACTCCTGGCACCACGAACGAAAGGCGGTTTCCGGCAGACTGCCCGGCTGCGTACTGAGCGTCCTTGCCCAACCAGATAGGGAGCATCAAGGTAGCCCGATCTGTCTCCAGCACCGCGGCAAAGACATCCTTGCGGTTGCCTGGCACGGCCGCCACCAGGCTTCCGGCGGCCAACCAAGGTTCGATCAGTTGCAACTCGAGATTGAGTAGTTCCAGGCTGGCGGCTCGCATCTGTGCGGACTGACTGGGCGCGTCCAGCCGTTCGTGCGATGCAAACACCAATCCTCGCACGCCAGCGGCCAGCGCGGTGAATGTCACCAGGCGAATCTGTTCGCTGTGGACCATGGCTTCGGTAATCGGACGATCTGGGATAATCGCCGCAGCCATCGCCAGCACCTGATCTCTGGCAGCGGGAGAAGGTCCTGTTTGAATGGTGGTCCAAATCGGCGTTCCTGGACGGGCCAGCAGCGGACGGTCACGCAGCCATGTGCCATAATCGCCCAGGTCCAACGTCGAACCCAAGGGGAAACGTGTGGGCCGCAAGAAATCCACATGCCGGCTATACGCGCGGACATCGGACGCGGCATCGCAAATGATCGGTCGCTCCAGAGGATCCGCCCGCCGTACGCTCGAGATCGCACTGCGGACATGCTCCAACTGTTGGTTGCTGAGCGCGTCTCCCATGTCCCAGGCTAAGACCCAATCGAGATGGGCATCAATGGCCCCAGTACTGGGCGAAGAGCCGCCTGCAGGAATTGCCGCGGTGGGTGCCGCCGAGAAGCCTGGCGGAGGGCTGATGATCCAAAGCCCAAGCTGCGCGGCCCGGGTGGCCAGTTCCAAACCGGGTGGCTGTTTCAAAGCAACGGCGTTGAATCCCATTCGCTGCAATAGTTCCAGCGGCTCTCCCTGGTACTCGATGGCTCGCGTGAAGAACGGACGGCCTGCCACTTGGAGCAATGACCCGGTGCGGACGACTTCGGGCCGGGGCTTGGCCTCAGCACCTTGCCCTCCTGGCATCCAGCGGAGATCACCGGCATCACCTAGCGGCAACGGACCCACCAGGCCTTGAATCTCCAGGTCGTCGACAAAGACCTCACTGACTCCTTGCCCCGCGTAGCAATTCAGTACCAGCTGATCCAGATACGCTTCGCCCGAGTCAACCTGCGGTCCAAGTTGTGCCCGCAACAAGCGGGTTTCGCGAGCGAGCAATTTCGGAATCTCGCTCAGTCGTAGCTGTTCCCAATTGCCAGCGTTGCGGTACACGCTGCCTGAAAGGTAAGTCGTGATGGGTTGCCCCGTGCGAGGGTTCAGGCTGCGGGGGAGTACCACGCGGGCCATGAGTTGCAAGTTTGCCCGATTTGCACGGACCCAAACGGATGGCTGCAGCTCTTCAATCACCGCCGCTTTGCCAATGTCCTGCATCAGATGAATGAACGAACCGTTGCCGGCGACCAGGCGAACGTGCTCGCACCAGTTGCCACCATGAGCGCCGTTCTGTACGCGCTGATGCAGTTGCACGACGTAGCGAGCATCGCTACTGGCAAACTTCCAGCTCGTGTCAGGACCTTCGAAACCTTCTCGCGTGGTAGTTTGCGCAGCGAGGTACGAGCCCCGCAGGAGGCACATCAGGACCAAGCATGAGGTGAGAATTCGGACGGCTCGACTCATCGATGATCGTCCCCCGTTGAGTGAAGCATAGAGTGCGGCATGCAGGACGAAGTTCGGGAACCAACACCCTAGCGGCCAAGGTGTGGCGACTGCTGTTCGTGATGTTGGTAAAAAGCCACGGATCTTCCCGGCTTGGTGTTCTGAGCGTAACAACAGCTTGTAGCAAGGTTTGTGGCACACGCCCAGGTCAACTTGTGGTATTTTGACAACACACGGCACCTGGACGGCAAACCGACTAAAAATCGCAAGTTGTGTTTGTTAAACAGGTTGCGGAGAAACATCGGTCGCCGGCGATGTTCGGCACAGCGAGTGCAATAACTCTCCTCTAATCAACCACCACCCGGAGACAGCACCATGCCAGAACTGCCACCATCGCAATCCGACGCTGCCGCGGACCAAGAAGCATTGCCCGCCGACTTGAGAGAATTGGGCGAGGCGATCGATCAGTTGCCGGAGAAGTTTCGCCGCACGTTGACCCCTCGTTGGCAAGCGGTGGTGACCAGCACGCGACGGAGGCGCAAGATCTTGGGTTTGGTGCAAGACGCCCTCAGCCAGTTGCGGCTGGACATGAAGTATCTCCTGTTTGACTTGGACGCCACACGACGCGAGCGCGATGACTATCGCCGCAAAGTCGAAGAAGCATAACGGCTTCCACCATCGCTGAATCCTGCAGCAGAAAGTACTTTTGTGAACGATGCCGTTCGGGCTTTGATCCCCCGTTTGCACGCTGCTGACGGTCAGGCTGTTGTTGTCGTGACCGGAGGGGGCAGCCTCGCCATCAGCGATTTGCTCTGTATCCCCGGGGCCTCCCAAACGTTGCTCGAAGCGCGAGTCCCGTACAGCCATGCGGCATTGTGCCAGTGGCTGGGGGGACGGGTGCCGGATCAGGCTTGTAGTGCCGAAACCGCGGCCGCGATGGCGATGGCCGCGTTTCAACGTGCCCGAGAATTGGTAACTCCCGCCCGGGCCGCTGGCCAGGTCCTTGGATTGGCCGCAACGGCCACACTTCGCACCGACCGTCCTCATCAAGGCGAGCACCGCATCTACGTGGCGGCTCAATTGGCTGGCTCAACCCGGATTGCGTCGTTGCGTTTGGCGAAAAATGCCCGTAGCCGCGAGGCTGAAGAATCTCTGGCGGCGGCCTTGATCCTGCACATGATGGCACACGCCTGGAGTGTGACGCCTCCGCATGGTCTGCCGCTGCTATCTGGTGAAATGCTCGAGTCCGTCTCGGTCTCGGCTCCGCTGCCGTGGCGGCAGGTTGCCACAGGCGAGACCATTGCGGCCGCGCAAGGTGTGCCTGAACCGCTGAATTCTGGCGTTCGCCGGGTGCTCTTCCCCGGAGCGTTCAATCCACGGCACAACGGTCACCGGCAAATGGCTGCCGTAGCCTCCGCGAGATTCGGACAGCCCGTCGAATATGAGATAACCGTCCACAACGTGGACAAACCCTCGCTGGACTATGTAAGCCTGGACCAGCGACTGCGGCCGTTTGATCCAGTCACGCCGGTTTGGATCACCGGGACGCCGACGTTTGTGGAGAAGGCTCGGCTATTCTCTCCGGTCACGTTTGTCGTTGGAAGTGACACCGCGGCGCGGATCGGTGACGCTCGCTACTATGGCAACGTTCCCCAGCGGCGCGATGCGGCAATCCAAGAACTAGCGGCTTTGGAGGCGAGATTCCTGGTGTTCGGGCGCACGGTCGATGGAGCATTCGCTGGGCTGGAACAGGTGAAAATTCCAGCGCAACTCCGCGAGCTTTGCGAAGAGGTGCCTGAGTCTGAGTTCCGCGTGGATGTGTCGTCCACGCAGTTGCGTTCGGCTTCAACCCAATGACGGTGGCTTCATCCTCTGAGCGTTGGCCGAGTTTGGCTACTCGACAATCTCTTCCTTCATCGGCTTGACGAAGTGCGGCGTCTTTTGGGAGACGGAGAGTTCTTCGGCCTTTTTGTCCGCCGAGTCTTTGTCGCTGAACTCGAACCGTGCGACGCATTTGAGCGATTGATTGACAACGCCCCAGAAAGCCTTTTTGCGGACTTCTTGGGCGACTTTGGCCCGACTTTTCCGTTTGGCCTTCTTTTTCTTCTTGGGAGCGGCTGGCTCATCGGCTGCCCTCCGCTCCGCTGCCTCGCTTTCTTGACGCAGTTCCTTGCGATTGAGAGTCTTGCGAGCCATATGCTTTTGCTTTTCCTTCGCTACAGAAATGCTCAACCCGGAACAGTCCGCGAGACGTCAAGCCGGTGGTTGAGCGGCAAATTTTGGAGAAACTCCCCGGCTGCGTGGGTCTTATCATATCGGATAATTTGGCACTCGGCTAGCCACTGCCGCAAACAACAAACAACCGACAAAGTCGCGAGCAGTGGCCGTCACTTTATATCGAGGCGGGATCGTGCCGGATCAGCGTCTTCGAACGAGTCCACGCGCTCTTCGGGAGGAAGCTTGGCGCTTGGCCAGGTTGTGGGCCTGACGCGGACGACTCGCCCGGCGCGGTAGCCTTCGAGGAGTACGTCCATCTGCACCTGCAGGCGAATACCGCTGCTGCCGAGTGGCGGATTCTCGGTCCGCTCGAACGACACGACCCGACCGGACTGGAAACCGAACTGGTGCCACCACCTGCGAAGCGTTTTTTCTGCAACTGCCAATGAAACCGTCTTGGTGGCTTCTAGTTCCTCGTACAGCGACGGGTCCATACCGCCGAAAATTGTGAGCGTGACGAGCGCTGCCCCGCCCTGCTGTTGGTCGACGCGGTCGACCGACGCTGCCAGCCAGCGATAACGCTGATAACGGATGTGAATCTGGCGTTGTCGCTCGGCGGCGACCTCCCGGCTTTCCGCTTCGATCCAGATGTCGGATACCTGGAACACGCGGTTCGACCAGTTGGGATCCCAGTTGAGATTGAACTGCACGTCCTGTCCTGCGGCCATGTCTTTCAATTCCGCAAAGGCGCGCCCCTTCCAGACGCGAGTCGAACGATCGATGGAGAACGTCTGCTCGCCGGTCAGTCCATCGCCTGGGTCGGTCACGGGCGAGATGACGCGGAGCTTACCCTTCTTCAGATCGATTTCCGCGATCTTCCAGGTCTGACCGCGACGCGTGTAGAAGCTGGTGTCGTCTTCCAGCGAGACCGCGTGGTTGTGTTTTGGAACGTACTTCACCTCTTGCGGCGTGCCGACGGGGGGCGGAATTGAGTCGTCCCCTTCCGGCGGCAGGTAGAAGTAGCCGTGCAGATGCGTGCCGATCGGCACGTCTCGCAGTTCGGCCGGGGCGCCGTGATAGCGGACCATGCCGTACGGCAGCAGTGCGAACTTGTGGCTGGGAGCAGAATGGTACCTGGCATTGGTGAAGTCGCCATCGAGCCGCAGCGCTCCGCGGCGGTTGACCGGATCGACCGCCACCAGTTCGCCAGCGAAGTAGTGTCCCGAGTTCGGCGGCGGAAACGCGCCCGGCGTCGGCACGAACTCCGCAGGCTCTTGCGCCTGCGCCGTCGCGGCGCCGAAGAAGAGCAGGATCACAAACCATCGAAAGCAACTACGGGCAGTGCCGATCATGCCTCCACCTCGGACGCGCTATTCAGGCTGTCAGAGAAAGTCTCGGTCTCGACGCCCATCTTCTGGGCCATCGTCAGCAGCAGGTTGCTCAGGCGGGCTTTGCCGTTCACCGGCTGTCGGCAGATGCGATAGTGATTGATGTGCGTTTCCAAGTCGTAACCGTCGAAACCGGCGGCCCGATTGTAATCGACGTGGCGGCCGTGTTTCAGGCCTAGCTTCGTTCCGCCCGCGAGCACCACCGGCAGGTTTGCGTTGCCATGGTGGCCGCCGTAGGACATCCCGCTGCCGTAGAGAGCCATCGTCGTCTCGATCAACGGCCCTTCGGCGTCGTGGACTTCGGACAGGCGATCAAGGAAGTACGCGAATTGGGCGTAGTTAAACACATCGGTGTCGGTCAGTAGCTGCATCATCTCCGGATCGTCGTTATGATGCGAAAGCGCGTGCCGGCTTCGCGTGATGCCAAGCTCTGGGACGGGCGGGCCCTTGCCTTCGTCCCCCGAGTTGAATGTAGCGACTCGCGTCAGGTCCGTCTGGAAGGCGAGGACGATCAGATCGTACATCGTCCGCAGATACTCGCCGAGTTGCTTTAACGAAATCTCCTTGACCCTGGAGGCGACTCGGGGGTCAATCTTCGGGTAGGGTGTGTCCAACCAGCCATTGGCCCGCTGAGTTCGGATTTCCACTTCGCGGACCGACGTCAGGTACTGCTGCAGTCGGCCGCGGTCGGCCTGTCCGAGATTCGCATCGAGTGCGCGGGCTTCGTCCAACACCGCATCCAGCACGCTTCCGCGGCGCTGTAGGGCCAGACGCTGTGCGGCGGCACCGTCCTTCGGCGGTTGGAACATCGCCCGAAACACGGCGGCCGGGCTGCCCTGCGTGGGGAGGCCGATGCCATCGGCGTTGACGGCCAGGCTGCCCCCCTGAGTGGCCAATTCTAGCGACGAGAACCGCGTCTGCGGGGCGGTGACAGTCGCCATCAACTGGTCGACGGAGATGGTATTCCGCACCGTCGAATCGACCAGCGCACCGGTCAGCCAGTTGATGCGGCACTGGTGCTGATGCCCAATTGCGTTCGGATGATGCAGCCCGCTGATCGGCGTAATGGCGGCCCGATGCTTCTCTAGTGGCGCAAGCGACTTGGAGAACGCATAGTTCTCCCCTTCGTCCGTGATCTGGTAATCGATC
This sequence comes from uncultured Planctomycetia bacterium, assembly GCA_942492195.1. GTDB lineage: Bacteria > Planctomycetota > Planctomycetia > Pirellulales > S012-138 > CALOEH01. Next base: position 16,567 of record CALOEH010000212.1, on the reverse strand, counting down.
GTATTAACGCCGTTGGGCAGGTAAATGAAGACGCTGCGTCGCGGCCGCGGGGCAACAACTTCGGCACCCCGCGCAGAGGCGAGCGACTGCATGCATTCCAGCCATGGCAAGGCCAACGCAACGCCAAGACCGCGGAGCATGTGGCGGCGATCGATCAGCCAGTTTTGCTTGGGAACGTTCATCTTCGGCTCCAGTGGGTGAGCGTTTGAGGAATGTCGGACGTCGCGAAGTTTTCCAGAACTGCGGAAGATCACGTGCTATGGCCAGCAACATCTCAACAATTGCTGAGGTCGCACTGCAATCGTCCGAGGCGTGACCAAGCGGCGCTACGGCACTTCGATCCGCACGAAGTCATCCGTGATCTTCTCGCCGGTTGGCACGGTGAACTTGTGCGTGGCGGTGCCTGCGGAAATCATTTCGGTGTGCGATTTCTTCGCTTTCCCTTCTTTCCAGCCGTAGGTGATCACCGCCGCCTGAGGCGCCGCCGCGCGATTCACACCGTAAAATTGCGCATCGACCAGTCCAACGGTATACCCGCCTTGGTAGAAATGCACGCGCACTAGCGCTTCGCTCGCTTTGGCCGATGCCACGTCGGCCATGCCGTACATCCAGCCGCTGGAATATTCGTTGTCGCTTGGCACTTCGCTTTCGGCAAACTTCTTCCAGGTTTTTCCGCCGTCGGTGGAGATCTCCATGTGATAGTCGCAGCCTTCCGGCGCGGGAGCGCGCACGGTATATTGCGCCGCCGCCCGAACTTCGGTCAAATCGCTGCCTCGACCATCAACGCGAAAAACAACGCTCGCCGGCTTGTTGTTGGTAGTGCGATAGACCGATCGCGAATTTCGATTGCGGGGAGCGTATGTCAGGTTCGACGAACGTAGCTCTTGCACCTCGAACTTCGACAGATCCTCTTCACCAAGTCCGAAATTCGGCAGCACGGGTATCACTTCCTGCGAAGCGGCGCGGTACGTCACGGTGCTACCGCCGGGCTTCAGCCGCGGATAGATCGCTTGGCAAACCTGTGTGATGGTGACGAATTGCACCTCGGCCAAACCGGCTTTGCCGGCAAAGCGAAACCGCGCCTGCCAGCCGTAGCGGCCTTTGACCTGCTCTGTTAGATCCTGGCGAAATTGCCCTTCGATGGCCCCGACGTGCTGCCAGCTTTGCCCCTGGTCGACGGAAATATCCAGTTCGACTTTGCCGTTGGTGCTGCCCTGCACGACGAACCCGTCGGTTGCGCTACCGGACATCGGGTTGGCGTCATCGACGGGATCGCCGCAAATAACGTACGGCGAGAAGTGGCGAAACACGACGTTTGCCATCTTGCCGTCTTTGCTCATCAAGCGTGGGCTGTCGTTCTGCTGCGTAACATTCGCCGAGGCGACGACGTCGCCGAGAACGTGCTTTCCGCTCAAATTGGGTCGATAGACGAATTCGCCGTTGCAATAACTGGCATTACCCCGCGAGTTGGACGATTTCTCACGATGCTCCGGCGTGCCGTGATTGACGAACGTCCAATCACGAAACGGCCCGCCAGCCATATTGTGCCAGAAGCGACGTTTCGAAGGTCCGCCGTAGTGATCGCGGTCAAACCATCGTGTAAACGTCTCGCCTCGCCGTAACTGCACGATGCCTGGATGGGCCGCGTAGCCGCAGTTGTACATCTTGTACCAATTCCCGCCCGAGGAGACCTGCTGCCAGCCTTTTTTCATGCCGTTGAAGTCCGACGGCCAGGCGAAGGGATAACACGGCAGGGGCGGCCGCGATTGTTTGACCAGCGACGGATCGCGAATGATGTCTTCGTAGCCTGCTACCACCCCGTCGTTGCGGAAAACCAGGCCCGCCATGTCGGTATCGAAGGCGTGCCAGCTTCCGCCATATTCGATCTCGCTATTCGTGTGCCCGGGAAACGCTCGCCGCCGCGCATTGAATCCCAGCGCCTTCCAGTACGGTTCGTTCCACGCATGTACCGAGCCACACAATCCGTAGCCGTACGAAAACCTCGCCCGGTTGGCATCCCTCACTTGCAAATCCTGCTTGCCTCGGGCGGTGTCGGGGACCTCGCCGGGGACGTACCACTCCTCCGGAGTGGCCAGATGCCATTGATGCGAAAGAATCCACAGATACAGCGCGATCGCCTGGGCTTGTTCGTCGTTCTTTCCCTGCGTGGCATAGCGGACGCAATCCTCGATCGTTTGAATCGCGCCCTCGCCAGGATAGTGCGGATGATCGGTTTGCAGCGTCGGGTCGCCCACCCCGGCGAGGCACACACCTGTGAACTTAGGCGACGTAAACAACAGGCACCCAATCAGGGAGCCAACGCAGAGGGCGAAACATCGTTGAGTCATTTCGAAGAACCCTTTGGGGGCGTGAGTAATTCCATGAACTTGTGCTAGCCGGGATTTCCATTTGGGTGAATCAACATGAGCTTGGAACCAGCGGACTCAGCCTCACAAAAAACCGGGCGGACCTTTTCTGCCAACTCTTGCGTTCACCAACACATGCTACTCCCAATGGAGTTCGCGTTCACGCAACCAGCCGATCATCTTTCGTGGCCATTTTGTGTGAAATGCACGGATGCCGATCTCGATTTGTGACGGCCAATCTTCCGGATCTTCCGAAGCGTGGGCTTCAACTCGGGCACCGGACGCCAGGATCGCCTTTGCCATTTCGCGATGTTCGTCGGTGATTCCCTGCTCGACTCCCCGAATCTCGATGACGGGCGGATGGAATTCACGGATAACTTGCTGAACGCTGTCGAGCGACCCGCAACGAAACAGGATGATCGCCTTTTCGTATGTTGGCGACATCGCGAGACTTTGCTTCACGCGCCGAAGATCGGCGGCGCGATCGCCAACGCGGATCATCGCGTGTTCGAGCATCCCCTCGGCGACTAGCTCGTCCAGCACGCGATGCAAGCCCCCCGCGTCTTCCCTGACGTCGATCTTGAACATGATGCGCTTTGGCTCGCTGCAGCGCCTCTCGAAACGTGGGAACTTGATGTTCGGAGATTTCATTCGCACGAGAGGCGACTCGGAGACGCAGCTCTTTGATCTCCGCGAGTGTCAAATCGCGAACTCTACCGGTACCACTGGTCGTGCGATTCACGCCGGGATCGTGCATGAGCACCAAATGGCCATCTTTGGTTCCGTTCACGTCCGTTTCGAAGACGTCGTAGCCGAGCCGCACAGCTTTGTCGATGTTCGGCAGCGAATTCTCCGGTGCATTGAACTCACGCGCATGCCGCCAACCGCCTCGATGGGCGATGACCATCACGTGCTGGGAATTCGGATCTCGGAACTCGCGCAGAATGCGGTCTACGGGTTGTTCCGCCAATAGGTCGCCGCAGCAAAGCAGACTCGTTGTGATCGCGGCAAGTTTGCAGAAGCTTCGACTCATCGTACTGACGCCTTGTTTGTTATCGATCACTCTTGAAACTTAGGGCTTCACGAGAGCGTAGTGTAGAAGGTCAGCGTTTGAGGAACAGGTCGGAGGTAACGAGGTTTTCCAGAATCGTTTGCAAGCGGTAGTCGTCGGGCTTGCTGGCGCGGGTGATGGCTCGGATCTGCTCGGCGTCGTCGACCGTCATCACGCGCCGCAGTGCGTAGGTCGCCAGGTTCTCGACAAAGGCCTCGGCGAAACGGTCCAGATCCTCGACCAGAAGCTGCTTGAATTCGTCGGGGCCGCTGAAGGTACGGCCGTCGGGAAGCGTGCCGGCGGCGCTGACGGGGGGATCTTCCCCCTGGCCGTTGGGCATTCTCTCCTTGGTCCGCCAGCGGCCGATGGCGTCGAAGTTGTCGAAGGCGAAGCCAAGCGGATCAATATGCCGGTGACAGGAGAAGCAGGCCGCCTGCGTGGCGTGCGCTTCCAACTGCAAACGAATCGTGGCCTTGGGCTGACTGGGAGACGTCGGCTCAAGCGGCTCGACGTTTGGCGGCGGCGATGGTGGGGTCGTCCCGAAGATCGCTTCCGATACCCACACGCCACGGTGTACGGGGCGATGCCGCGTCCCATCCGACGTGAGCGCCAGGACCGCGGCCTGCGTCAGCAGTCCGCCGCGATGAGCGTCCGGCCCGAGCTTGACTTTCTGCAGGCCGATGCCCGGGCGCAACGGCACACCGTAGTGCATGCCCAGCCGGGCGTTGAGCATTGCCCAATCGGAAGACAAGAAGTCGCGGATTGAGAGGTTCTGCCGGAAGACTTCGGCGAAGTAGCCGGTTGTCTCCCGCAGCATGCTCCGCTCGAGCCACGGGTCATAATTCGGGTACAGCTTTTCGTCCGGGGGGAACTCGCCGACGCGATGCAATTGCAGCCAACCACTGGGGAACGACTGCGTGAATCGTTCGATCTTTGGATTTGCGATCATCCTGGCTAGCTGGCGGCGGAGTGTTGCTTTGTCCCGCAGCCTGCCGGCACGGGCGGCGGCGAAGAGTTCCTGGTCGGGCATGGTACTCCAAAGGAAGTACGACAGCCGCGAGGCGAGCTCCCAATCGTTGATCTGATCTCGGCGTGCCTGGGAATCCCCTTCCACGAGATAGTAGAAATTTTTCGACGTGAGGATGCCAAGCATTGCCGTGAGTAGTGCGTGTCGAGGCTCTTCGCCCGCGGCCACTCCCGCATCGACGATGCGGACATAACGATCGATCTCCGCATCCGCGGGCGGCCGTCTCCACGCCTGTTCGGCAAAGCGGCGGAGCTGGTCTCGGATCGCCGCCGGTTCTACTGGCTGCTTAGGCTCGAAGCGGGCGCGGCGGGCGGCTTCATCTTCTAACGTCAGTGGCCCTCCACTTCGTACCAGTCGATGATCAGGACCGGGAAGATTGCCTGGCCGTCATCGTCGATCAGCTTGTTGTCCCAGGGAAGCATAAACCGCATGTCGCGGGTGTTGATGAAGGTCGATTGCGAAAAGAAGTGTTCGTGGTGCCTTGCGCGCTTTGGCACGGGAACGTCGTTCATGATTGAGATGGTGTCGTCGACGTACCCCGAGGTCTCGACAATCGTCGGTTCGTCCTCGGGGCTTGTGACGTCTTCGTCGTAACCGATGCCGCCGATGGTGAGGTGCGGTGCCCGTCCGCCGGGAGGCTGCAGGCCGCTGAGCTGCACACGGACGCGATACGTCCCCGGCGTCTTGATTCGAATGTCGAAGCGTCGTCCGGGATACATCAGCCAGCGCACGGGCCCTTCAACCTTGTTATCAATCAGCCACTGCTCGCGTCCTTCGTTGGCGTCCTTCCGCACCCGGTTCGACTCGACCGGCTGACTGAGATACGCCTCGCTGAGAACCGTCTCGGCCGCCTTCAGATAGGACTCGACGTGCGACGGGGCCAGCGAAAGCATCGAACCGATGCGTTCGTAACCTCGCCACCGTGGATCCTCGTCAAACGCGCCAATTGCGTAGACGTCATAGCGGACCCCAAGCAGGTCGTAGACCGTGTTGGCGTATTCGGCGCGGCTGAGGCGATAGTGCGCAACCGGGCCTCGCGCCGCCATCCGTGCTGCCTCACCTTCCTTGATGCGGGCCGAGATCCAGGCCACGACGCGACCCGTTGCGGCGGCGTCCGGCTGAGGCTCGCCCTTGGGGGGCATCTCGCCTGCGTTGATCCGCTCCAGTACCTCGTCCCATCTCTGCGCGACGGACTGATCACGAAAGTCACGGTCGGCGACATCGAGCCGGAACTCCCCTTCCTGCTTCAACGCTCCATGGCACCGCAGGCAGTGGGTCTTCAGAAACGGCTGCACCGCCTCCTCGAACGACGCCGGAGCGCGGGCCGCGCCCTGCGCGAACGACGTCGCGCCGGCGAGCACGATCAGTACGGTAGCAAGTGGAAGCGTTTGATTCATCATTGGCGTGCAATACAGTTGTGGGCTGTCATCGAATCGGCAGTTCCATCGACACTTCAAACACCTTATCCACTCGGACGACCCGGTGATTGAGGCACGTCGCCGACATAGATGTGCTCGTCGCTGGCACCGGCGGTGACGGGCCAGCCGAGCGGAATGGCGGGTTGCGGTTCGTGGCTCGTTCGGTCCCTGGCAGTCGAAGTTGCCGTAGCTGCCAAATTGGACGACTTGGTTGTTGGCGTTGTCGCGAACCGAAACGGAGAACGTGATGCCGTTGGGGATGTACAGGCGACCGAAGTCATCGACGTCGAATCGCGGCTTCGTGCACGCACATGATCCGTCCGACCGCCAGCGACTCACCGGACCGCAGCTCGGATACGCGGCGAGCACGCCGGTCGCCTCCTTGACCTTTCCCGAACCCTGCACGAACTCGCCCCCGTCTGCGCGACCGAACTTGTAAATCGTCCCGACCGCCACGCGATAGGCTTCGTCGTTTTCATACCGGCAGGCGGTTCGATAGTCGTCTGGAAGTCCGTGCTGCAAGCACGTAGATGTTGCCTTGGGGATCGAGACGCAGGCTGCCCCCGTAACCGACGACGCCTGACACGATCGCCGGAACCTCTGGACCGCGTCTGCCGTTGGACGGCTTGATCTTTCGCGGCGAATCGATGAGGCGGCCGATTCGTCGTACCGCGAACGTGGCAGTCGTTGCTGCCCCAGGTGGCGAAAACGCGGCCGTGGAGATCGACGTCCAGTACCGCACACGCTCTGGCCTCGACCGGCCCGACCATAGAGCGAACCCGAATACGTGCTCGCCCGTCGGCTTCGAGCGGAGCCGGCTTCCAGATCGCGGTCGAAGCGCACGATCGGACCGGAATAGCCGCCGGTTCCCCACGCGTAGATCGTTCCGCGCGGACCGATGGCGACGTCGACCGCCTTGATCGGCAGCAACCCGCCTTCCCCCGTGCGACCGTCGAATCGCCACACGCCCCGACCGTTGCCGGTGACGTACACGAGTTCCCGCTCGCGATCGACGTCCATGTAGCCGACGAAACCGATGGCGTTCGGATCGCGGTTGAGGAAGTCGTCGCCGGTGACGACGAGCGTTTCGCCACGATCTTCGACGCGCATCAATCGTCGTGCTGTTGGCCTGTCGACTTGCCTGCCCGGCGAGCCAGATCACCGGCACGTTGCCCCTTTCGTCGAGCGTGTAAGCTCCGCCGACCGTGCCGGGCAGGGAAGCTCCGCGACGGCTTCGGGCCGTCGCATCTCGTCCAACGATCTTGTAGAGCGTGGCCGGCGGGAGATCACCTCGCGAAACCTTCCGGGAGATGACGTAGAGCGTGCCGGTCTTGCGGCTGACCATCACCTTGTCTGGCCAGGGTACGGGGGTCTTGCTCAATCGTGCTGCAGCGGGGCTGAACTCAACCACCTGCCCGTTGACAAGATCGCAGACCAGAATGTTTCCGTCAGCATCGGTATCTATTCCGGCGGCCGCCGTCTTCTTGTCCCAGGCGCTGGGCATCCAGTAAGGCTGCTTCGTGAAATCAGGAAGCTCGAGATCGGCGAATACCGTGGGGGCGGCGTCGGGCGTGGCAAGATCCTGGCGATAGATCCGCCCCTGCGGCCAAACGGGGTCAATGTCGGACGGCGTCTTTCCGTTGTATGCAGTTCCGGCCACATTCGAGTAATAGGCATAGCGGCCCTCCGGCGAGAGCGCGACCTGGATGTCCAGCCAGCGTGGGCAGTTCAGCTTCGCTTCCGGCGGCCACATGGTTACGGTCCGAAGTTCATTGCTGCCGTCGAGCGAAAACAAGTTCAACTGTCGCCGTTCCGTGTGAATGAAAGCAAGTTGGTTGCCTGTGATTCGGCCAATAATTTCATTGCCCAACGTCGAGAAAACAGGGTACAGGCTGTTCTGGTTGGCAGGCGTGAACGATCCGCCTGCTCCGGCAATGAGCTCGACGCCGCTGGCCTGGGCCGGGCTTGTCGAGGGGGGATAGGGCAGGACTGTCTTGAGATATTTGCCGGTACGATCGAACATGCGCACATGCCAGGGCCACAGACCGGAATTGCCATGACTGCCCACCGCCGACATCATTTTCACATAGAGGTTCCCGCGCTCGTCGACAGCCAATCCGTTGACGGGGGCGCGCCCCGGCATGGAAACGATGCTGCCAGTCGTGGGATTGGCTCCGATCGTGCGGCCGAATCGAACGTTCATGCCGGCCCGAATTCGAACTTTGAACGGACCATACTTCGCCCTCTTGCCAAGGTCGTCATTTCCGTCCCAAGGGATTGCTTGGGAGAGCCCCGGCATGAGCGGTGCTGGCGGCGGGTTCTTACGACCGATTACACCAGCTGCTAAATGACGGACGATCTTGCCTTGTTGGTCGAGTACAGCAATCTCAACATCCGTGGCCCGGTCGACTGAGAACGAGATTTCCACGTTGTCGTTGGAGCGGATGACCGTCGGCGTGGCCGTGAACTTCACCTCGTCTCCCAGAGACACGCGCGCCGCGCCGACGAACAACATCGCCAGAATGACCAATATCAATGGCATGAGCCTTGTCATAGCGATCACCGCCTTATGGTATTGCGACGAGGAAGCCCGTCGTCCTATTGCTTGCCATGGAACTTCCAAACGTCTCTATTCTTTCGCCTGTTCGCTGCGCGCTTCCTTCAGGCTCTTCCCCTCTCGGAGCCATGCCTCGTTGAAAGCGGCACAGTGCATCTGTGAACTGCCTACGTAGATGATGCCATTGGGTGCCTGGGTCAGGGAAGTGTAGCCGCGGACGTCCTCCACGGCGCGCACATGTGCCCAGCTTTCACCTCCGTCCAACGACAAGGCGGCCAGTGCACCGCGCTGGCCGATCGCGCCGGCTCCAGTGGGAATCACAAGCAGCAGGTGGCCGCTGGCCAATCTCAACACCGAGGCCCTCTGGCCGACATAGATCCCCGGAAGCTCTGTCTTGCGCAGTTCCCAGGTCTTCCCCCCGTCCGTAGACCGGGTCATCGGCATCGGGTCATCTCCTCGCCAGAACGCGACAAGCGTTCCGTCTGTCAACTTCGTTACCGCCGGGTGAACCAGTCTCTTGTTGGAGGAATGAGGAACGCTTTCGGTGATCTCCCACGTTTCGCCGCCGTCTGAACTGCGGGCGAATTGATGGGCGAATTCCATGGCTCCCCAGATCGTCTTGCCGTCCCGATCGAGAAACGTGCAGCCGAAGCGAAAGTTCTGCGCCCAGCACGGGATCGCTGGGACGTTGGATGAAGGTCTTCGGCCTGGTCCAGGTAGCGCCGTTGTCGTCGGACATTGACAGTACACCAGCCGCACCCTTCCAACCATGCAGTGCATGCGTCGTAAGATAATAGAGTCGCTTACCGTCCGAGATGATGTTCGGTTTATGGTCGTTGATGTCCGGTACGTCCAACAACACCGAGGCCGGCTGCCACGTGTCGCTCCCCGCCGGCAGTCGGCTGACAGCGTTCGCATTGTCAGGGAAGCCCTCAGCGACCATCATTTTCCAGGTGAACAGGATGTCTCCGTTGGGGCAAGCGCCAATTCCCGTGTTGTGATTATGGTGACTCAACAGCGGCCCCCAGCTCTCCTTAGGAATAGTAGGACGCCGACCTTCGAATCCATCGTAGTACGGTTTCTCAGAGTCGACCTTGGTAGCCGTCGGTGTTTGTTCGACATTGCGCGTGAAAAGCGGTGATGCCTCGGCAGGCAACGTGTTCGTCGGCGCATGGCTGGCCAGCACCACACGAAAACCGATGCGCGGGTTGCGTTCATCATCTGGCAGACAACCTCCCCGATTGGACGAACGGCAATACCGGGCCGTGTGATAGAAGTTTCCGCCGCGCGTTACCTTCGCGTAACCGTCAATCCGGCCTGCGGGATCCGTCTTCTTCGCCGATGTATAGGCCCCATGCCAGTCAAGGCACCATTCCTCGACGTTGCCGTGCATGTCGTGGAGCCCCCAGTCATTGGGCTTCTTGCCTGCTACCGCGCTCGCGTGGTTCTGCGAATTGGGTGCGAACCAGGCGTACTCGGCCAACTTGCTTTCGTCGTCACCGAAGCAGAATCGACTGTCGCTGCCTGCCCGAGCTGCGTACTCCCACTCAGCTTCGCTGGGCAGACGGTAGGTTCGCCCTTCCTTCTCGGAAAGCCATTGGCAGAACGCAGTCGCCTGGTGCCAGGAAACCGCCGTGACCGGTGAATCATCGGTGAGCGTGACACGACTTCCTCCGAGATACACACCACGTAATTCCTTGTGTGCCGAATCGAACTGTTCGTACTGGGCATTGGTCACTTCGCAGGTTGACAGAAAGTACGGCTCGCCGATGCTGACTCGATGCGCGGGCGACTCGTCCCAATCTCGCTGGTCCCACTCTTCACGCGACTTCGGAGGCTCCTCCCCCTCACCCATGGTGAACTCACCCGCTTTGATGCGGACGAGCGTCATTCCCAGTGAGTTTGTGATTTTGTCGCCGGGAGGCGCTTTCGCCCGGAACGCAATCTGCTGCGCCATACGACTGGCTGGGCTACCAAAATCCTTCGCCAGGCGATTACGTAGCGTAGCAACGCCACGAGTTTCAACTTTGTCCTGTTTCGCGATCTTGCCGCTGGGGGCGACCCGCGCGCCTTGTCCTTCGGTCAGGCGAACACGCTCCTGGCGCACTGCATGATCAACCACTTCCACCTCGCCGCTGAGCACGATGACTTCCGCGTTTCCTTCTTCTTGCACTTCGACACCGAATTCCGTGCCCAAATCTTCGACGCGGGCCGTGGGGGTGTGAATAGTGAAGCCCTGGAGCTGTTGCAACATCTGAGCCGCAAGCTTCCCGCCGCTTGTAGGCGGCCCGCACGGCGACCTTCCACGACATAGATGCACGGGCCTTCCAGAACGACCCGTACACCGTCGGGATACCAAAGCTCAACCAGCCCGCTTTTCAACTCTAATCGATTCCCAGCGTCTAGATGAGCGCCGCGCGTCCAACTGGTTTGTCCGTCGACCCATAGCGCGTCGGTCGTGCCCGTGATTTCCGCGGGTGCTCCTCCTGCGAGACGTCGCGTCAGCGCTTCATAAACAGGTGGCACCACGAAGAACATGGCAAACAACGAGATGCAAACCGTCGCGACTGCCAGCGCCATCTTCGCGCGAGGACGGCGTGGCGCGATCTGCACGACTTGATTCGACAGAACTTCGTGATTCGATGGAACTTCGTCGTCCCCGGTCTCACGACCACTGGAGAGCGATCGTGACGTGATTCCGTGGCCGTCGTAGGAAAGACTGGCGTGGATTGCCATGTAACGCAGATAGACGGCGCAGTTCTCGTCGTCGCTGCGGAGCATCTCATTGAGCAATCCCCGCTCGCTGTCCGAAAGCGTTCCGGCGCACAACTGGTCAAGCAGTTCATGAAGTTCGTGATTCACGTCGGATGTGTTCATCAGTTGAGCCCTTGATCCAACAATTGGCGATTCGCCGCTCGCTGCACGCACTCCATGAGCCACCGCCGGATACGCCCTAGCGATTTGTAGATTGAATTGGCCGGCCTTCCCAAGTGTTCAGCCACATCTTTGAGAACCGTATCGGGCGCATAAGAGAGCTCGATCAATTGACGATCCGTCGGACGGAGCAGGTCAAGGCACTCGAACAGCGCGTTCTGCTGCTCATTGAGTTCGTCTACCTGCGTGTGAGAGATCTCGGCGAGCCGCTGTAAGACATCGTCATCGAGCACCACTTCTCGACCACGTTGTTTGCGGCGGTGTTCAAGCACCTTGAAATGTGCCACCCGATTGGCCCAGGCCAGAAAATTCGTGCCTGGCTCGAACTCATCGAACTTGGCCCACAGTACCTCCGCCGTCGTTTGCAGAACATCCTCCGCGTCGGCAACGTGAGGGCAAAGCGTCAGGATGTAGCGGTAGATGCGACGCTGATTGGCCAGAAACAGCGACACAAACTGACGGTTCGCGTCGGCATCGCTGGGCAGGATTTGTTGACTTTCGGCCATGAAGCGCTGGACCTTCGAACGATAGGCATCCCAAGCGGAATCTCTTCCCGTTACAATGCAATGCACTTTCCGCTGCCCAATGTGTGTCGAAAAACTCTTTCCAGACGGCATTTTGTGCCGCAATTGATGCACTGCTCTTGGTTTGCGCGAGCGTTCATTCTGGTCGCTGCAGCCACCTATACCAATAACAAACCTGTCATGTCGGCTCGTACCGCGACTTTTACAAGAACGACGGGATCGACAAGCTGCCGAGATGCAGGCTACGGCTGAACGTGCAAAGACATCTCCGCTCGCGAGACTGGCCTGGAGTGACCAGAACGACAGGGACGGTTCGCAACGGTCAAGATTGCTGAACTTGGAATTCCGTTCGACTCAAGGATGCGCAGTTCCCGAACCTGAAACCGCTGGAAGACTTTGACTTCGCAGCGCAGCGTTCGCTCAACAAAGTGCTGATTTCCGAGATAATGCGGGGCGACCTGGATCGCCGCCAGTGCGCAATTCTGCTGAGCAAGGGACCTGCGCGCCGACCGCCAATTCAGCACAAGTTTCTGGCAACACCTTGCCGATCTTCCAGGCTGCGAAGCCATTCAATAGCCAACGAATTTTGCGATTGGCGGACAATTTCACCGGGCGGGATAGCATTGTTCGACAACCGTCGCCACACAGATCCCAATAGCCGCTCGCATGACTTAAATTTCTTTAATTCCTCACTAACGCTTCGCGCCGTCCAAGATCACCACTTCGAAGGTATGCGGTATCAGTTCGCGCTTATCCAAGCGAGGCTGGAACTTGAGCCGTAGGGGAGCAGGGCCACTCGGCGGCTTGACCGCAATGCGCAGCTCGCGCAGGCCGCGAATTGCCAAATCGGCCGGTTCCACCTGCCACGCACAGTCTTCGGCTGCCGCAACCGTTACTCGGAACTCAGCGGGGTAGTCGCTCGTATCCAGAACGCCACAAGGCAGCGTTGCAAAATCGACGATAATCTTGTTCTCCTCATACCGCGCAGTCAGCGCGTCTGGGCGTTTGTAAGGACTGAGCGCGGTGAAGAACGTAATGATCTGCTCAGCGTGTGCCCGATCCACCGGCTGTTCTGTATCGCTACCGATTGTGCCATCATCGTTCCTTCGCAGAGTAATCTTGTCGATGGCATTGCCGTCAATATCGATCACCTTCATCCGCATCTGCTGGGGATCAACGTCCACGCGCACGAAGTGGTGGATCAAATCGCCGCGTACCGTCAGCGGTGAGACGAATGGACCAGAGAGCGTACCCCCGGATCCACCGGTTGTAATATGCCAAGTGGCTCCAGCGTTCGGATGGCCAGGAGGATGGAGCGGGAGAAAGCGACGGTAGCGGTGATGGTGACCACTGAATACGACAGCCACACCATGCTTCTCGATGACTGGCATCAAGGTATCCAGCCCCCACCAAGAATTCACCAAGTCGGCATTCACCATGGGATCGTGGACGATGACAACCTTCCAGGGAGCTTGGGTAGCAGCCAGGTCTTTGTCCAGCCAGGCGGCTTGCTGTTTGAGTCCCGCCTCGGAGGAGTGCGGGCCAAAAGCATCCAAGGCCGCTACGTGGACCAATCCTCTTTCGAAACTGTAGTACTGACGGTCCAGCAAGCCAAACAGACGGGGGAAATAGCCGCCGCCATCGTGATTCCCACGCGCGGGATAGAGCGGAGCAAGTTCCAAATAGGGACGCCCTGGCATGAAGACTTGCGTCTGCCATTGCAGCCATTCCGTGCCACGTTCGACGCAGTCACCAGCATGCAGTACAAACTCCGGTCGCTGTGCTGCAAGATGCCTGGCGATCTTGGTATGCACTTGCGAACGTGACTGCGTATCGCCCAGCACGCAGAACGTGAGTGCCTCATCATTAGGACTCGGCGTGACGAAGCTGCCGTCTTGAGTAGCGTTGGTGCTACGAACTTCGTACTCGTAACGCCGCGCTGGGGAGAGCCCGTGGAGTTTGGCTTCGAATAAGAAGAAGCCGTGGTGAATCTCGCAGAGTTGCTCCACGTGGACCGAGACGGCTGGGTCATTGACCGTAACCCGGGCCGCTGCGACATCTCCCTTCGCCACCCAGTGCAACGTGGCGTCTTGATCGCTGACGCGGGTCAGCCAAGGCAGCACAAACAGCGCCGTGTCTGGACGGCTGAGCAGTTCCAGCTCGATCAGTTCCGTCCGGGCGGCAGCGGACTTGGTGCCAGTCTCGCCTTGTTCAAGTGCAGATTGGTACGCCTCTCGGGCGTCCTCAAAGTCACCTCGGGCAGCCAGCGCGCGTCCGATTCCCAACCACGCGCTGGCCCGCAAATACGGCTGGGTATCGGTCTGCCGCGTGACGTAGCGAAGCTGCTTGAGTGCTTCGTCAACTTGCCCTAATTTAAAATAGGTTGAAGCGCAGTATAAGCTCGCATCGGATCGAGACCGAGGCGAAGCCGCGGGATCCGCAACCACGCGGTGAAAATGCTCAATCGCTTTCGGCAGATCATCCGTTTGTCGCAAACAGTAGCCTTTGTTCACTTCGGCCTGAACCCGGTCGCCATCATTAATACCCGAACATGCCAGGCCTTGGGTGAATCGCTCAATTGCGGGCTCGTACTGTTTTCGTCGTAGCAGACAGGTGCCCCAACAGACATAGGCCTTGGCTTGCTCAGCGCTATTGGTTCTGGCGGATTTCACAACCTTCTCGCTCAGGACCGCCGCTTCGCGATACTGGTGCGCATTGAGCAGGGTCAGCGCCTGTTTGAGCGACGTATCCGCAGCGCGTGCGGCATTCCAGCCACTTGCCACCAGCACTAGAGCAAACAGCGAACCGTTCCATCGCGTGGGACGCATCAGTCGTCGTAACATCGCGTTTCTCACTATCTCGTCGGGGCGCGATCTCTGTGAGACCGAGACTCCCTGTGATTCTTGGGGTGATGAAGTGGTTTGGGCCGGGGGAGAATGGAGGTATTACCCCGCATTATTCACCACGCGGTTTTTCAAGGTGCTGCGGGCGGCTGGGATTGCTGGTTGGGGATTGGCGAGTTGAATGAGCGCAGACCGCCCCCTTTCCCCCAGGGGCAGCGGTTGGTGATGGGAAGAGTTGGTGTGTGTCAGTCGCGTGGAACGTACGCTAGGTGCGTGCGGAGGTGGGGGAACCCATTCGCGATGACGAGCACCGCGGCGGCTTGCCAGTTGCCAGGCAAGCGGAGTTGGCTGATCCGCGCGGCGACGATGCTCCAAAGAGCCGAAAGACCTTGCTCGATGTGGAGCCACAAGCGGCGCGAGTGCTTGACCACGCGGCCGCCTGCCCGCAGCACGGTGCGTTGAAATCGGTGCAGGTCCCAGCAGCCGCCTAACTCGTCTTCCAGTTCGTTGCGGAGCATCGTGGCCAGGTTGAAAGCCAGCAAGGCCAGCAGCAGCGTGACTTCGTTGTCGACGAATCCGCGCGACGAAAGATGTGGGCCGATCGCCTCATTGAATTCTCCTAGGCGATCTTCGAACGTGCCGCGCCGGCGATAGTGGGCCAACACGTCTTCGCCGCTGCGCAGCGTGCGTGGCCAGTTGGTCACCAGGAAGAAGTAACGCGGCAGCAAGTTGAGTTGCCCGGTGCGTGAATCAGGCTGATCGACCACCACCAGAATCAACCGCTGCGAGTGCTGCCAACTTTCGGCGCGATAGCTTCCGAGTTCGATGACTTTCTCATAACCGCCGCGCGGCGGACGACCTGGGGGCCTTTGAAGATGCGGTTCGACCAAGCGATCCAGAACCGGATTCTTCCTCAAACGCCCGCAAAAACGCACTTTTTGATCGCTCAGGTCATCCAGCACCGCACCGATGGTGAAGCCAGCGTCCAACCGCAGGTCGAAGCTCCTCGCCATCTGGCGAGCATGCTCCACCACGCGTCGCATGAAACGTCGCGACCCTTGCGCGGTGTGCACCTGGCCTTGCCGCAGCGTGGCGTGGATGAAGCCGTTGCTGAGCCGATGGCCACGCATCGTGCTGTCGTAGTCTCCTTCAACGGAGAAGCTGGCCACCTGCGGATAGTACATGACCTCACGCACGTGGCCGTTGTAACCGGCGCCGTGTTGCTCGCCGTGAACTCGCACGGCAAAGCTGTCGATGTCGACCGTCGCGCGGTTGACGGCCCGACCTCTGGCACCGCGCGTGCTCCGCAGATGGCGATGAGTCCAATCGAACAGCGCGTGCCGCACCGCCTCGCGGTTTTGGGGAGCCTTGGCCAGCCAGGCGAGCAACCGCGACTGCGTCGGCTGGCTGGCTAGTCGTTCTTCGAGAACGCCTTGGCCCGGTCGGTCCCAGGCGGCCATTCGTAGAGCCGGGTCGTGGGCCAGGCGGTCCAAGTCGTCCTGGTTCTCCTCGCCCATCGCGAGTGCGTACATCCGCTCCCGCAGCAGTTCGACGGCCGTATAGCGAATCCGATTGGGATCGCGCGGATCAACCAGCTGCGAGGCCAGAGATTCCACCAGCCCAAGCTTGTGATCCAGCTCCCGCAGGAGCACCGCTCCGGCATGCGAAGTGATCCGCTGCTGCGAAGTTTCCACCTTCACCGACCGATTGAACTCCGGCTCAAACAGAGTACCCTGAGCTTCACCCATTGCGTGATCCTTCCGCGTCAAGGGACCTTTCCATCTACCCTATGAAACCCAGGAAATCACGCAATGGTTTCAAAAATCTTCTACCGGCGCGGTGAATAA
>CALOEH010000211.1:0-19849 GCA_942492195.1 uncultured Planctomycetia bacterium | reverse complement strand
ACAAGTGACTGATGCCGTATCGCCCCCGTCACCCGTTCCACGCCCTCTTGCTGCTGCTGGCAGTGAGCATCCCCGCGTTGAATCGGACATCGTCCGCGCTGGCGGACGGTGGGCGTTTGCAGAAAAGTTCAATCGCAGGTTCGTACCAGATCAGCGTCTTCACCTCACCAACGCCGGTCCGAGTGGGCGAAGTGGACGTGAGCGTCATGGTTCAGGAGTCCGACACGGGGCAACTGATTCAGAACGCTTCGCTCGAAATCCGGTGTCGTCATTTGGAAAGCGGGCTCTCGACCCAATCGCTCGGCCCGCCCCCACAGACCACTGGTTACTACGAGTCAAGACTCAACTTTCCCAACGAAGGACTTTGGCAAGTGGAAGTTTCGCTGGCTGGTGAAACGACTCCGGTCACGTTCGAGCTAACCGCTTCCCCCTCCCCCACCCTGGCAAGCAATGCTGATTTGGATCCTGCTGCCGGTTGTACCGATTGGGCTGTTCGTCCTGCGCGAGTTCGCCCCGCGCGCCCAATCGAAACGGGAATCAGCTACAATACGAGGTGCCGAGTCAAGTTTTTGCGACCAACCGAAAAGTAGTTATCACGCTCCGTCGTGATGACAGCCGTACGGTTCACTTGCAGAAGCACCCGAATCGTTATTCTTGGTTCCTGAACAGTTGGGGCAACTGTTCTACAATGGTCAACCTCCAGCAGTTAGTTGAATATGGCCGAGTCGGTCTATTACGACGACGAACAACAGCAGACTTGGAACGAGATCGAAAGCCTGATCGACAGCCTTGCCGAGTTGGCGCGCTCGGAGATCGCTCCGACCAAGTTCTACGAAGAGCTGTTGACCCGAGCCATGCAGGCCACCGCCGCACCTTCGGGGATTGTTTGGCTCAGCGCTGGGGAACAAGGTTTTCGCCTCACGGCACAAGTGAATCTGCCTGCCACAGGCTTGGCTGCCAGCACCGAGATTCAGCAACAACATTCTGAGCTCTTGGCCCAAACGGTGTTGGATGT
This sequence comes from uncultured Planctomycetia bacterium, assembly GCA_942492195.1. GTDB lineage: Bacteria > Planctomycetota > Planctomycetia > Pirellulales > S012-138 > CALOEH01. The sequence goes on along the minus strand of CALOEH010000211.1, from coordinate 18,834 downwards.
CGAGCCGCGGATCGTGCTACCACAAGCCCAAGTTGCGGGAGCTTCCAATCCTACCAACTGCCTGTTGATGTTGACGCCTGTTCGATTCGACGGCTCCGTGCAGGGCATCATCGAGCTATTCCATCAGGAAGAGATCTCTCCGAACGCGCAACAGGCTTTGTTGCACTTTGCCACGGCGCTAGGAGACCTGGCGGCTGAGTACCATCGGCAACAGCACTTCTCCGCTCTGGCAAAAAGGGCAGGTTTTTGGACCGGATTGAATGCCTTCGCCCAAGCGGTGCACCAGAACCTGGAGTTGGAACCGACGCAGTTCGCCATTGTCAATGAGACGCGAAGACTGCTGGAGGTCGACCGAGTAAGCCTGTTGATCAAACGGGGGCGCAAACTTCAGCTGCGCGCCGTCAGCAGCGTGGAGAAGATTCACCGCAGGGCAGAATCCGTACGCTCGCTTGAGCGACTCGCCAAGGCCGTACTCGCGACGAATGAGTCTCTATGGACCACGCGCCAGTCGGCCGGCCCGCTTGCGCCACAGATTGAAGTGCCACTGGGGGCGTATCTGGATGTGGCCCATTCGCGCTCGCTCGCCATCATTCCGCTCATGACGCCCGAACCGGTAACCGGTACCCAGCGGCAACGTCCCCCCGTGCAACTAGGGGCATTGGTGATCGAGTCGTTCGACGCCACCTGGGGCGAAGATATGGAGCATCGGGTGGCGGCTACGCAGCCGCATGTGCAACTCGCCCTGCATCAGTCTCTGCGGTTCCATCGCTTTCCATTGCGGCGAGTCCTCTCCCCGTTGGCCGGCATGCGGTGGTTTGTGGAGCTGCAGCAACTTCCCAAAACGGTGACCGCCCTGCTCCTGCTGGTGTTGGTGGGGCTTGCGCTGTGGCTGATTCCGGCACCGCTGGGAATCGAAGCACGCGGCACATTGCAGCCTGCCTCGCAGCGAGAATTGTTCGCACCTATCGACGGCATTGTGAGCGAAGTTCTCATCGATCATGGCAGCGAGGTCGCAACGTCAGATGTGTTGATCTTGCTCCGCCGTCCCGAGCTGGAACTCCAGCGAAGCCAGGTCTTAGGCGAATTGCAAACGGCCAAAACGCAGCTTGCGTCGCTGGAAGCCGCCCGGTTGAGCGGCACTGCGGATCCCGAAACTTCCGCAGATCAACTCACGGCCAAAGAAGAAGAATTGAAACAGCGTGTGGCCAGCCTCGAAAGTCAGCAACAGATTCTCAACGCCCAGCAGAAGCAACTTCAGGTGCGCAGTCCCCTGCGGGGCGAGGTGTTGACCTGGAACGCGCGGCAGATGTTGGACGCCCGCCCGGTGCAACGCGGCCAGTCACTGCTGCTGGTGGCAGATCTCAACGATCGTTGGGAGTTGCGGCTGAATGTCCTGGATCGACAGATGGGTTACGTACTCGAGGCGGCGCGCCAGCAGAGCCCGCTGCCGGTCACCTTTCTACTGGCCACGGATCCTCGGGTGCGGTTCCAAGGGCGGGTCGAGCGGATCGCAGATGTCACCATTCTGGGAGCAGATGATCGCCCCACGGTCGAGGTCACCGTGGCGTTTGATCGCAGCCAGATTCCTGCCGCATCCCTCCGCCCCGGTTCTTCCGTGGTTGCCGAAATTGACTGTGGTCCGCATTCGCTGGGTTATGTCTGGTTGCACGACCTGATCGACGCCGCCTGGACCTATGTGCTATTTTGATGTGGAAGGATTCCTTGGCTGCGCCCATTGCAGTCGCCTGCCACCTGAGGAGCCGTCTCGATGAGTCTTTGGTTATCCGTTGTGCTACCGCTCGTATGGGGTGGTGCGCAGACGCAGCAGACGCCTCGTTCCATCGAGGTTCCCTCCGTACTGGTAACGCTGATCGAACAAGTCGAGGTCCCTGCGCGCCAGGCTGGCCTGCTGGAAAAGCTGGCCGTGCGTGAAGGCTCGCTCGTGAAGCAAGGGGACCTGCTCGGTCAGTTGGAAGATATCGAAGCCCGCCTGACTCGAGACCGCACTAAGGTGGAATGGGAGATTGCCGAAGAGAAGGCCGGCAATGATGTCGATCTCCGCTACGCGCGCAAAGCCGTCGAGGTCTCGAAGGCCGAGTTACAAAGAGCCACCAACTCCGTCGAGGTGTTCGCCAAGAGCGTCTCCGCCTCGGAGATTGATCAGCTTCGCCTGGCAGCAGATCAAGCCATCTTGCAGGTGGAACAAGCAGAGCACGAACTCCGCACCGAAAAACTCAATACCAGGTTGGCGAAGTTGGAATTCGAACAGTCCGAGCAACTGCTGGAACAGCGCAAAATGCTGGCTCCACTCGCTGGCGTGGTGGTCCAGGTCAAACGGCATCAGGGAGAGTGGGTACAGCAGGGCGATCCGGTGTTTAGGATCCTGCGCATTGATCGACTGCGCGTCGAGTGCTTCCTGCACGCGCGGGATCTCACCGAAGATTTGGAAGGCCGCCCCGTCACGCTTCGCGTGAACTTACCGCAACAACCCAATGCCGAATTCCCCGGCAAGCTGGTATTCGTCAGCCCTGAAATCAATCCCGTCAATGGGCAAACGCGTGTCTGGGCCGAGATCGAGAATCGTGGACTCCGCTTGCGTCCCGGACTCAAAGGCACCATGCTCATCGCTCCACGGTGAGAACCGCAACCTGCTAAGAACACCTCTACTAACCGCTTCTCCGAAGGATTATTGAAGAACTCATGGGTCGTCGATCATTGCGTGCTATTGATGCCGAATTGGATTTGTCCAAGCACCTGTTCATGCTGGAAGATTTGCCACAACCTTGTACGTCACAGGTACTATTCAACAACACGCAGCCGCTGGAGATTGAGGTCGGCAGCGGTAAGGGACTGTTCATTCGCGCCGCAGCGAGTGAGGAACCTACGCACAATTTTGTAGGTATCGAAGTGGCCAAGAAGTACGCTCGTTTCGCTGGTGCCCGCTTGGCAAAGTCCGAACTCCCCAACGCCCTGATGATTGATGGCGACGCCAAGCGATTGTTGGACGAGTGGGTGCCGGAGAACTCGGTGCATGCGGTGCATGTGTACTTTCCGGATCCCTGGTGGAAAGCCCGACACCGCAAGCGTCGGGTGATGGATGAGCGCTTCGTTCGGCGAATCGAGCAGGTGCTTGAGCCGGGGGGCAAGTTGCATTTCTGGACCGATGTCGAAGAGTACTTCCAATCGGCCTTGGAAACGCTGGCCCAAGAGACGGCGCTGATTGGGCCGGAACCGGTTGCCGTCGCACCGGCGATGCATGATTTGGATTATCGTACGCACTTCGAGCGGCGGATGCGGATGCACGGGGTTGCCGTGCATCGTTCGTTGTTTCGCAAGACGTTGTCAGATGCCCCGCTCTCCCAAGGAACAGGAAACGACTCATGTTCGCCACTCGACGAGAATTCCTGACGGCTGGTGCCGCGGCCGTTTGTGCTGGGCCTGCCCTTGTGACCCACGCGGCGGACAAGGCAGAGCCGAAGCCCTCTGGCCTGGAGCAACAGGTTGGCATCACGATGTCATCGGTCTCGCGCTTAGCCAACGCCGAGGGGCGTCTGCGGTACTCCCTGTTCGACTGGATCAAGTTGGTCCGCAATGAGCTGGACATGACCGTGATCGATCTCAACTCCAGTGCCGTGGCCTCGCTCGAACCAGGCTACCTGGAGAAGGTTCGCACCGCGGCCGCCGACGCCGGCGTGCAGCTCACCAACATGAAGATCAACCGCGGCGATGTAGACATTGGGCATGACGATCCAGCAATTCGTGCGAAAGCTCTGACCGAGTGCAAGCGGTGGATCGACGGGTCTTCGACACTGGGGCTGCGTTGGGCCCGGCCGCTTCCGTTCAAGCACCAGCCAGATTGGGCCACCTACGTTGCCTCGTATCGCGAACTGGCCGACTACGCCGCTGAGCGTAACGTGCAGATGCTCATCGAAAACTACGGGTGGATCTCCGCGAGTGTAGAAACCATGCCGAAATTGCTGAAAGCCATCGGCAAGAACGTGGCCGCCTGCCCTGACACAGGCAACTGGGATTCGCCTGACCTGCGTTACGAGGGACTCACAAAGATGTTTCCCGCTGCCGTCAGTTGCGACTTCAAAGCTGGCAAGCTCGACGACGACGGAGAACATCGGTCCTACGACTTGGAACGTTGTTTTAGCATCGGCTGGAAATCCGGGTTCCGCGGCCCCTGGTGTCTCGAACATGCCAACGTCGACCAAACCACGCTGTTTCGAGAACTGAGCTTGCTGCGAGATTTGCTCCGCGGCTGGATGATCAAGCACACGTCGTGAAGGATGATCATCTGAGGCGCCGATACAGACGTGAGTCTCACGCAAGCAAATCGCTGACGTTAGGGCTTGCTGTCACGGCCAACGAGTCCTGCGAGATACTCTTGGGCATCCATGCCATTGATCTTCTTCAACATGGGAAAGGTCGTGAGGATATGTTGGTTGCGAACCGCCATGGCCTCTGGGAAATTCAGCTCTTGCAGGTTGGTGGTGTTCAACGGGGATAGATCAAGCCAACCCGGCCCGGCAGTAATGGTGAGTCGCTCGAGGCTGCCAAGTGCCCGCAACGGGGAGATATCATCCGAGTTGCGAGTCAAGGTAATCGCGGCTTCGGTAAGTTGTCCATCTTCCGTCGTGGCGGCGAACTCAACCTCGTAGTCTGGGTTCAGTTCGTTCAATTTCTTGCGAATGGCAGATACTTGGTCCTCAGGCGGCATTGGGGACAGTTGCTCAGCAAACTCTGCGATCGCACGTTGCCGGGCGGCCAAACGAGCCCAATAGAACGTGGGGGCCTTGGCGGTGTTGGCGCGCATTTCGTCCAGGCCAACAAGTCCCGTGAGCGCGCGAATGCTCTCTTGCTCCGGTTCATAATACATCGGCAAGCTACACGCCAAGCGCTCGATCGGCATCTTAGCCAGCGGGCGCCAGTCTGTCACGCTCGTGAAGGGAATCTCCAGCGACTTGATCGGGCAGGTCTCCAGGGGAGTGATGTCCACCACAGAGGTACCTCCGCAGATCAGATCTACCAGTGGCATGCCGGCCAACGGTGTAAGGTCACTGACGCCCGTGTAGTCCACGACGAGAGTCTCGATCTTCATGCCTCGCAATGGAGACAGATCGCTGACGTCGTTAGCACCATCGCAAACGAGTTTAATGAGCGGCATTCCAGCAAGTGGCGAGAGATCTGAGACAGGAGTATTGCGAATCCCCAGTTCCTCAATGGGCATGCCCCGCAGTGGTGACAGATCACTTACCCCAGAATTGCCGCAATCCAACTGGACAAGCGGCATCCCGCGTAGCGGCGCGAGGTCCCGCAATGGTGAGTGATGAAAAGACGCTTGTTTGAGCTTCATCCCTTCGAGAGGAGTCAGGTCCGAAACTGCCGAGTTGGACGTTGACACCTGCTCCAGCGGCATACCACGGAGAGGCGAAATGTCAGATACCATGGTGCGAAAGCAAGAGAAAGTAGTGAGCTGCAAGTCGGCAATCGAAGAGAGATCTGTCACCGGCATTCGCGGTCCATTCGACCAACCATAAAGCAAGAGAGTACGCAGATGCACTAGAGAACTCACCGGCCAGATTTGTTCGATATGCCGTCCTGTAACCATACACATCACCACCTTGCCATCGAGAATCTCATGCTCTACGCGACCATCGATGTTGGGATTGAGTTCGCGTAGTTTCTTTTCGACGGCCGCGACTTGTTCCTCCGCGGGAAGCGCGGCCACCATGGCTTTGAACTCGCGCTGGAGCTCTTCCGGCGACTTGGACTCGGCTGGAGGTTCCGTCTCGACGGAGGACTTTTCGGGAGACGCCACGATAGTAGGCGCTGGCGATGGCGAATTGTCCGGCGCGGTCCGTTTGTCCTGGAGAGCTGGCTTGAGCGAAACGCGCAAGAGCGTCTTCTGATCTCGAAGGACGCGGACAGAATCTTGGTTGAGTTGCAGCTGATCTGCATTGTCGTTGGCAACTTGTACGTGGTACTTGCCTTCGCTGACGTCGATTGCCCAGCGATTGGTTGCCTCGGCAATACGGACTTCTCCGTTGCCACTGAGCTCGACTTTGAGCGACTTACGAACCTCGGCTGGGACATCGTCCGCCACCTCGACAATCACTTCGCCATAAGGCGTGCGAAGTGAGAGAAGCCACGCTCCCAAGAGTGCCAACAGCGGCAGGGCGGCAAGCGCCATTATCAGCGGACGACGACGTCTGATCGGGGGCTTCGACGTTGCAATCGGTGTCGCCAATGCCTCGTGGTCGGGGGCCGTTTCAACAAAACGGCTACGATAGCCTGAGGCCGTACTGTGGGAATACGAGGCTAGATCCTGGGTTCGTTCGTCACGAACCACCTCTGCCAAATCGTACAAGTTGGCCGCTGCTGCCGGAGCTTCCAACGCTTTGGCCACCTCGATGGGAGTCGCATAGCGATCATCCGGAAGTTTGGCCAGCATCTTGTGGACGATCTCAACAACGTCCGGTGGAATATCCGGTCGCAACGCCTGAAGTGGAGGAACCGGATCATGGGCAAGCGCCAGCAGCTTCTGTGTCACGGTTTGGTATTGGGGGCCGGAAAAAACCGCTTGAGCCGTCAGCAGTTTGTAAAGCGTGGCCCCCAACGCATAGATGTCCGCGCGAATGTCCACTCCATGCAGGTTGTCTCCTTGCTCAGGGGCCATGTAATCGATGGTCCCCATCAACTGTCCGGTGGAAGTGAGGTCTTCGCCACCGGGCTGTCCATCAGCAAGTTGCGCTAACCCTAAGTCGAGCACCTTCACCATAGGCGGTCCGTCGTCGCTGACCGCGAGCATCAAATTGCCTGGCTTGATATCGCGATGGACCATGCCACGCAGATGGGCAGCTTGTAAACCCAGCGCCGCCTGGCGAATCATTTCGCACGCTTCAGCAGCCGGAATCGGACCGTGTCGGGAGACCAGTTGAGAAAGGTCGATCCCGCTGACGCACTCCATCACCAGGTAGCGTGTGCCGTCCACCTCTCCGGCATCCATGGCGCTAACAATGTTGGGATGGTCGAGCTGCCCAACGGCTTTCATTTCTCGCTCAAATCGTGCCACGGCATCCGGTTTCGGCACACGTTCTCGCGGCAACAATTTGATGGCTACGATCTTTTCGAGTCGCGTGTGGAGTGCCCTATAGACGGCCCCCATGCCCCCTTCGCCCATCTTGTTGAGCAGCTTGTATTGTCCCAGGTGTTCTAAGTCGGGTGCGGCCGGCACGGCAGGCTCTCCGGAATGGGTCGTTTGGCGCCTCCCCAGTCCCTGCACGAGTTCGACCACCTGGCGGCATTCGGGTTCGTCAAAGTAGTCGTCAGCGGGCGGTGGTTGCTGAAGCGCTTGAGCCAGCGTTTGTAGGTGATGGTAGAGATTCACGGTTGTGCGTGCCCTACCGACGTCGCCTGTCTCATCAAGTTCAACGAGCTCGTGGGCTAATTCCGATGGAGGGTCCATCTCCCCCGGAGAGAGGTTTGAGTCGTTCTGCTGGGACATGACGACGGCTTTCGTGCGAAGGTAGATTTCGGAACAGTCCACCACTGCCCCCTCCACCAGTTAAGTTGCGCAAGCGTTACGGGAAAATCAGTTTTGGCAGGCGAAAGTCAGATATCGCCGTCTAGTTCCTGTCGTAACCGCTGCAACACACGGAACTTAGCCTGACGGACAGCGACCGCGGAAATTCCCAGAGCGGCTCCAACTTCAGCGGCAGATTCATGCTGTAGCGTTGTTCTGAGAAATGCGTCCCAAGTGGTAGCGCTAAAATCTCCCCGTACCAGGTTCAGCGCCCGATGCACGATCGTTCGCCGATTCTCTTCCGAGCTGGGCTCTTCCTCCTGATCGAACCACATTGGGTATTGCTGCAACAGCTCGGCCGCATCGTCACCCCCTATGGCGCGCGGGCGATCTCGATGACGACGGATGAACAGCCTCACTTGATTGCGGGTGATTGACCAGAGCCAGCCGCGAAAACTGCTGTCTCGCCCGTCGCGGCGGAATCCATCAATTCCCTGTAGCACACCGCGAAACACGTCCTGCACCACGTCCACGGCATCACAATTTCTGAGGCCCCCTTTCCGGGTCCAGGTGTAGACCAGCGGAGTATAGAGTTCGGCCAACCTTTGCCACGCTTGCTCGTCACGGTCGCGAACTCGCTCAATCAAACTTGCCGACGTGGAGTCTGAATGTCCTGTCCCGGAGAAACTGCTCATCATAGAAATACAAGTGCCTGTGAAAGATGCCTGCGGAATATGAGATGGCTATTCTAACGAGGCGGTGCCTCGAACCAATGTAGAACAGTTGTCTCAACTGTTCACGAACCAAGAAGGATGTTTCGGGAGCTTCGGCAGGGCTTGTGTGGGCATCGCCGAATGGCTGGTTGATTGTCCACTTGCACTCCAGCGTGGCCACGCAAGTGAGGGCATGGCACCCACGCTAAAGTCTTGACTCATACTGAACGACTTCTCTCCTAAAAGGTATCTACTTGCGGCAGCCGGGTATCGCGGCCATATCGCATCTTTAGAGCGTTTTCAGATACTCCAGCACGGCCTGTTTCTCATCTTCGTTGAGCGCGTTGGGGAACTCGTGACCTGCCGCGCTTTTGCTGAAACGCTGGGTGTCGAAGAATTTCCGCCGCTCATGGCCATCTCGAACGGACGCAGGGATAGCTTCTAGGGATTCGACTTCCAGCCCAACACGCTGGGTGTCGTAGCCATCGATGGAGCGTTTCCAAACGGTGGGACGGGATTCAGGGTGGAGCACATGCCAGAGAGTCGGCACTGATCCGTTGTGGAAATAGGGGGCCGACGCCCAGACACCATCAAGCGGCGGGGCAATGTACCCGGGGCTATCAACCTCAACCGGGATCTGTGCTTCGCGGGCAATCCAAGCATTCGCGTAGCTCTGCTTGTGGTCTCGGGTGAGTGCGTCAAAGCGCACGCGGTCCGTGCCAATCTCATCAATCGGAACGACACGGTTCGGGTAGGTGTCCTTCTCACCGGCCTGCTGGTCACCGTAGGTGCCGTGGCATTGGGCGCAGTTCTGGTTGAAGATCTTACGGCCGGTGCCGGCTAGTTGCTGATTGATTGGCCAGCGGTATTGGGGAGATTCGCATTCCAGGATCCAGGCGTAGATTGCCCGAAAATCGTCTTCCCAACTTCGCAGTCGCTCGCCACTGTTCTCGGGGATCATGGCGAACTGCATCAAGGCTCGATGGTCGCTCGGCGCGAAGGCGTCGATGTAAAGACGAGTCTTCTTCTTGACATTCCAAAACGGCGGCGCGTCCATGTCATGATGCACCAGCCGCGGAATGGCCTCCGGTTCGCGGAGATTAAAATCCTGGTCTCGCAGCGCCGACAAGGCCACCCCAAACATCACGGCGTTGGTTGTTCCGTTGGAGCCCCCCAAGGGGAACATGGTGGCCGCAACATCCTTGGCCGTGTACGTTCCTTGGGCAAACTTGTAAGCCCTGACTTCTTCTCGCAGGGTCTGCATGGCGTAGAGCGAATTGGGCACTCCGGCAATGACTTCGCCAGCAACTTTGCCACTATGGCACGCGAAGCAGTTGATCGCCCACCCCTGCCTGCCGTCGTCTGTGTACTGGAGCGGCATGCCATCGGTCTGCCCTGGCCGGAGCGTCAGGCCATAGCGTTCGAACGCCATCTGCCGCCGCTGCTGGGGATTGAGCTTGGCGGCTTTGAGTCTGCTCTCCAGGTCCCAGACGGTCCACAGTTGATCAAACATCGCGTCGGTGAAGAGAGGTCTCACGTACGCCTTGTGAGTAAGCAGTTGGTATCCCCGCTCAGCTTCGGTGGGCGCATGGGACTTGGCCGCGAGATTTTTTTCACTCCCCCATGTTGGCTCAGCACACAGCAGGACGGACGCCAGCACTGCTGCCAGGGCTACGGAGCCCCCGCATAAAAACGTCATCGGTGAGCACAAAGAGCGGGATGCCAAGTTGCGTTGCATGCGGCAATCCTGAAAAAGGGAGGAACGACAAAGGTTTATCCATTCTAACGAGGCGAAGCCGTGGGCCAATGTGCAAATTGCCTGCACCGCCCGCACCGCTATCCGGCAACTGCCAGCAACCTCGATCTTGACGCAATCAGGGGGAACCTCTACTGTTAGCCCGCCAATTTTCCGAAAAAGTAACCGACTTTTCTGAATGCAGTCAGAGTACCGGATGCCGACAAATGAAGTGAGCACTCAGTCAATGTCGTATCGCGTATCGCCGAAAGTAGTCAGCCGCCGTGGAGTTCCGCATGGATCGCCCTGTAGAAGTATCGCAGCCTCAGAATTCTTTGCCCAATTGCACCATCACGCCGGTGCCGCTCATTGACGTTCATCGCCAGAACAGCGTGTTGCGAGATGAGATCCTTCAAGCCGTGGCCGAAGTGATTGACTCGGGTGCGTTTGTCTTGGGGCCGCGTGTGGCTCAATTGGAAGCCAACATGGCAGACTACTGTCAAGCCAAGCACGCCGTGGGGTGCGCGTCGGGGAGTGATGCTCTGGTTCTGGCTCTCATGGCCTGCGATCTGGGGCCAGGGGACGAAGTGATTGTGCCCAGCTATACATTTTTCGCCACGGCCAGTTGCGTCACCCGCTTGGGGGCGACCCCCGTGTTTGTGGACATTGATCCCACAACTTTCAACCTGAACGTCGCCGAGATTGAGCGAGCCATCACGCCCGCCACCAAGGCGATCATTCCCGTTCATCTGTTTGGGCAATGTGCCGAGATGGGCGAGATTCTCGCAATCGCCAAACGGCATGGGCTGTTTGTGATTGAAGATGCGGCGCAGGCCATTGGTGCCGAGTACGAGGGGCGCCGGGCAGGCAGCCTGGGACACATTGGTTGCTTTAGCTTCTATCCCACTAAGAATCTCGGAGGGATGGGAGACGGCGGAATGCTGACCACCAACGATCCGCAACTTGCTGACCGTCTGGAACTGCTCCGAGGTCACGGTATGCGGCCTCGCTACTATCACCAAGAAGTAGGCATCAATAGTCGCTTGGACTCCATCCAAGCCGCCGTGATTGATGTCAAGCTGGCGCATCTCGAACGCTGGACCGCTGACCGGATTGAGAACGCCCAGCGGTACCATCAGATGTTTGCCGCAGCGGGGCTTGACGCGTGGCTCACGCTCCCGCCCAACGACAGTAACGGCCGCCACGTTTGGAATCAGTATGTGGTTCGAGTGGGGGGCGAACAGCGAGATCAACTCCGCGCGGCGTTGGGCGAAGATGGAGTCCGCACAGAAATCTACTACCCCGTTCCGTGCCACCAGCAGAAGTGCTTCCAGTTCTTAGGAAAAGTCGAACTGCCAGTCACGGATCAGGCGGCCTCCGATTCGCTCGCGATGCCAATCTTTCCGGAACTCACCGTCGAAGAACAAACCTCCGTGGTCGCCGCGGTGCGGAAGTTCCATCAATCACACGTGGCAGGCAATCAACTCAAACGGTCTGCCTAATTGTCCTGGTACGCTTCGGCAATCACGTAGGTCGTTTCCCCCACAGCAGTACCAGCGCCGCGAATCCAATCATTGGGCCAAGCCCCACGGCCGCCATGAGCCAAGGTCGGATGGCGGGATCAGCGTCCACCCAGCCGCCAATGGCGGGGTGCAAGACAGAGCATACCCCAGGTGGCAAAGGCCAGAGAGCCTCCCACTTTGCCTTGGTTGCGCGCCGAGAGTTCCTGATTGAGCGAATAGTAAATCGGGAACAGTCCCAGCGAGCCAAACGCTACCAGCAGCAGCAGGCCCAGCAGGAGCGGACCGCTCGGGGCGAACGCCGCCGGTATGGACATGGACGCGAGTACCGCAAACAGGAAGTACACCGCCAGCCGAGCCCGATGGACATTCCACGCTCGCCCTATCAGATGCAGTGTCAACCAGCCAGCGGCGAGACTTCCGCAGAACGTCGCAGCGTAATACACCGAGGTAAACGCCTGCACAAATTCTTCTGAGTACTGGTGGTCTTTCTCCAGCAGAATCGGCATCCAGACCCTGACGTAATGCCAGAGCGTGTTGATGCAGATGACCACGACCAGCAACACCCACCACCGCCGGGTGAGAAACAGCCGGTAGAACGGCACTTCCTGCAGTGTTTGTTGTTCGCCCAGGCCAACGCCAGATTCGTCGGTTTGAATCACCGGGCGGCGGAGGTCCGCATTGCTGACGGTCCAGAGCCAGGCCACGGCCCAAGGGAGTCCTAAACCTCCCATGATGAAGAACACCAGCCGCCAGCGGTCCGGATCCCAGCGAAACAACGCCAGAATCACCAGCGGCGTCGCCACGGCCCCCAGCGAAGCTCCGCTTTGCAGCAGGCTATTCGCCCAGGTTCGCTGGTCCGGCCGAAACACCCGCTGTGTGGTCCGCAGCGCGCACGGCCAATGCCCCGCTTCGAACAACCCCAGAATGAATCGACTGACTCCCATCCCGGCAAAGTCCGTCACCAGGCCAGACGAAATACTGGCCAGCGACCACACCAGTAAGACCGCCGGGTACAGGTAGCGGACGTTGATCCAGTCAGCCAGTACGCCGAACAGCAACCCGCCGAAAGCAAACCCCAGGCCGAAATAGCCGGCCAACTCGCCGTACTCCTTCTCGCCAATCTCGAGCGTTTCTTGAATTCGCAGCGCGTTCTGCGTAAAGGCAAAACGGTCGGCATAGTTCAAAAAGGTGGCCAGGAGCAAAACGCCACAAACCACGCGATACCAAGAGGGCTGGCGGGAAAGCGCAGGTTCAATCGTCGCTTCAGCCACATTTGCTCTCGCGTATTCAAGACACCGGGGGAAGGTGAGTATCGTAGCCATTTCGCAGACGTCCTACCAACAAGTTCTTAGTGTGCAATCGCTGATGACAATGCGGTTTGGACCGCCCAGCCCTAGCTGATTGCAAACAGGACCCGAGCCCCGTAGACTGCCTGCTAGCCTGGGTTTTCTGGTAGCTTCAGATCTGTTTTCTTAGGAATCGCGCACACGGATCGCCGAGATTCGGCGAAGCATTATGGCGAAGAAAAAATCTGCAACTTCCGCGCACGGCACGACCGACGCGCTGAGCTTCATCGCCAGTTCGCCCAAGACGCCGCTGCCGGCCATCTGCGTGGCCTTCGGCGCGGAGAGTTTTTTGCGGCAACACGTGCGCCGCAAGATCCGCGAGCTGGTGCTGCCTGGCGAAGAGGATGAGTTCTCGCTTAGCAACCTGCCTGGCAAATCGACCCCCTGGCGTGACGTCACTGACGAACTCCGCACCGTCGGTCTGTTCGGCGGCAGTGGCCGGCTCGTGATTGTGGAAGAAGCGAACGAACTGGTCACCAATAACCGTCCTGCCGTCGAAGATTATGTAGACCACCCGGCGCGCGGAAGCCATCTGCTGTTGGAGGTGGACACCTGGCCTAAGAATACGCGGCTGTACAAGCGAATCGACGTGGTGGGACTGCAGGTGGATTGTGCCAAACCGCGGCCTGCCAAACTGACCTCGTGGTTGCCAAAATGGGCCAAGCAGGCACATCAGGCAGCCTTGGACATGGACGCCGCGGACCTGTTGCTGGAAATCGTCGGGCCAGAGCTTGGCCTGCTCGATCAGGAGTTGGCCAAACTGGCCGCAGCCATCCCGCCGGGACAAACCATCACGGCAGAGCACGTGCACGAACTCACCGGCGGCTGGCGCGCCAAAACAACCTGGGATATGCTGGACGCCGCCACCGCAGGCAATGCCGCAGAAGCCCTGGTTCAGCTCGAGCGGTTGCTCACAGGGGGCGAACATCCGGTTGCCATCCTCGCCCAAATCGGTTCCACCTTGCGGCGATTCGCAGCGGCCACGCGATTAATCGAACAAGGGACGTTCCGCGGACGGGACGCTTTGTCCGGTGCGCTGAAACAGGCAGGCTTCAAACCCTTCGTACTCAGCAAAGCCGAGCCACAACTCCGCCAACTCGGACGGCAACGGGGTAGCCAACTCTATCGCTGGTTGCTCGAAGTGGACTTACAGCTCAAAGGGAGCAGTCAACTCGCTCCCCGCACCGTACTCGAACGGTTAATTGTCAAGATGTCCAAACAGGCGCCCATGGCGAGTGCAAACAGAACTTCTTAAGGGACGCAGCCCCCCGCCCTCTGGCTGGTGATCACCATGTCGCGAAGTTGTCATCCGGCAGGCACGCCCCTGCTCCAATGCAGCATATCGCTCTAACAAGCGTGAACGGGATCACTCAATCACGCGGAAGTTCAAATCAACGTCGTCCGTTCGCGTCCGGCTGCGGCCGACGTTTCCACCTCTCACACCGCTTAACGATGCTGCACACATGAACGAATTCGTCATTGATACAGCTCGACTGACAAAGTGCTGCATCGATCTAAGCAAGGTTCCGGACGGCACCGTCGACTTCAGCGGAGTTGAAGGATATGCGCCAAGTGGCTCAGTGGTGGTCGTCTCGTGGTTTCCAGCCGAATCGATTCGTGAACGCGGGCTCCCAGCCGAGGCCATTTGCGGCATCGTACAATCCATCGATTCCGATATGACCGAGGATTCATTCGTACAGAACCGACAGTTCGTCGACACACTCCACGAATTCAATCAGAACTATCCTGCCCCCGAGTTGATTCAATTCGCGCTATCGCTGAGCGGCCCGGGCGTTGCCGTCATTGATGAGCGGCTCCCAGACGTGCGGTCAGGGCGTAAGCACCTATGCCGAAATCATTATCGTCGATGTGGGCTGCCCAGTTTTCGTCAATCGCGTGATATTCGTTTTTCCCGCCGGGCTTCACACGACTGATCGCTTGATCGGTCCACGGTTGGCCGCCCTTGTAAAGCGGTAGCACGCCCAACGAACGATCAACAAACACAGCGGGCACTTCCTGGTGGTGTGGCTGGTGTTTCTGTTTACCACGGTACGTCATCTTGAATCGAATGTGCAGCACATCGTCTTTCAACGTGATCCACTGCTCCATCGTCATGTCTGGCAGGTCGGCTCCGGTCGCCCAATGCTTGGGCAACGTCTTGGCGTAAAGCTTGTTTTTTTCAATCTTGAGTGCCTGGACCTTGGCGGGCGTGCCCTTGTAGCTGCCGCCTTGGACGGGGTTATCGCCAGTCGCGATCGCCCCAACGTGAGCCATCGCGGTCGCCGTAATAGGATTGTTGTTGGATCAGGCGGCCGCGATCAAAATGGTTGACCAGATTGCGGTTGGTTTGCTTTGAGAGAACCACGCGATCGCCGCCGGAGGACTTCTTGATTCCTAGCTTGACTTGGCCGTTGTCGAAGACGAAATCATCCTTGACTTCTCTGGGTGCATGGACGGGTTCATCTTCGGCTGCAGCAGCAGCGGTTGGCGATGTTGAATTGCAGCAGACCATCAACACGAATAATGCAGGCAGGCTGAGCTGTTTGGATGTTGCGGTTGTTCCGGGCATTCATCTCGCTCAAAGGCTAGCCTTCCAGCACTACCAACTCTTCTTCTTCTCTCCCCTCGTCGTGGTCCTCGGGGCTGCTCGATCAGGTTAAACACCTTCCTGGCATCCTTTGCCGGTGCATTCAACCGTCGTCTGCGGGATCATCGTGACGCCGCCCGATTCGATCTGGAACCCCCCGCTTCCAAGGCCCCCCGTATGCACCGCCACGTAGTCCGTCGGCTTCGCAGACCACCTCCCAGCCTCGCCTTCCGCGTCCGACGACGAAATCTTCCGCCCCCGGCTTCGACGTGGCCGCGGTCATCACCGCCTCCTCCTCGGCACCGGCCTTGGCGACGAACAACTGACCCTTGCGGTTGAAGATGTAGCCACGCAGCCGGTGGCGCCGAGGTTGCCGCCGAACTTGTTGAAGATGATGCGCATCTCCGGCACCGTCCGGTTCTTGCGGTTGTCGGTAAGGAAAGTCAACCATGATCGCCACGCCGTTCGGGCCGTAGCCTTCGTACACGAACACGATTCGTATGACTGGCCATCGAGTTCACCGGCGCCCTTCTTGATAGCGCGCTCGATGGTGTCCTTGGGCATGTTGGCGGCCTTGGCCTCATCGACCGCATAACGGAGCGAGAGGTTCTGCGTCCGGGTCGCCGCCGCCATCTTTCGCCGCGACGATGATCGCCCGGGAGCACTTGGACCAGAGCTTCGAGCCGCTTGCGTCGACCCGCGCCTTGCGGTGTTTGATATTTGCCCATTTGCTATGGCCGGCCATCGTCGAGAGTCTCCATAAGGGGGAACGGAAATTCTAGGAGAGTTCGGCAGTGTTGTGTAGAAGGGTCGGGCTGTGAACAGATTTACACGGAGGACACGGAGTGACGGAGGGTACGGAGGTGGGAGACCGAGGGCGGATGCCGATCGGGGTTACACGGTGGGTTGCGATGAGTTTGGTGAGAGATCCATGTACTCAATTGATCATATCATCGTTGCGATCATTCCACTCCATGCTCTTTTCTTAGCTTCCTCAATCTCTGTGTCCTCCGTGTTCTCGGTGTTCATTCAAGTCCAAGGTTAACCGCGTATCATGTCGTTATGCGAATTTTGCTGACCAATGATGATGGTATCCACTCGCTGGCATCGCTGCTTTGCACCGGGTGATCGAGCAGCTGGGTGAGGTCCACGTGGTGGCGCCCTTGACAGTGCAGTCAGCCACCAGCCATGCCATCACCTTTCATCGTCCCATGGCTGCGACGACATGAAGTGGTTGCGCCGAGGTGGAGGAGCATTCGTTCAAGGGCATCGCTGTGGACGGTCGGCCGGCGGACTGCGTGAAGCTGGCGGTGGCGGAACTGGTGCCGAAGCCGATCGATCTGGTGATCAGCGGCACGAACTCCGGCGCGAACGTGGGCATCAACGTGATCTACTCCGGCACGGTTGCCGCCGCCCGCGAGCTGCATTTCACAGGCATTCCCGCCATCGCGGTCAGCCTGCACATGGGCCCGCCTGAGGAGAACGACTTCGAGCGTGAGGCTGCTCAGGTTAGTCCGTGACTCGAGCACATCGTCGCTCGGGCAGTTGGAGCCTCACACGCTCTTGCCGGAGAGCGTGCCGCGCACTATCGTCGGCAGCGAACCGCTGGGTGTTCGCGTGGTACCGATTTCGACCAGCCCTCTGGTGGACCGGTTTGAAGTCTGTGAGGTCGGACAACAGCGGCACGCATTACGAAGCGATGGACGGTTTCAAATTTCATCACACCTTCCGCGGATTCGGATGTCGATGCGTTGTTCCAGCGGTACATCACCGTCACGCCGCTGCACTTTGACCTGACCGATCACGACGCCGACATCGGACTGGGCAAAGCGGTTGTGTTGTAGTGGCACAACCGGTTTCGGATTTTCGGATAGTGCGGCGAAAGTGTGAGGCGTATTTCGGTGCCGCGCTTCTTATCATAATTGTTGCCTACCATGTGCCTTCGTGTTTCGGGGCGTTGGAGACCTTTATGTCGAGGAAGTACAAATCACAGCCACGCCTTGGGACGAGCTGGCGATGATCATTGACTCGAATCGTCACGCTGCATCTTGAAGCGTTCCTTCAGCCGCTTCCGCCGGAGGAGACGGGCTATACCATCTTGCGCTGTCCGATGATCATCGCACGCGGATGTTCGAGCTGGTTCGGCCAGAAGAGTTTGCTGCGGGTTACCTGGATCACCTTGAGGACGATCAGGTTGCTGCGGTGATGGAAGAGCTGCCTGCCGCGACCGCCGCCGCGATTGTGGACGAGTTGGATTCGCATGATCAGGCCGACGTGTTGCTCGAACTCAATGAGGCCGACGCTCAAGCCATCATGGATCAGATGGACCCGGTCGAGGCGGAAGATGTTCGTCGGCTGGTTACCTATGACCCGCACACCGCCGGCGGCATCATGTTCACCGAGTTCCTCGCTTACCCCGCGACACCACCATCGATGGCGTCATCAACGACCTGCGCGCTCGCAAGAAGATTACGAAGATTACGAAGTTCGCTACATCTATGTCGTCGATGACGACGGGCACCTGGCAGGCGTCGTGCAGCTGCGCGAGATGATCCTCGCACGCGGCTCACGCACGCTCGGCGACACGATGAAGAAGGATCCGATTCGTGTGCCCGTCGACAAATCGCTCGACGGAGTAGAAGACATTTTCGACCGTCACAACTTCAAACTCATTCCCGTTGTCGATGATTCAGATCGACTCGTCGGCATCGTCGATGAGGCTGACTTGCACGAAGCGATGGGTGAGCAGGCCGAAGACAACCTCGGCAAGCCGTTCGGTATTCGCGGCGAAGAGTTGCGGCTCCATGGGTTTGTGGGAACGGTCGGTCCGCCAGCCTGGCGTTCCTTGCACCGAATATTCCGTTGTTCATCGCGTCGGCTTTCGTCATCGCACAATACGAACACGTGATCCAGCAGGTCACTGCCCTGGCGATTTTCATGCCGTTGGTGGTGGGGATGAGCGGTGCTGCGGGCAACGAATTGATCGCGGTGAGCATTCGCGAACTGTCGATCGGTTTACTCAAGCCCAACGATGTGCTCCGCGTTCTTCGCGAGATCATGCTGGGCGTGATCGGCGTGGTCCTGGCGATCGGCCTGATCATCGGCGTTGTGGCGTTCCTGATGCACATGGAGTATCCCATGCTCGGGCCGGTGATCGGGGGTGCGATTGCACTGACCAGTGTCATCGGCGTTGTGCTGGGTGCGGCGATCCCGCTCATCCTCAAAGGCTGGGGCATCGATCCCGCCATGGCGGCGGCGGTACTCATGACCTTCATCGACATCGCCGGCTTCTTCATCGTCCTGAATTTGGCGATGGCGATGATGAATGTGAAGTGAGGTCGCGCGACTAGGTGCATCGCGCGTGACTGTTCGGAGATTATCCACCTTCTTTAGATCGTCATG
>CALOEH010000210.1:0-9191 GCA_942492195.1 uncultured Planctomycetia bacterium | reverse complement strand
ATCCAGGCGGAGGAAATGGCTGGGGCCAATTGCCATGTGGCGATTCCCAAGCTTTGAATTTGCGCGATCAACTACGTCCGCAACCCAGGTGAGTTCTGGCACATTCTGCGTCAGCCATCGCTTCAACAAGCCCTCAACAGGTGGTGCATCGGGAAAGAATGGCACAAAGTAAAAGCGCCGGCGGAGCGCGGCGTCAATCAACGCGATCGACCGGTCCGCTGTGTTCATCGTGCCGATGATGACCAGGTTCTTGGGGAGTGAGAAATGCTCGCCGGCACTGTACTGCAGGCTGATCTGTGCGTCCCGGTACTCCAGCAGGAAGTACAGCTCGCCGAAGACCTTCGCAATGTTGCCGCGGTTGATTTCGTCAATCAGCAGCACATGCGTGGCCTTCGGGTGGTTGAACGCATGTCCAACGATACGTTTGAGCGGCCCTTCCGCCAGTTTGAATCCCGCCTGGTCATGCTCATTCAAATGCGGTCGATAGCCTTCGACAAAGTCCTCATACGCGTACGACGGGTGGAACTGCACCGTCTCCACAGTACCATCGTCACCGGCCAGGTATTTTGCCAACTCGCGCGCTACATAAGTCTTCCCCGTCCCTGGCGGGCCAAAAAAGATGGCTTGTCCTTTGTCGCGCAGCAGGCACTCCACTTCGGCCAGATAGTCTTCACTCAGGAGCAGGCGGGACGCTAGCTCGGCAAGGTCACCGCCCTCAGTGTCTATAATGACCTTGTCTTTCCGGTATTTTTGCAAGTCGTGGATCCACTCGTCCGGTACCTCAGGGGAGTTCCATTTGGTGATGCACCACAGAACTCCTTGGGCGTCTAGCCGATCGCGCAACTCAAGTCCGCGTTTCTGAGCCTCCTGAATGATCTGGTCCAAGAAATCGAGCATCTGCCCGTAAATCTCGCCCTCGTTTGCATCATTCGGGAGCCTTGGCTCCCCTGTAAGCTCGTAGCCAAGCCAGAACGGTTCTGCCCGGTGGGGCGGATGGAATTCAATGGATCGACTTGCATCTGCAAGAACGCAGCGATTGAGGTGCGAGCGCCGACTCCTTTGAGCGACTTGTCGTCGGTTTCCAGGAGTTGGCAGAAAGTCTGGATGGAAGCCGGTGGCGAGGCTTCAGCATCCCACAAGTCTCGAATGGCATCGCGGGCTACGGTTGGATGCGTCTGGCACCATTTCACGAACCCATCACTCGCTTGCCAGGCCGTGATGTTGTTCTTCTTATACGTGAAACACTTCTTGAGCTGCGGCAACCAGTCCTCGTTGCCTTGACGGATTGCAGCAGCGACTTGAGTCAGTTGTTCCGCCACTTCCAGCTTGTAGTGCCGTTCAAGCTCCTCGAAACGACCGTACTCATAAAACTTCCTCGCCCATTCAATGAAGACGTCCCACTGTTTCTTCCGCTTCCCTCCTTGAGACACCTTGAACAACACCAGATCCACGATTCGGGGTTCGCATCCCGTTTGCTCACAGAGTCCTCGAACGGCAGCACAGTAGGAGGCATAGTTCTTGCCGCTCCGTGTGCGGCTCTCAAAGTTCGGCAGAAGCATTGCAAGACCTCTAGCCAAAGGCTTCATCCAGACGGCGTAGCGTTCCGGTTCCCGGAGAAACAAGATCGCCGTTGGGAACGTGAGGCCAACTCCCTTAAGTTTCTCTCTCCATAATTCGTCAAGCACGCCGGAGATTCGCTCGTGGCTGGTGGTCCAGAGCTTCTGAATCCATGGGTTGAGCAATTCGGTCTGCTCGACCAGGGAGTTTTGCATTCTGGCCTGCCAGTCCCTGGCCAAACCGATCGAGGACGATCCCTTTGTTCTTGCGGTGGCTCACATTGAGCAACCGGAGGATCTCGGTGAGTTGGTCAGATGTCAGCTTCCCGAGATTGTCTTCGATCAACTTTCGAGCTTGGTCTTCGGCGTTAGACCTGGCCTCCCTCGCGTTCTCGCCTAAGTCGGCAAGGATGCTCTGAACGTGATTCTTGGCGGATTCAGGGATGGTGTCTGGAGTCGTTGTCATCGTTGTCTCATGCAAGGGTGTTCGGCGCCGCGGTCATTTACGTCGTTTGGTTTTGCCGTTCTTGCCGATATCGGTGTTCCGCCGTTCCCGGATGCGTTCCAGCAGGATGGCGGCGGGTTCGTCGTTGGGGTCTTGTGGGACTAGTTCGCCTCGGAAGGCTTTGGCGAGGATGGATTGGTCGAGTCGCGTGAGGTTAGACACCGACTCGGCAACCATCTCCGTTTGATGCTCGATCATCCCAAGCATCGCTTCCACTCGTTTCACGATCTCGTTCTGCTCATCGGTTGGCGGCAGTGCAATGTGAAATGACAGAATTTCTGGAAAGTAGACCGTTGGATGTGCTGATCCTTTCGCGAAACGATAAAGTGCGTCATGTTCGGAAAGTATCAAATACATCACGAACTTCGGATTCACTTCTTTCGGGAGAATCCAGCCGACGAGGTCTTGGCTTGTCGCCATGTCCCGTCCGAGCACGACCGAGTATCCAATCGAGTTCGCGGTTCGGGTCATCAGCACGGTGCCTTTAGGCAAAACTCGTGAGGCCGAGTTCTCAATTCCAAGTTCCGTGACATGTTGCAGCGTGTCTTCAATAACTCGCCCATCGTTGTTGCGTGCATCTTTGATTCCAATCCACGCTATCTCGCCATCCCAATAATTGAGGTGCTTTCTACTCGGTGTATGGCCCGTCACCAATTGGCCAAGCCGAGTCAATAGTGTCCATGCCCACGTTTGTGGGATCGGCATGTCAGTCAGGCCAACGGAAAGGCCACAGTCGCCTTTGATTTTCGCTATGGATGCTTTCTTTGCTCGCGGTGGTATTGGTGGCTTTGGCAGACAGTCCACCATTTGGTCGGCGGGTTCGACGTTGGGGTGGGCGGCGCGCCAATCGGCGGTGAGGTCGCCACGGAAGGCGGCGGCCAGCAGGCTCTGGCGGAACTGAGCAAGCAACGGTCCAACCTCGGCCAGTGCCGCACGTGCCGTCCGGCTTCGCTCCTGCAACGCCTCGATCTTTACTTCGAGACGCACCAGTTCTGGCGTTGGTGGAACGGGAATTGAAAGTTCATAAAGGTGGTCACGCCGCAGGTTGTTAATGTTGATCCCAGCTGCAACCTCAGAGATCAAGTTTCTGTATTCCCGTGTTTGAAAGAATTCACCAAGCCAGTGTCCGTATACAATACTACTTGGACGAAGTAAGCCACAGAACGCTCCAAAAGCGATGCGCGGCATGTCTACGGAGGCAACTGCTACTTTTCCAACGACCGACGCCGAGCCGGAGGACATGGCGATAACGAGGTCCCCTTTCCGAATTCGCTGCTCATCTCTCACGCATGTCTCTGGCACATGAACAAGATCGTCCAAGAGAATGCGACCGTCTTGAAGATTACCCGCTCGCAATATGGCGACGGAGTCCTTTGTCGGAGATTCACTGGCTTGGGACTTCTTATAGGAGACGCCGCGAATGAACTCAAACAGATCATTGCCTGCCGCTTGCGCCCACGCTTGAGGTAAGACGTTCGATTCCTCATTCATTACACATCCTCACCTTCCAGCAAGGCGGTCAGCGCATCCATCTCCTCCATTGCAGTTGCGAGTCGTTCGCGGATCATTGCGGCAATGACATCTGGCTCGGGCAGGGATTCGTGGTTGCTGGCGTTCTCGTCCTTGAGCCAGTTGAGATCAAGGTTCTCGCCGCGTTTTGTCAGCACGTCTCTCTTGAAACTGCGGAAGCGGCCGCCTTCCCCCTGATCGGTTCGCTTGCTGGTGCCATCGGGCTTCTTGCCGAACGCTTTCTCGAACTCGACGAAGTGACTGTGCGTCAGCGGAGTGCGGACGCCGAACGAGGGCATGTTGGCCCTGAGGTCGTAGACCCAGACCTGCTTTGTGTTGCCGTGATCCGTCTTGCCGCGGGTGAAGAACAGGACATTGGTCTTGACCCCTTGCGCGTAGAAGATGCCGGTCGGCAGTCGGAGGATGGTATGCAGGTTGCACTTATCCATCAGGTCAGCCCGAATCTTTGTACCGATGCCTTCCTCGAACAGTACGTTGTCCGGCAGTACCACCGCTGCCCTGCCTCCTGGCTTGAGCGTGCGATAGATATGCTGGAGGAATGCCAACTGCTTGTTGCCGGTGACGAAGGTGAAGTCGTCACGGGTTGGGCGGCCGCCACCTCGCTTGGTGCCAAAGGGAGGATTGGTGAGCACCACGTCGGCTTTCGGGAGCCGGGTGCCATCTGGGGAAAGGGTGTCACCGAGTACCATGTCACTATCGATCCCGTGCAGCAGGCAGTTCATGAGCAATAGCCGGTGCGTATCGGGAACCAGCTCGACGCCGACGAACGCCCGCTTTCGCTGAAAGTCTTGCTCCTTTTGCTTGAGAGTAAACAGCTCGTCGGTTTGTTGTTTGATGGAACGGTCTGCCTGGATGAGGAAGCCGCCGGTACCCGCTGCCGGGTCCTGGATGATCTCGCCAGGCTTTGGCCGGATGCAATTGACCATGCACTCGATGAGCGGCCGCGGCGTGAAATACTGGCCGGCCCCAGACTTCTTCTCGCTGGCGTTCTTTTCCAACAATCCTTCGTACAGGTCGCCGAGTCCTTCCTCGCGAGCCGAGTACCAGTCAAGCCGGTCAATATCGGTGACGAGCTTTGCCAGGTTCTTGGGCTGCCGGAGCGACGTATTGGCATCATGGAAGATCGCCTGGACGCGGCCAGAGCCTTCGTTGCCCAGATGTACGAGCAAGGCACGATAGAACGCCAGCTGCTCGACCCCGTCTTTGGTAACCAGGTCACCCCAACGGTAACCCTTGGGAAGTAGCGACTCTTGCTCCGTTTCCTTCATCATTTTGAGGAATAGCAGGAAGGTCAGCTCAGTAACGTACTCATGGTAGGTGATGCCATCATCACGGAGGACGTGGCAGAGAGACCAGAGCTTGGCAACGATGTCATGGGTATTCATTGGTGAACTTGCTTGTGAAAATCACTGACAAAAAGAATGTCGTCGTCGTTCGGGATACGAATTCGGATTGGGTGCATGATCTGATTCCGAATCGAATTTAGCCGATGAACATTCTTTAGGAATGAGTTCTGATCCAGCTTTTTTAGAAAGCCTACGAGTTTCTTCAGGATCTCCCACTGCTTCCTAGCGATACCACCAAGATCAATTAGCATTGTGTATGCAAATGGCTCGTGTTCAGCGCCGAACGCGTCATTCTCTCGAAGTTTCACGCATTCAAGCCGGATGTTCGGAGGCACGCCTTGTCTCCACCAATTCTTCTCTCCGTCTCCGTAGTGGCGAACCAAAGCTTCGCGAAACTCTTGGTGTAGTTTTCGTTCAATCTCGCGCACCTGCGAATAAAGCTCCGCGATTGCAAAACGTTCGTACTTCCTCACGGCTTTAGTCTGGTCTGATTGATAGCCCTTGCCATCAGGGTCGCTCTCGTGCTGCAGGCGACTATCGGGAGACAGTGCGAGCAATACGTCAATGTAGGTGATGTTCCGGTCACCGATTGCCCGGTAGATGTACTGGTGGACCGACTCCGGCGTAATTGCAAACTTTATTGCGATAGTCTCGGGAGATACTTTGCTTTTGATCAAAGCCGCGACTTCCTTAGGTCGTCCCATGGTTCATGTAACCTATGCTGCAGACTGCCACATTGCGTCGGCAATGTCGTGAAGGATCGTTTCCAGTTCGCCTTTGAAGACCTTATTGAGACGAGCGAAGCCGCCCAGCTCTTTGAACTGGCCGGCGTCGAGGGCATCTCGGTCAACCACAATCTCTTGTTCGAGTTGCTTGCCAATTCGTTCCAGCCACTTGCGCTGCGGGTCAGTCCAGGGGCGGCTCGCCAGGATGGTTTGCATGGCTGCTTGTACACGCTCACTGTGAGAAGTGAGAGGCTGCCCGCAGGCCACATGCCGGATATAGCCGATGATTGACGCAGCCACGTCCTGATTGGTGGTTTCTCGCCAGGCCGTCCGCAGGTTGGCCTCAGTGAAACCGGCTAGATCAAGGGCCAGACGAAGCTCACGCAGTTGAGCCCTGGTCAGGTCGCGAGGCCGTTGGGTAACTACCAGCAGGGCCGGCAGTTCGTTCAGGTGCTCTGCAATGTAGTTGCGAAATGCGTCGAGGTAATCCTCTGGGCGGGAAGCCTGTCCGTATCCGCGTTCGACCCGGCGGAATTCATCTGGGTGGTCAGAAACAATATACCGCGTGCCAGAATTGTGGACTTCGTCGAGTATGGAGGCCGCCGGGGCGTGAGCCCGAAACCATTCGGCTAACTTGGCAGGTTCGGTGCTGCGAATGTGGTTGATGAGACCTTGCCGGTTGAGTCCGGTGGCAGTTTCGAGTTGTTCTGCCTGCGTGTCGGTAAGCTTCTTATGCTGAAGTTTCGCGAGGAGCTGATCTTTGACTTCGGACCGAAACGACTCATCTTCAACCGTGCAGAGTTCTTCCACCAATTGCTCGAACGAGATAGAAACCCGGGTCACCACGGGCCGCATGGCACTCAGTTGCTGTAGGGAGGCGTACAGATCGACGGCGTCGAAGATGTGAAAACGCTCCTTGTCCTCACCGGTCCCATGCAGATCAGCACACAGACGAGTTGCCCGACCGAGCATCTGCTCGAACAGGATTCGGCTTTTGACTCGCCGCAAGAACACGAGGTTGGTGATCGCCGGAACATCCACACCTGTTGTCAGCAAGTCGACGGTGACAACGATCTTGGGCAGTTGTTCATTCTTGTAGCGGCGGATCAATTGCAGCGGTTTGTCCGCGGTGCCAGTGATCTTGAGGATGGAATCATCGTGAACGCTGCCGTAGGCTTCGTCGAACGCCTCCTTGAGTAGCCCCACGACCATATCCGCATGCAGGTCATTGACGCAGAAGATCAGAGTCTTGCCAGGCAGGGTCGGGTCAATATGTTCTGCCAAGGCCTGGCAGACTGTTCGATTGAAGTTCCTGGTGAGCACCTTGCGGTTGAACTCATCAACCTCGACTTCGACTTCATCAGGCGTATTGAACAGTTGCAGCTGGTTGGTGCGCGTATCGAAGAGTTTCATCTCTTCGCCGCGTTCCCATTTCATGCCGTCTTCGAAAAGTCTGGTAATGAGCCGAAACGGCGGCTCGTGATCGACCAGCCAGCCGTCAATCACGGCTTGACGGTACGTGTACTGGAAGACGGGCGGGCCAAAAATCTGCGTTGTATGCAGGGCTGGCGTCGCGGTGAGGCCAATGCGGACGGCGTCAAAGTGGTCAATCACGCGGCGATACTTGGAGATGTAATCCGCTTCGCTACGGAAGGTCAGTTCGGCATCGCTCATTTCCTGATCAAGGTTGTAGCCTCGGTGACACTCGTCAACAACGATGCAGTCGTAAGCGTCAACTGGGATCGGTTGTGTGGTCTCATCAGGGTAGAGCAGTCGTTTGACCATGCCCTGAATTGTGGCGATTTGGAGCCGCGTATCGGCCTCGGGGCGGAGGTCGCCGAGTTCTTTGACGTCGTAAATGTCGGTGAAGGTTTGGTAGTTCTCTAGGCGGACATCTTTGAAGGCATTGCCAGCCTGCTCGCCAAGAGCGCCCCGGTCGACCAAGAACAATACACGGCGAAACCGGCCTGACTTGATAAGGCGGTACACCAGACCGATGCACGTGATTGTTTTGCCTGTGCCAGTGGCCATGGCAACGAGCATATCTCGGTTGCCGGCTGCGATCTTTTCTTCGATCTTACCAATGGCGGTTGTCTGGTAGTCGCGCAGAGGGAGGTAGTCGGTGGGCTCAGCAGCCAAGCGTTTGTCGGCAGCCTCAATATTCTGATTGGCGAGTTGCGAAAGTCCTCCGGGGGTATACCACGCTTCCAGCGGTCGGGGATGATTTGAGCTGCGGCGGGCATCCAGGAACCAAATGCCGCTTTTTTCGGCAATCTGCCGGAGGAAAGGGCGCCCGTTGGTGGCAAATAGGAACGGGATCTGGTACTTCTCCCAAGGGGCATCGGATGCGAGTTGCCCGGCTTCGGTGGCGAAGCCCTGGCTATATCGCTTTGCCTGCTCGATGGCCCCGACAACATCCTTGCGCTTCCGCTTGGCTTCGACCACTGCCAGAGGTGTGAGCCCTGCGAACAAGCAGTAGTCAGCGGGGCCACTGGCCGTTGGCCATTCGGCAATCGCCAGGTTCCGCCCCTTAACGGGTCGGGTTCCGTTGGCGTACCGCAATGCCTGAGAATCAACTTCCCAGCCAGCTTCTCGCAGCTGATCATCGATGATGTGGCGGGTGGCAACCTCGTCCAGATCGACTTCCTCGGACTCTTTTCGAGCTGTCCGGGCGACAGCGTCACGCTGGTTCGTGGAGGTGTCAGCGACCTTCTTCTGAACGATACTAAGGCGTTCTTGAAACAGCAGGCGTTCCTGCGTCAACTGCTGTTCCGACTCGGATGCCAACGCAAGCGCAGTTTCGAGTTCATCATACGCCTGCTTGGCTGCAGCCTCTGCCTTGCTGCGTAGTCGAGCATGTTCTTCGATTGTCTCTGTGGTCGACTTGGACTTCTCGCTTGCTTCGCTGAGAGCAGCCCGTAGTCGTTCCAACTCATCGTGCAGTTCGAGTTCCACTTGTGCGGGATCAGGTGGAGGTACGAAGGCTCCCGCCTTGAACTGCGAATCCTTACCAAACGACCGATGAAACCAGACTGCCAGCTTTCGAGCCATTTGGAGCTGATGTAGGGCTTCGCGACGATCCGCCAGATGGTTGTGGACTGCTTCGTTTCCCGCTTTGCGAAGCCCATGAAACAGTTGGGCCACCTGCGATCCGGTGATCTTGTGGTTCCACAGTTTGTCGAGGACATCCAGAAAGGATTCGCGGTCCTCGATCAGGATGCCAACGTAGGCAGCACAGTGACTAGCCAGGAGTTCAGCAAACTGACGGAGCTTGATCAGGGCAGAGTTCGGATCGTCAAAGACATAGCGTTCTGCTAGGGCGGCATGCCGCACCAGCACAGCGTCATGCTTCGCTAGAAAGCTGAAATTTGGGGAATTGATTGGTGCTGACGTCATTTTCTGCTGCCCGGAACGCAAGCACGGACACTGCCCAAGAACTGATACGTTCGTCATGTCAGCAGGAACCTTACCAGATCCTCGCGGGCACCTCAATTAACCCTTTTTGGGCAACTCACTTCCAAGCTGCGGC
>CALOEH010000209.1:0-59841 GCA_942492195.1 uncultured Planctomycetia bacterium | reverse complement strand
ATTACCTATCACTTGCCGTTCGTGATGGGACTCAAGCCGAGCCGGAATGCGCTGCTGTTGTTAATGGTGCTGTCTGGACCGTCCGTCTCCGATAGGAGAAGGGTAAGCCCATGAAGGAAGCGGAAGTGCACGGTGCCACCGTATAAGCCAATCGTTGACGGAGTTTTGAAGAACGAGGATAAACGATGCGTTTGCGCGTAATTGCTACTGACTATGACGGCACGATTGCAAGCAATGGTGTCGTTGATTCGGCCGTTCGGGAAGCGATAAAAAAAGCACGCAAACGTGGTGTGCTTGTCGTAATCGTAACCGGGCGGATTCTTTCTGAACTTCGCCATGTTGCCGGCTGCCTCGACTTTGTCGATGGAGTTGTTGCGGAGAATGGCGCGGTCATCGCCCTACCAAAGGGACACACCACGTTGCTCGGACGCTCGCCGCCTCTTTCGCTGATCACGAAGTTAACCGAGCGTGGCATCGATTTCAAAGTCGGACGATGTGTTGTCGAAATGGAAGCTGATTTCGCGGATATCGCAATCTCCCTGATTCGACAATTGGAGTTGCCACTGGCCATTACGTTCAATCGCGGACGAATGATGCTGCTTCCTGCGTCGATCAGCAAAGCAGGTGGATTGCGTGCGCTACTCGATACGCTCGGCGTGTCAGTTCATAACGCGGTGGGCATCGGCGACGCAGAGAATGATCATGAATTGCTCACATGCTGTGAACACGGTGTCGCCGTTTCCTGGGGCTCGTCTCGATTGAAGAAGGCTGCGGGTCATGTCATTGAGGGCGATGGTCCGGGAGCCGTCGCAGAATACATCGACCGCATCTCGGCGGATATACGGTTGCCAATTGAAACCACTCCTCACCGCAAGCTAATCCTTGAGGAACTCGACGGGCACACGCCATTGGAAATTGCCGTTCGCGGGCGAAACGTGCTGGTCGCGGGGGATTCGAAGAGCGGCAAGACATGGCTAGCGGGTTTGCTCATCGAGCAACAGATCCTGCAAGGTTACACGGTCTACGCGTTCGATCCAGAGGGCGACTACAGCAGTCTCGCAACCAGTGACAACTCAGTCCGATCAACAGAACACGCAGTTGCATGTCGGCCTGTTTGTTTCCGACCTGCAGAAGGCAGTAGAGTTCTATCGATTGCTGTTCGATACCGAGCCGGCCAAACTCTATCAGGACTATGTCGAGTTCTCGCTCGACAACCCGCCGCTGGTGCTGGTCCTTTCGCCGCATCCGCACGCTCCCGGCGGTACACTGAATCACGTGGGGTTGCGGCTTCCCACTTCAGCGAGTCTGGCCGCTATGGAACATCGACTGGAGTCGGCCGGCTTCGCACTTCAGAAACAGGACCGTGTGGCTTGCTGCTATGCCCGGCAAAGCAAACTGTGGCTGACTGACCCCGATCACAACTTGTGGGAGATCTATCACCTCGAAGAAGACATCGATCACTCCGGCTTTGAAGATCCCGACCACCGCCCCGCCGTGGCCGCTGCTGAATCACTGGCGGTCTGGGAGTATCGCTTGCCGGATCCAATGCCTGAGAGAATCAATGCCGCAGATGCTTCGCTCGACGAAGTTCGACTGTGCGGCGTGTTCAATGCGGACGTCGATCAGGCGGTTCGCCAGAAGTTGCTCGACGAGAGCTTCCGTGTCTTGAAGCCAAGTGGAAAAGTCGTCGCGCAGGGACTCGTTTCGGCGGAGCCATTTCCCGGCAAACCGGATTTACCGGGCTTGGCCGCCAAGATTCAGCGTGTGCCGGTGGAAACCGAACCGCTCGACATGTTGCAGGAGTCCGGCTTCACTCACGTCTTCTACGATGAGTTGGCCGACATCCACTGCTTTCAGGTCGAGGGCGTGGAACTCCGCAAGTTGCGTATTTGTGGGCAGAAGCCGGTGGCCATGAGCGAACCTCACGGTGAAGTTGTCTACAAGGGGCACCTGGACGAAGTCGTCGACGATGTCGGGAATGTCTTTCGCCGCGGCCAGCGAACAGCCGTGGACACCGTGAGGTGAAAATATTCCGCCGACGGCAAAGTTCTTTGGCAACTTGGTTTTGAATGGCTTCACAGCTCAGAATTTCGACCGAGGTTGGCAAGGTGTGCCAGAAACTCGGGCTGAGTTGGCGGTCGGCGCGCAGGCCCCTCGTGTAAATGACGGGATGAAGCGGTGCGATCAACCAGCGTCGCGGTAGTAGTACCGTAACATTCCACCGAGGCGCTCTCGGCACTCGATCTCGCCGGCCATCTGTCCAACTTTGTCGTCTGGCTCGATCAGCTCATTGCCCAGTCCTTGGTGGTTTCGCTCGCCGTGATAATGTTCAAGGAAAGAAGCGACCGCCTGTGGCAGTGAGTTCTCACCGAAGAAAATCATGCGCGACAGGGCCTCGGATTTGAGGCTTCTCATGAACCTTTCGATGTAGGCATTCAAGTTGGGGCTTCGTGGCGGCAGCAGCAACGGCTCGACACCCTCACGTTTCAGGACGTCGCGGAAAGCGAGACAGAACTTCGTGTCACGGTCCATCAGGACATAACGCTTGCCGAGTAGAAAGCCATCGTAGTCGGTCATGTTCCTGGCGATCTGCGTCATCCACGGCTCATCGGGATTGGGCGTGTAACCGGCAAAGTGGACGCGACGCGTCTTGAGTTCCATGACGAACAGTAACTAGTACGTGACCAATCCCCGCTTGGTCCAGACTTCCATCGTCGTGAAATCAATCTCCGCCAGAACGTCCCAGTGGGCCTTGAGAAACGTGGCCCAAGTGGTCTGCCGCTGGCGATTCGGTGCAGGCTTGACGACATTTCCCACGGTCGTGTCGGAGATGTGATAACCGACGTTGGCCAATGCGCCTTGATTGCGGTCGTAGTCCCAGGCGGGGTTCTCTTGGGCGAACCGTAGGATCAAGTCCACAATCACCTGGCGAATCCTGGGTCTGCCGAGGAATTTGGACTTCTCGCTGTGGTCCCACTTCTTCGCCACCAGTTCGCGGTGCCAGCGGAGGATCGTGTCGGGCGTCACGATCGTGGTTGATTCCATCAAGGTCTTGCGGCCCAGAGCCTTGCCTTTGACGGCCAGAATTTGCCGCTGGTCGTCTGTCAGCAGGATGCGTTTCTTGCCCAACTGTTTGAGCAGGGACTGGATCTGATCGTTCTGGAACGCGATGATCTGTTGCTGCCGGTGGTGAATCCAACCCGAGAGGATGGCGAACAGCGACTGCAAGGTTGAAGCACGAAACTCATGGATTACCGCACTGCCGTGGTGCTGGTCGAGGTGAACCAGCAGAATTGCCCCCATCAAGTGCGGCTGGTCGGCCGAATTCGAAGCACCTGGGGACAGTACCGAAGCCTCTGTGATTCCAAGCATAGTTCACACTTGTCGGTTGGCTCAATATCTTGACCTTACGCGCTCGACGCCCAATTAGGCCGGCGGGATTTCCTACGTGCTGGAAGATTTGCTGGAGCGCCAATCCACGGCATCGTTCGAATGCAGGGAGTTTACACCCCACAGGCGTCCCAGCCTTGGGCAATCCGTTCGAGCGTGTCGCTGATTTCGATCGGTTGAATCGGTTTCGAGATGTAGGAGTCCATTCCTGCTTCCAGGCATTTGCGACGGGTGTCCGCGAAGGCATGAGCTGTCATGGCGATAATCGGGATCCGTGTCTCCATGTCCATCTCAATGCAGCGAATCGCCAAGGTGGCTGCAATTCCGTCCATGACCGGCATTTCAAGATCCATGAAGATGCCATCAAACTCGCCTGTGCGGAACGCTTCGACGGCTTCCTTTCCTGAGTCAACCATGGTGCATCGGTGTCCCAACACTTCGAGGATGCCCGCGGCCACCGTTTGATTCACTGACGCATCGTCCGCCACCAGGATATGCAGACTGCGTGCACTCGATTCAGGCATCCCTTCGGTGCCCGTGTCTGTTGTCTCTTGATGATTCACTGTGGCAGTCAGCGCATCGATCAGTTCACGCGAGGAGATCGGCTTGAGTACCTGAACCGAAGTCTCGATGTCTGCTTCGAGTATGCCAGAGATCGCTCCATTAGCGGGTACCAACGTAACGAGCTTGACCGCTTGCATCAGGTCACGCCGCGGACGTGCCAACAAGCCATCTTCGGCAACGCCTCCCGGCCCGATGTCAACCAGAAGAAGCAGGTTTTCGGAAGTCGTACGAATCTGCTGCTCGATAACCTCCCAGCCTTCTTCCTGGTTGGTCACCAGATTGCACGTGGCGCCGGCGTTGATCAGCGTTTCGCAGTAGGCATGCCTGGCCTTGGTGCTGTCGCAGCATATGAGGAAATGACAGTCCTCGAGTGGCATCGGAGCAGATTCGAGTGTACCGCCACGGGTTCGCTCCAAGGGAACCTCGACATGGAACGTGCTTCCCTGCCCTAGCTCACTGTCGACCCAGATCTTTCCATTCATGAGTGAGACGAGTTGTGAAGTAATCGAGAGCCCGAGCCCGGTGCCGCCGTATCGTCGTGTTGTGGAGCTATCGCTCTGCTCGAATGCGTTGAAGATAGCGGCCTGTTTGTCTTTGGGGACGCCTGCTCCGTCATCCTGAACGGCGATATGCAGGCATTCTTCGTCAGCGAGATTGAAGTCCAAGTAGACATTCACAAAGACTTCACCAGAGTCCGTGAACTTGATGGCATTGCCCACCAGGTTGACGATGATCTGACGCAATCGGCAGGGATCGGCCACAATCTGCTCTGGAACATCTTGAGCGATGCGGTGAATGAGTTCGATACCTTTGTCCGCAGCGTAACTCCCCAAGAGCTTGACGGCCGACGAGAACAGATCATGAGGATCCATGGGGATCTGTTCGAGCATCATCTTGCCGGCTTCGATCTTGGATAGGTCCAAGATGTCATTGAGCAGGTGCAGCAGGGCATCTCCCGACTGGTGCACAATTGTCAAGTAGTTGCGCTGTTGCGGTGTGAGCGTTGTGCGCAGAGCCAGGTCCGTCATTCCCAGAATCCCATTCATGGGAGTGCGAATCTCATGACTCATGGTAGCCAGGAAGCGGCTCTTCGCCTCGTTTGCCGCTTCCGCCGATTCTTTGGCACAGCGCAGTTGCTCCTCAGCCCGGCGTAGTTCTTTGGCAGTCCGTTCGAGTTTGGAGTTAGAAACCGCGAGTTCGCTCGCCCTTGTTTCCGCCGCAGCCGTACGTTCTTCGACGCGCTGCTCGAGCGTGGCATTGAGAGTTCCGAGTTCGTCGAAGCCTTCGGCATTCTCAAGTGCTGCACCCGCGATGGATGCAACAAATTCTGCCAGTCGCTCTTCGTCAGCTCCAAACAGTCCCACAATGTGATGATGCGTCGCATACAGGCATGCTGCCGTACGTTGACGAACCTTGATTGGTGCGCACAGCACGCTGCGTTGCCTACCGAACTCGTCAAGGGGATGTTCGCCACGGGTGTCTTCGGCAAATGCGACGGCACGTCCTGCCTCAAGAGCTAACCGAATTTTCTGCGTACTGAACTCCATTCTTTCCGAACCGATCAGCATTCTCGGCGGAGCGTTCAGATCCGCCCGATCAATCTCGAATACGGAGCAGGCCTCTGCCCTCAATAACCGGATTGCCGCGGCCCTCGCTTCTTCATAGACCTTGGTGGTCGAGAGGGCAGAGGCAATACGGCGGCCCGTATCCAACACAGTGTCAAAACGGTCGGCCAGCGAGAGTGTGCCTGTCTCACGGTCACCCGTCGAGTCTTGTTTCTTCTCGGGGAGCGTGCGGAGGTTCTCAAGAATGCGATCCGCTCTGGCAATATCTTCCGCAGAACCGCTCCATCCCAGGCTTCGCCCTACATGCCCCCGATGCCAAAGTGTTCTGGCGTACTCATACATTGCCTGCTGTTGCTCTGCCACTCGCAGGCTTTGCGCGAAACGGCGACGAGCCAACCTGTTCTTGCCAAGCATCGAAGCAATCAGGCCAGACTCGCGTAGAGCGCGCGGCAGTTCATTACGGCAGAGTTTCGCGGTTCGAATCGCCCGCTTTGCCGCAGCGTCGGCCATCTTCAACAGTTCGTGCCGTGCGATCGGCGAGTAGACTGAAGTCTCGGCCGCACGATGTCGATACGCCGTGGCGAGCCAGGCTGCGGCCGGCAACGTATATGCGTTGTGGATTCCGGAGTCATCTGCAACGTCCACGGCCTGCTTCAGATGTGCCGTGGCTGCCGCCGACTTTCCGATATAGATATCGCGCACGCCGGCAGCAATCAGCACCTGCACCTGCCCTTGAGGATCGTGCCGCTGTCGGGCGGATTCGGTCTCGATCAGGTGCCCTGGGGCATCGGTTCGGGCGGCGCGTGCCCACACATCGAGAATGATCCCCGAGGCTTGCTCGTCTCCAAGTTCGATTCCTGACTGATGATTCAAACGAGACTCACGCAGGGCCTCCTCAAACTGCCCTAGGTGGTAGAGTGAAGCGGCCACCTGATAGCGTGCGATATGCACCTGCCAATAGTCTCCTGTGCGTTCGAGCAGACGGACAGATTCTCGTCCCTTTTCAATACATTCTTCGTAGCGCGATGCAGCGTAAAGGACGACGCTGTAGAAATTGAGCGATTGGCCCTGACCCCATACATCTCCAAATTCTTTCCTCAGTTCGAGCGAGCGTTGCGCGTAACGGATCGCTCTACCGAACAACGGAACCAGACACATCACCGGCGCATGCTCCGAGTAGGCATTGGCCAGCTCGGACGTTGGGGGAAAGCGCTCGGCCAGGTTCAACCCTCGAAGATGCGCCCATAGGCACTGCACCTTGCTACGGCAGTACCAACATCCATGCGTGAGCAAGCTGTAGAGCCGGATTGCCAAACGCTCTGACTCGGTAGGCGTACGGCGTTGCCGTCCTAGGAATACTTGGGGAAGCAGCGTGTGGGAGAACTGCACGATGGCTTCCCACAACAGCATCACAAGAATCATGATCATGGAGGTGGGAGCACGGTAACCCAACAGCCGCAGGGCATTCTCGAAACCAATCGTGGCACCTTCCATGTCGCCACGTTTGAAGCTCAACTCAGCCAGCTTGCTCAAGATTTGGGCACGGCTGAGTGTGCTCTCCGCAAGCTGCGCAGCTTCTCGGAAGAGCGGTGCTGCCTCGGCATAGCGTCCGCGGAACATGAGCGTATCGCCCAAGCCCTCGATGATTCGAAACCGAACCGACGCGGGTGACTTCGCCGCGCCGCGCTGGGCAATGCGATACTGTTTCTCAGCAACTTCCAGGGAGAACTGGCTCCGCGCCGTCTCCGCTGCTTGCAACGCGTAATCCAATGCCAAATGAGGCATGTGTGCGGCGTCATAATGATAGGCGATCTCTGCGAATCGCTTGCGCGCGTGGGTTTCCAAATGCGATGCGGCTAATGAGTGCAGATGACGTTGCTCGGACTCAGGTAACCGAGCCAACAACGAGGTACGCAGTTGATCGTGTACGAACACAAACCGACCGCCATCAGAACGTGCCCAAACCAAGCGACGTTCGCGGGCTTGCGTCAAGGCATCAATCACCTCACGAGTGGTCAATCCCGTCAGGCTAGCGACAATGTCCAGCCCGAACTCCTTGCCGATCACCGCCCCGACTGACAACAGTCGGCTTGTGCGGTCTGACAACAGATCAATACGCCGGGTGAGCAAAGATGCCGCCTCGCGTGACGACTGCAAGTCTGCCATGGCTGCGGATTCAATCCGCCAGTTCCCTTGATCGGGAATCAAAGCACCGGACTCCACCAGGCCACGCAGGACGGCGGATGCCATGAAGGGGCTTCCTTCAGAAAGACGAATCACTACATCCAGGGCTTCTTCCGGAAGCACGCCGGCCATCGATTCTGCCAGACGCCGGATCTCAATCTCGGTGAACGGTTGCAAACGGACGTGCACAGCGCCCGAAAGTTTCCGAAGCGGATGTTCGTCAGTGACTTCCTCAGAACGAAAAGAGACTATCGCCGCCGTGTGTCGAGTTGCGCCGCGCTGCGCCTGCAAGCGCCGGATCAGCTTGCAGGTCAGATCCTCAACCCATTGGCAGTCGTCCAACACAATCAGCGCCGGATGCAGGGGACTCCCGATGGATTCGAGAAACCGCGCGATGGCCTCGATGGTTCGGTTTTCACCAAACGCCGCCGGTGGTGTATCCGAGTGGCGGTGCGCCTTGAGCAGTTCCTGTAAACGAGGGAGCGAAGCCACGAGAGCGTCCAGATGATCACCCAGTCTCTCGGCCAAACGTTCGGCTAAACTCGGGTCCGCTTGCGCGATCGCGAGAACACCGTCCACAATCCCATCCAGCACGCGAAACGGCACGTCACCTACTTGTGTGGTTGCTTGTCCGCGTAGCACCCAAAGGCCGTCACGCCGAGCTTGTTTGGCAATCTCCACCAACAGGCGACTCTTACCGCTGCCTGACTCCCCCTCGACGAACAAGGTAGAGCTCTGGCCTCGTTGCGTACCATCAAGAAACTCGCACACCTGCGCCATCTCGTCTGAACGGGCAACGAAGGCAGGTTCCGTTAGGGTTCCGCGTTGGTCGGTAGCCCCGATCACAATCGGAGACTGCGACTCCCCACCGTCCAACGCAT
This sequence comes from uncultured Planctomycetia bacterium, assembly GCA_942492195.1. Classification (GTDB taxonomy): domain Bacteria; phylum Planctomycetota; class Planctomycetia; order Pirellulales; family S012-138; genus CALOEH01. Next base: position 51,257 of record CALOEH010000209.1, on the reverse strand, counting down.
TGCGGATTGCCGCTAAATCGTCAGCAACGGCGGACGCGAGTTGATAGCGATCATGGGGATCTTTTTGAAGCAACCGTTGGACTAATTCATCCAGTTCACGCGGAACGTCAGGATTGATGCTCGGCAAGTGGGGAATCGGACTTGTGAGATGTTCGAAAAGGATCTGGCCGGCCGTGTCCCCCACGAATGGAGGACGTCCGGCAAGGCATTGAAAGAGAACGATGCCGGCCGAATAGATATCTGACTGCGGCCCCACGTCCGCATCGATCGAATCCGCCTCTTCGGGGGACATATAAGCCACCCGCGGCACGCTCCCGGTCACCCACGAGTCGCTCTGGATGAAAACTACGCACGGTGCCAAAGTCCACCAGCGTGGCAGACGCGATGACGTGTGGGCTCTCTGGGCTATATCGAACGATCAGGTTCTGGGGTGTGATGTCGCGATGCAACGCGCGACGGGTATGCAACTCGTTCAAGCCGCGAAATATATTAGTCGCAATGGTCAATGCATCATTGATTGGTATCGGACCGTTCTCTAATACCTCATCAAGGGGGACACCCTGGACGCATGGCATGACAATACATATTTCCCCGTCATGTTCTCCAAAATAGCGAACGGGAACCAGGTGAGGGGACCGGATCTTCTGTCGGCTGGTGGCCTCATGCTCGATGCGGGAAACCGTACCGCGAGCCAGTGCGTCTTTGCGCACTCCCTTAATTATGACGGTATCGCACGACTCGAGTTCGGTAGCAATGAGCGTTCGTGTCGGGGGCGTGCTTCGCACGACCTGTGTGACTTCATAAAGAGCCGAAAACTCGGCCGTTTCCGGTGAGTTGCCTCGGTTCGACACCGCTGCGATACGATCGCTTCGTAAGTCGGTAATGTCGGCAGATGGCATGGAGGGTTCCTCGTTTCGACAGCGCCAAGTGTTGCAAACTCTTTGACCTTCGAGCTGTGACGCTGCGCTTCAGGGTCGAGCAATTCCTAGACATTGCGGACTACCGCAGTGACTGATGCTGCTGCCTTCAAAATTCACTTCAGAACTTGTGCACAACTATAGCTCGGTAAACCATCTCTAAAGTCACCACCTCAGAGGGGATACTGGATAGCCATATCGACTTGGTGCAGACTACCTACACGCGAAGGTTTATCGAACGAAGGAACAAATGTTGTTAAATGTTGATTTATCACAACAAAAAGAATTGACACTTCTGCACGTTTCCATGAAGTTGTTCCGTGGTCAGTCAGCCTCATTTTTTCTGCGAAGGTGGCCCCCCATCGCGAATGAGGTATTTGCCGGTATTTACTTCTGGAGCGTTCGTATGAATAACCCCCCTCCCAAATGTCAGAATCGAGAACCTTGCCTCAGTGAAACGATTCTTTGCCGAAGACGTTGCCCGTTTTTGCCACGCTTTGGCTGAGCTAGAGAGCGAGATTGACCCCGGGGCGGTTCCTCAGCCGAACGACGCATTCCATCAACGGGTACTGCAGGCTTTTGAAGAATCGCAGATGGCCTGCAAGGCGTTTGGGCTCGAACATGCAGACGACGATGAGGTGATCAAGGCGGTCCAGGCACGTTTTCTGGCGGCCACAGACCAGTGGTTCAAACAAAGCTGGATCGGTGAGAGAGCAAGGACGAAGCCCAACGGTTTTGTCGGCGACTACGAAATGCTGATCAAGCTGTACGATGAGGCAACACCTGCCCGGGGACTGGGAGGCTACCTGGATCTCTGCATTCTTGATCTGCCACTGGCTCGAGCTGTCCGAACACGCCTGGCGGGGGCTCGTGAATTCCTGCTGAACGAGTTGGCCGGTCGGACAGGTGACGTGCGTGTGTTGGACGTGGCCTCGGGACCGTGTCGCGAGTACTACAATTGGCCGGAGTCCAGAACGCATCGGATTGAAATCGTCGCCATGGATACCGATCCCACGGCATTGGAGCATGTTGCCAACAGTGTCTGTCCGCAACTCAGCGAGTCCGTCGTTCTCCGGCCCGAACGGTACAACGCACTCCGTACGCGTTCAGCGAAGAATACGATTCGGAACTTCGGCAAGTTCGATGTCATTTACAGTGTCGGCTTGTGTGATTACCTAACGGATGAACACCTGGTTGGCATGCTGGCCGCCTGGCGCGATACCTTGACGGAAAATGGCGTCATGTACGTTGCCTTCAAGGATACCAAGGAATACGACGAAACGCCCTATCAATGGCATCTGGATTGGTTCTTCTATCAGCGCACGCAGCAGGATGTGTTGGACTTGTTTGAACAGGGTGGATTCGACGTGGATGCCGTGGAGCGAACGTACGACACCACAGGCATTATCACGAACTACGTGTTTCGCCATGCCTCGGGAGTTTCGCGCCGCGTGGATAGCGCCGCAACAAGTCGGGTGAATCCAGCGAAGCCCGATTCCACTTCAGCACCGAAAAAGAATGGCTAGCTGCAAACCGCAGCCCGCTCGGCGACGACGGGTGCGTTGCATCGTCGGTTGGCATGGGCACGATCGGAGTTACAGGTTGAATGACTAACTAAGACATTTCCTGGGCTTCGATCGTGGCCGTGTCATCGTTGAACTGTTCTCGAACCGCGATGAAATCAGCCTCGCGGGCGATGAATGCGTCGACGAGATCCGGGTCAAAGTGAAAGCCCGACCCATCTACAATCATCTGTTTCGCCCGTTCGTGGGAGAATGCGTCTTTATAGACGCGTTTCGTAGTCAAGGCATCGTACACATCCGCGACGGCGACAATCCGCGCGCAGAGAGGAATATCTTCACCAGACAGTCCATCGGGATATCCGGTTCCGTCGTACTTCTCATGATGCGAACGAGCGATGTCGCGCGCCAGGCATAGATATCCAGCAGACGGATGGCCGTTCAACGCTGCATCGAGAGTGTTGCTACCAATGATGGAATGCTGTTTCATCACTTCAAACTCAGCTCTCGTGAGCCTGCCTGGTTTCAGTAATATATGGTCGGGGATGCCAACCTTGCCAATGTCGTGCACCGGGCTGGCGATGTAGATCGTGCGAATGTAATCGGCGTCTACCACATCGGCATACTTGGGTGCCAACGAAAGCTGGTGGGCAAGTATGCGTGAGTAGACACGCATCCGTTCCAGGTGGGCACCCGTCTCAGGGTCTCGCCATTCGGCCAACTTTGCCAACGAGAAGATCAAGAGGTCTCGGCTCTCTAGCGAGACGATCCGCTCGGCGGCACGGAGTCGAACCTGGAGTTCTTCGGGATCAAAGGGCTTGGTAATGAAGTCATCTGCTCCGGCCCGCAACCCGGTGATCAAGTTGTGCTTGCGGTCCAGGCACGTGAGCAAGATGAAATACACATAGGCGCTAAGATGGCGCTTGCGAAGACGACTGCACAACTCGATGCCCGAGATGCCAGGCATTTGCCAGTCAGACAGAACGATTCGGAAATCCCCCTGGCAGATGAGTTCCAATGCTTCATCGCCATCGCGGGCTGTTTGCACGTCGTAACCGAGCATTTCGAGTACGTTCTGCAACAGGCCAAGCGAGATGGGGTCGTCATCGACAATTAAGATTGGAGAACGACGGGGCGTGCTCATCAAGTCACTTCCTTGCGTTGAGGCTCTTTTCAGCCAAGTTCAAGCGGTCACATTCCGTCCGCAGTTCGTCCAGGCGTTCACGCAATTGACCGGCACACTCGGCCACCGAGTGGACTTCCAACTGATGCGCGCACCCACTCAGACGCAGCGCGGATACCGTCAGCGATGCCCCCTTGAGCCGATGCGCAATTGATTTCGTCATTAGCAAGTCACCGGCAGCGTGAGCCGCTTCCAATTCTTGAAGTTGAGCCCTAAGAAAGTCTTGGAAATCTGCCAAGACTCGCTCGACAAGGTCTGTCCGCCCCAAGCACCTGTCGTGCAGCGCATCAATATCCAATACAGGACACGAAGCATTCACAGATTGCTGGGAAGCGTTCATCGACATTACCCCTGAGTAGTGGAAGCGCGTGTCATATTTCGGGCAAGGAAGCCACCATTTGGCATGGAAGGTTCCAAGGTATCATTTGAGTGTCCATCAAAGGTGCAAAGCTTGTTGAGTCGGAGCCAAAAGGTACGACTTAAACAAATCGATGTCAAAAATGCAAGAAACGGTCTGAACGGTAGTTAATTCGATTGTGAAGATTATTGTGGGATCCGTGACAATGTCATAGAACTCATAATCATTACACGCCATCACTACGCGCAATTATAATTGGCTGCCGCCTGTTCTTGCGATCGCAGGCATTGTGCGAGTTGTTCTGCATTCCTGCGTCCGATTGGCTTAGTACTGCACCGTGATGCCAAGGGCCAACGAGTGCGCACTGATCTTGTTGGAAACCGTGGCATTTGGCCCGAAGACGCCAGCGGGGAGCGGTCCGGTGACGCTGTTGTCAATCAGGTAGACGTATGCTAACTGCAGGTCAACATTACAGGCCAAGGCACATGTCAGCCCCGTAGCGACGTTCTGATCTTGCACTAGCGGAGTCGAGATATTGGTAAGAACGTCTTCGCTTTGGATTGGGTTCTGATTTGCGTTATATCCCAATCTGAATTGCCACATGTCGTTCAAGTTGTATTGGGCTCCGACCGCAACGGCAAACACGCTGCGCCAGCCCAACTCTTTGAAACCGTCTGTATTCTGATAATCGAAGTACCGAACATCCGCCGCGAAAACCCAATCGCTAAATCCGGCATAAGCGATGCCAGTCGATAGAATCAAGGGATAGTCGAGATTGAACCGGGCAATGCCCGTGGGCGTGAGAAAGCGAAATTCTTCAAACCACTGGGGCGTTTTCACACTGAATCCGAGTTGCCAGTAGTTGCAGGTGGAATAGTAGACGCCGGCCTGGCAGCCACCTCCCCAATGCGTTCGGCTCCCGGTTCCTGCGGTTGGGGTCGAAGTGACGGGCGAGGGGCCGAGCGGATCGAGCATCATTCGGGCCGCTGTGATGGTGGGTGAGAGCCCGACCGAAAGCTGATCGCTGATGGCATAGGAAAACGTTGGCGCAATCTGAAGGATCTCAGCATCCGCAAAGAGTGGGCCATTGGAGAGTAGCGGGTTGCTGGCGTCACGCGGCATAGCATTGCGGAATCCGCCAATGCCATAGAGACCTAGCCCAATGGTGACCGGCGTATTCTCGACATGATGCACCCATCCGACCGATGGAATAACGGCGATTCCGGGGTCACCGTTGGTGGTGCTGCTCACTCCGCCGATGCTCGATGTGAGATCGATGTCGGCCAGTAGCCCTTCAACGGCGAACGACGCCTGCGACCTGGGAAGCGCGCTGATCGAGGCAGGATTCCAATGCAAGGCACCAATCGCCTCAAGCGGAGCCGCCGTACCGGCACCACCCATGGACCGGTTGACGGGGCCAACCCCGGTTACGGTGATTCCTTGTCCATAGGCAGTCGCCGAGAACGTCGTAATCATTACGACGAGCATAACTCGGACTTTTGCGAGCGTGCACATCGTGTTGCTCATGTGGGGATTTCGAATTGATAGGATAATGGGGAAGAGTCCCTAGTAGTGCTATCTTCGACAGCGCAACGTTTCAGGTGTCCGAATTTCAGCTTTTTTGCGGGTACCCCCCGTCGCTTCGCCCTACGATCACTACAACTCGTTCCATTGCACGGCGTAACTCCTCCTCTCGTTCGCCAGATGCACGGTAGATCGCCTGGTCAGGCCCAATTCTCGATCCCACGGAAAGCACCCGCTGTGGCAATCGCTGCAATGGTGATAGGGACGCTTTACGCAGAGATCGCCGAACAGGCTGGTTACCGTGCGATCACGGCGCTCGACGAAGAGGCATTCGATAAGACAAAGATCTCGGACTTGATGCCGCGAAAGGGATCGCAAAAGTGCGAGCTCCCCAACGTCCCCAGCTAGCCGTTGATCACCACAAGGTTGCCCTGCGACGATGGCTGTTCGTGAGCGGGATGCTGTCGATCACGATGGTGGGTATTGGCACGGCGATGTCGAGCATTGACGCAGGCCATGCAGAAGGCGCATTGGAACCGACCACGGACTGTGCAAGCAAACCTGAGCTACAAAGTGAATCGGCAGACTCAGCAACGACTTTCGCTGTTGCGGTTCGGAAGCCAGCGGGGCCACCGCGTGTTGAAACAGGCCGGACGGATCTGCAGGGAACGCGGTAACGGCAGCCTGTTCAACATGCCCGTGCAGTGCCAACAGTGTGAGAACCCTCCCTGCGTTTCCGCATGTCCGATTGAAGCCACATGGCAAGAAGATGATGGCATTGTGGTTGTTGACTACAACTGGTGCATTGGCTGTCGTTACTGAGAAGCGGCTTGTCCGTACCTTGCTCGACGATTCAATTGGGAAGAGCCTGAGATTCCGGCCGACGAAGTCAACCCGAGTCAGGGCTACCTGTCGAACCGCATCCGGCCCCAAGGCACCATGGAGAAGTGCCACTTCTGCCTGCATCGAACTCGCGAAGGGCTCAAGTCGCAGTGTTTGATACGGCCTTCTTCGCCGCCCTCACGCCTCGCGCATTCATGTATCCGGTTCCTAATGAGTGGTACGAGCTGTACGGAATCCGGCGTTTCGGATTTCACGGGATCAGTCACGCGTACTGCGCCGGCCGGGCCGCCGAAATGCACATGCCATACGGTGGAATTCGCTAGCGCCTACGCCAAGATTGGACGTAGGCCTCCTCGGCGAGTACGAGATTCTCTCAACGTTGCAGCAATATTGTTCTTGCGGATTGCCTATGAGATCGCCCAAAGGAGTCGCACGCGGCGAGTCAGCGGCGCGCGGATGGGCACATCGGATCGTGCGGATTTGCATCACACCAGCGGCGGCGTCTACATTTCACTCGCGCTGTCGCCCACTGTCGACGCCAAAAGCCGCCTCGGATACTTGGCGGATCAGCCGTACCTGGTTCTTACTGCAAGAGAATTGGCAAGACCGGAGCGTCGTGTCCGGTTCGGAAGTAGCTCGCAGCGCGCGAAATACCTGGCGATTTCCGACCTAACTTGCCGCTCGATATTGTGCGTTCATTTCGCACATGAGTGCCAATCGAAAATGCCTATGCAGTCTCCGAGGCATTCAAACGCTGATCAGCGGCGGCCATGCCTGGCCCATGCGAAAAGCCCACAACGCGATCTCTTCCCGAGCCGCCTCAGAATCTGGGATTCCGTGATGTGCGATGATTGATTGCATTGCTAAACCAGCGTGTGTGGCAAATTCCTATGGCGCTCTGTCTAGGTAGTTCGTAGAATATAGGCAATTAGCGATTCATGTTCACCGAATGGAAGGGACTGTCATGGCGGATTTGTTGCCGAGGTTGGATCGGGAGAAGTTGCGTGCAGAGTTGATCGCGGAGTTTGAGCGAACGGTCGAGGGGGTTGCGGATGCCGTGGACGACGCGCCGACTGGCCACATCATTCGCGATAGCGAGGAGAAATCTCGCAACGCGTTGGACCGGTTTAGACAGAAGGTTTTCGAGACGGCCTTGCAAGGCAAGATTGACGCGGCGGAAGCCGCTTTTCCCCTCTCCACACAGTGCGGTGACCGGCAAGCGGAAACGTCATAAGGGCCCCCAACCCTATTCTGTGTTGACCATCAACGGTCGAATCCATTTACACCGCGTTCGCTGGCACTGCAAGAAAGAAGGCAGCGAAACGCGAGTCGTTTCGCACTTTGAAGTTTTCATCGGCGCGCGCTGTGCTCAAGATTGCCCTATGTCTTGGCTGTGCAGTTCTCGTTGCGCTGCTGCCGGACTACCGTGGTCTCAGCGACGCTGGCGTTTGGGCGTTGTTCATACTGGTGTTAGCTGCTGGGCTATGGATCACAGAAGCAATGCCAGCCTTTGCCCTGGGCTTGCTCGTCATGGGTCTGGAGATCGCCATTCTGGGGCGTCCCGGTGGAGTGTTCGCTCAAAACACACATGACTGGGAACGGTTTATCGCGGTTTGGGGCAGTCCCTTAATTTGGCTATTCTTTGGCGGTTTTGTGCTTGCGGCGGCCGCTGAAAAGACGGGACTAACGCAGTGGCTTGCCAGGATGGTGATGAGCCGTGCAGGCAGCCGCGCTTCGATGCAATTGCTAGGGTGTATGACGGTGACGTTCGTGTTTTCGATGTTCATATCGAATACTGCGACAGCCTCGATGATGATTGCCGTACTTGCGCCTGTGCTGTGCTCGCTGGCCGCGCATGACCCGCTTCGTAGGGCGTTTCTGCTAGGTGTTGCATTCGCGGAAAACTTGGGAGGCATGATCAAGGTGTGCAACTACCAGAACCGACTGGTGGGTTGGAGTGTGTCATTCTGATTGATGAGGGCTACGCGGCAACCTACCGCTTTCGTGATGCGCCTCGGCGTGAAGGTGCTTCGTTCATTCAGCACCTGGGTCCACAGCACGGCATCCAACGAGTCATACTCTTATCGGGTGACCGCCTGGCGGAAGTTCAGTACCTGGCAGATCTGGTTGGGGTCCACGAAGTTCATGGGGATAAGAGTCCGGAAGAGAAACTCGTGATCGTGCAATCGGAGACGGCTAAGGCCAACACGATTTATGTGGGCGATGGCATCAACGATGCCCCGGCGCTGATGGCCGCCACGGTGGGAATTGCCTTTGGTCAGAATAGCGATGTCACCACCGAAGTGGCCGGTGCCGTAATCTTGGATACGTCATTGGGGAAGGTCGACGAGTTCATGCACATAAGTCGGCGTATGCGCCGTATCGCTCTGCAAAGTGCCGTAGGTGGCATGGCCTTGAGCATACTCGGAATGCTGGCTGCGGCAGCTGGTTACCTGCCACCGGTGGCTGGGGCGATTGCCCAAGAGGCGATCGACGTGATTGCCGTCCTTAACGCGCTCCGGACATCATTCCCGCCAGAGTCGCTCGTAGATTTTGATCGTTCATCGAATCGACTCGAGGCAGACAAGGCACACGTCAGCGACAACGGTCATTGGGATGAAGTTTAACAGTCTTTATTCGTCCAACGATCCACGGTTGAGTTGATGAACGACAAAAACAGATTACCTCGGTTTCTCTTGCGGCTTTCGACTCGATCGTAGTCCGCATCACGCGTTGGACGCGATCGCGTCCCAATTCCCCGTAGGAGAGTAAAAACCTGGGTGCTAAATCCGAGGTAGTCCACCAGCTCTGCTGGTGAGACTTGACAAGGCTCTGCCGTTTCCTGCGTAGACATGAAAAGATCCTCCCTGAGGAAGGCCCTGTGGGGTCAGCGAGGATCTAGCATGAACTGGCGTAGCCAAGCCCACGTTAAGTGGGAGTGTAAGTACCATGTGGTAATTGTTCCAAAGTACAGGAGTAAGAAAACGTTTGGAAGAGTTCGCGGAGAGATCGGTGAGATCTTGAAGCAGCTCTGCCATCAAAAAGGAGTCGAGTTGGTGGAAGGGTCCTTCGCAGCAGGCTATTCAACGATTCTTCCGGCAGTGGCGAGGCTCGGGCTGGTAGCGGTTTGGCCTGGGAAGTACCAATCACTGCCGGCCTCCCAGGTAATCTGCTGCTATGGCGGGTAGCTGCTTTGACTTGCTGGCACGCGGCGAAAGTCCCACTCCGGCGACAGGCCAGACGCCTGATCGGCCGCTTGTACTCGGTCCAGCGCCCTGATCGAGTTTCCCTACAAAGGGATTCTTCTGCTCAGCCAGCTGGGCCAGCTTCTGTTCGAAGACTCGTGCGAGGGTCGGACAGCTCGATGGATTCACTTCCGCGCTGAACGGCTTCGGTGAGAGCGCCGCGCACGAGCGTCATCAGAGCCGCGGCAATCCAGGTATAGCCGCCGTGATCGCCGGAGATTACGCGTTGCAGGATGTCGTTTTCAAGCAGGGACATGCCAAGAGTCCGGATGACGGATGGGGCAGGCAACCGCCGTGAGAATTGGTAGCTACTCTACCAGGGCCAGGATCTCCAGCGACAAGAAATGCAGAAATTGATTCAAGGTGAAACGGGCGTTGGCAAAGAGCGGCTGGCGCGAGCGATCCACACAGCCAGTCCGCGAGCCTCCGGTCCGTTCGTTCCGGTGATTCTGTCGGCCTTTCCCGAATCGCTAGTCGAGGGCGAATTGTTCGGATATGAACGAGGGGCATTTACCGGTGCCATGAACGCGCGACGTGGCTGTTTCGAAATGGCCCATGGCGGTACGATCTTCCTCGACGAGATCGGTGAGTTGCCGCAGCACTTGCAAGTCAAACTGCTACGTGTACTCCAGGAACGCGTGATCCAACGACTGGGGAGCGAAGAATCGATTCGAGTAAACGTACGCGTCATGGCCGCCACCAATCGAGACTTACAGGACGAGGCGAAGGCAGAAAGTTTTCGTCGCGATCTCTATTATCGCTTGAGTGTGGTGACGCTCGATGTTCCTCCGTTGCGTCAGCATCCCGAAGACATTCCCAAACTGGCGGATCGATATCTGCAGGACTTCCGCGTGCGCCTCAATAACAATGTCGCGTCGTTCTCCGAAGAGTCCATGGGAGCCCTTGCGCGATACTCTTGGCCGGGCAATATTCGCGAACTCATCAACGTTGTCGAAAGATCAGTCCTGTTGTGTGAAGGCGACCAAGTCACACTGGATGATCTTCCGCGAACGATCGTCCCCTCCCCAAGACATTCTGGTAACGCCAAATCGCAGAATGCGCTCGACATCTTGTTTGACGGAGACTGGCACACGCGCCCTTGGAAGGACGTGCGCGACGCAGTGGTCGGTGCCTGCGAGCAAACCTACTTTGTGCGCCAGCTCGGCAAGGCCAAGGGCAACGTCGACGAAACGGCCCGCCGCGCCCAGATCAACCCGCGATCGTTGTACGATCTGATGAAGCGCCATGGACTGAAGAAGGAAGGTTTTAAGTAACTTCGACTAAGTGGCCAATCCTTCCTTGTTCCAGGCCTACACGCTGGTGAAATCAATTGCCGCCAGAATGTTGACACGTTTTGTCGCTTGTGAAAAGCCGACCTTCTGCTGGCCTCTTGACTCTCTTGATACGCAATTGCGATAGGTCCTCACTTTGCGAGGGATGTTGTTGAGAATGGGAAATTCTAGCGGGAAATGTAACACAAACCATTGACGCTTCATGGTCAGGCTGGCTTAATAACATTCAGTGGGTGCAGTCGCATTCACGGGGCGTTTCTAGCTCCCACAGAGTCTTCCGTCGACGTCCAGGGCCGTTGGCCGCCTGCTCCTTCTGGAGGCCTAACACCCTCCCATCCATTTCTGAGGTGCCAAGAGACTCATGGCGACATGCCACCCCATTCAGCCAGTCGTGTGGTCATGGAAGTCCAGAATCACCCGATGTGTCGGCCAATTTCTCTTGGGGGTCATGGTACTTGGTACGGCCCTAACGGCCGCGTCGAGTGCCAGCGACACGGTTGAGTTCCTCAGTGGAGCGAAGGTTGAAGGCAAAGTCATTAAGATCGACGCTCCGTCCAAGCTGATTACCTTCGAAGCTTCGATCAGTGGTCGTGTGTTTCGGCGTGTCTATCCGTATAGCAAGGTGCATGCGGTCGATTACCAGGGAAAGCGGTATGTGCTAAATGCCAAGGGCTCCACGCCGAATTCCACTCCAGGCACCTCGACGACGACACGACCTGCCTCAGGGTCCAAAGTGGGCGAGGAGAGTGATCCGGCCCCGGCGGCGAACGGTCGTAGTCTGCGGAGTGTGGCCGAGATCAAGTCACTGATTGCCGAATCGGGCCGAACCGCACCAGATTGGTACGAGAACACGCCGCTGGACTATCCCCCTTCAATTGACCTTTCTTGGCCCGAGAAACCGCCAGGTGGATGGAACAATCAGAAGAATGTGGGGCAGTACATTTGGGACGTCATCAACCCCAACCCCAACCGCTGGCGGAGCGGCATTCGCTTGATGCACCACTTGCTCGGTGTCCACAAGGACGACAAAGACAAACTTCTCAAGATCATGAATGAATTGGGGCGGATGTATCACGAGTTGCTGCAGGACCATGCAAGGGCGGCTTTCTGGTTCCAACAAGTCGGGATGGGACACGGTAGTCGGTTTGACAATGGCCGAAACGCCGCGTCATTGGCGGAATGCTATTGGCGACTCGGAAACCGGCAGATGGCCGTCGATCTCGCTAACAAGCTTCCTTTGACGTATTCCGTTATCAAGCTGTGGGGGGACATGGGAGACACAGCCAAATGCGTGCAACTGGCCACAGCCTCGCTGGGGAGTGCGCAATTCCCCAGCATGCACTACCTAATCATTGGCGACGCGTACCGGCATGCGGGACAATTCGATCAGGCGTTGCCTGCTTATCAAAGAGCACTTCAAGCCGCCACAAATTCTCAGCAGAAACGGGACATACAGATTCGCACACGGGCTCAAGCCAGCATTAGCGGTCTGAAGGCGCTCGCCGGCGTTGACTTGGCTCGCACGCCTGATGGCACCTACAGGGCAAGCAGCATTGGATACGAAGGCCCGGTTGAAGTCGAGGTTCGCATCGCCAACAAGCAAATTGAGGAAGTCCGCGTGGTGCAGCACAAAGAGAAACAGTTCTATTCCTCCATCACCGACACCACCCAGAAGATCGTCGAGCAGCAGGGAATCAAAGGGGTTGATGCTACCAGCGGCGCTACGATCACTTCCGAAGCAATCATCAACGCAACGGCCAGAGCGATCGCAGACGCCATTCAGCAATGATCGTCGGCAAGAAGCAATGGCGGTTTGTTGAACTTTGTTTTTGCTAACGCTGCTCGTTGCCATTGGTAACGACAGCCGACTTGGACACATCGATGAAGCGATTGCTGCTCGCCCTAGCGCTGTTCCTTCTTGCTGCCGCCCTGATGTTGTGGGCCATCCGGCCTTTGCAGCCAGGCCGTGTGGCACTCTCTGGAATTAGCGCCGTGGTGGCAACGGCTGCCGCGATACTATTGGCTTCGGGTGCGTTGGTTCTGTTAACCGGTGCCGTGCGTAATTCGAAGAGTCGCGCATTGGTGCGCCTCGACCACTTTCTCCCATTCCTTAAAAGGAAGAAGAAACGCGAAACACTCTTGGCGGACGGATGGTTGGTGTGCGCTGCCAAGAAAGTCTTTCCGGCTGCGCTGTTTGACGACCAACTCACCGGGAAGCCAGGCTATCTGCGAAGAGCACTCAAACGGCTGGGGCCCTCGGTTGTTTCCTCGCCGCTACGGCGGGTCGTTCAAGCGGTCTGCCTCGCCATCTTTCTTACGCTCTTCTTCTATGTGTTATGGCCATATCAAGCGATTCCCGCCCCGGTGGGCCGAATCTCCGCGAATTGGCAACTCGATAGGATCGATGGCGAGACCGGTAGTCTGCATTTCTTAAGTGAAAATGCAGCAGACTGGCTGAGAGATTCCAATCAGGTGCATCTGATTGACGAACGAGCGTTGGATGCCATCCGAGGCGATTTCGGAGCGTTCTTGGTCACCGAGTCGCAGGTGGGTAAAGTTACACTTGCCCCCGTCACGCAACCAACTGACGAACAGCTAGACGCACTATTCACTTCGTCAGGCTCTTGGGCCTTGCATGAGCGCTCTCCCTGGCCCAGCCATTACACCGATGAGTTGGCTGCAAAAGAATGGATCCCCGCCGATGCATTTCTCGTGATCGATCCGTTGGTCAGTCTCTCGACGGCGGTTGCTTCGCGAAGTTGGGTTTGGTCTTTGGCTTCGGCCGGTATGATTTTGGTGGTCTGCGTGCTCATCCCACGAGGCTTCTGCGGCTATCTTTGCCCATTAGGAACGTTGATTGACGTGTTTGATTGGGCCATCGGTAAACAGGTCACTCGGTTCCGCGTTACCCGTGATGGTTGGTGGGTTCATATCAAGTATTATTTGTTGGCTGGCACCATGGTTTGCGCAATAGGTGGGGTGCTGGTCTCCGGATTTGTTGCGGCGATTCCTGTCGTGACGCGCGGCATGTTGTTCCTCGGTGATCCACTGCAAAGTGGAGTATTGCGAGGTTGGCAACATCTACCTCCATGGAACGCCGGACATTGCCTTTCGATTTTACTTTTTTTAGCCGTTCTAGGACTCGGGTTATTCAAGCCGAGGTTCTGGTGCAAGTATGTTTGTCCAAGCGGGGCCGTCTTCTCGTTGGGCAATCTGCTTCGTGCCACCGAGCGCAAAGTGGAAGAAAGTTGTATTCACTGCAACAAGTGTGTTGAGATATGTCCGTTTGACGCCATTAAGCCAGACTTCACCACACGCACCACGGATTGTACCCTCTGTCAAACCTGTGCGGGAGTCTGCCCAACCCACGCCATCAAATTTGTCGAACGTTGGAATGTGGTCGAACTCAAAACGGTCAACGATCCTCTTACTCACGAAACCGTGCTAGGCAGGCGCGGGTTCATGTCGCTTGCGGCCGGAACGGCTGCTGCAGTGGCTGGAGGAGTAGGGATGACAGTCGCCACCAAGATGTTTGGTGCCAAGCCAGGCACCAGCGATGTGCCACTTCCGATCCGCCCGCCTGGCAGTGTTCCGGAACAAGAATTCCTGCAGATGTGCATTCGTTGCGGCGAGTGCTACAAGGTCTGCCCGTTCAATGTGCTGCAGCCGTTGGGCTTTGAGCAAGGTCTCGAAGGCCTATGGACGCCACATGTGGTGGCCGATCATGCCGGCTGCGCACCGAGTTGCAACGCCTGTGGTCAGGTTTGTCCAACCGGCGCGATCCGCGAACTTCTGCTGGAAGAAAAGAAGGTCGCCCGCATGGGTTTAGCGATCGTCAATGAGGTAACCTGCCTACCCCACGCGAATCGCGAAGCCTGCCAGCTCTGTGTCGACGAATGCACGGCCGCCGGTTACCACGCGATGGAGTTCCGTCAGGTTCATACCGCGCTGGATACGCAAGGACTGCCGGTCGAAGGGTCCGGATACCTTGCCCCGGTTGTTCTCGCCGACAAATGTGTTGGCTGCGGACTATGCCAGATGAGTTGTCATCGGGTGAATGTTGAGCAGCAAGGACTACTCGATATCTCGGCGATCATTGTCACCGCTGGTGAGGGAAACGAAGATCGAACCTCGCAGGGCTCTTACCGACAACTCCGCCGTAACGAAGCCCTCAAACGCCGAAATCTGCTCGAGCCGAATTCTACGGAGTACTTTGTGCCTGAGAGCCCAACTCCCGAGAATCCCCTTGGTACTTCTCCTATCGAAGACGACCCAGATTCGGACTCCCCGTTTGGCTCAGGAATTCAGTCCGAGTCAAGCGCCGAACCCGCGAAAGACAACTCAAATCCATTCGGCTTGCCGGAGTAGGAGAAGATCAAGCGTGCCAACGCCGTGTCATTATCCGCCAGGCACGTCCAAGTGGAACCCAGATCTCGGCGACCTGGTCAGGCTTTGTACTGCGGACGGTCGCGATTGTGTAGGATTCATTCGTCGCACGACCACCCGAACCGGCCTCACGGTGACGGCGACCCAATTGGAGAAAACATACGAAACGGGAGTCAAGGTCTCCAAGACAGAATTCAATGCGATCCAGCTCGCGCGTCACGAAGTCTGTTCACAATGGAACTATACCATACGCCCGCATCCAAAAAACACGGAATAGTTTTTGGACAAGCACTTAGGACATTGCCATCAACGTACGGCCATGAAAGCTCTCGGTGTAACAGATGATGGCCGAGCGGTTGGTCGCCTGGCGGGCAATCTTAACCGCGTTCTCCACTGCTTCTGTGCCCGAGTTGACAGCATCACCTTGGTGCGTTCGCCATGTGGAAGCAACTGGGTGAGCTTCTCGCACAACGCGACGTAGGGTTCGTACGTTGCGACGTGGATGCACGTGTGCAATAGCACGGCCCGTAGGGTGAAAATATTCCGCCGAATGACAAGTGCAGGCCTAGAAAGAGGTTACCAAGGCTTTAAACATCCCAAATTCGGCCATTGACAGCCTGACTTCGGGAGGCAATCCTGCTGGTTCACCTCTACCAGTGCTGTTCGCCATCCTCTCCAGTTGGAATCACCACCGGCAGCAACAGATCATCGAGTTCCAGAACGATCAGATCCAGTCCTTGCTCAAACAGTTGGGCAAGAAACGCATCCTGCTGACAGACGACCAGCTGCGGATTCTGGCCGTTAAAGGCAAGGCTCTGGGCCGCAAGACTTTGATGGAGTTGACCACGATCGTGACGCCCGACACGGTCCTCCGCTGGCACCGCGAACTGGTGGCGAAGAAGTGGGACCACAGCGAGAAGCGCAAATCCCTCGGCAGACCGCGCATCCGCCAGGTGAACCAGCAGAAGATTGCCTCAATGAAGAGCGGCTGGTCGGCCGAATTCGCGATATCCGAAGCCTCTGTAACTCCAAGCATAGTCCACACTTGTCGGTCGGCTCAATATTTTGACCTTACGGGCGAACAGCAACTGCCAAGGTTGTAGTACGAAGCTCATGGAATATCCTACTGCCATGGCGCTGGTCGAGGTGAACCAGCAGAAGATTGCCTCAATGAAAAGCGGCTGGTCGGCCGAATTCGAGGTATTCGAAGCCTCTGTAACTCCAAGCATAGCCCACACTTGTCGGTCGGCTCAATATTTTGACCTTACGGTACTTGCAAACCAGACATATCCGACACACGACCTACCCTGAACTCACCGAAGCGCTTTCCGCACTCGACGCTGGCGACGTCGCAGCGGTTGTTTACGATGCCCCGATCCTGCAATTCCTGGTGACGCATAACTATTCGAATCTATACATCGTGCCTGGCACCTTCGAACGTCACGACTATGCGATTGCGTTGCCCAGCGGTAGCCCACTACGCGAGCAAGTCAACCGCGCAGTGCTTCGCGTGATCAGCAAGCGATCTTGGGAAGAGACTCTGACCGATTATTTGGGCGTGCGGTAATCGGCAATCAGTAGTCGTCATGCTCCGCCGTGATAACTACCGTGTTTCGCTCCGAGTTCAACATCGACGTCTCACGTGATGGCGAGTCATGGCAACGAAAATATCACTTTGAAACGGAGAAGTCCTTCCAGACCCAGTTTTTGTGGTCGAGACGGAGTCGCCCATCTCATCGAAGAGCGGCTCGTTGGCAGAATTCGTGATATCCGAAGCGCCTGTAATTCCACCCTTAGTCCATACTTGTCGGTCGGCTCAATAATTTGACCAGAGACCTCGATTCGAGCGTTTTCACAATCCTTCACTACCAAAGAACTCGTGCCCCTGAATCGGCTCTGAGGGGAAGCTCTACTTGCTTATGCGAACAACTCTGCCAACGGCCCGTGCTGGTCAAAGTCTTTGAGGCCAGGATCGGGTTGGCCGAAACTTGTGCGATTGGAACCGGCCAGTTGCAGCAGGGTGACGTACATGTTGGCGATCGTGCGGTGTCCCATGTGCCCATAGGCGGGGTAGTCGATGTACCGACCGGTCTTGAGCTTGCCGCCGATATCGCCCAGCACGACCATCGGCCAGTCCCAGCAGCGCGAGTGGTGCCCTTCGGCGCCGTCGCTGAGGTAGACGATCACCGTGTTGTCGAGCATCGTACCGTCTCCTTCGGGAATCGCTTCAAGCTTCTTGGCCAGCTTGGCGATCTGCGTGAAGTGGAAGTGGCGGATCATCTCGGAGACCTCGTACCAGGTCATACCGTTCTGGCTGCCACCATGGCCGGTATGATGTTTGCCTTTGGTCAGGCCGAGTCCAGTGAAGCAGATGTCAAAGTCGCGAATGCCGGCACCCGAGGAGATCGTCAGCACGTTGGTCAGCCCGCAGATCAGGGCCGGCGGCCCCGATGTCGAACTGGCGCGTCGAGCCGATCGGTCTCGACCTCGGAGGTGTACTTGTCGCTCGTGACCGGGGCGTGTTCGCGCAGCGTTTGCTCGATCTCGTTCAGCCGGCTTTGGCGATCTCGAAGCGTATCCAGGGTTTGCAGGTAGGCTCCCAACTCGGCCCGTTCGGGTCCGGCCAGATTTTTCTCGACTCGGCGAACGTCGTCGCGAATAAAATCAAGCAGGTTGTTTCGGGCGTAGAACTCCTGCTTCGCCGAGCCGCCGGCCACGCTGCCAAACAAAGCGGCGGATAGGCCTGATCGGGCTTGACCATGGGCGGCAGGGGTTTATCGGCCGCCCAGGCCGAGACGTTGTAAAGCACGGAGTTCTCCAGTCGCTTGGAGATCCCCAGCCCAATGAACGGGAAGATGCCCGGATTGAGCTTGGCCAACGCGCCGTCGATCGTTTCTCCGAGCACGGAGGTGCTTTCGCCACCGCCACCCCCGCCGAATGCGCCAGGGCCTTGAAGTTGTTCGAATGCCCGCCACCGCAGATCTCGCCCCGAGAGCCCCTGCACGACGGTGACCTTATCTTTCCAGGGAGCCAGCGGTGCGAGGGCCGGAGGCAGCGTCTGTGCTCGGCCAGCGAGAAATCGACCATCGGTCGCTCGGCCCGCCCAGCGGGCGTTGGTCGCGGTTCTTCCGCTCGTACTCTTCCAGCGCGGCCTGCTGCGGAGTGAAGCCATTGCTCTCTATCACGAACACAAACCGTCGGGGTTGTGCTTGTATCCCGGCAGCCTGAGCCATCAGGCGCGACACGATGGGTGACAGCACCATGGAACCGGTGCCCAATGAAAGGCCCTTGAGAGCATCACGACGATTCAGTGGCATGGGGAATCTCCAGGAGCGTGGTCGGTAGGTAGTTCGATAATCGAGGCATACTTGAATGTGGTGTAAACGGCTACTCTCTGGCGACTCTGTGGAGGAACGATTCTGAGCTCAAGAGCGCCACCATCAACTCCCGCATACTGCCGCCACTTTCCTGATAGGCCTGATGGGCCGCTTGCAGGCTAGCGGCATCGCCGAGCGTTTCGTTGCGGCCCATCCAATAGCGAAAGGCATGGCGGACGAAGACCTGTTCAACCACTTCGGACTTGGCCAACTTGTGCAGGAACTCGATCGGTCCGTTCACGTTTCCCTGTAGCTGAGGGTCGAGTGTGAATTCAAAACCACCGCTGGCGTCAACAGGAAGTTCCCGCATCACATCGCCCAAATGTTTTCCCTTGGCGTCAACATGTCTTGCGGTGGCTTGTAGATCGAGCACTGTTTCTGTCGCACGAAAGCGGCCGAAATGATCGTACATCTCGAAGGGGAGCCCTGCCCGATTCATCAACTGGTGACATTGCCAACAGTATTGGTGCTGGGTGACTGCCATTCGCTGGCGGAGGGTCTGCTCGGGAGCCTCGGAGAGCTGCGCATCGACGGTGATGGGGATATCCGGCACCACGCCCCCCAGCAGACGTTCCCTGACCCACTTGCCTCGGAGGATGGCATGATTGTCGTCGGAGGTGGACCAAGCCACCAGCCACGCTGGTTGTGTGAGGATGCCGGCTCGTTGTTCTTGCGGTAGGGCAACCGGTTGCTCGTCGGGAAAGTCGTCCAGGTTATAGGATTCGAAAACAGGGCGGCCCGGCAGCCTGGGTACTTTGTCTTTGAACTTCTCAGGATTCTTCCTCTTGTCGGCTTCGAACTTGGCCAGCGCTTCGGCCCGCTTCTGTTTGAGATCGGCCGCCGTCTTGTACATCACAAACGTCTTGTTCGTGGTGAGCAATTCGCGCAGCACGTGCTGATCTTGCTCAAGTATGTACTCGATCAGACGATCGGTATCTTCGACCAACGCCCGAGGGTTGTGCCCTTTCATCTCGCTCGTGTCTTTGAAGACCTCGGTCGCTTGCTCGTAGCCGAAATATTCTTGGAAGAATCGCAGGATCCGGGGCTTGTTCAACTTGGGATCGTCCAGCATCTGCCGAACCGCTGATGCCACGCCCTCAGCGGTGCCCAGCTTGCCATTCTCGGCGGCGTCCATCAGCCAAGAGGGAGGGCGCTCGTCGGTGAGTGCATACGCCACGGCCGAAGCAATTTCCTTGGGCGTAAGTCGAACCCGGCGGTCTTCATCCAGCGGAACGCTACCAAGTTCGTAACGGAAGATTGCCTCAGGCAACAGAAACACGGCAGCCAGCGTGAAACGCACGCCGATGATCCGACCCGCCTCGGTCACGTTCTTTTGCATTAATGCCACAAAGCGCTGCAGTTCTTCTTCTTCCGGCTCGCGTTGTAGCACGCGAGCGAACTGCATTCGGACGGCCTTCTCCATGTCGGCCTCGCCAAGCGGCTTGCGTTCGTCGACAAACGGAAGAAGGTCTTTCTGGGCACCGCTGGTTGGTTGCAACTCACCCTTTTCAAACGTGAAGCCTGTTTGCCACTCCGCAATGACGAGCGCGTTGCGGATGAGTTGTGCGGTGACGGGCTCGTCAACGCGAGCAAGGTCCATATCTTTGAAGGTTGATCTAGCTCCCGGCGAGAAGGGTTGTCCCACGAGCCCTTCAAATCCTTTCGACAACTTGCCAGTAAAGGCACTGTAGATTTCAGGACTTACGGTGCGAATTCGCGGCGGTACATCCAGGGGTGCATCCTGTGTCGGATCGAACAGCAAGGCATGCGAAACCTGGTTGCCATTCGCATACGCTTCGCGCCGCGTCAAGTGTTTGCCAGAGCGTTTCAACTCCGCCTTGACCCACTCTGCCACGGCGTTGATGGAACGTTGGTCCGGCAGAGCCTGGCCTTCTGGCGGCATTTCTCCTTGGCTGATCTTTTCCAGCAGCATCGCCCACCGCGCCGCGCCGGCGGTTTCCAAGTTCGGATCCAGTTTGGTGAGATCCAGATCTCCTTCTTGCTTCTCGCTACCATGGCAGGCGTTGCAGTGCCGAGCGAAGAAGGGAATCACCACCTGCTGGTAACGGTTCATGCTGGCTCGCAAAGCGGCGGCCTTGCCGTTAGTCGCAATCTCTTGGGCACCTGCAATTCCGCTCCAAACCGCGAGTGCCACCAGTGGCATCCCGTACAGGCAAACTCTGGCCACAAGTCGTTTGGGATGGATGGTTTTCGCCATGGGTCTGAATAACGCCAGGATGAATGAAGCGAGGGTGTTTGCTGCCTTCAGGGGCCAACAGTTGTTCCTGATTCCTCTGGAATATTACCAAGAACTTTCCCAGTGCTGCAACGCAATCATCAAAGTGGGACCAACGGGCTGATCATGGCCGATGGCAACCGGTTCGTAACTTCGTTCCGTCTCGCCGGAAATGTTTGATAATCTTGAGAACGCTGGCGTTTATCGTAAAATCCACGGTACAGTGGACATTGGATGACTCAAACGGTTGGACAGGCAATGCTTATGAAGGTGCTAGAGTGACGCGCACAGTGTTTACCTGCTTACTTTGGGGAGTTCTGTCGTATGCGACGCGTGCGAGCGCTGAAGATCAGAACATTGCCGCGGCGACAATCTCGCCATCGGTGACCCAATTTCTCAAAACCCATTGTGTTCGTTGTCACGGTCCCGAAGCGCAGAATGCGGACGTACGACTCGATACGATGCCCAATACAATTCCAGACGGCACCGTGGCACTGCAATGGCAGGACGTCCTGGATGTCTTGAACCTTGGCCAGATGCCCCCTGAGGAAGAACCGCAACCGCCAAAGGACGCCGAGACCAACGCGATCGAGACATTGACGGCAAACCTGCTGGAAGCGCGGAAACGGCTGACGGATACAGGTGGACATGTCGTGATTCGTCGGCTCAACCGTCGGCAGTATGCTCGCACGATTGACAGTCTGTTTGGCGTTCCGGTGGATGTGATGATGCTTCCCGAAGACGCCACGGTTGATGGCTTTGACACGCTCGGTCAGGCACAGAACTTCTCGTCGTTGCATCTGGAACGCTATCTGGAAATCGGGCGACAAGTGCTTGATCAGGCGTACGACTTCAAGGCGATTGGCCGCTACAAACCGTACCACCGGGTTGAGCAGTCGGAGGAGCGAATCTCGCGAGAGATGCGAGAAGAAATTGTCAGACTGGAAGAGAAGATAGGAAAGTACACCCAGTCAATTGCTGAAGGACGGAAGACGAACGTCCAACGTCGGGCAATCACACAGATGGAGGTTGAACTCTCCCGCAACTACCTCGCCCGTCCAGAAACTCAGGACGGGACGCTGATCCCGTTTCGAGGAATGAGTCCGTACGCGTGGACCTCGTTCAACGGCAATGCTCAGGCGGGGACCTACCGTGTCCGCGTCCGTTGTGGAGTCGCCGCCGATAGGCCGGCGGGCAACTTTTTCATGAAAGTCGTTCGCGGACAGTTCCGCAGCAAAGTGCCTGACGCAATTGACTATTACCAGATCACCGGCACCGTTGCCGACCCGCAAACAGTGGAGTTCACGGTTGACGTTGATCACATGCGTTCGAACCGATTGGAATTCTCGCGCCGCGATATTCGCCCACCACGCCTTGAACGATACTCGGAGATTCGAGACTTCATCTTCAAGTATCCATTGGTCGCCGTATTTGAAGACGATGAACGGCCCGACCTGTGGATCGATTCGATCGAACTGGACGGTCCGCTTCCACGCAGCGAACCGACGTTGAGCGCCGAGTCAATGTTTGACGGCAAAGAGCCAACGGAACTCGACGAGCCTGCGGCGCGCAAGATTATCGAACGGTTCGCCTTCGAGGCGTTTCGTCATGAGACACCGGATGCTGGTTACATCGACCATCTAACCAAGATCTTCTCAACATCGTTGCAGCGCGGAGCACAACCTATCGATGCGTTGAAGGACGCTCTCGTTGTGGTATTGGCCACTCCGCGGTTTCTCTTCCTCGAAGAGCCGAATCCCGAACTCAAGAAAGCACGCCCTTTGACGGACCGCGAACTGGCGGTTCGATTGTCGTACTTTCTTTGGAGCCGCGGCACCCGATGCCGAACTCTATCGGGTTGCTGAACAAGGGGGACTTCACGAACCCGATGTTCTGACAGCGCAAGTGAATCGACTACTCGACTCTCCACGGTCGGATGTATTCATTGAGACCTTTGCCAACCAGTGGCTGGAACTTGATCGACTGGATTCGATCGATCCCGAAGGGACAAAGTCCAGCAATTACGATGACGCGGTGCACCGCCATTCCCATCGCGAAGTGATTGAGACGTTGAGAACGCTGCTTGACGACAATTTGCCCGTCAGCGACCTGTTGGATTCTCGTTATGTGGTGGTCAACGTATTGCTCGCCAATTTCTACGGTCTGGACGGTGTTTCCGGAGACAAGTTTAGAAAGATCGCGTTGCCAGCGGATTCACCGCGCGGGGGACTGCTTGGGCAATCAGCAATTCTGACGTTGACGGGAACCGGCGTACGGACGTCGCCGGTTGAACGCGGTGCCTATGTGTTGCGAAAACTGCTGCACCGTCCACCGCCACCAGCGCCCGCCAATGTGCCGATGCTTGACGAAGAATCCGTTGGCAAGCGAGCGATACGAGATACGCTTAGCTTGCACCAATCGGCTCCACAATGTGCATCGTGTCACCGTCGCATTGATCCACTTGGGTTTGCACTGGAAAACTTCGATCCCGTCGGGCAGTGGCGAACCAGCGTGTGGTCCGTAGTTCCTGACGCAACCGAGCAAGGAAAGAAGAAGCGATCAAAATCAAAGAAGGGCAATGCCGAGAAAGAGATTAAGATCACCGCGCCGGTTGAGTTCTCGATTATCTCGAAAGGCGTTATGCCTGACGGCGTCCGTCGGTTTGAAGGACCCATGGAATTAAAGCAGCGCTTGCACGAAGATCGCGAGTCATTTTTGCGTGGACTCACCGAGGCGATCATGACGTACGGCCTTGGCCGCTCGATCGCCTTCGCGGATCATCCATGCGTTGATGAAATCGTTGCATCGACTATCCAGCACAATTACCAGTTGCGGACACTGATCCAGGAGATCGTTCGTAGCGAAGCATTCATGATGAGGTCGCCATGAAATACATCCATCCCATCAGCCGTCGGGCCGTCCTTCGCGGAGCTGGCACGACGTTGTGCCTTCCGTTGCTAGAGTCATTTCTGCCGCGGGCAGCATTCGGTGCTCCCACCACGAAGCCGCCGCAACGGCTCATTTTCCTTAGCTACTCATGGGGCGTCGCTGAGCAGGATTGGTTTCCAACGGACGCTGGTCCTAACTTCGCTTTGCCGCGCTGTCTCGAACCGTTGAAACGACATCGAGACGATTTCTCAGTTCTCAGCAATCTCACGAACAAGCGAGCAACCAACGGCCACTGGGGTTGTACCACCTGGCTGACATCCGCCGACGTCAACGGCACGCCTGGCAAAGCGTTTCAAAACACGGTATCCGTCGATCAAGTCGCCGCGCGAATGCTCGGCGCGGAAACGCGGTTCGAGTCGCTCGAACTGAGCTGCCCAAAAGCAGAAGGCTTTGGACCAGGGCTCTCGTTAGCATGGTCTCCAGCAGGAAATGCCATCGCCGGAGAAACAAGTCCGGTTGCGCTGTTCGACCGGCTGTTTGGAGCAACGGAAGTTCCACTCGAAGAACGTCGCTACCGGCTCCAGAAAGACCAGAGCGTGCTCGACGCCGTCCTCTACGATGCGAAGATCATGCACGGCCGTATCGGAAAAACCGATCGCGAGAAAGTCGAGGAGTACTTTCAATCGGTCCGTGACATTGAACGTCGTATCAGCAAGGCCGAAGACTGGCTTGACCGGCCGCTTCCCAAGGCTCCGTTCCAACGACCGGAAGTGACAACCAAGACGTCTGAAGAAATTCGCGTGATGTACGACCTGATGGTCGCTGCGATTCAAACCGACATGACACGCGTCCTGACCTATCGCCAACCGGTCGAGGGACTGATCCAGGAGTTGGGCTACAAGTTTAGCGGACACTCCACGACACACTGTACGACACATAGCGAGCAATATCAGGCGTCGATCCGGCGCGATCAGAAGCAGCTCGAATTGGTCGCTTACCTGATCGACCGCCTAAAGTCGTTACAGGACCCCGACGGCTCAACGGTCTTCGACAACACGCTTATCACCTACGGGGGCGGCATCCGCACGAACCATCATCTTACCAACACGCCAACCCTGGTCGCTGGCCACGGCGGCGGCGGTCTTAAACAAGGACAACACCTTGTCTACGAATCCAATCAGACGCCGCTGGCCAATCTCTGGTACTCTGTGCTCCGTCACGTCGGCATCGAGACCGACCATTTCGCCGACAGCGAGGGCCCTTTGATGGGCTTGTTTGTGTAGCTCGTTCTAATATCGGAAACTAGCATGAGAACACTTGTCTTTATCACCCTGTTGCTCTTCGCGCCCGTCGTTATGGGTGCACCCATAACGACCAGTAAAGCTCTTGTTGATGCGGTGCGTGATGGAGCCGAAGGCTCTACGATCGAGATCGGACCAGGTACCTTTGAGATTGGCGCGCCGCTCGAACCAAAAGCTGGCATGACACTCCAGGGTGCAGGCATCCAACAAACGATCATTACGCACGTCGCCGGCTGGAAACCTTCGACCAAGACGCTTCCTGATCCGGAAACGCGGACCGATGGCATGGACACCCGCGCCTACCTGGTGCGGCTCCAGGATAAAGCGGCCGGCATCACCATTTCTGACCTGACACTGCGCGGCCCGCAGCTTCACGGGGCCATCTTTGGCTTTAAAAATGACGACCTCCATCTACATCATCTGCGCATCCAGGACACTCTCTGGTCCGGCATCCGAACATTCAAGATGAAGGCCAAGATTCACGACTGCGAATTTATGGATGCCGGCGGGCGTTGGAAACGGGGTGGCTTGCCTGGTGTCGATGGTGGGATCACCGGCGGTGCCATCTTTGCAATTTGGATGGCCGACAGCGAGATCTCCCACAATCGCTTTGTCCGTACCCAAATGGACAAGGCCAACGAGTTCTACGGCATCAAAGTTCGCCAGGGAAAACGCTGCCGCGTCCACCACAATACAATTGCCGTGAACTTCTCGATCGAATTCCCCTTTGAAAACGACGAGAACGTGGAGATTGACCACAACGTCTGCCACGGCACAATCTCCATCCCCAAACATTCCGGAGGACCGGTTCCCGAAAGTGATCGCACGTTCCATATCCATCACAACTGGATGCAAGACAGTTACTCGATTGAGTTCGTTCGCAATGGCGTCGAGATCGACCACAACCTATTCGACTTCGATGTGAAGAAGGATCACGGGAACCTGATTTCAGGCTTTGGAAAAGCAGCGGCCAAAGGCCCCGCGAGTTTTCACAACAACCTGGTCAATAATCCAGGCCGAGGTGTGATCTGGATCAACGAGCCCTACAGCAACCTGGAGATCCGCAACAACCACATCATCACTCGCACGACGACTACGCCGCGAAAGGAAGGCCTTTTCGGATTCAACCGCGACTGCGATTTCAAAACCATCAGCATCCGCGACAACATCATCGAGTGCCAAGGGCTTTCGCGGCCGCTTCTCCGCCGCGACGAGAGCTACGGTGCCATGATCCATAACAATGCTCTCACCAACATTTCTGACACCGACCGCTATGCGAACCCTCTCGCGGATCAACGATCTGGCCTCGAAGAACCTCTCAAATTTGAGTGCGGCGTTCACGGCGAGTTCGTCGTCGATGGCTGGAAGGCTCGTCCATCAGCCACCAAGCGCGAAACCACGCCGCTTGAGAAAGAATAGATGAACATGAACCAGCACTCTCTGCTAAGCAGGCGCGAATTCGTTTTGGCTAGCGGCGCTGGAGCCGGAGCCCTCTTGCTACCCCAACGGCTATTCGCCGCGGATGCTCCATCCGATGATCCAACAGCTCATCTGAAGTTGGATTGGACTGATGAAGTCCGCTGGAACAACGTACTTGACGTTACCAAAATCGAGGGCAACGGCAAGTATTGGGACAAGCGGCTTGCCAAGGCACAACAGCAACTGGCAAATGCCGGCGGTGGAGTCGCCTACTTTCCGGCGGGTGAGTATTACTTTGAGAATCATATTCAATTGAAAACCGACATTGTCCTCCGCGGTGCCAACCCTATGGGAACGACCAGCGCCCGAGACGATGGTTATCATCCATCAACGCGGTTTGAGTTTCCGAAGTATGTACCGTTGTTCAAAGGTGATGGGACACCGATCGACACGGCTTTCAAAGGGATTTATCTCGAAGATCCAGCTACGGCCGCAAACTGTGGTGTGGTCAACATCGACATCAATCGTGGACACATTCACTTTTACGAAACGGAGGATCACAAGTGTGGCGGCAACCGAATCGTGTTTGGCTGCATGCTACGAAACGCCGCCGTTGCGGACCCTCGCATTCCAAGCACCAAAGTGAAACAACACGCCTGGCAGCGGTTCACATCCAGACATCACGCGGCCATCGATGTGAAAAGTGCAGAGAACATTCTAGTCGCCAACAATCGCTTGCCTGAGAGCGGTGACAATAACTTCACGATGCAGGGTTTTCTCTTAAAGCCATCTCGCGGCAGCGCGGATCGCTTCGACGTAGTGTTTGACTACGACAACCGACCAGGACTCTATGTAAGTCACTACTGCGTCGGGGGCCCTGGCGGTAGCGGTGAAGACGGCACGCCGGAATCGCATCCCTGGGGATTCCGTAAAGGCATTGTCATACGCGACAACTACATCTTTAACACGGGCCGGATGTGCATCGGTTTCGGCGGCGACGCAGCGGTCTGCGCGAACAACATCACGCGAATCAAGAAAGACGTTTGGCGTCCAACCGTGACAGGCGAGAGTGCGACGCATGGTTCATCCACGAACGACAACCGCGCTATCGAGATGCGAGGCTGGCATTGGACCGTGGATGCAAACGACTGCATCATTCACAAGAACTGGTGTGCCGACCGTAGTTATTACATCAACGACGGCGAAGGCCTGATGCACGAAGACCACTGCAATAGCGACATCCGCGACAGCCGACTGACCAACAATAAGGTCAATAGCTACCTGTCGATCTACAAATGCGGCAACATCGACGGGTTACTCATCGATGGCAACGATGTGTCGACCCCAGGCAACATTCCAGACATCTACGTAAACGCCAACCGCAACAGCGGCCCACAACCATGCCGCAACGTCACCATCTCGAACAACACGACGCGTAGCAACGGCATCTTAATTCAAGGCTCGCCCGCGTCCAATAATATCATTTGCGACAATCGCCACGTTGGCGGCAAAGGCGTGATAAACAATAAGGCCAACGCCAAACTATCCGGCAACAAGGGCTATTTGGACAGTTAGACGTATATTGAGCCGTGAAAGCTAATTTCAGTAGTTCCAAACGGCGTGTCTATGGATCGATCGCCGTAAGTTGTTTATCCCGGATTATTCACCGCGCCGGTGGAAGATTTTTGAAACCATTGCGTGATTTCCTGGGTTTCATAGGGTAGATGGAAAGATCCCTTGGACGCGGAAGGATCACGCAATGGGTGAAGCTCAGGGTACTCTGTTTGAGCCGGAGTTCAATCGGTCGGTGAAGGTGGAAACTTCGCAGCAGCGGATCACTTCGCATGCCGGAGCGGTGCTGCTGCGGGAGCTGGATCACAAGCTTGGGCTGGTGGAATCTCTGGCCTCGCAGCTGGTTGATCCGCGCGATCCCAATCGGATTCGCTATACGGCCGTCGAACTGCTGCGGGAGCGGATGTACGCACTCGCGATGGGCGAGGAGAACCAGGACGACTTGGACCGCCTGGCCCACGACCCGGCTCTACGAATGGCCGCCTGGGACCGACCGGGCCAAGGCGTACTCGAAGAACGACTAGCCAGCCAGCCCACGCAGTCGCGGTTGATCGGATGGCTGGCCAAGGCTCCCAAAACCGCGAGGCCGTAAGTCGGTGCGGTTATTGAAGAACGACACTTTGGAGCCGGCCTGGATCCACGCGGCGAAGTTCGGCGGACCTCCCGCCCGCGGGCCGTTCCCTTGGAACTGGTTCCCCGAGATTACCGCCGTCCCTTGAACCATGACGCCGGCTACCCCTCCACCAACGACCGTATTGTCGCTGACGACGACTGAGGAGTCTTCGCGAACAGCGATCATTGGCGGCATCCCACCGGTGCGGACCAGTTGATTGCGGCCGATATAGGCGTCCGAGCCATTGCGAACGCCGATGGCAACGAGCTTGTTTTCAATGCATTGGTTGCCGAGGATAATCGCGTTTGCCTGTTCTTGAACGCCGACGCCGGAACTGGAATTGTTGCGGCAGTCGTTTTCGACGATGACAGCCCTCGCTCCCGACTGCACACCGATGCCAGCCTGCCCGTTTTTCTCGCAATGGTTGTTACGGATGATCGGGACGGAGTCTTCCTGAGAACCAATGCCGGCCAACACGTTCTCGTAACATTGATTTCCCTCGATGACGGGCCGGGCACCCGTGCGAGCCCCAATGCCGGCCATCACGTTCTTATAACATTTGTTGTCGCGGATGACGGCGACAGCTTCGGTCTCGGTACCAATTCCGGCCATCCGATTCCCGTAACACTCGTTGCCCACGATGACCGGCCGCGCGCCCTCTTGCGAGCCGATTCCGGCCATTTCGTTATCGTGGCAGCGATTGTGGCGAATCACTGGTTCCGCTTCTGTCCGGCAGCCGATTCCGGACATCTTGTTTTCAAAACACTCATTGTGCTCAATCAGCGGACGGGACTTCGTCCGGCAGCCGATACCGGCCATCTTGTTCTTGTAGCAGCGGTTATGGCGAATGATCGGCGTGGCGTCGTCGCGCGAGCCGATACCGGCCATGTCGTTTTCATAGCACTCGTTGTGTTCCACTACGGGGGACGTCGTGGACTCGGTGCGAATGCCGATTCCTGCGCGGCGGTTCTGGTAGCACTTGTTGCCGCGGACCGTTGGGCAGGCTCCTTCGCTGATGCCGATTCCGGCACGCACGTTCTTGTAGCAGGTGTTGTTTATCACCAATGGGTCTGCAGCTTCGTGACCGATGCCCGCATAGAAGTTTTCGAAGCAGGTGTTTTCCTCGATGATCGCGGTCGAACCTCGCATGGAACCAATGCCGCCGCCCATGTTGCGGTAAGCGACATTCCTGAAGATGTGCGGGGAGACACGCTTGCCCTTTGCGCCAGTAATCCCAATACCGGTGTAGCCGATGTGATGCACGATGTTATTCGCGACCGTGCAGCGAGTAACGCCTTCAATAGCGATCCCGGCAATTCCTGGCGCTCCAATCAAGTCCTTTGCCTGCTCTTCACCTTGCGTGGCGTGATTTCTTTTCCCAGCGATCTTCGTCATACTTGCCGACGCCCGTCACGCTGAAACCATCGATGGTCGAGTCCTCAGCCATTTCAACGCCGGGCTTCGTGGCCCCCTCGACGTTTCCGTCAATAATCGTGGCCTCCGCTCGCCGCAGGCCAATCTTCCCTTTTTCATCGTCGCCGTCACTCCTAACGATGATGCCTGGTTTCAAACAGATTCGCTCGCGATAAGTTCCGGCGCTGACGACAACGGTGTCGCCAGACGTAGCCGCATCAATCGCAGCTTGAATCGTTTTGTGATCCCGTGGCACACGAATCGTGTCGGCCCATAGCGAAGGAGCTATTGACAACGAGGCGACCACTGCAACCTGAAGCGAAAGGATGGAGTGGCGTAGTGAAGGGATGGTCGAGCGCATGGCGTTTTCTCCTTTCGGACGGGAAGATGTTAGGCGGTATTACTCGGCATGCTTGGACTCGGAGCATTTCGTCATGATTCGTCATCTGCTCGCGAGGATTGTCCATCGATCATCTTGTTCAACAGTTGAGCCAACTGGAGCCGTTCGTTGTCGGTCAATCCAGTCATCATCTGTTCCAATTGGGCCGGCTGAACTTTCCAGATCTTCTTCAGTAGCGCGCGACCCTGGGCTGAAACTCTCACCAGCCTTTCTCGGCGATCCGTGGTGTTGACCGTACGTTCAATGAGCCCCATTTTTTCCAGGCGAGAAAGCATCACAGTCACGTTGGGAAACGAGACGTAGAGCTCTTTGCCCAACTGGCGCTGGGTTACTTGCTCACCGCGCAGACGATTGAGCACCGTCAACATTTGAAATTGAGGGGGTGTCAGTCCGAACCTTGCGTAGTGCGGACCCATCTGTCGCGACACAGCGCCGAAGCCACGCACGACCGAGACAACGGCTCGACGGGCGGGCGTGTCCGGAAATTCATCGGTTAAGCCCCGTTCTTCCTGATTGTTCATTCGCTGTCTTGAACGGGTGTGGCCGGTAAGGTGCTGATAACAAATTGGCCGTTTTCAAGCACGATCCGCCTTCCGACGCCAGCCGTGTGGAACTCCTCACCATATCTCTGCTGAAAGAGTTCCTTAGCGAGGTCTCCTGAGCAGTGTGCCGGCAGAATCGTCGAAACCTTCAGATCTTGGAGGCGCATGATTGTCGATTTAATCTCCTCGGGATTCTTTCTCAGCATGTGAAAGCCGCCCAGCAGCAGACGAATCGAGTCCTTCTGCTGCTGCTTCTGGGCCGTCTCGACCAGTTTGACAAGGCCAGGATGCGAGCATCCTACGATCATCACCAAGTCCCTGCGATGTTTCAATCGCCAGTGACTGTTCAGGTGGCAGTCCGTCAACAACACCCGTGGAATGTATACCCGGAACGACTTCAAATGGTCCTTTGACTCGGCGCGGCTCCATCTTGATCGCGGCGGCTCGGATAAACGCCTCGTCTGGGAAACAATCCAGAAAGTGAACGGTCATCTTCGGGTTCTTCTCGAAGACCCAATACACGCCCCGCAAATGGTCGCCATGTTGGTGAGAGATGACCGCGTGCTCGATCGTGGTCGGGTCAATTTGCAGTTTTTCCAGATGTTCCAACAGCAGGATCGGATCGCTGCCAGCGTCGAACAGTACGCGGTGTCCGCCGAAGTCGACCACGGCAGAAAATCCCCAAGATCGCAGCAAGTCTTTGCGTGCCGACGTGTTGTCGAACACGATACGGATCTCCAATTCAGGCTGTGGGTCAGCACTTTTTAGTTCGGTCGCATTAACCCACGCGGGAACAAGGCATAAGACGAGAGCCCCGATCGGTAACCCGGTGCTGAAGCGTCCTCCCATAGCGACTGGCCTCCCAAAGTCGAACGACGCGCGGAAAATAGTTAACTCTTAAACTATATTCGCGTGCCTCCCTCGACGTCAAGGATTTTGGGAACGACGGCTCACGACTTTCCCCGAAGGAAAAATGCACCACATCGGACAATTGCGGTCGCTCACGTCGACCGACTCGCGTTGCGGCACTTCCAAACTGCAGCCGGTTGGACAACCCGCCCCGGCTTGATCCACGGTCCAACTGTACGAGGTGAGAAAGTCCTCGGCGGTTTCAAGAATCACTTTGACGACGCCAGCCCCCTGGCCACGGAAGCCCTGACTCGCGAGTCAGTGGTGCGGAATGTGGGCGTGACATGTGCGCGCAAGCGACCATCCGTGAACGAGCTTCGGTACCCGTTCCGCCAACACGACGGAATTGCCGTTCGGGACAGCGGTGGATTCACCGACCGCAAATTGGGGAAGTGACAATCGCAATCAATCTGGCTCCGTCGAACTCAACATTCCCAGCTACCGACTCGAGGAGGCCAAGAAGAAACAACCCCGATCAACCCCCTCAGCCGATGGATCAAAAGCTTAGGCAAAGTCTTTTCCAAACGTCATTCTAATTGCCGCTAAAGGGCTGAGGTAATTGACGCCGAACAACCGCATTCAAACTGAGCAAGATATCCTATACGCGCAAGCGGCGTAAATGCGGAGCGCGAGTTGCAACCAAAAGAACATTGCCAAAGAACTTTGAGAGCAAAGTCGTTAATGGATGGTGGGTGACGGATTGTCCTGATCTGTTCGAACTGATTCCTGATCAGAAGCCTTCTCCGCTTCGCCATACTTTGCACCTGCCAAGACGACCTTTCGTAACATGCCTGCAAATACCAACTGATGCAGGGGATATAGCCCGTACCAGTAGACAAGACCGAATAGTCCGATGGGATCAAAAATGGCGGTTTGCCGGACACTGCTGCCGCTTTCGCTCTCGGTGACTTCGAACTCCAGCCAAGCTCTCCCCGGCACCTTCATTTCGGCACGCAATCTGAGTAGGCGATTTGGCTCGAAGGCTTCGACTCTCCAGAAATCGAGTGCGTCGCCAATGCGGAGGTTGACCGGATCACGGCGTCCGCGTCGTACACCAACTCCGCCAACGAGCAGATCAAGGAAGCCACGGATTCTCCATAGACCGTTGCCGTAGTACCAGCCGGTTTTCCCGCCGATCCGTTGAATCGCGGCAAAGGTCGCAGAGGGTGGTTGACTGCTTTCGGCTGTGCGAGAGTCGACCAGCCGAGATCCGAATCGGACGCCGCCCCAAGTTCTGGGCTCGCCGGATGCTGAGAGGGCGTCGGACCACCGCGTCGCCGCGAACTCGTGATCTTCGTTGACCAAGGCACGGGTGATTGCTTCTGACATAGACCGCGGCCGTACCGAGAAGGCTGTGCTCGCTAGATTGCTGGAGACGAGCGTCGGATTCTTCAGGCTTTCGACGAGCTTGCGACCAACACGAGCGTAGAGTGGAGTCACGAAGCCAAGCCATAAGCTCGATAGATAGGGGGTGAGGAGTGGGACGGGGATCATCAACCGACGAAGGCCACGTTGTCGAGCATATTCGCCCATGATCTCGCCGTACGACACTTGATCTGGGCCACCAATCTCAAAGATTCTGGAGTCGCGTTCAGTAAGCTCGACAGCTTCCTGCAAATAGTCCAAAACATCTTCGATGGCAATCGGCTGCGCGAGTACGCGAACCCACTTCGGACAAATCATGACTGGCAGTCGCTCGACCAACGCGCGAATCATCTCGAACGACAGGCTTCCCGACCCAATGACGATCGAAGCTCGCAACTCGATTACCTGCACTCCGGATGATCGCAGTATGTCACCAGTCTCCTGGCGACTTCGGAGATGTTTTGAAAGGTTCTTATCGCGACTGCCCAGGCCTCCCAGATAGATGATCCGCCGCACACCAGCTTGACAGGCCGCATCCGTGAAATTCTGTGCGGCTTGACGGTCCTTCACCTCGAAATCTGCCGTTGAACCCATCGAATGGACGAAGTAGAAGGCGGTTTCTACGCCCTCCATCGCGGTGGTGAGGGTATCGATATTTAACACATCCGCCTTCACCACTTCTGTCTTCCCGCCCAAGTTGACGTCAAGCGCCGCCGGTCGCCGTGACATGCAACGGACGTGATACCCTTTGGCTTCCAGCAATGGCAGTAACCGTCCGCCGACGTATCCCGTAGCTCCCGTGAGCAGGATCAAATGGTCAGTGTTGGGCATGATCGCTTGGTATTCCATGACGGGGTCTGTTCGAGGTTTGATTCTTCGGAAGGCAGTTCCCTCGGACCAAAAGTCGCTCGGCCGCTACTGAGTAGTGAATTGTACACCTGCCGAGATGATGGTGCTTGAATTCTTGGCGAACCATCGCATGTCTTGGAAGTTTGATCGGAGTCATACGCTTGGCGCAAAAAGCTCAATGGTCATTCCTTATTTGGGTGGTCAGATGCAATCAGCGCGGCGAATGAAGACATCAGCGTCACCATGAACACGGCCAGGCCGAATACGAAGATTTGAATATTGCCAGTCATTTTCTACCCGCCAGAACGAGTGATCCGAAAGAAAGAATGGATGGAACCCACAGACCAACAAACA
Organism: uncultured Planctomycetia bacterium; assembly: GCA_942492195.1. Lineage (GTDB taxonomy): Bacteria > Planctomycetota > Planctomycetia > Pirellulales > S012-138 > CALOEH01. Next base: position 16,750 of record CALOEH010000209.1, on the reverse strand, counting down.
AGCCTTCTTCGCGGTTTCCCGAGAACCATAGATAGACGGAGAATAGGAACGATGCCCCCGCAGCAACGGTAAACCCGATCTTGGCCAACCTTATTCTTTTCATGATGAGATGATCCTCACTGTCGAGGTGAGCGGCGTTGCAAGATTGCCAGCTCACGTTGAATCGAGCTACGATCAGGTCGTCGCCACTGGGCGCTCGGCCGTTCCAATACCGCTAGTGGTAGTCTCGCTGAACTGTTTCGCGGATGGACCTCAGACCTGGTACAAGCAGACGAAGTACAAAGTGTGGTCGGGGGAGAACTTGCATTGAGACGTGATTACCGATTCTCAACCGCAGCTTAAGACGTTGTTGCTGCAGGGTCTGAAGAAAAGGAATCGTGAACACAGACAAATAACGGCACAATTGCCAAGCGGAACGCCAATCAAGTACATGGATCAAGAGTTCCCGACCCTCCGCTTCGACCTCGACCGGCCGATCAGCGAACATTCCGCGTAATCGGCCGGTCACGGTTAGTTTGGGGCTGAGCCCGAGTCTTGCGTGCTGATCTTCATCTTCCCGGTGACCACCCACTCGGCATAGTCGGCTTGAGACCCTGTGCCGCTGGGAACCTTGAGGTGTAACTCTTGGAACTCATAGGTGATTTCAGCATTTCTACCGGTCAGACGGTCATAGAGCCCGATTGCCAAGTCGGGCCAATTGGTCGTGTGTTCTGCGGAAGCCATTGAAGTACTCCTCAGTCAATGGAGAGAAGAATGCCACCAATTTCTAGAGGGCGAAGGTGGCTGATTATTGAGGGGATTAGAAGGATTCGCGACTGGCTATTCTGGAAGAATCACTGCATCAATGACGTGGATTACGCCGTTCTTGCAGATGATGTCCGTCTTGATAATGGTTGCGGTGTCGATCATCACCTTGCCGTCTTTGGCGGTGACCTTGGCCTTCGAACCTTGCACGGTCTTCAGTTGTTTCAGCTTCACGACGTCCGACGCTAATACTTCGCCAGAGACGACATGGTACGTAAGGATCCCGGCCAGCTTTTCTTGGTTGGAGGGTTCTAGCAAGGACTTCAGCGTTCCTTTCGGGAGCTTGGCGAAGGCTGCATCGGTGGGTGCAAAGACCGTGAAAGGGCCCTCTCCCTTCAACGTCTCAACAAGACCAGCAGCCTTAACCGCAGCAACTAAAGTGCTGAAATCACTTGCGGCGATTGCCGTATCCACGATGTCCTTCTCCGCGGCATGAAGTGCTGGTGCTAGGGCAACGACAATCACCAGACTTGACATTGAACAACGCAACATGACCGAACTCCTATGGAACAAAGGCGTGAGTAGCCGAGTGCTACCTCATGAAGACACTGTAGCGCAGCACGCAAAGTGACAACCCTCTCTTGTTGCAGAATGCAGATTCCGTGCCTGTCTAATGCTGGCATTCCGCAGCGAATCGGCGCCGTCCTCTGGGACCTACGCCACCTGCCGGACTAATGAAGTGTGGTTGCCGGTCAAATGGTCGAGATCAACGGCTCACGGTGGCAGTCCGGCTTCGTTAGCAGGATCTGCGAGACTCCTACCTGCCGCTCCAGGAATGCAGCCTCGCAGTAGCACAGGTAGTAATGCCACGTGCGGATGAAGCGCTCGTCGAAGCCTAGAGCCCGAACGTTGGCGATTGCCTTCCAGAAGTTACGACGCCAGTGCGCGAGTGTCACGGCGTAGTGCGAACCAAAATCTTCGCTATGAAAGATGCGAAGGTCAGTCTCACGGCCCACACAGGCGGCCATGGCGCCCATGCTGGGCAAGAATCCACCTGGAAAGATGTACCGCTGAATAAAATCCACCGAACGTCGATATCGATCATACCGATGATCAGGGATCGTAATTGCTTGCAAGCACATCAAGCCATCCGGTTTCAATAGCCGCGAGCATTTGGCGAAGTAGCCTGGCAGGAACTTCTCACCCACGGCTTCGATCATTTCAATCGACACAAGCTTGTCGTAAGTACCACGCAGGTTGCGATAGTCGTCTTTCAGCAAGGTGATGCGATTCGCGATCGCCGAATCTCGAAACCGCTGATGGGCGTAAGCGTACTGTTCCTCGGAGATAGTCGTGGTCGTAACCTGACAATGATAGTGCTTGACCGCATGTTCGGCGAAACCTCCCCAACCTGTACCAATCTCAAGGATGTGATCTGTCGATGTAAGCTGAAGTTTGCGACAGATACGATCGTACTTCTCAATCGAGGCGTCTTCGAGTGTCGTCGAAAGGGTTGGAAAGATTCCGCTAGAATAGGTCATCGTGGCGTCGAGCATCAAGGCGAAGAAATCGTTGCTCAGGTCATAGTGGGCCGAAATATTGCGTTTGCTACCAGCTTGCGTATTGCGTCTCAGCCAGTGTGCCACGACGCGAAGAGAACTGAGCAGGCGTGAGGCACCCGTTTCCACTTCCGCCAGTACGTCCGAGTTCTGAGCAAGCACCCTCATCACGTGAAGAAGGTTTGGTGAGTTCCAATCCCCACGGATGTACGACTCCGCAGCACCGAGGCTTCCCCCGAGGGTGACCTCCCGATAGAAGCGGTGATGATGGACATGGAGGATCGCCGTGACTCCGGCGGTTTGAGCTTGCCCAAACTCAAACGTTTCGCCTGATTCCATCACCCTTAGATGGCCGGACCGCAACCTCGCGAGTTGCCTCAGGACCATCTTGCGGCACAAGGTACTTCCACGCGCGCTTGTCGATTGCGATGCCACTATCGCACGTTGGTCGTCGGCTCCTTGGAGGCGCGAGTGTGTTGGCGTGCTGGGCTCTGTTTGTTGGGATGCGTATAGAAGGGACATCTCTTCCACCACAGTTTCAAGGCTTGATAGTAAATCGCCGCGGCGATCTGTGCAGTCATTGCGGGGTAACGAAACGTCATGCGACGCAACCCCTGCTTGCTCAGTGCGCGACGTTGGAGTTTCATGTCGACATCGAGTACACGTTGCGTGCCGCGCGAGTTTGCGATCCGCACCAAGAGTTCCAGACCTGGAGCACTTAGGCTCCAGTGGTATTCCATGTCCATGCCCATGAATGGCGAGACGTGAAACTCCTTCTGATGAGCGAACCGTGGCGTTCCTCTTAAGTTCTTTCGATTTTCGTCCCCTAAGAGGTAGCAGTGCCGTTCACCCCACGGAGTGTTATTGACCTCAGCAACGACATGTTCCACGTGTTGCCCACTGGCATCGAAGGCATAAAACAGATTCAGGGGACTCATGTAGTAGCCAAACTGGCGTAGTTGCGTGAGTAGACGAATGGGGCCAACCGTTGATGTTCCGGTCTGCTTGCGGATGATGTCACGAATCTCATCACTAAGCAGGCTTGTATCCTCAAATAGGTGATCCGTCCTGAAAAATGACCGTACCGAATACTTGTCGGTGGATAAGAGGCCTCGTTTGCCAACCAACCCGGGCAACTCATCAAGGTCCAGATAGACCATGAACAGTCGATACCGAAACCGATGGGTTACCGGTTCGTAACGGCAATGCGTGACGATTCCTTCGTAGATGCAGCTGTGCATGCGTCCAGTTCGATTTCAAAATGTCTGGCGACAGCTAGCGCGCTGTTGACGCCGTCTTCGTGAAAGCCATAGCCCCAGTACGCTCCACAGAAGTGAGTGCGATTCTTGCCGCTGATCTCATGGAATCTCTGTTGAGCTGAGATTGAGGCGCGTGAGAAGCCCGGGTGAGCGTAGACGAACGTGCGAAGTATCTGCGATCCATCAATGTCAGCAGTGGGGTTCAACGTCAGAAGTATCGGAGTGGGTGAACGGTGGTTCTGTAGTCGACTAAGGTCATACGTCACTGAAGCGGCCTGCTGGCCGGTTTCCGGAATGTGGTAGTTCCAACTGGCCCAAGCCTTGCGGCGCGTGGGCAACATTCGCGTATCGGTGTGCAAGATGGCATTGTTTGCCTGGTAGGGAAATGCTCCGAGCACTTCCCGTTCGACAAGCGTTGCGTCAGCGAGCATTCCCAAGGTTTGGTCGGCGTGCGACGCGAACACGACCTGGTCAAACCGTTCAGGCAAGCCATGGACGGGCAAAAGCACCACGTCGTGCGCCCTGCGTGTGACCGAAGCTACCGGCGTGCGTAACCGAACCTGGTCCTGATCCGGCGTTAGAAGTGCCTTGAGGTAGGCTCGCGAACCTCCAACAATGGTTCGCCACTGGGGGCGGTAACGAAGTTGCATCAGCCCATGATTGGCAAAGAAACCGATCATGAAATCTGCAGGAAATTCAAGGATTGCTTGTGGGCTGCTCGACCAGATTGCGGATGCCATAGGGACGAGGTACTGCTGTACAAACTGAGTACCGAGTTGGCACTCGTCCAAGAACTCTGCCACAGTTCGACCATCTTTCAATCTTCCGGTGGTAACGGCATCCGTCCCGAGTCGGTTGAAGCGGACGATGTCGGAGATCATCTTGAGGAATGCGGGGCGAAGAAGATTTGCGCGTTGGGCGAAGAGCCCATTTAGTGAACTTCCCTGATACTCCAATCCAGTCTTCGAACAGCGAACGCTGAAACTCATCTCGCTCAGCTGCGAAGGACATTCTAGTAATTGAAGTAGGCGGCAAAAGTTGGGATAGGTTCGTTGGTTGAAGACCATAAATCCGGTATCGACGGCGTATTGCTGGTCACCCACACTTATGTCGACGGTGTTGGCGTGGCCACCTACGTAGCTATTCGACTCAAACAGTGTCACTTCGTGTTGTGTCGAAAGCAAACGCGTCACCAAGCTTCCGCTGATTCCGCTTCCAATGATAGCAATCCGCATGGCTATGCCCTCTTGCCAGAGGCTGCGGGCCTCGGTTCAAGGACCCGAGCGGGGACGGGCTTCAAATCCCATACGAGCCCTATCCATGACAGGACGACGAGCAAATAGTACGAGATGTCAATCTCCCACCAGCGGAAGCCTTGCCGCGCAGAGGAGGGGAAGTAGTGATGGTTGTTGTGCCAGCCTTCGCCGAAGGTAATCAATGCTAGCCAAAAATTGTTGCGGCTATCGTCGTCGGTGTCGTACCGGCGACTACCGAATGTGTGTGCCAAGGAGTTGATTCCGAACGTGACGTGATAGAGCACAATCGTGGAGACGATGAATCCCCAGACAAGCATCTGGAATCCGTTGGTGCCCAACTCGGGCCATGCAAACTCCAGGAACTCACCCAGGCAGAACATCGAAATGCCAAGCAGCGTTGGGGCGAGGAAGTCGAAGCGTTCAAGGAAACGCAGCTCTGGGTACTTCAACCAATCTTGCACCATTCTATGATCCGTTTTGTATGACTCGCGCGTCATGAACCACAGCATGTGGCTCCAGAGAAAACCTTGCTGGACTGGAGAATGGATATCATTAGGCTTGTCCGCCGCGCGGTGGTGATGCCGGTGATGGGCCGCCCACCAGATAGGGCCTCGCTGTCCCGAGGAGTTGCCGAGCAGTGCTCCTAAGAATTGTAGGAGGCGACTGGTCTTGAAGGCGCGGTGCGAGAAGTAACGATGGTAGAACGCGGTCAGTCCGAACACGCGACCGAAGTGCACCACCAGTGCGACGGTTACGGCAATCCAACTCCAACCAACAACGAACACGAGAAGGCACGCTGCGTGCAGAAGCAGAAAGGGGGCAACACGCCACCACTCAACTCGGCTAGGTCGCGCCATGCATGCACCCGTTATAGGGAGAGTCTACCTCTGCTGGTCGCCATGACCACACACTTCTGTGGCTTTATAGGGGGCATCGCCGAATCGACAAGTGAGGCGATCCGAGACTATTTGTCAACGCCACGAACGGCCCTAGGCGGCAACGGGAAAAAGGCGCTCGTCTCCCGCACGTATTGCTCATAACCGAAAACCCGCTTACGTAGCGAGCTTTCGAGCAAACTGACTCCAGACACCCGTAGGAGCAAGAAAGTCATCAACAGCGGCCCAAGGACGGTCCACCACCACGAGCCAGATTCAGCGGACGCCAGATACAATCCCCACCACACCAGGAAGTCGCCGAAGTAGTTGGGATGCCGTGTATATCGCCAGAGTCCTTGCTTCATCACCTGGCCGCGATTCTCTGGATTGGCCTTGAAGCGAGCAAGCTGGAAGTCGCCGAGAGTCTCGAAGAATAGACCAATCAACCACAGCATCACACCGATCGCTACGCCTACATGCCAGCTGAGATTCTTGCTCAAACCCACTTGGATCGGCAGTGCAATGATCCACATCAGCAGACCTTGTAATCCGAACACCGTGAACAGGCTAACAATCGGGAAACGCTTACCATGTTTCTGACGCATAGCTGCGTAGCGATGGTCTTCTGGTTTCCCATGGTTTCTCCATGCCAGATAGCTTGCTAATCGCAGACCCCATACCGTGACCATAATCACAAGGAGTACGGTCCTGGGAGTAGTACGGCCAGTAGCCCAAAGTGAAATCCAGCCAATCAGCGCAAATCCTACTCCCCAGAAGAGATCCACCAGGTTGACGTTCTTGAGACGCAAGCTGGCACACCACAGAAGAAACAGCGCCGCACCAATGGCGATCAGGTTCGACCAAAGAACGTGTTCGAGCGGCATACGCGAAGTCTCTGCGAGCAGGCGGTTGTCAGGGCACTAACATCTTAGTAGTAAGGCAACCCCTTCATTCTCTGCTTGGTACTATGATGAACCTATTATCACTCGCCGAGATCGGGATGGTTCCTGACTTCTTGATCCGCTTCGGCATTCGGCGACTCCTCGCAAGGAGATTGCAGGAGAATTCTGCGGTCAACCTCACCGAATTCACTGAAATGTTGCGAACCAGCCCCTTGGCCATCGCGACGGAGTCCGCCAACCAGCAGCATTACGAAGTTCCCGTTAGCTTCTTCAAGAGCGTGTTGGGACCAAGGCTCAAGTACAGTTCTAGCTTGTTCCCAACAGCGGGCACCACACTGGCCGAGGCCGAAGAGGCGATGCTGCGGCTGACCTGCGAACGCACAGAAATACAAGATGGGATGAGTGTGCTTGAACTTGGGTGCGGTTGGGGATCGCTTACCTTGTGGCTTGCGGAGAAGTATCCTTCATGCACGATCACCGCCTTGTCAAACTCCGCGAGTCAACGCCAGTACATTGAAAGCTGCGCCACCAGCCTTGGTCTGACGAATGTTCGAGTCATCACCGCAGATATCTGCGACTTCGAGACCAACCAGCGGTTCGATCGGGTCCTATCCGTGGAAATGTTTGAGCATCTTCGGAATTACGAAGTGCTATTTTGCAAGATCTCCGACTGGATGACCACCAACGCCAAGATGCTTGTCCATGTGTTCTGTCATCGCAATGCGCCCTATTTATTTGAAACCGGCGGGGCCGCCAACTGGATGGGAAGGCACTTCTTCACCGGCGGCATGATGCCGTCCGAGGATCTGTTCAGTCATTTCAGTGACCAGCTGACCATTGAACGTCAGTGGCGCATTGATGGAACGAACTACCAGCGGACGTGCGAAGCGTGGTTGCAGAACCTTGACCAACACCAGGCTGAGATCCTGGCTCATTTTCGAGATGTTCTACCAGATCGCGAGGCACGCATTGACTTGAATCGCTGGCGGATCTTCTTCATGGCCTGCGCAGAACTTTTTGGATATCGCAATGGCCAGGAATGGTTCGTGATGCACTATCTGTTTGAACAGGCACAGGTTCCGCGTGGGAAGCAACAGAGTTCGCTGAGCAAACTGACGCAGTAGCGAGGAATTGGCACCAACTTTCTTGGGTTAGGGCTACTTCAACCGGATCAGAACCTCATTGCGGCGCATTGGTTCGGGAATCCAAGGCGGGTCATAGCCCGCGAATTCAGGCTGGCCAGTTCCGGTCAATCCCTGCTCCTTCATCCAGTCTTCCAACTTGGATTGAGCGGACTTGGAGAGAGCCTTGTCCATTCTTCCAGAGAACTGATAGACCGCAAACTTGCCCTTGGGACGCACGGTAATACTCACGTCTTCCTTCCCTGGACTCGGGGCTCCTGCTTCAGCAACCTTAGCCGGAAGAACGAATCCCATCTGTCCTTTCTCATCGTCCGCATTGGGTTGCATGAAAACGGGGGTCGTCATCGCAATTTTCTTGCCTTCTTCGTTCTCGCCGCTGATGTACCGAAACAGTCGCATGAAGCTGCCGCTATCTGACTGTGCGTCCGACGCCATGCTGGTGACGACGATCTTCAACTCAGGATAGTCGCGCACCTCATATGAACCCTCAGAACTCACAACTTCGTACTTTGCCGTTTCGTAGCTATCGCCCGCGAACGCTTGCCAGCTGACAGTCAGCAAGATGGCTAGCATGACGGAAGCGAGAAGTAGAATTTTGGAAGACATCGGAACATCCTTTCGAAAGTCAACGGGTTCTTTCCTGAGCCATTCGGGTGTCGAGCGAATAAACTACGCCAGAGCACAATAGAGTTCTTCTATGATTTGCCAACCCGAAGGACGTCGTGGAAAGCAAGGAATCCGAGCAATCTCATAACCGCGGCGAATCGCAGCCTGAGCGTCAGTGGCAGGGCAATATCCCTGCCGCCCACCACTGCTGCCTATTCACCCTGCGCGGCATACTGCCGAAGGTAATTCTTCACGCGCACCTTGCGGGCGGTGTTGTCGCTGCTCATGTAACGGATTTTGCCAAAGATTGGCCGCTCAGGACCCCAGGCGCGATCATAACGCCCCAGAACCCAGAAGATGCCGCTGTACGAATTGGGGTTGCGGCCGTCGAGCGCGTACTTGTTGTTCAGCTCAATCATCACGCCGAGCGCCTCGCGGGGCGATACCGACCATTCAAGGATCTTTTTTCCCCACAGCATTCGCAAATAATTGTGGATGCTGCCGTCGCGAGTGAGTTGACGTTGGGCGGCGTTCCAAAGCTCATCGTGCGTTTGAGCGTTCTCAAACTGTTCGAGTGAGTAGACGTGCGGTCGATCATCACTGGAATGTTCGGCGAGCGTTTTCTGAGCCCATTGTGGGAGGGATTCGTACTGATCGTAATCAGACCGCTGCCAGCACATATTATAGCCCAGCTCGCGCCAGGTGATCAGTTCATCAAGGAAAGACTCGACTTCCTCACGGACTCCCCACCACCCACTGGAGCTACCGCTTGCTTTCTCCGACACACGACCGGGGGTCCACTGCGTCAGTTGCGTGATTTCTTCGAAGACCTGGTGCGCCGAAATATGCCCAAAATGCAGATAAGGTGAAAGGCCGCTCGTCGCATCGCATTCCGGCTTGTTTCGAGATAAGTAGCTTGGCAGTTTGTTTTGCAGAAACTGTGCTAATGCTCGATGGGCTGTGTGGGCTCCCCCATCCGTAGCCACAGGGGCAACGGTGTGGTCGATCGGAAATCGCTCTAAGGCAGCCGGCTTGCTGACTAGTGCGGCGAGATCAGAAGTGGCCCAACGCTTCGAAATTTCGTCTGGAAGTGCTTTGATGACCCGAAGTTTGACTTGCGCCAGCGGATCGCGGGCTGGCATCTCGGCCAAGTGTGGCAAGAGATTCTTCTGAAGGAAGCGGCGGAAGTCGAACGCCCGAGCGAACACCTTCTCGGCTGCGCGTATCGGCAATAAACCATTTGAATCGACGAGCTCAAATCGGCACGGGATCTGACTCTGGGCAGCGGCCAGCATGCGCGGAAGAAAGAAGCACGGAAAATCATCGCCGATCACCACACTCGCGCGGCGTGCCAACTCCTTGAGCAGCCCTTTTCCATCCCCTTGCTGTGGCTCAAGATAAGGATAGTAGAGTACCTTTTTCTTAGCAAAGTCGCTGGCATTGTCCGCCATGCCCTGCATGATGAACCGATGCAGCCGATCGCTTGCCCAAGGGTAGCCGCATCGCAAGGCTTCGAGGATGACAAGCGGCTGGTTCAGCTTTTTGGCCCATTCTACGGCACGTTGCAAGCTGAAGTTGTAGTGTGCTCGCCGAAACGCAGTCATCCAATAGAGTACGAACTCCTTGCCTGGAGCCACTTCTGGGGTGCCGATCGTTCGGACTCGCAAGCTAGGTACACCGTTCACCGCTATTCTCCCCGAATATTCTTGCGGTTACTTCGCATCTTGATCACCGATCGCCCCGCGCAGCGTCCGCGCGAAGCCTTCGAGATGCTGCATGTTGTCGCAGTAGGCGGCAAATTTCATCCTCTGACGCAACTCCTCCTTCAGCGCGTAGCCGCCGACCACGAAGGCTACGTCCCCGCCGAACTCGCTGAACAGCTTGCTATAGCCGGCGAGAAACTCGGACTCGTTCACAATGTGCGAACAGCTCAGCCAGAACAGGCGAGGTCGGTGCTTCTGGATGGCGAGGGCCAGTGTATCGAACGGCAAATTGTCGCCTAGCGAGACCGCATCCCACTGAGCATCGCGGAGCACAAGTTCGGCCATGGTAGTGCCAAGACAGTACTGATCACCCATCGTGGCACCGCCGATCGCGAGTGGGGCGATAGCAGGCGGCACGGGCAGAATTCCGCTCAATTCATGCAAGATGCGAAGCGTGATCTCGCACCCCCGCCGCTCTTGGTAGACCTCCACGTTACCACGGCACCAACGCTCTCCGATTTCCCGAAATGCCGCCGCCAAGACTTCGTCACAAAGAACGCTCAGGCTGTGATCGGCAAGATATAGATCGAAGGTGATCTGACGGCAGACTGCGTCGTCCCCCGCAACAAGTGCTTCGACGAATTGCTCGCGGGCACGAGTCACCACCCGAACGGTTTGCCCGCTGGTCGGCGGAAGCCCCAAGGCTTCGGGATGAACAAGCTTACACCTGCCAGAGCGAACGAACTCCAGAATGTCGGCCATTGTGATTTTGCGATGCCCCCCCGCTGTGTATTGGGTCGGGATGACTCCCTTGTCACACCAGCGTTTAACGGACGACTCGCTCACGTTGATGGCTCGGGCGACTTGTTTGGGCGTGAGAAGTTCTCGCATCGGCGTCCAAAGTGACCGTTATGGATGTTTTATGACCGGAGTTCGTTATCGACATTCTATCGCCACACTTTTGCTCGCCAACCACAGATATGCAAATAAGGCCATATTTACGACTTAGGACACCGAAATGCCAGGCAGGACGTTTTGCACGATTTTTACGGTTGCGAAGCCGGCCGGCAGGCGGTAAGAAGGATTGAACGTTTTGAATGAATTCACTTTCGCTCGCAAAGGATGAAAGGTCATGCAAGCTGCCCAACTCCGAGAAATCAACGCCTCCGATGCACTCCGGCCGCCGTCAAGTCCGGAACTTCAAGGTCGTGCCCTTGAACTGCTTCGAACGGAGATCCAGTTCATCCCTAACCCGGAGTTTCAAGCTGAGCACTGCAGCAATGCGAAGTTCGTCAACGCCATTCTGGCCGAACTTCAATCTGTCTCGAGCGGCTCCGCCGGGCTACCGGTTCACCTTCGCCTCATGTGCGAGTCGAAGCTTTTGAGTCAACAGCAGGAGACGGCGCTTTTCCGTGAGATGAACTACCTCAAGTTCCGCGCAAACGTCTTACGATCACGGATTGATCCAGACGATGACGCCCGGCTACTCGAAACCGTCGAGACGGTCGAAGCGCTGCTCAGTCGCGTTCAATCCATTCGGAACCAGATCGTCCAGGCGAACATGCGCCTGGTCATGTCGGTTGTGAAGAAGTTCGTGACCGCCCAGCAACCGTTCGATGAATTGTTGAGCGACGGCATCATCACGCTAATGCAGGCGGTTGAGAAATTCGATTTCGACCGCGGCTTTCGCTTTAGCACCTATGCGTACCGTTCCATCGCTCGCGGCGCATACCGTAACATCGCCAATGCCCGCGGCGAAGAGGCTCGCCGCATCCGGGATGCGGGTGAATGGGTCTTCGAGCAAAAGGACGATCGGACATCGGCGATGGCCGACAAGATCTGGAGCAACCTACGAGCGATAACAACAACCATGCTAGACCAACTCGATCGGCGCGAACGGTTCATCATTCGTAGTCGATACGCACTCGGAGCGCATCGCAAAACGCGAACCTTTCAGTACCTGGCGGACAAACTTGGTATTTCCAAAGAACGAGTGCGGCAACTTGAGCAAAGGGCCGTCGCAAAGCTGCGTTCCATGGCAGACGAGTTGGAGTTAGACGAAGTGTCGAGTGCGATCATATGAGCGTAAGCAACTGCAAGTTCAACACCCCGTACGGTAAAAGTATTCGAACGACGTTCAAGTCCCTGTTTTGAGGGCTTTGAATAGCGATTTTCTATCGAATCTCGGCCGACGGCCACGCTCCATCTGCGAAGATTGCAGGCATTCGCCCACGAGTTTGCCAGGATCGCAGACGAACGCGGACAATAAGAACTTCACGCGGGCAGCAGCAACGGCTCGATTCCCTCACGTTTCAGGACGTCGCGGAAAGCGAGACAGAACTTCGTGTCGCGGTCCATGAGCAGGTAACGCTTGCCCAGTAGAAAGCCCTCGTAGTCGGTCAGGTTCCTGGCGATCTGCGTCACCCACGGCTCATCGGGATGGGGAGTGCAACCGGCAAAGTGGACGCGGCGCGTCTTGAGTTCCATCACGAACAGCAAGTAGTACGTGACCAATCCCCGCTTGGTCCAGACTTCCATCGTTGTGAAATCAATCGCCGCCAATACGTCCCAATGGGCCTTGAGAAACGTGGCCCAAGTGGTCTGCCGCTGGCGATCTGGTGCCGGTTCGATGCCGTGCTGCTTGAGGACGTTGCCCACGGTTGTGTCGGAGATGTGGTAGCCGACATTGTCCAGAGCGCCCTGGATACGATCATAGCCCCAGGAGGGGTTTTCCTTGGCGAATCGCAGGATCAGGTCCACGATCACCTGGCGGATGCGCGGTCTGCCGACGGAGTTGCGCTTCTGGCTGTGGTCCCACTTCTTCGCCACCAGTTCGCGATGCCAGCGGAGGATGGTGTCGGGCGTCACGATCGTGGTCAACTCCATCAAAGTCTTCCGGCCCAGCGCCTTGCCTTTGACGGCCAGAATTCGCCGCTGGTCGTCTGTCAGCAGGATGCGTTTCTTGCCCAACTGTTTGAGCATGGACTGGATCTGATCGTTCTGGAACTCGATGATCTGTTGCTGCCGGTGGTGAATCCAACCCGAGAGAATGGCGAACAGCAACTGCCAAGGTTGAAGCACGAAGCTCATGGAATATCCCACTGCCATGGCGCTGGTCGAGGTGAACCAGCAGAAAATTGCATCAATGAAGAGCGGCTGGTCGGCCGAATTCGAGGTATTCGAAGCCTCTGTAACTCCAAGCATAGTCCACACTTGTCAGTCGGCTCAATATTTTGACCTTACGCGTTAACGCGATCCGTTCTTCCGTGTCTCCCGCGTAGAGTTCACCGCCGTCGCCGGTTCGGGCTGGTAGCCCATGTCTTTGGTGTGTGACATCCATGCTTTGAGTTCGCTTCGCATTTGACGCAGTGCGGATTGGTGCGTTGGGTCGTCAGATACTGCTAGATTGTCCAATTCGAAAGGATCAGCCACGAGGTTATACAACTCCTCGTTCGGCCGCGGCGCAACGAAGACCTTTGCCTGCGCCGACGACAGTTTTCCCTGTGCATTCAGTTCTCGCATCAGACCGCGCACAGGGTTGGTCCGGTCGTAGTACCGCCGATCGAGAAGGTGCGGCTGATCGGGAATGAAATTGCGAATGTAGCGGTAACGTGCGTCCTGGACCGTGCGTACTCGATCAATTGCAGTTTCGATGCGATCGCGCGCGGTGAAGACGAAATCGCGGCGCAACGTCGCGTCGACTATCAACGGGATTCCGTGGCAGACATCTGGCAACTCCGCTCCCGCGACTAAGCACGTCGATGCGTGAACATCCAACAGACTGACAAGGGCATTGCTGCTCGTGCCAGCTTTGATCCTGTCGGGCCAGCGAACGACGAGCGGTACGTGACTGCCGGCCTTGAACGCAGTCGATTTTCCTCGAAAGTCTTCTCGGCCATTGTCGCCAAAGAACATGACAATCGAATTGTCAAGCAATCCGTCCGCGTCGAGTTGTCTGAGCAGCTTGCCGAACTTCTCGTCAATTCGTTGCAGCGTTTCCAAGTACTTCGCCCAGTCTCGTCTGGCAACGAGATGATCAGCGATGTACGGCGGCAGCGTTGTTGTCTTCTCGGGATCAACCCTCGCGCCGCCACTCTGGTAGGGTCGATGTGCTTCGCCAAAGTTAAACTGCGCGAAGAATGGTTGGTTCGACTTCAAGTCGGACCATTTCTTGGAGTCCCACACATCTTCAGGTGGCTGAAAATTCCAGTCTTCTTTCCCACTAAGTTGTATTCCAAGATCGCTTGGTAGTTCGGTGACCTTCACGCTGAAATAGCCGACCTTTCGCAGCGTTTCCGGCAGCAGCTCTATTCCGGCCGCGAGTCGGAATCCATCCGTTCGATGGCTGCGGTGATGATGAGCACCGATGCTCGTTTGGTACATGCCAGTAATCAATGCTGATCGAGACGGCGAACAGACTGGCGATGTCGCGTAGGCGTTTCTGTAGATGCAGCCCTTGCTGGCAAATGAGTCGATATTGGGTGTTCGCACATCAATATTGCCGTAGCAACCGAAGTCTGGACAAAGATCCTCCGCGATTACCCAAATAATGTTGGGGTGCGACTGAACTTCTGCGAAAGCGTTGTCCTGCGCGACGAAGGTAGACAGCACTACCGTGATGGTGAGCAGTGAATGGCATCTGAGAAACATGATCGTCCTATTTCTGCAATCGCTCGATAATCATTTGGGCGATCTGGTGATTGTTGTTGTCTTGCATGAGCAGATGCGAGTTGCCTTTGATTCCGATTTTGGGGAGCCAGATCACTTCACCTTTCCCGCCGGCCACATTCAGCCCATCGGCCAATTCCTGACTGGCTTCCAAGCGGCCAGACATTGGCCGCAGGTCAAAGTTGTCGCCGTAGACTCCGATAAATTGTGTCTTTGCGAAATGTTGTTTGATGTCGTCTGCGTCCGTTGGAGAGCCTGTCACCTCGACGGCAACAATGGCGTTCACAAGTTCAGGCTTTCGGCGGACCGTTTCAAAGCCGGTTGATCCGGACGCCGAATGAAGGACGAGCGTTGCGGGGCCGACTTTTTCCAGTAGCTCGACCAGCCGCGTCGACTTTAGGGTTGGACGCATCGACACCGCTGCGCGATCCGCTGCCGCGTCGACCGAAGCGGTAGCTATCCATTCTCTGAAACCGCTCTTGGCAGACTCGCCTGTTTTTGGCCATGATGGGGCATGGATATTGAGCAACTCAGGGACGATGCTGCGGCTGGGAGACTGTCGACCGACAGGTTGATCGACGTCATCGTGATGCTGCACAATCGGATCAATGAGCTTGAGAAACAACTCGAAGAGTTCAAGGGCAAGAACCCGACCGAGCGTCTCGATCAAGCCTATAGCGAAAAAGCGGAGCAACAACGCAAAGCCAAGGTCGGCAAACGGAAACGAAAACGCCGGCGTGTTGGCCGAACCAAAACGGCTGATAAAATCAAACAGGCTGAGCGAACCGAAACGGTCCTGCCGCCTGACACGTGCATCGACGACTGCACGCTCTCGCATACTCGTGTCGCGTGGCGGCTAGAGAACGGTCGCGCGGTTCTGATCGCCTACGAGATTTATCGGCGCGGCAATCGCTTCGGAAAGCCCGCCGGCCTGGTCGGCCGCAGCGAGTTCGGAATCGAGATCTTCGTCGCCGTCGCCTATCAGGTTTACCATCTCGGGCTGTCGATCGACAAAGCCTGCGCGGTGCTGTCGTTCTTCCAGGAGTTGAACCTGAAGAAGAGTCAGGCCGATGCGTTGCTCAACCAACTTGCCCGAGGCTGGGAAAGTGAATTCGATTCGCTCTGCACGCTGCTGGCCAACAGTGCGGTGGTTCACACCGATGAAACGTCGTGGAGCATCAATAGCGTGTGGGCGTTTTTGACTGACAAGCTCACCGTGCTGTTTTATGGTGTTCACAAAGATGGTGCCACGCTGGCCAAGATCCTCAATAAAGAAACGTTTGCAGGCGTTTTGATCAGCGACGATGCGGCGATCTACCAGGACTTCAACAAGTCGCAGAAATGTTGGGCACACCTGATTCGCAAGGCGATCAAGCTGACGCTGCAAGATCCTGAGAACGCCGACTACCGCAGCTTTGCCGACCAGTTGCTCAACATCTATCGCACGGCTAAGCGAATCAAATCGGATCGGCGTCTGAGCGATTCGACACGTGCGGCCCGTGTGGCCAAGTTGGACGACGAACTGCTGGCACTGTGCTTCGAACAATGGGTCGACGACACGGTCGGCGGCAACGAGGTCGCAGATGACTATCGACGTCTGTGCCACGAAATCATGCGTTTGATGTTGAATCAAGAACTCTTCGTGTTCGTGACCGAACCGGCGGTTGACGGCAACAACAACGTGGCCGAACGTCAACTTCGCGATGACGCGATGGCTCGCAAAACGTGTCGTACGAGCAAAACGCCCCAGGGCGCGAAGCGTCGCAGCGTGATCTCCAGCGTGCTTCAGAGCATCGGCAAGCAACTGGATCGCTTCACACTCGAAGCGGTCATCGGCGAAGCGGCGCGGTGGCTGGAGGACGGGAAAAGCTGCTTCGCCAAACAAGTCGAATCCCGCGGCCTCGACCCGCCCGGTCCTCCCTCCCACGCGGCACCGAGCCAAGCCTGCTCGATCAAGTCATCTTGGCAGCGGACGCTTAGCCAAGGTCCAAACCACGGTCCAGCAAATCAGCCGCGACCGCCGGTCATCCATGCGA
>CALOEH010000208.1:0-13404 GCA_942492195.1 uncultured Planctomycetia bacterium | reverse complement strand
AAGAACAGTCCTTGCGACCATGCCCCGGCGAACCTGGTCTGCTGTTGCGATATCGCCTTTGTCGATGCGGTCGTCGAAGATGAAGAGTGGTCTTACGATGCAATGTAGTGATCATCACATTAAGTACCCTTCGGCAGGACAGGAACGGATCGAACGAGTCATGCTTCTCCATCCCGCGGCCATCCGACACCTGGTGTAGGGCGGCGGAAACGATGTCGATCTCGATGGACTGATCCAGTGGCCACGATGGGAAAGTCGTTTGGCGACAACGTACCGTCGAGGCAGGCAAATCGCATCCCGACGGCCGATGGGATCACCGGCATGGAAGCACCTGCTGCCGATCGACAATGGCCGCCGAGAAGGACGTCAGTTGCGTACTGCATCGACACCGCCGCTCAGATGCCGCATTCGATACTGTCAATGCAGCTTGGGCACGCGAATAGATGTCACCGAAGCTAAAACTCGAGACGATCCGAATGAAACTCAGTGAGAAACGGAGTCGTAACATCTGCTATTGTGAATGGATCGCGAACCAGCCACCCTCGATTTCGAAACAGCCTACCAGCTTGCTTACCAAGGTCGTGCCCATCGATGGTGTAAGTCCGCTCGATGATCGCGTGGCGGTGTGGAGCGGGTCGTGTCACGCGACCCGGCGACGACAAGGAAGCTGTACATGTGAAGAGTCCCATCAACAACACGATAAAGGCAACGCTGAGCTCCAGCAACGTGGTTGAGAGAACAAACTCACTGTGTATGCCTGAATTGACCTAGAATCCTGTCCAACACCTTCCGGCAACTAACAGCATGGCAAATTGCACCGGCACTCATGCTTTGAATCCGCCTCATCACCAAAGATCGAACTGGGTCATGTTCGCCGCAATCGCAATCCTAGCAGCATGCGCCCAGCTATTTCAACGACCTTCTTGTAAAGGCGAGCAGGAGCTATCGCACTACGAGGTCTTGGGCAATGGGCAAGTCAGAGGAGAGTTAGCAGCCCGTATCGGCCATCGGCGAATGGGCTTAGTCGTACATGCAATGGCAGTATGAACACAACATGCACACACTGATCAATGCCTTGTACGGCCCGAACCGCGAGCTGGTCTTATCCGACCGCTGACGTTTCAAATAGTTACTCTTGATCCAATCCGCAGTAGTGGCAGGCGGCGTCGCTTGCGGCCAAGCACGGCTAACTGCTAGCAGTGCCAGCACTTAGAATCCCGAGATTTTGGGCATTCTGAATGGAAAAACTGACCTCCTTTGGCAGGATTGAAGTTGTGCTAAACAATACAACCCTGCTTCAAGGAGGTCGTTGACCATGATGACAGATCCGATTGTCGCTGCCAAGGCAAGCAAGATTTACGCATTGGTTGACCAGTTGCTGGGTCTTGTGGATCGGGCCCTGGACGAGCAGATGCCGTTGCACGAATTTGAACGAACGGCGCTGCCGCAAGTCCTGGCCGTGGGATACGAGGCAGTGCAGTTGTTACTTGACCGTCTGGGCCCGGGAGATGTGGGCGAGCAGTGCCAACTGGAGGACGGTCGCACGTTGAAGCGGTTGCCGGAGTTGAAAACCTGCGAGTATCAATCCGTGTTCGGGCTCTTTGTTCTCCAGCGTTATGCCTATGCGCAGCGAAAAGGCCAGCGGGCCGAGTTGATCCCCTTGGACGCCCGACTGTCATTGCCGGAAAGCAAGTTCTCCTATCTGCTGCAAGACTTTGATCAACACATGACAATGGAGCAGCCGTTTGATCGAGTGGCCGGCACCATCGAACGCATCCTGGGACTGCGTCAACACGTAGATAGTCTGGAGCGAAACAACCACAAGATGGCGGAGCATGTGGAGTCGTTTCATACTCGTCAGTCGCCGCCGCCGGCAGACGAAGAAGGGGCGATTCTGGTCGAAACGGCAGACGGCAAGGGCGTCCCCATTCGTCGCCCCGCGGATGCTCCCCGCATCGAAGAACATCAGCCCAAGTCGGGCCCCAAACCCGACCGCAAGAAGATTGCGACTCTTGCTAGCGTGTACTCGGTTGATCGCCACCGGCGCACCGCGGAAGACGTCGTAGAGTCGCTATTTCGTGATCCTCAGCAGCCCCGGCCTGACTCTGGCGATCGGCCGCGTCCGTGCCACAAACGGGTCCGAGCCTGTCTGAGCTACACCCTGGAAGGTGAGACGCTCGCCGGCCGCCCCGCGATGTTCGGTTGGATGGCGAGCGAGGTTGCGGCACGCAGTCGCAATCGAGACAGCCCGGTGGTCTGCATCATGGATGGCGAGGAGTCGTTGTGGTCGGAGATCGACGTATTCCAAAACATCCGCCAGCGAACCGAGGTTCTCGACTTGTTACATGTGACGCCGCGACTGTGGCAGGCGGCGAATCTGTTTTGTAGCGAACGCAAAGCGGCCTCCAAGTTCGTGCGCAAGCGGGTGCTGAGTCTGCTGTGTGGCAAGGTGCGAGGCGTGATCCGCGGACTCCGTCGGATGGCCGCGCTGCATCTGGTCGGCAAATCCCGCGCGACGATCGAAACCATCTGTCGGTACTTCGAGAAGAACTGCCAGCGGATGCGCTACGACCACTATCTGGCCGAAGGCTATCCCATCGCCAGCGGCGTGATCGAAGGAGCGTGCCGTCATGTGGTCAAAGACCGCATGGAGCGGACCGGCATGAATTGGGTCATTCCCGGCGCCCAGGCGATGCTCGACTTGCGGTGCGTCTATCTCAGCGATGCTTGGGATGAATTCATCGATTACTACACACAATCTGGGTACCTTGAAGATCTTGATGCGTTCGTATAAAGAACAGGCCAATTTGCGGCAGACGGACGATTCGCCGCGCAAAACTTCGCCCACATGGAGGTGTCCAGATGCGACTTTCGCATCGAAGTCAGCTGCAGATTGGCGTCACTCCGATTTCACAAATCCAGCTCAACTTCGAGTGCCGCGATCGGATGATTCCTGTCTTGCGTGCATTGCAATTCGTTTATACACGCCCCGCGTTTCGGAAAGAAGCTCTGCAACTGGTCGAGCAGGATCTCGCCCAGCATGCCGATCTGCACAAAGGAAAACCCGGCATGACCCTTTGGCAGATTCTTGTACTTGCCTCCGTCAAACAAGCCTGCAATTACACTTACGACCATCTCCAGTATCTCGCCGAGAATGACCGCAACCTGGAGGCCATGCTGCAGCGCATTGCGTGGCAGGAAGAGGAGCGTTTCAAATGGAAACGGATCCGGGATAACGTCTGCCTGGTCCGTCCCGAAACGATCGAGCAAATCAGTCACCTCGTCGTGAAGGAAGGCCATCGCCTGGTGCCCCAAGCGGCTGAAGCGGTACGCGGCGATTGTTTCGTGGCCGAAACCAACATTCACTACCCCACCGAATCCAGCCTCATCATCGATGGCCTTACCAAGATCGTCGAGTTCGGTCCGCCACTGGCTGAACGCACCGAACAGGACCATTGGCGGCAGAGCAAATCACTGCTCAAGAAAGCCAAACGGGCGGCCCGCGCCATCGGGCGAATCAAGAAAGGGAAAGGTTATCAAGAGCGCCTTCAGCTGGGCTATGGCAAATTGTTCCACTTCACGGAACTGCTGTTGCCTCGCACCGAAGCCCTTCTGGATGCGGCGTTGGGCCGCCTGGGGCCAAGTTCCGGCGACCGTTTGTTCGACGGCGAAGCGATGGTTTTGTACGAGGAATTGCTGTACTGGCACGCCGTGACCACACACGTTTGTGGTACGGCATGGCGGCGCGTGATGGACGGTGAGAAGGTTCCCAATCCGCAAAAGCTATTCAGTCTCTTCGAGCCAGACACGGAATTGATTAAACGTGGCAAAGCGGCACATCCTGTTCAGTATGGGCACCGCTTGCTGGTGATCGAGGATGCCGCTGGTTTCATCTGTCACCATAAGGTCATCCCGCTGCATGTGGAAGAGCGCCAGATCGTGGTAGACGAGATGGCGACGCTGCAACAGCGTTTGCAGAACCAGATACGTCGGGCGTCGTTTGACCGTGGCTTCCACTCGCCGAAGAACCAGGAGGGGTTGGCGAGCATCGTGCAGCATCCGTGCCTTCCCCAAACCGGCATGCATCAATCGGCCGAACAGCAGTCCACTGCGTCGGTCGAGTTTCGTGAATCACAACGTCGTCATTCGGGAGTGGAGTCGGCGATCGGCGCGCTACAAAGCGGCAATGGCCTAAACCGAAGCCGGGATCATAGTCGACTTGGCTATGAAAGATATGTTGCATTAGGCGTGCTGGGACGCAATCTTCTCACGTTGGGAAAGCTGTTGATATCTGAGGCGGCTCCCGCGAGCGCGGCAGCGTTCAGTAAGCGCGCTGCCTGACTCAATCCATCGGACACGCACCGATACACGTGTCATCATCAGCCACGATGCCCAGGGTCCGCGCCCGCGCAGTCACGAGCTTCCCGAATTGTGTATCTGCAGTGACATGCGCCAAACTTCAACTGCAAAAGCACTACTCTTGGGAGTTGTGCGGCCTGCCAATCACGGACTCGATCCATGAAAATGCCTGTTACCGGACAGACACTAGCTAGGTCGTCGTCAAGAATGAATACCGCCGTGACCACTAGTCGCTCTGGCGGGTGAAATCTCAGCATCCGCATGAACATTCCCGGATCGCCATCGGCGAAGTTCCCTGCATGGAACAGTCGCCCAGTACGACGTTGAACTTGCCATCCCGCTCCATCCCCAGGCCGGCGAATGGGTTCTCTGGATCGAATTCGAAGTCGTCCGGCTTGGTCCAGGTCACCACTTGCCGGTCCGGATCGACTTCCACTAGTAAAATGGACTTGGACGCATCGCCCCGCTTGGCATCTGCATTTGCCCTGCCGGGATGCGATTCCTCCGGGACCGCTAGAGCCAGCAAGCGGGTCTTGCCGGGCTCGTTCTTGCCGCCGGGCACTTCGTAAGCCTTGATTACCTCGTCGATGAACTGCGTATTGTGCGGACTGTCCCACGGCTCGTCCTTGCGCATCTTGAAGTAGAGGTCACCCTTCTCGATGTACGGCAATAGATGGACGCGCCCAACTGAGCATCGGCTTGCCGTCCACCCACTGGTCCTCAAAGGGCCAACGCCCCTTGGAGAAGTAGTACTGCGACATCGCCAGGCCGATGTTCCGCATGTTGTTCTTGAAGCGGGTCTCGTCGGCGGCTCGCTGCGCCCAATTCAGGTTCTGATCGAACGCCGGCTTGGCCGCAAGCAGGTTGTCCTCAAAACCCTCCAACCCGAGCGAAACCTGCAGCCGGTTGCCATCCGCCTGGCTTTCGATCTTGTCCATTGCAGCGAGCACGTACTCGAACAGCGAAAGCACCGAGTCTCGCTTGTCCTGGCTGCCTGCCGGCAGGGCGGCTTCGATGCTCGGGACGCTGCGCCCGGCGCCTCCTTGCCGGCCGCAATGCCCCCTCGGAGCATCTCGTGAAAACCGTCAGCCTGGTCGGCCTCTTGGGTTTTCAAATCAAGTCCCAGCTTGAAGTCTGGCAGGATCGCGAGCGTCAACGTGACCTCGTTGACGGTCTTGGCCAGCGGCAGAGTTTGCTTCGCCTGGGCACCAAACGAACTGACGATCGTGTCCAGGCTGGACCCCATTTCCTGGAGGTCGGCCGTGAAGGCCAGGTTGTAGTCAGAACCAAGCGACCGAAGCTTGTCGGCGAGCTTGCTCTCGCCGGAGAATTGCAGCATCGATTGGAGGACCCGCTCCTCTGAAGACACCATCAGCGTGGCGTCGAAATAGGCACCGGCAACCTGTTTCGGGCGACCCGACGGATCGGGCTTGTTCACGGCTCGGAGGTACTTCTTGCCATGGAAATCGGCTTCCTCGACTCCTCCGATGGTAAAATCCTTCCGGATCTTCTGAATGATCTCCAGAGAACGACACTTCAAGATCAATGCCAGCGGAATCTGTAGCTCTTCCCCAGGTCCGACCAATGCCATCATGAATTCCATATCCTTGACTTCGGTCACTTTGGCAGGACCGCGCAGCTGTCGGGTGAGCAGTTCTTGAAACATGCGATGCTCGAGCGCCGGGGTCGTTACCAACCGCCCGGGGCGAATGACGACCGCGGCCGCAAAGAATCCGAGGTGACCAGATTCCGCAGTTGATCGCCATTTTGGGATTTTTGGGGCCGGATTTCCGGGCGCTCGACCGGGCAGATTGCGGTAAGTCCTTGGCCCATCGTCCGCCGACGAGCGTTCAGGCCGCCGGAGCCCGTGTAGTGAAGACCTTCTCTCTTGTATCCCCTTCACGGCATGCGATCCTGGTAGCAGAACTGCCAAGGATCGAGCATGTTTCTGCGTCGCTTTCAAAGACGAAAAAACGGCAAGACGCACGCCTATTGGGCGTTGGTCGAGTCGTATCGCACCGCCCAAGGTTCGCGGCAACGGATTGTCGCCTACCTGGGTGAGTTGAAGGAGTCCGAGCAGAGCGGTTGGGCTCAACTCTCCGCTCAGCTTGGCGGGACCGGCGGCGATGTCCGGCAGCGGTCACTCTTCGATCCGCCCGTGCGCGACGCTGGCGATGCGGCGGCAGTCGCGGCACAGCCGGCCTTGGTGGATCTGCAAGGCGTGCGACTTGAGCGGCCCCGCGACTTTGGTGACGTCTGGATGGCATGGGGATTGTGGCGACTGCTGGGCCTGGACGAACTGCTGGCTCAGCGGATGGCGGATGGTCGCGAGCAGATTCCCTGGTCGATCGTGGCGTCGATCCTCGTGATGGCACGCTTCTGCGAGCCGTCGAGCGAACTGCACATTGAGACGACCTGGTATCGCCGGACGGCCCTGGAAGATCTGCTGGATGTGCCGCCGGAAAAGGTCCACACGGACCGACTGTATGCGGGACTCGATGCCTTGCTGCCGCACAAACAGGCCATCGAGAAGCATCTCAAACAGCGGTTGGGTGAACTGTTTGAGCTCGATTACGAACTGCTGCTGTACGACGTCACGAGCACTTACTTTGAGGGTCAATGCCGTGGCAATCCGTTGGCCAAACGTGGTCACTCGCGCGACCAGCGGCCGGACTGTTTGCAAGTTTGCATCGCCCTGGTCGTGACCACCGACGGCATGCCGGTGGGTTACGAAGTATTCGCCGGCAACCGCCACGACAGCACCACGGTCGAAGACATCGTCACCGCGATCGAGACCAAGCACGGCCGGGCCAATCGCATCTGGGTGATGGACCGCGGCATGGTCAGCGAAAACAACCTGGCCTTTGTCCGCAGTCGCGATGGACGCTACATCGTGGGCACACCCAAGGCCAGCCTGCGGAAGTTCGAGGCCCAACTGTTGGAGCAAAATTGGGAGCAGGTCGAAGCGGGCGTGGAGGTCAAACTGGTCCCGTCACCCGACGGACAGGAGACGTTCATTCTGGCTCGCAGTGCCGAGCGGCGTGAGAAGGAAAAGGCCATCCATGAGCGTTTTCTCGCGCGTATGGAAGCCGGCCTCCAGAAGCTACAAGCTGCCATGGCCAGCGGCCGTTTGCGCGAGGAGACCACCGCGCACCGTCGGTTGGGTCGGCTGCAGGCCGAGAACTCGCGCGCGGCCAAGGCTTTCGACGTGACCATCGAACGCATTGATGAACAACCCGCGTCCGAACGCAAGCTCGATGGTCAGCGTCAGAGCAAGTCGCGGAAGTCTCCAGCGGGCTTGCGGATCTCGTGGCAACGCAACGATGCCTGGAGCGAATGGGCCAGACTGTCGGAGGGCTGCTACCTGCTGCGCAGCAATCTGAATGAAACAGATCCTCGGCAGTTGTGGAAACAATACATCCAACTTACGGATGCGGAATGGGCGTTTCGGATCACCAAGGACGAGTTGGTGCTGCGTCCGATCTGGCATCACAAGCAGGCTCGGGTCGAGGCCCACATCCTGGTTTGTTTCCTGGCGTATGCCATGTGGAAGACACTATCCGGCTGGATGCGCAAGAGCGGCTTGGGCGACGCACCGCGCAGCCTGCTCAGCGAACTGTCCAAGATCAAATCGGCGGACGTGGTCTTGCCGTTGTGCACGCCCACGGACGGCACGTCTCGCGCGCTGCATTTGCGCTGCGTCACCGAGCCGAACGAGGAGCAGAAACTGTTGCTGCATCGGCTGGGGCTGACTCTGCCCAAGCGGCTTGGCACGCGCCTTGCGGCCAGCGAAATGTAGTGAAGACTTTGGCGAAAAAACGACGTAAGTCGTTATTTGATGGTCGAAACGCCGTCACCAATTGTACGCAGGCCGGTTGCCGAGGGAACGCTAGCACGCGAAGAATGGAAGGTCACTGATCCTCACCGGTCCCATTTCCATTCAGGGCTTTCCCGCCGATGTTTCGCCAAGTCTTCAATCGCTTTATGCAAGCCAGTCCGGTCAGTGTGATGACGCGGGCGCTGCTGGTGCATGCCTTGTCCGCTGAGTCCATCGACGACCTGTTTGCTCGCCACGCCTGCAAGCAACGCTCCGGTGAGTTGCTGTTCTCGGTGGTGATCGATCTGCTGATGCTCGTTGTCTGCCGCGTACGCCCTTCGGTGCATGCCGCCTATCAAGCCCGCGGCGATGTCGGCATTGCCATCAAGTCGGTCTATAACAAACTCAACGGCGTGGAGACGCAGGTTTCCAGACACTTGGTGCGTGAGACAGCCGCCCGTTTCTGTGCCGTGGTTGACGAGTTGGGGGTTGAGTTTGCCCCGCTGGTGCCCGGTTATCGAGCTCGCATCCTGGACGGCAATCATCTGGCGGCCACCGAGCATCGCCTCAAGGAACTGCGGCGGTTGGCCAGTGGGCCGTTGCCAGGCCTGGCATTGGTCGTGCTCGACGGTGATCGCCGGCTCGTGCTAGATGTGTACCCCTGTGAGGATGGCCACACGCAGGAGCGCACGATCCTGGCCGAAGTGGTCAATGACATTCAGGCCGGCGAAGTGTGGATCGCGGACCGGGCCTACTGTACGAGTGCGTTCTTGTGGGAAGTTGCCAGCCAGGCCTGCTTCCTCGTGCGACAGCATGCCACCAACGTGCGTTGGAAAACGGCCGGCCGGCGCAAGCTCGTCGGCAAGACAGACACCGGAAAGGTTTATGAGCAAGCCGTCAAAATACATGATGACCACGACAACACGTTCAATGCCCGACGTGTGACAGTTGTGTTGGACCAGCCAACGGAGGATGGCGATCAGGAACTGCATCTACTCACCAACCTGCCGGACGACATTTCTGCCATAGTGATTGCAGAAGCCTACCGTGGCCGCTGGCGAATCGAAGGCGCCTTCTGCGAGTTGGACGCGGTCTTTGAGAATGAGATCAGCACGTTAGCCTATCCGCCGGCGGCCCTGCTGGCGTTTTGTTTGTCACTGCTGGCCTACAACCTGCTGCGTGTGATCCGGGCGAGCCTGGCAGCCGAGCATGGCGTCACGAAAATCGAGCAAGAAGTCTCGAGCTATTACTTGGGAGATGAGATCGGTGGAACGTGGGACGGTCTTACAATCGCGGTGCCGACAGAATTCTGGACGAGAGAATTCGGCAAACTGAGTACGCGAGAACTAGTCTCTTAAACAAGCGAAGGCTGCTTGGTTTTCTGCCCGAAATTCAAAGAAAAACTCGAATCCTTCTGGCTTTACTGGGGTTTCATGGAGTACGGAGACTTCTGACCGCCAGACCACGGAGGGTGATTCGAGTGAAAGCGACGATACGAAGAAAGCTGGCAGCTCGCAAGCGACGGATTCAACGGCGTTTAGACAAGACGAAGTTTGGCAGGGCATGTCCTGTCATCTCGGCGTCCAACATCGAATATGACGTCGCGGACCGCACGCGGGCGATCGCCGCCGGCGGAATCGGCTTGATCCATCAGGTGGTCAAAGGTCTCGGCTTGGATCAGGCAATCAATCAGCGTCTGAATGTATTCAAGATCTATCTGCCATATGCAGAATCGGATCATGTGCTGAACATTGCCTACAATCTGTTGGCCGGTGGAACATGTTTGGAACATCTCGAGTTGCGACGCAACGATGAAACGTGGCTGGATGCTTTGGGTGCTCAACGCATACCCGATCCGACAACAGCCGGCGATTTTTGCCGTCGCTTCTCCCCCGAAACCATCTCTCGATTGATGGATGTATTCAATGAGGTGCGAGTAAAAGTCTGGCAACAGCAAGATGATTCATTCTTCGAGGAAGCGGTGATCGAAGCCGATGGCACGATGGTTGTAACAGGAGGAGAATGCAAGCAAGGCATCGATCTCAACTACAAGGGGGAGTGGGGTTATCAGGCCTTAGTGATCTCGCTGGCCAACACCGGCGAGCCGCTGTTTATCGTCAACCGCCCTGGCAATCGGCCCAGCCACGAAGGTGCCGCCGATTATCTGGACCGCTCAATCGACTTGGCTCGCACGGCAGGCTTTCGGCGCATCACAGTTCGCGGCGACACTGACTTTACGCAGACCAAGCACCTGGACCGCTGGGACGGTGACGGCGTTCGCTTTGTCTTCGGAATCGACGCCATGTCAAACCTCTACGAAATGGTGGAGAACCTGCCGGATTCGGCCTGGAAGCTGCTGAAACGGCTGGACCGCTATGAGGTCAAAACGCAACCTCGCCAACGGCCTGAAAACGTGAAGCAACCCATTGTCGAGGCCCGTGAGTTCAAGGACATCCGTTTGCTGCGGGAATGGGTCGCGGAATTTCCGTATCGTCCCACCCTGTGCAAGAAGACCTATCGTGTGGTGGTGGTCTGGAAGGAGTTGGAGGTGCATCAGGGTCAGCAGAAACTGTTTGATGATACACGCTGTTTCTTCTACATCACCAACGACGAGGATTGTTCGGCGGAGCAGGTGGTGTTTGAAGCCAACGACCGCTGCGATCAAGAGAACCTGATCCAACAGCACAAGACCGGCGTGCAGGCGTTGACGGCTCCTCTGGACAACCTGGAGAGCAACTGGGCCTATATGGTGATGGCCTCACTGGCTTGGAGCCTGAAAGCTTGGTCAGCGTTATTGGTTCCCGTGCATCCTCGCTGGAAAGAAAAGCACCGGCGCGAGCAACGGTTGTTATTGCGAATGAACTTCGCGACCTATCGTAATGCGTTTATGAACATCCCGGCCCAGATCGTTCGCACGGGTCGCCAGATCATCTACCGGATGCTGTCGTGGAACCCTTGGCAGGAAGTATTTTTTCGATTAGCCGACCGACTGCGTCACCCATTACGCTGTTGACGACCCAATTCTGGAAGCCAGAGTCAGGATGCTCTGGTACCGCATTGTACCGGACTCAAGAAAGCACCTCGCGGATGAGCACCAACAATCCGCCGGATCCACGCAACGCGGTCCAGCCGCCCCGCTGAAATCCATCGCGCCGGCCAAACCGCCAAAAAGCCCAACCACGCCTTCGCTTGTTTAAGGACTAGTCTGTCGCTTGCGAGAACTAGCGAAATCCTCGTTTCGTTGAAGCGGTTTCGCAAACATCCCCGCGGCCCGAAGAAACCACGGCCCAAGCGTCGCTCGGCAAAAGGGGCTCCGCACGTTTCAACCGCGAAATTGCCCCTTGCGCGACGGCAAACATAGTCAAAGTAAGGTGTCACTCACCATCATTCCGACTGGTGGGCGATGTGTGGGCGGTTCATGAGTTCGTCAGGCATGAATTGGCCCATCCCTTCCGCACCTACGCTTGTGAGAGTTGGTGACGATGAAGCTTGAGTAAATTGTGCGTCAAGCAGATCAACCGCCACTCACCTCGGATCTTGTGAATCCCCCGCAGCAGGAATTGGCGAAACCCGCGAGCCTGTTTGATCTGGCCGAAGATCGGTTCGATCATTCCTTTCCGCTTGCCGTATTCCTGTTGCCCTCGCTTGGTTCTCAGCTTGCGGGCCATCCGCCCCTTGGTGTCCAGGTCAGCGGGAGGCCGGCCTCGTGGCGACGAAACCTTCTCGTGATGGTTCAAGCGTCCCGTGGCCAAGTACGGATCAACTTGTTGGCCGTCCAAAAACTCCACGTTGGATTCGCTATAGTATCCCGCGTCGGCCAAAACCTTGGCGGGCTTGCTCTGCGAGGCACCGGCACGTTGCAGGTTGTCGCAGGTCTGTTCGTACATCGGCTGCAACTGCTGCTTGTCGTTCGCTTGATTCGTCACGTCCGCTGACAAGATGATCTGGTCCTCGTTGGTAACGGCTTGGGCGTTGCCACATTGGTCCCAACCCTTGTTGGAGATAAATAGGGTATGGCGATTCACCTGGTTCGCATGGGCGTCATGCGATGTGGATTCGCCGTCAGGCCATCTCATGGAAGTGTGCCGTGCCCAAGTCTCATACCAGCATCAAGAAACATTTTGCCCCGCTCACTGATCCCCGCCGAGGAAAGGTGATGCATCCTCTGATCAACATCATCACCATTACTTTGTGTGCCGTCATTTGTGGCTCCGATGACTTCGTCTCGATCGCAGCCTGGGGACGGGAGAAGCGCGAGTGGCTCGCCAAGTTTCTGGACATGTCCCATGGTGTCCCTTCTCACGACCGGTTCAATGCCGTGTTAGCCAGACTCAAGCCTGCCGAGTTTGAGCAGTGCCTGCTGAACTGGATCACAAGCATGCATGAGATCGCCCCTGGCCAGGTGATTGCAATCGACGGCAAAACGCTCCGTCGCAGCTTTGATGCGGCCAGCGGCAAAGCGGCCATTCACATGGTGAGTGCCTGGGCCACGGCCAACAAGATTAGCTTGGGTCAAGTCGTCGTGGATGCCAAGAGCAACGAGATCACTGCCATTCCCCAACTGCTGCAAATGCTGGAAATTTCCGGGGCGTTGATCACGATCGACGCCATGGGTTGCCAGACCGAGATTGCCAAACAAATCGTCGTAGCCAAGGCCAACTATGTGCTTGATGTGAAACTCAATCAGCCGACACTCCACGACGGCATCGCCGCATTCTTCAACGACCATCTTGAGGACGACTTCGCCCGCATCAAGGTCGGGCGACATCGGACTCATGAGAAACGTCATGGTCGTGAGGAAACGCGACAATACTTCATCTGTGCGGTACCGTGTGATCTGCCCGATGCCAAGCGTTGGAAGAATCTCAAGGCGATTGGCATGGCGATCAGCTACACCGTGCGGGACGGGAAACCTCACCACCACGTCCGGTACTACATACTTAGCAAACGGCTGTCGGGGCGGCGATTCGCGGAAGCCGTGCGTGGGCACTGGTCCATTGAGAATCAACTCCATTGGCAACTGGACGTGTCGTTTCAAGAGGACCAAAGTCGCCTGCGTCGCGGGCACGCGGATACCAACTTCAGCATCGTCCGCCGAGCAGCCTTGGGACTGCTAAAAAACAACACGAGTCGCAAGCTGGGCATCAAGAACAAGCGTCTGACGGCTGGCTGGAGCGAGTCTTATCTCGAGGAACTGCTGTTTGGCACATGAGTTACGGTGCAATCGC
>CALOEH010000207.1:0-38631 GCA_942492195.1 uncultured Planctomycetia bacterium | reverse complement strand
CTCAGTGCACTGTTGGAAGACCTGACCAGCCGCGGCATGCTCGATACGACCTTGGTGGTGGTCATGGGCGAATTCGGTCGGACTCCCAAGATCAACAGCAACGGAGGACGGGACCACTATCCTCGAGCTGGCAGTGTGTTGCTGGCCGGCGGTGGAATCTCCGGCGGTGTCGTGGTTGGGGCTACTGATCGCAATGGCGTCGAGCCCTCGACGATTCCCCTGACGCCTGCTGACTTTGCGGCGACCATCTATCACACGCTCGGCATCGACCCGCACTTCACCCACTTCCCGCGTGTCACGCGACCAACCCCGATTTCTGATGGTCAGGTGATCAAGGATCTGTTCGTTTAGCCACCCGGCTTTGGTTGCGACCAAAAGTCGGATGCAACGAGGGCAGCTTCGTTCTTATAATGGGTGAATTGAATCTTCCCCCCTGTTCGACGAAGCATTGGATTACCTTGACGAATTCTCTCACCACACATTCCCTCACCAAACAATGGATCGTAGGCTGCCTGGCTTTTGTTGGCGGACTGTTTGGTTGTTCCGCGGCGGCAGACAGGGCTCTGGCTGGGGAACTGCCTAGGAGTTGCTGCGGACGTATTGCCACGAGTGCCATCAAGGCGCCGAGGCTGCCGCGGGGCTCGACCTGACGACGCTTTCGGCCGACTTGACATCAGCTCAGACGTTTGGGCGTTGGGTCAAAGTTCACGATCGGCTTGCGGCCGGGGAGATGCCCCCTGCGGACAGCGAGCAACCGCCGAAGGCTGAGCGGACCGCCTTGACCAGCCAGCTTGCGAAGTCGCTGGTTCTGGCAGAACAGGCACGTTTCGAACTCGAGGGCCGGGCGCCGATTCGCAGGATGACGCGCGCCGAGTACGAGCATACCATTCGGGACTTGCTTGATTTGGCAGGCATCCCGTTGGCCAACGGACTGCCGGAAGATGGCAACGCTCATGGCTTCGACAAGAATGCCGCGGCTTTGGATATTTCGCACGTCAACATGGCGAAGTACCTCGAAGCGGCAGATCAGGCACTGGATATGGCCATCGTCACCCAGCCGCATCCGCCGCAACGGCAAACCCATCGGATGAGTTTGGCCCGACACGTTTATCACATCTTGATGAATGGTGATGCGGTGATGCTTCAGGATGGCCAAGCAGACCCCACTTTCCCCCCAACCGGCGACATCCGCCATGTTGGTCCTGTCGAGCACATCAACAACGCCCGGGGTGCGTTGGAGCGTGGTGCCAGTGTCGGGGTGTTTCGGCACGAAGGAGAATCGTTCAAGCCGTATTTCTATGACTTCGCGGCTTTGTATCCGGGGCGGTATCGGATCCGCACGTCGTTCTGGAGTTTTCAGTGGGACAAAGGGCGCGTGCTGCCAGCGCGCGGCACCGAGGCCGCCCGACTCTCCGTGGTACAGTTGCAAGACAATGGGCGGGGAGGTGGCCACCCGAGTTACATCCTTGGCTACTACGATGCTCCTTCGCTGCAGCCGCAAGTGCATGAGCTAGAAACCTGGCTGAATTTCAAAGACACCATCGGTTTCAATACCGCATCGTTGGCCCCCGTGGTCAACTACAACCGACCCGGTCGGGCGATGGCGTTCACCGGACCAGGCATTGCATGCGATTGGTTCGAAGTGGAAGGGCCGATCCATGACGTCTGGCCGCCGGTCAGTCACCGCCGGCTGTTCGGTGATCTCCCGCTGGTGCCGTTCGAGACCAAGAACCAACCAGGCATCACCCTCCCAAAACGGAAGCTGCTGCGGCAAGAGACTCAGGCTCCCAATCGGCCAGATACCCCCAGCGGCAACTGGACAGTCGCCTCGGCGTGGCCGCAGGCGGATGCCGATCGCTTGTTGGCGTCGTTCCTTCCCAGGGCTTTCCGTCGACCGGTGCCAGTGGAACTTCGCCAACAGTACGTGGCACTGGCCACGGAGCGACTCGCGCGTGGAGACTGTTTCGAAGCCGCCATGCGCTATGCGTACCGTGCGGCACTCTGCTCGCCGGATTTTCTGTACCACGTCGAACATGCTGACGCGTTCGATCAACACGCTTTGGCGGCGAGACTCTCGTACTTTTTGTGGAACTCCCTGCCGGACGACACGCTCACGCTGTTGGCCAACACCGGCAAGTTGCATTCGCCGACGGTGCTGCACGAGCAGGTCGAACGAATGTTGAAAGATCCCAAGTCGGATCGGTTTATCGAGGATTTTCTCGGTCAATGGCTCAGTCTCCGTAAGATTGCGGCCAACGATCCAGACCGCAAGCTTTACCCCGAGTTCAGCCCTTACTTGCAAGACTCGATGTTGGCTGAGTCTCATGCGTACTTTCGCGAATTGATTGAGAAGGATCTCGGTGCCCGATATCTGGTGCAGTCTGATTTTGCGATGCTCAACGAGAAGTTGGCAACGCACTACGGTGTGCCAGGGGTGGCCGGTTCGCAGATTCGCCGGGTGCCGCTTCCGGCAGATTGTCCTCGCGGCGCGCTGCTTACTCAGGGGGCGGTGTTGAAAGTCACGGCCAACGGAACGACAACCTCCCCGGTGCCGCGCGGCGCGTTTGTGATGGCTCGCTTGTTAGGCGAACCGCCGGAACCTCCTCCGCCCAATATTCCAGCGGTCGAACCTGACGTGCAAGGTGCCACAACCATTCGCGAGCAACTCGACAAACATCGTTCGCTCGCCGCCTGCGCCTCCTGTCATGCC
The DNA here is from genome assembly GCA_942492195.1 of uncultured Planctomycetia bacterium. Taxonomy (GTDB): domain Bacteria; phylum Planctomycetota; class Planctomycetia; order Pirellulales; family S012-138; genus CALOEH01. Next base: position 35,921 of record CALOEH010000207.1, on the reverse strand, counting down.
AAGATGGATCCGCCAGGCTTTGCGCTGGAGTCCTTCGATGTGATCGGCGGAGAGCGGGACCGTTACCGCTCCATTGGCGAGGGCGAGCCCGCCCCGCGCGGCGCGATTGATCCGCTTATCCCCATCCAGTTCAAGCTGGGACCGCCGGTCGATGCGTCGGGCGTTCTGCCAGATGGTCGCACGTTTTCAGGCATCAACGAGTTTCAAACTCTCCTGGCTGCCGAACCGGAACGGTTGCTGACCAACCTGGCTGAGCAGTTCTGCGTGTATGCCACAGGCAGGCCGATTGGGTTCAGCGATCGTGATGAAATCGCCCAGATTGTCGAACGGACGCAGGCCAGCGGAGGTGGGATTCGCGCGCTGATTCACGAACTCGTGGTGAGCCAGCTTTTCCTGCCTACCGGCAAACATCAGGATCCTCCCGCATCGACCACGCCGGAGCCCACGGTCACACCCACCCAGGCTGCCGATGTCCCGATTATTCCAATCCCACAGCCGACGACGAACGAGGACCCGTCCGTCGCCCCAGAGACCGCGCCTCCACCGCAGGTCACCTATCGGTTGGTGGGGCTCAGCGCCGAGGAGCGGGTGCCGGAACTTCGCCAAAGATTGCAGGCCATGCCTGAGGTTCAATTGATCCGTCTTGACCTCGAGCGGCATGAGATCACGCTCGCCTACCACCACGCCAGGCTGTACCCCGGCGCCCCGGCAAATCACCGTGTGACGGACGATCAACTCCGCGAGCAGATCAGCCAGGCGCTACGCAGGGCCTCGTATGGGATGTTCTCGCTCCGGCCGGTTTTGGGGGAACTTCGTGACAAGCTCCACAAGGCAGAGATTGAAGTCCTGATTCCTGATTGCGAGTGCTGCCGGCTGTGTGTGTATCGAAGTGCCATGGACGTTGAAGGGGTCGAGCACGCAACGGTTGACGTACCTACTGGGCGGCTCACCCTCTGGCTGCAGCCCGACATGACCGACCTGACGCCAGTTCGCGAGGCGCTGGAGAAGGCCCGAGTCGAGTTTCCGAAAGAGTAGTCGGTCTATAAAACTACCGCTGCGGACCCGCTGGGAACATCTGCGTGCAATCCGTATAACTAAAGGCATGTCCGAACCTCATGATTGGCGCGCGCTCTACCCCTTCCCTTCGCAAGAACTGCGGATTGATGGACTGCGCTACCATTACCTGGACCAAGGGCAAGGCCCGACGCTGCTGCTTGTCCATGGCAACCCCACCTGGTCGTTCTACTGGCGGCGGCTTGTCTTGGCTTTGCAGGATCGCTGCCGGTTGATTGTGCCAGACCACATGGGTTGTGGGCTGTCCGACAAACCACAGCAGTATCCCTACCGCCTGGCTCAACACGTTGACAACCTCACCCATCTGGTCGAATCGCTGGACCTGCACGATGTCACTCTGGTAGGGCATGACTGGGGGGGAGCCATCGGCATGGGGACGGCAGCGCGCTGTCCCGAGCGTTTTCGGCAGTTCGTGCTGATGAACACCGGGGCGTTTCGGTCGCAACAGATTCCCTTGCGGATCCGTGTCTGCCGAACGCCAGGGCTGGGAAAGTTGGCGGTTCGCGGACTCAATGGGTTTGTCGAAGCAGCGCTCCGGATGGCAACCCGCCGACGCGAACTCTTCACGCCGCAGGTACGTGCTGGTTACCGTGCTCCCTACGACTCTTGGGCGAACCGGATCGCCACGCACGAATTCGTCAGGGATATCCCGCTCCGTCCGGGTCACCCCAGTTATCCGGCTCTGTGCGATGTGGAAGCGGGGCTGAGTCAGTTTCAGAGGCACCGCATGATGTTGCTGTGGGGCATGCGCGACTGGTGTTTCACACCACGATTTCTTGAACGGTTCATTGAGTTCTTTCCTCAGGCAGAAGTGCATCGCTTTCCGGATGCAGGGCATTGGGTCATGGAAGACGCCTACGCGGAGGTGATCTCACACATTCGCCGGTTCGTGCTGGCTACGGAAGAAATCAGTTCGCCTGATCCGCAGCGGTTGCAGAACCCGTGATGTCCGTACCCGGAGCTTCCCACCAGAATTCAACGCCACTTGACCTGGCGGAATGTGCGACACTGGCCACGCTACTCGAGGCGTCTGCTCCCAAGCCAGGCAATGTGCACCCTCACGCCGGGTTTGCAGACCTCAGCTACATGGACTTTGTGATCAGTGCCGTGGCCACCGGACCAATCATTGCCGCCGCTGCCGAGCGGGGATTGGGCCAAACGGTTCTTGCAGCCGTGCAAGCGACCCGCGAGAGGGTCGGCACCAACACGAATCTCGGCACGCTGCTGTTGGTGGTTCCGCTGGCCATGGTCCCGCGAGGAGAGCCGTTGGACCAAGGAATTCAACATGTTCTGGCCAGTCTCACACCCGGCGATGCCACTCACGTCTACGCCGCCATTCTCAACGCTCAAGCTGGTGGGTTGGGCGAAGTCCCAGAACATGACGTGGCCGGAACGCCGCCAGAGGATCTCTGCGCCGCCATGCAGTTGGCTGCCGATCACGACCTGGTTGCCAGACAGTACACCAACGGGTTTGCCGAAGTGCTGGGTGAAGTGGCACCAGCCCTGGTTGGGCACGAGGCCGAGCAACCGCTCGGCGAGGCCATTGTCCAGGTGCAACTCCAGTTGATGGCCAAGTATGGCGATAGCCTGGTGCTGCGGAAATGTGGCGAAGAGACCAATGCCGAACTGCGCCGCCGCGCCACCATCGCGCTCGAGTCCGCACCAGAAAAATTGAAGAACAGTCGACAAGCCCTGGATGATTGGCTTCGTGCAGATGGCCACCGCCGCAACCCTGGCACCACCGCCGACTTGATTGCCGCCGGGCTGTTCTGCGTGCTGCGAGATCGGCAGATCCGCTGGCCGCTTGCTTGGTAGACTTTGAGCCAATCTGACTTTGTTGCGGGCACTCAACTCGAAATCTAGGCGTTGACGCAGCAGTAGACCCTTCTCCCTCTGCGAACCTCCCCGATCTCTGCGTTCCTGCCTTGCTCACTTCTCCAGGAAGTGACGGAGCGGCAGGGAGACTTCTTCGCCGAGCTCTGCGGAGATCAACCCTGCACTCAAGATCTCTTGGGCATCTCGCCCCGCCGTCAGCGAACAGAAGGGCGAGAAATCCTCGCCGGTTCGCAAACAATGGGCAAAATGCGCCAGCGGGCTTTGTTGCGAAACTTCTTGGCCAGGCACTTCGACCTCGACTCCGTCGGGGTGCTCTTCGGTTGCCCAAAGAAGTTGACCGCTGGTCCGGGGCTGCACCATCAAGGTTCCTTCGGTCCCATAGATCCAGGTGATGTAGCTGGAGAGATTTCCAATCTGCGACCAACTGGCCTCGGACATGGCCATGCCGCGTGGGTACGTCATCACCAGCACGGCGTTGTCTTCGACGCTGAGTTCTTCGTTGCACAACCGCCCGGCAATGCCGGTGACTCGTGAGGGAACGCCCAGCACCAGACGCGCCAGCAAGGCACCGTAGCAGCAATAATCAATCAACGCGCCGGCCCCGTTGCGTTCGGCGTCAAACAACCAATCACAGAAGAACTCTGAGCAGCCGAGCTTCTGAGGGCCTGCGTGCGCAGCCCGATACTTCACTTGCCAGACGCGTCCCAGCGTGCCGTCGGTGGCCATCTTCCAGGCTTGCTGCATTTGCGGCCACCAGGCAAATGGCCAGTTGACCATCAGCCGCATCTTATGTTTGTGAACCATGGCAACAATGCGGTCGGCTTCTTGAATGCTGGCAGCCAGCGGCTTCTCCACCATCACAGCCAGGCCCCGCTCGCCTGCCATGTCAATCAAGTACGGGTGCGATGCGTTGTCGGTAAAGATCAACACGGCATCTAGCCCCGCGTCCAGAATCTGGTCGTACCGAGCGAACGTGGGGGCGTCAAACTTTGCGGAGAATTGCTGGCGCAACGCCTCGTGCGGTTCGGCAACTCCTACGATCTTTACCTCCTGACTGCTAGCAGCTTCGTCCAAAGCGCCCCACACATGATCGTGCTCGAGCCCTACCACACCGATACGCAACGGATCCATGGAATCCCCTCAAATGTTGTTTCGAAATTGACGGTCTGAGTCGAGTGATCGCGCCCCCGGTGGCGTAAACGTTTCGTGCCGATGCAAGAACGTTCCCGCTGGTTTCTGGTCCACTTCGCTCGCAAGAAATCGTTTCACGCAGGGCACTGTCGCTGGTTTTGCTGGAATGCAGGGGGTTAGGCTGCCGATGTTCGACGTAGCAGGGTTACTGCTTTTGTGACGGTAAATTTTTCGGCTGCCATGCGCTTGCTTGCGTGGCATGTTCGGATGCAAGTGGCGATACTGACTCCACTTCAGCATGGCGACGCAAACGAGGCCATGGCACCCAACCCGAAATTTAAGCGTTGACGCGTTACGTCTCCTTGCGTCCAAGCTAACAATGCTGGCTCCGACTCACAATCAGTGCGCGCAGGGTTGGCAGAAAATTGGACTCCGCGCGTGTGACGAACCTCTCTATACTCCCGCGCCCAACTGGTGGTGCCACTCCATCGCGTTCGTTCGAAACCTGCACTGCAGGATGGCAAACACATGTTGAAAGATATTGCAGTTTCGGTCATCAGCGGAATCATTTGCACCGTTCTTTTAGAAACCGCGCGAAGCAAGAAAGATGCGCTGCTGCGGCGCAGCGCCGACGATTCCAACGAACGCGTTCCGGCCCCCCACGCGGCATTCAATCAAGCCAGGCAGTCCGCACCAACAACCAGCGCCCTCTCAGGCGAGTACGCCGAGGAACCTGAGGTGATGGACGTGGTTCCGGTGAACCAGGAAGAACTGGTCGGCAGTGCCGGAAGTGGAACGTCTCCCCAGAGCTTCGGTGGGCAATCCGCCACCGCCACCGCTTCGCGGCCAGCCAAGGCGCGTCCCCGATCCGCCAAGCGAGACAACTCGCCGCACTTCGCCAAGCGCATGGCTTCGAGCGTGATGCGGATCTTGATGGCGGTGGGGTTTGGGTTCTTTGGCTCAGCGTTTGTAGCTGGCATGATGGAAGGGGCTGGGCACGATACCATCGAGTTTGGCTCCTCGTTGATGATCGTGCTGATGATCCTTTGCTGCGGGGCAGCATGGATTGTCGTGAGCCAACTCGGCCGCCAACGCGAACATTAACGGCGGTCAATCACATTCAGCTCGGCAATCCCACGCTGTCGCCACCGACGCGGATGCCTCACGCCAACCAGGCAGGCAAGTCGCCGGGAGCGGGAAGATTGATAACCTGAATCCTCGAGATGTCCGGGTGTTGCCGCACTTCTTCCAAAGCTGCGGCCGAGGGCTCGTTGTCAAGATTTAGCACGCCCACGGCGTCACCTCCCGGATCACTACGCCGACGGCCGACGGCCATTTGAGCAATATTGACTCCGTGCTTGCCAAAGATGGTACCTACACAGCCAATGATGCCTGGCACGTCCCGATGTTCGAACACGAGCAGTTTTCCATCCAGGAAAGCCTCGAGACGGTAGCCGCCTAATTGAACCAGCCGAGGCATGTCTTGTCCAAACACCGTACCGGCTGTCTGATAGACTTCGCCCTGCGTTTCCACCTCAGCAGTAATCAGCGAACTAAAGGCTCCCATGCCTGTGGAGCTTTCTTCGCTGAGACTGATTCCTCGTTCGCGTAGCAGGACCTCGGCATTGACGATGTTTGCCTGAGCGTCCAGCGCTTTGTGCAACAGGCCGCAGGCAAAGGCGGCTCCCAAGACACGAGTTTCGCGCTGGGCCACTTCCCCGTGAAAACTAAGCCTACAAGCTCTGGGGGACTGCCCTGGTTGCAACAACTGGCCATGCACCAAACCGAGCCGGTAGGCAACGTTGAGGTACGGTTTGATCAGCACCATCTTTTGCGGATCGAGCGGAATGGCGTTGACCGAATGGCGAATTCCGCCGGTGGTGAGATAATCAACCACCAGATTCACCGCTTCAACGGCTACCTGAGTTTGGGCTTCTTCGGTACTGGCTCCCAGGTGCGGCGTGGCCAGCACGCCTGGCATGCCGAACAGGGGACTGTTGGCGCATGGTTCTTCTTGGAAAACATCCAAGGCAACGCCACTGATCTTGCCTTGCTGGAGTCCTTCGACCAGGGCTGATTCGTTGTAGATGCCCCCTCGGGCACAGTTGATCAATCGCACGCCTGGCTTGAGTAGTTCGAGGGTCTCGCTGTTGATCAGGTTGGCGGTTTGATCGTTGAGCGGCGTGTGGACCGTGAGGTAGTCCACGTGCGGCAGCATTTCTTTGACGGTCGCAAACGGCTCGATCCCAAGTTCGGCGGAACGCTCCGCTGAGAGAAAGGGGTCAAAGCCCAGCACGCGCATTTCCAAGGCCGCGGCCCGAGCGGCCACCGCCAAACCAATTCGCCCCAAGCCAACAATCCCTAACGTCTTGCCGGCTAACTGAGTCCCCATGTACGTCTTCCGGTCCCAGCGTCCTTCGATCAGGCTTTGATACGCCGGGGCAATGTTGCGGCTCAGCGCAAGCATCATGGCCACCGTGTGTTCGGCCGTGCTGAGGGTATTGCCGGTGGGGGTATTCATCACAATGATGCCGAGCCGAGTTGCCGCGGTCAGATCAATGTTGTCCGTTCCGACCCCCGCCCTGGCAATGGCCCTGAGACGCGTGTTGCCGTCGAGCGCCTCGGGGGTGATCGTGACCCCGCTGCGGCAGATGGCCCCATCTGCTTCGAGCAACGCGTCGTGCAAATCGCTTCCCTTGAGTCCCGTGCGAACTTCGAACTCGATGTCGGTGGCCGCATCGAGCAAATCAAGTCCTTCTTGGGCAATGGAATCCAAAACAAGAATTCGTGGCATGTATGGGCCGTTGTCGTACGAGGAACAGAAGCGGGGGAGCGCATGGTGAGCTAACCAGGCTGGAACAGAACACTGCCCTACTGCCGGAGAGTTCTCCAGCACCACTAGAAACAATTCATGCCGATCTGGCAAGATTGGTCGCTCAAGTGACGATTGAAAGGGCGTATCGGCCCATGTCTGCCGCTTGGTTGGTTTTGCCGATTGTCCGGGAGTCGCTCTTTGTTCGGCAAGTCACGATCCGCGCTCAGACATAATGATCCGTGAAATGGACGATGAGAAACTGCAGATCCGGTCTTTGTTTCTTCAAACCGCTGATCTCATCCTGGGTGCAGATAGGATTTCGCCAAACAAAGTGAGACACGAAACGAAACGCGCTCGATCGAAAAAGCGCACGGTAGTCGTCAAGTGATGTGCAACTGGTCAAATAGTCATCCCGATAGGTTTCATTGAATTCGCCCCATTCCAGACTTCGCAATTCCGGGAAGCAGGACGAGGCAGCAAAATTGCCGATGAATCCTTGCGTATCATATCCCGCGTCAACGGCCAACGAACGAATGGGATGATCGCCCCCAGAAAAGAATGCTTCGTTGGGAGCAGATGGAACCGTCAATTCTTGGAGTTGCGGCGATTTTGCTAGCAACCGTGCGAGCAATCCACCCTCTTCAATACCTGATCCGACAATTGGTCGGTTGTGGTCGGCGGGCTGATTCCGGCGAATGGAGAACGACTCCAATCGCGAAAATTCTGCGTCCGTAGCCACCAGCGGTTCGATGTCCCAGTGCTGTGTCCCGTTTGCACCTTCGTCGGGACCCGCGAGGAAGAGCGAGCGGATGAACGGAGAAACCTCCTCGCTAGCCACTGTGTTGAGCAGGTCTAGGTACGCTTCCTCAAACGGATCCCCGTAGAATTCAAGGTTGAACGTTTCACCCGTCTGCGTGACGGCCAGACGCTGGACGTATTCAAACGGCATGTCAGGGTCATTGCCTTCGACGATGCGACGCCGCAAGGAATCGAGTTGGTCGGCAAGGTTAGACATTCAGCCACCTGGTACGGTTTGCAGTTGTTGGGTTGTGATAAGCCATCTGCCGCCACGCTCCATCACTGCGATACTGGCAGTTGGGATGCCGGCAGTTGGAATGGCTAGGTGGCAAGACGGTTCAGTGGACACTCCACGATGGCCACCCGTCAAGTTCCTGCTCTGCGTTGACTCCTGCGTTGAGCATTGCGACGGCATGCCGTATGATGCCACGCATTGCGGCAAGCCCGCTGCGCGTGACGTTTGGCAACTCAGGCAATTCCGGCGTTGGAGGCCGGCAGGATGAAAGACCCCCGTTTAGACCGTTTGGCGGAGACTCTGATCGACCATAGCTGCGAGCTGGCAGCTGGCGAAAAGGTGCTGATCGAAGCCATCGATTTGCCGGATGCCACGCTGGTGTGCCGATTGGTCGAGCTGGCAACCGAGCGCGGAGCGCTGCCGCTGGTCACGTGGAAAAGCAACGCCGTGATGCGGAGTTTGTTTCGCGCAGCCACGCCTGAGAGCCTGGGGTTAATAGGCAAGTTTGAGCTGGCCCGGATGAAGGAAATGGATGCCTACATCGGCATTCGCGGGTCGGCCAACAGCGCGGAGTTCTCCGATGTGCCAGGCGAAAAAATGGACCTCTATCAGCAACATTGGATGCAGCCGGTTCATCTGCAAGAGCGGGTGCCCAACACGAAGTGGGTGGTGCTCCGTTATCCCACGCCCAGCATGGCACAGAGTGCCAACCTGAGTACCGACGCGTTCGAAGATTTCTACTTCGACGTCTGCACGGCCGACTATGCCAAGATGGGCGAAGATCTCAAGCCGTTGGTCGCGCGGATGCTGGCCGCCAATGAGATTCATATCACCGGCCCTGGCACGGACCTGCGTTTCTCTACCGAAGGGATGCCGGTTCGCCCCTGTTATGGACAACGCAATATTCCAGACGGCGAGTGCTTCACGGCACCATTGCGAGAGAGCGTGGAAGGGCGAATTCAGTACAACGCCCCCTCACGCTATCAAGGCACCATTTTTGACGGGATCACGTTCGAGTTCGAACGGGGAAAGATCGTCAAAGCCACCTGCGTGGGAGACGATGGGCCGCTGAACAAGATCCTGGACTCGGACGAAGGGGCCCGGTACATCGGCGAGTGGTCCATTGGCTGCAACAATCGCGTGCGGCGGCCGATGTTGGATACCTTGTTTGATGAGAAGATCGGGGGCTCCATTCACTTCACGCCTGGCAACGCCTACGACGACTGCGACAACGGCAACCGGAGCCGGGTGCACTGGGATCTGGTGCTCCTGCAAACACCGGAAGTGGGCGGGGGCGAGATCTCGTTCGACGGCCAGGTGATTCGCAAAGATGGACGTTTCTTGCCGGAAGATCTGCAAGGGCTCAACGCTGGGCTGTAACTGCCGCCATTCCCCGATTCCCACCTGAGCCATGCAGCCTATTCGCATCAAACAGCAGCAGCGTCCCTTTACGGCGGCGCGCGACGAGAACGGCGTTCCGCATATCCACGCCCCCACCTGGCACGACGCCTTGTTTGGCCTGGGGTTCATGCACGGGTTCGATCGGCCGACGCAGATCTTGTTCTCGCGGGCGGTGGCCAGTGGTCGCAGCGCCGCGGAGATCAGCAACCGGCCCGCCTTGGTAGAGACGGATCGGTTCTTTCGCCGGGTTGGGCTGGATCAACATCTGCAAGAAGAAGTGGATCTGCTGGACGAAGAGGTTCGCGAAGCCCTGGCCGCTTACTGCCAAGGGGTGAACAACGGCATGCAGCAGTCGGGCCGCTCGCTGCCGATGTGGGCCACCGGGTTTCGGCCGGATACCTGGGATCCTGCCTCGGTGATGCTGATTGGCAACCTGCTCAACTTTGGCGGACTGGCCGTCGGCCAACAGCAGCAAGAACGGTTGCTGGTGGAATTGATTCAAGTGGGGGTCGAGCCAGACCGACTGCGCGAACTGTTTGCACCCCGGCTGGACGATGCCGATTTCGACCTGCTTCGCCAGGTCAAGATTGCGGACCGGCTATCGGACGAAGCCTTGGAACTGATGGCGGACTTGCCCCGCTTGGCTGGCAGCAACGCTTGGGCCGTTTCAGGAAGTCGCACGGCGAGCGGTGCGGCCATCTTGGCCGCCGATCCGCATCTGGAAATCAACCGGCTGCCGGCCATCTGGCACGAGGTGGCCCTGCACTGGGAAGACAAGTATCTCATGGGGGCGTCGCTGCCAGGCTGCCCTTCGTTTGGCATCGGCCGCACGGCGGAACTCGCCTGGGGTGTCACGTATCTCAAGGGAGACACCAGCGATTTCTTCATCGAAGATTGCCGACTGGACAACGACCGCTGGCAGTACCGCCGCAACGAGAGTTGGCACAACTTCGAAGTGCGGCGCGAAGTCATCGAGCGCAAAGGGGCAGAACCTGAGATTGAGATTGTTCTGCACAACGAACTCGGGACGCTGGCCGCCGACCCGGACACTTCTGGTCCCGGCTACTACCTCACGACTTCCTGGACCGGCAGTCACCTGGGAGCTGGCGAGTCCATTGCCTCCTGGCTCCGGCTTCCCGCTTGCGGTTCGGCAGAAGAAGGAATGAGGCTGGCCAAACGCTGCCCTCACCCGACGCTGCGCTGGGTGTTTGCAGATCGGGAAGGACACATTGGGCTTCAAGCAGGTGGTTGGTTTCCGAAACGCCCGCCGCATGTCAGTGGTCTGTATCCGGTGCCGGCTTGGGACCCGGCCAACCACTGGCAAGGCCGCGTCGATCCGGAAATTCTGCCTGGTGAACTCGATCCACCCTGTGGGTTTGTGGCCACGGCCAACGAAGCGGTCGATGTCCCCGGCGGACCACAGCTCGTAACGCTACCGACGCACGACTATCGCAAACGCCGGATCGATGAGCAGTTGCAGCAGTTTCCTCAGGCAACGCTGGAAGAGATGCAGGCGCTGCAGTACGACCTGGTCAGCGTTCAGGCTCGTGACCTGCTGGCCATCTTTCTGCCCCATTTGCCAGCAGGGGAATTGAAAACCCGCCTGGCCAACTGGGACTGCAGCTACGGGGTAGACAGCCTCGAAGCCTCGCTGTTCACCCGGTTGTATCGCCGCGTGCTGTTGGAGGTGTTTGGCCAGGAGCAAGGAGGCATTGGCTGGCGGCGGATGCTGTATCTTTGCACCAGGGCCGGTTTCTCCATGCCGGTGGTGACGGCCATCGATCAGTTGTTGCACAAGGAGCATTCGCTCTGGTGGGCGGGACGCGACAAAGGGGAACTGATTCGAATCGCGGCGGACAAGATGAACGGTGAGCCGGAGATTCCCTGGGGCAAAATGAACGCCTTCAAGTTCACCAATCGGTTCTTCGAAGGGCAGCTGGTCGGAAGAGCCTTGGGGTTCCACACCGCAGACATGCCGATGCCAGGCTGTCATGCCACGCCGTTTCAAGGACATTTGCTCCGAGTTGCCACGCGCGAGAGTACCTTTGCCCCCAGTTATCACTTCGTGACGGATCTGCAAACCGACGAAGCGTGGACGAATTTGCCAGGCGGACCTAGCGAAAGCCGGTTCTCTCGCTGGTATAAAAGCGATATCCCACGTTGGGTGGCCGGTCAGTACAAATGCCTGGCCGCTTCGCCGAAAACGACCGATTCGTAATTGCTCTCCGCTCCTCTGCACGGATCCCGCTGGTGGAACAACCTCGCTATCTGATTCCGTTTCATCCCAAACACGTAGGGCATCGGTTTACCGATCTCTTGATCATTGGCGGGGGAATTGCCGGACTCCGCGCGGCCAATGCCGCGGACCCCAGCCAGGCAGTGCTGGTGGTTACCAAGGATGAAATGTTGCAATCCAGCAGCAACTATGCCCAAGGGGGCATTGCTGGTGTGATGGATCCTGAAGACCGCTTTGAGAACCACATTGAGGACACGCTCACCGCTGGTGCCGGACTCTGCATCCGCGAAGTGGTGGAACTGGTCATTCGCGAAGCTCCGCAGCGGATTGCCGAACTGGCTGCTTGGGGAGCCGGCTTTGACGAAGAAGCTGGCCACCTGGCTTTGGGAAAAGAAGGAGGGCATAGTCATCATCGCGTGGTGCATGCCTTGGGAGACGCCACCGGCAAAGAGATCATGAGGGCTTTGCTGCTCCACACTGAGCAAGCCGCGCATATCAACCTGATGGCTAACACCTTCACCCTCGACCTGTTGACCGACGAGGCCGGCACCTGCCGCGGAGCCGTGGTGTGGGACGCCCACAACGGGACCACCTTGATTTGGGCCAAGCAAACCATCCTCTGTGCGGGAGGGGCAGGCCAACTCTATCGCGAAACCACCAATCCTCCCGTCGCTACCGGAGACGGCGTTGCCATTGCCCATCGGGCAGGAGCCGAACTTCGCGATCTGGAGTTCATGCAGTTCCACCCAACCGTGCTCTACATACCTGGCAGCAGTCGCGTGCTCATCACCGAGGCGACTCGGGGTGAAGGGGCGTATTTGCTGGATGCCACAGGGCACCGCTTCATGCCGGACTACGACTCCCGGGGCGAGCTGGCTCCGCGCGATGTTGTCAGTCAGGCAATTGAGAATCAAATGGAAAAGACGCACCACTCTTGCGTCTACCTGAGCTTGGCGCATCTCAGCCCAGAGCGAGTGCGGAGTCGCTTCCCTGGTCTGGCTGCCGTGTGCAGCAAGTTCCAATTGGATGTGACCAGCGATCCCATCCCGGTCCGTCCGGGTGCCCACTATATGATTGGCGGCATCACGGTAAACCTGGCCGGGCAAACGTCGCTGCCGGGGCTTTGGGCAGCAGGCGAAGTCACTTCGAGCGGTCTGCATGGAGCCAACCGTCTGGCATCCAACAGCCTGCTCGAAGGACTGGTATTCGGCGCACATGCCGGCGAGGCTGCCTCTCAAGCCGCGCTCGAGATGCCCAACCTGTTCGAAGCGCCGCCCCTTTCCAATCTGCCGCTTCCGGCCGAAGGCGAACCTCTGGACCTGGATGATATCCGCAATTCGCTCAAGACGTTGATGTGGCGAAAAATCGGGATTCGCCGCGATGGGGAGTCGTTGGTCGAAGCGCGCGAGGCGGTCGATTCCTGGTGCCGGTACGTGTTGTCGCAGCAGTTCGCCGATCCCTCCGGTTGGCAACTGCAGAACATGCTCACCGTGGCCAGGCTGATGATTGCCGCCGCCCTGGCGCGGGAAGAATCTCGCGGCGTGCATCTTCGCAGTGATTTCCCAGACACCGACGACACCAGTTGGCATCGCCGGTTGGTCTTCTCACCGGAGAACGGTGACCAGCCACGTTGAGAACTTCGCTGGCACGCCCTACACTGGAAATGGTGTTAGGGTTGTTGGCGTACAGGTGCGAACATGGGTTTGGGTCATTATGTCTTGGTAATCGTCGGTCTGCTGGTACTTTCCCCCTTGCTGTTCTTTGCCGCCGCGATGGTCCCTCAAAGCAACCGACCATTCCGACTGCGTCTGCAGTTCCGCCTTCGAACGCTCTTGCTGATGACAGCCGCCTGCTCCGTAGGTACCGCATGGTACGTTTGGAACTACGCTCCAGCCAGGAGAGTTCCGTATCTCTTGCAGGACTTGGCCAGCCGCCAGTCCCTGGGATTTGATCTTATTCCGATGCTGTTCCGTCGCCCTTTTGAAGAAGTGGAAGCCGAGTTGCATGGAATGGGGAGCAGTGCGGTCCCAGCCTTGATGCATGCTTTGCAGAGCCCCGACGATGAAATACGGCATTATGCAACGAGGAGCCTTGCCAGGCTGGAGGATCCGCGAACGGTTGCGCCGCTCATTACGGCTCTTTCAGATGAAAACTGGGAAGTTCGCTACCATGCGGTCAACGCCCTCGGCGCGATCGGAGACCGCCGAGCTTTCGAGCATCTATTTCGGATGATGGATGATCCTGCTCTGGACGTGCGTATCTCCGCAATCGAGGCAATCGGACGGTTTCGAGATTCGCGGGCGATGCAACCGCTCATCGACAAGTTGCAAGGGTCCGATGCCGATTGGGGCCGCACGTTGGCTGCCCGCGAACTCGGCCACCTGGGCGATTCGCGTGCCATCCCAGCTCTTTCTGAAGCAGTCAGCGACAGCAGTTGGCGGGTAAGCGAAGCGGCCGAAACATCTCTGGTGTTGCTGCGTCAGAGACCGGTTGAACCGCGCTAACTCGTTGACATCACCGTTGGGGTCAGACTGTGGGTGTGCCACAGAGGGATTGATTGTTGACATCCTGCGATCTGGATGAATCAATACACATGAGCCACCGGTGAGAAGCAAATCAACACCAATTTGACCTCACTTGATTGAGGCCTAGTAACTGCTTGTCATGAGGGCCGATGTCGATGAAAGAGACCGTGAGGTGGACATGTAGCGACTGCGGTGAAATCGTCCCCAGCAACTTCGAGTTGTGCTGGAACTGCATGGCTACAAAAGACGGGGAGCCGTGTCCTGACGCTGCCAACGATGCCGAACCAGACTTAGCTCAAAGTGATAGCGCACCGGATGATGGCATACGCCACTGGACGTACGAACCAGTTCTTTGGCTGAGCATCGTGATCAACTTGCCGTTGATCCTGTTTGGATTCACGACCGGAGCAGCGATCCTGAATATTTTGGCTTTGCACCATACTACCTCGAAGCCCCGTCGAGGATTGTTCTGGTTTGCCGCCGCAGTAACCTCTGGCATTGCATGCGTATCGCTAGGAATGTTGGCGACCGGATTCATGATACCGCCCACCGTTCCAGCACTTTTTTTGGGAGCCGCCGTGCTCAATCTACTCCTTCTCGCATGGTCTTGCCTGGCTTCGACTCGTAAGTGCCAATTCAGTATGCTTCAGTTGGCCGTGTGCGTCCTATTCGTCTCGGTCTTTTTCGGTGTTGCCCGATGGACCATGAGTTTTACCTTGTTCTACCTCAATTTGGCGCACTCATTTGATGGCGTCGTGCAGTACGCCGCGTTCGTGCTTACTCTTCTGATCGTCGGTGTTTGCTTCCATTTTGAAGGGCGTGAACGGCAAATGAACTGACGGCGTGATCGTGATGGGCAGGAAAAAAAGCACTTTGTGCAATTTTGGGCTACCTGCTACAGATCCGGCGTCTTGCGGGAGTTTGCGCGGGCTACTTGGAGCCGCTTCGAAACGCCCGATCCGCCGCTCAGGTTCACCGCCTTGTTCGCCGCTCGATCATGTCCAGTCCACCACTACCGACGACTGACGAAGATCAGCGGCCAGTACCTTGACCGCAACGTTTTGACCACAGGAGATTGCACGATCACCAGACGCGAGCATCGCGTACGAACCTGGGAGCAACTCGATCAAGTAGGCCGAACGGTTATTGCACCGATCTGTAGATTCCACAAATCGGACAACCCGCGCGTTATAGTGTGCACCAACAATTATCTTCTCATTCGTCCATGGGTCGGGATGTAGATCCTTTACGCTAGCGGCAATCTTGCCGGTAGGTTGGTCGATGTTCGTTATCTTGACCGTAAGTTGATCGCCAATGTCGGCGAACTGCAGGCAGGAGTTAAACGAGGCGATCCAAGACGTTTCAGGAATCACGACAAGCATATCGTGCGATGCGTGCCGACAGAAAACGCCGAACACCTGCAAGGAGGTCACTTCTGCGGTCACAGTATCGCCGACGGCAAGCATCGGGTTTAGCGTCCTCGTCGTGGTGAATGGGTTGACGGATGAGCTGTCTGCGTTGTTCTGAGGTTTACAGAAGGCAGCAACGGAAATTTGACATTCCACATCGTGGATTGCCGGGTAATTCTTACTCTCAGCGTGCGCCTCTTGTAAACCTAGGTTGCAAGCAACCGAGGCTACCCTGCCGTTAGGGTGGATCAGTTGATCTTGACTGCTGCTCCGCTGATCTCGGCGAGTGATTTGCCGGCGACTTTGACCACGCCGCCGAGGACTTGGGACATGCCTTGGGCATCGAGCTTGATCATGGTGGAGGTCAACGTGATGCCGGTGGGCGTGATCTTGATGGTGGAACTTCCGACCTTGAGTTCGATGGACTGAGCCGCCTCGATGACGCTCTTTCCGGCGCTGACCTTGATGGTGTGATTGCCAGTCTTGACCGTGAGCGAATCGTTACCGGTGTCCACGTTGACCGTGCGGTTTCCCGTTTTGACCGTGAGCGATTCGTTGCCGGTGTCTACGTTGACCGTGCGATCTCCCTTTTTGATGGTGACGGTCTCGTTCCCGTTCTCCACAGTTTCGGTGCGGTTGTTGTAGATCTCAATGGTCTGATCACCAGGATCCTTCTTGTCGAACCCGACTTTGAGCGTGTCACTGTTTTCGACGACGCGATTGAAGTCGCGCTCGGCGTGGAGATAAATCTCTTCGGCGTCCTTCTTATCTTCGAAGTACAGCTCGTTGAAGTTGTCGGTGCCCCCTTTCTCGGTGCTCCGAGTCTTGATCACGCTGCGGGTTTTCATTTCCGGCAGGTTGTAGGGGGGCATCTGATCGTAGTTGTAGACTGAGCCAACGATGATGGGCCGGTCCGGATCTCCTTCGAGAAAGGCCACGATCACTTCGTCACCAACCCGGGGAAGAAAGAAGGTTCCCCAACGTTTGCCAGCCCAAGCCTGAGCGACGCGGACCCAACAACTGCTATCCAGGTTCTTCTTTTGGTCCCGATCCCAGCGAAACTGCACTTTCACACGACCGTATTTGTCAGGCTCGATCTCTTTGCCAGCACCACCTACCACCGTGGCGGTTTGCGTGCCGTGTACAATGGGGCGGGCGGTTGTCCGGGCCGGTACGAAGGGGACCGAATCCGGAACGCAGTGAAAGCTGTTCTTGTACCGCAGCGTGGTACTTTCTTCGGTGGTGTAGGTGCCCACCATGTCCGCGGCGTGGGTGACTTCGGTGAGCACGTACTTGCCGTTGGCGGAGAAGTGATTGTCGAGTTCGAACTTGTGGCCGGCCGAAAAAGTGCGCACGTTGCCGGCACCCGATACCGTCAGGTCATCGGCCGCCAGTTGCTTCATGCGGATCTCGGTTGTTCGGGTGTTGTCCTTCTCAATCTTGCTCAGATCGCTGGCTTTCTCAGCTCCCCCTTTGTCCACACCATCAAAGCGTTTGGCGTAGAACCCAGGGTATTCGTACACTTCGAGCTTGTCATTGCTGGCCACCTTGAGCGAGTGCTTGACGGTGCCTACGGTGGCAGAGTCCGCAATCTCCTTCATCGCTTCGAGATTCTTCTGCGGCATTTCGAAGGAGTAGTCCCGAGCGGTGAACTTGCCAGAACCCACCACTTGCGTCTTGTGCCAGATGAAGACCCGATCATCGTCGTGCTCGCGATCTCGCATGCCTTGGAATTTGCGAAACTCAATCTTGGTAGGAGCCGCAATGTCTGCGTGGCTGGTCTTCTTGTCGCTCAGCAACATCGTGTGTTTGCCTTGAGCGTGCTTGAAGTAGTAGTAGATCCCTTCTTCTTCCATCAGCCGGCGGGCAAAGTCGTAGTCGGATTCGCGATACTGGACGCAGATATTGCGAGGGTCGAGTTGAGCCTCGAACTCGTACTCCGCATCAAGATCTTTGAGCACCTCTTTGAGAATGTCATGCACGGTCTCGTGCTGGAAGATCCGGCTTTCTACCTTGCACTCCAGCAGGCGGAACTCGGGGACAACCTTGAGCCAGTACCGGACAAAGACTTCGGCATTGTTGGAGGTGGGGACTTCGGTCCCTTCGCTCATCTGCAGCACGATCCCGTTGAAGTAGCGAGTCTTCTTGTCATCCTTAGCCCCCAGGCGAACCGAGATCGGGCGGCCCAGCAACTTGGCAAAATCAACCGTCAACCCAGGCTGTGCGAGCAGATTGAGATCGAACTCAAAGTCGCCCGACAGCTTCTCCCGACCGCTGAACTTTTCCAGCAGCAGATCGTCCTCGCTGAGATCCGGGGCCTCGATCGCAATTTCGCGAATCTTTTGAGTGTAGGTCTTAGGCATGGATGGGAACTCCGAACATCATGGAGCGCGGTTCGTACAGATTCTGAACGTGGCGCGCAAGGGGGTCTGGTTCTCTATCCGCAACTCGCCCATTCGTGGGACATGGCAGAAGATGGCAAGCTGATGACGGCAAACTGAAGAAGGCAACGTAGCACAGCAGCCCTCTCAGGGCGAGAACCTGCCAGGCAGAAGTCTGCCGAAGTGGGCAATCTGGGAAGATCGGGTCAACAGAGCGCTGCAGCCATACAAGATCGGTTGGATGGCACTGGCGGCAGTGTTATCTTGAATTTCGGCTGCTTTGAATCCGTGCTTCCGTCGTTCGACGGGAGGATTAACCGCTCCCTCATGCCGCCACGTTACTCGTCTGATTTGGCTTCAGGCGGGGGACTCTTGCGCTGTGGGATTTGGACATCGTCTGGACCGAGGGCTTGTAGCTGCATGGTTCCTTCGGTCTTCGATTGATTCATGGCGCGGAGCCAGTAGAGACCTTCGAAGAAGACAGGCACGAAAGCCAAGAAGAGTCCATTCTTGAGAAACGCCACCAGGAAGGTCTCGTTCTGCCAGACCTGCTGGACAAAAAACTTTTGGTCATCGGACTGAAACAGATAGCCCAAGGTGACCACAATCAGCAGCACGAACACCGCACCTGGCATAAAGTCCGCGTAGTCCTGCGTGTACGGGTAGTGCAGATAGGCCATCACGCGTGCTGAGAAGGGAATGGCCAGGGCCAGCGTAGGCATCATCAACAGGTTGTGCGCGTTGATGGGAAGGTTCACCCCAGCACTCCAAGAGATAAAGAACAAGGCTTCACTAAACAGAACCAGGTAGACCCAACTCATGACGTAGATGAAGCCGAACGAGAGCAACAGCGACCAGGCCCTGGTGGGGACCACGCCAATCGGAGGGGGCTCGTCCCCAAAGTTGAGCATCCTGGCACAGAACCGGCGAATGTTGCCCCGCCCTAGCTCGGTGACCATCAGGTCTTCGATCAGCTTGAAGGAATAGACGTTGGCGGTGATCTGGGTGTAGAGCTTGGTGAACGAAAAGACGGCCACGATGCCGACGCCTACCAGTATGGTGACCAACGCCCCCATCACGAAGTCATCGCTGACTGTGTCCAGGATTCGGAAGAACGACTCGACCGGCCCTTGTTCTTTGATCAACACGTTGTACAGGTAGGTCCACACGACAATCACGCCGATGATGACCCACGTCAGCTTGTTTTGGGCGCGCTCCGACTCGCTCTCTTGGGAGAGTTGTTTGATTTCCTGCTCACTGATTCCCGGATCATTGACTTCCGAGGAATTCGTAGGTTCGGCAGCCATCTCGGCACCTCACAGCTAGGGAGAACGAGCGTTAAAAATGGTGGCCAAACCGGGTGGCAAGTTGCTGACAAACGCGATCATGATCGGCAGCCAAACGGCGAACCACAACATTTTGCTTTGCCGCCAGAGATGTTCACCATCTAAAGGTTGCAGTGGGAACGAAAACACGAAGGCGTACAACAGCGTCGTTCCGGACAGAAACGTCAGCATTTGCGAGCCGGATTGAATGCCACCGAAGTAAAGACTCAAGTGAATGATCAACAGACCCAGGATCGCCACCGTTGCCACTTTGGTCTTGGCCTTGGGCGCCCCCACGTAGTCCACATCGGTTGTCAGCGGCATGAAACTCATGGCACCGGTAAAGTACGCCTGGAGCAATAGCCCGTCGAATTCGGTCTTGTAGAACACCTGGACGCCAAAGATTTTTCCAGAAATGCGAGTGAGCACAAAGTAGAACGTGAGCGGCACGGCCGCCAACACGCTCGCTAAGATGGGGTCCAGACCTCCAGTCACGGCGCTCACGGTCTCGTCGCTGACCAGGCGAAGAATGACATAGAACGAAACGAATAGGCTCACGCTCCCCAGCGTGTAAGCAACCAGCGGATGATACTGGGTTGACTCGGCAGAGACCCCCGGCCGGTTGCGTTTGAGCATCCCAGCCAGAACCAGCGTCAAGGGGCGGAGCATCGCCCTGACAATTCGCCGGGTGAAAGTCCTGGCGCTGGTTCGGGTAAACGCCGCAAACGTGGTCCGCAGGACATTCTGCGCTCCGGTTCGCAGCAGACGTCGGGCGGTGGTCCGAATGATCACGGCCAGCCCCACCGCTACTTCTTCTTCCCCTTTGCCGGTTCCGTCACCATTCAGATCGTTGAGCCCTGCGTAATCGCTGAGCAGCACGAGTGGCAGAAACATAAAACCAAACACGCACAGGCAGGCAAACACGAGGAGCACGCGGTCGAAGCTGCGAAATTTCATCTTCGGGGGCTGCCTATCCTCAACGTGCTGTGGTTGCGAGACATCTTGCCTTGGTGATTCGCAACTGCTGGTTCAATCGGAACGAGGACGGTGAGCAGCGCGGAGCCATTGCCCACGTCCGCATGACCCCAAAAAACGGCAATATTCCTATAAGGGGGGCGTGGGAGCATTTAAGTCCCCCCAACAAGGCATGTCAAGCCAATCAGCCAGGGACCAAGTGTTATAGTTGCCGTGAAGTGGGTACTTTCTCAACCGCGAGCCCGCTCCCGCTTCACCCCGTCCGTCGGGTTCAAATCTTGGCAATTTCCGAATAGGTCCTTGGTCATGCGTACTTGGATTTTCCTGCTCGCTTGCGCTGCTGGTGGACTTCTGCCACAGGCGGCAACGGCCGACGTTACCATCACCACCGGGCCGATCCTCGGTCGGCTGAGTTCCAACGGCATTGGCGTTTGGGCTCGGACCAAGCATGCCGGAAGTTTCAAAGTTCGCTACGGCCAAGAAGCAGACCGGCTTGATCGGGCCACCCACGCCGTCGAAACCACGGTCGCCCATGACAACACCGGTTGGGTCCACATCACCGGCCTGTCTCCAGATACCAAATACTATTACGAACTGACCGATGCTGATGGCAACCAGGTCAAAGGGGCCAAGGGTTCGTTCCGCACACTGCCAGATGCCCGGCTGTATCGCAACGCAGAGGTTAATCCCCAAGGCCTGTTCAACTTCAGCTTTGAGTACGCTTGCGGCAACAACCAGAACCCAGGGCAAGGTTCTGGACCGGACCTTCCGGCCTTCGGGACAATGCTCCGCGAACTCAAAGACCGGGTCCACTTTTCCATTCTCAACGGCGATTGGTTGTACGAAACCAAGCGCGAGTACCCGGTCCAGCAGTGGTTGAAACAAGTCGGCATCACCGCCGAGCAAGAACCGCAGATTGTCAAAGTAGCCCCCACCATCGTCGGCGTTTGGGAGAACTACAAGTTCTATCTCCGCACGGGGAAGAACCTGGCCGCGTACCATCGCAACATGCCAACGTTTTTTACGTTTGACGATCACGAAATCCTCAACGATGTCTGGGGGGCAGGGTCTCCTGGACTTCGTGACCGCCGCGCCGTCTTTCGCGATATTGGAGTTCAGGCCTGGTACGACTACCTCGGCTGGAGCAACCCAACGCATTTCCAGCAGCCCATCCATTTCGGTCAGGCCAAGCTCGCGGCAGGGAGTGACATCCTCACCGATCCTGCGGCCAAATTCACCCGTCTGGATCCGAGTCAGGCAGGGACGTTGTTGGTCCACTGGGGTGGCCCGACCGCTGGCGTCAATGACAACGCACTGGACGGCGTCGGGGGGGATCCCAATGCCGGAGTGTATGCTGTGGCCAAGGTGCTGGACGACCACCGTCTGAGGATCTCGCCACCTGCCAAAGAGGCCAGCGAAGTCAGCTATTCCATCGGCCGGCGCTCGTACTACCGCATGCAGGTTAGCAACTGCGATTTCTTCGTGCTCGACACCCGCACGCATCGCGAGATGCACGACACGCGCGAGCCAGGCAAGAAGGGAATCAGCATGCTGGGACAACAGCAGAAGAAGTGGCTGCTCGACGGCGTGCGGCACAGCAAGGCCGATTTCATCTTTGTGGTCTCAAGCGTCAACTTCATGGTCCCGCACATCGGCGGTGGAACCGTTCGAGCCAATAACAAAGACGACGCCTGGACCGTGTTCTTCGACGAACGCGAACAACTCATAGACGCCTTCGATAAGCTTGGCAAGCCGGTGCTGATTCTCACAGGCGATCTGCACAACAGCTTTGTGATCAAGATCACCGATCGCGTGTGGGAATGTGCCTCGGGTCCGCACAATTCCAGCAACCATTGGTCCAGCGACGAAGGGAATCGGCCGGCCACGGGACGGTTCAAGTACGGTCCCAGAGAGTGCGATATTCGCTGGTCCACGTACTACCGCAACGACATCCCCCGTAGTCAGCTCCGGCATCCCACCTACTGCTTCAACAATCCCCAGCAGATCGGTGACACCCGCTGGGTTGCCTTCGAACGCCCTCAAGTGATCTTCCAGTACTTTGACGGCCGGACTGGGGAATTGAAGTACGCCGAGTCCATCACGGCCGCAGACCCGTAGGGTTCAGGCTCAGTCGGGCGGCGTCGGGTGTGCGAACAAGTACCGATGCGTGCCACTTGGTGGCTGCAGGATTCTGATCCAATTGGTAGTACCGCATCATCCAGTAGGCGTGCAGGTAGTCAATCGCGGCATACAGTCGATTGTCGCGATTGCCACGAGGTTCCCAGATGCGTGCAGAGTCCAGGTGCCATTGGTAGACAGCGGGAGTCAACTGATCCGCCCATTGTGCTCGTTGCGTGTCGTGTTCGATGTACTGGTCGTAGGCAAAGCGGTTGAGGGTAAACCGCCTGAGGTTCTCGATTCCCCTGGAGAGACCGTCCTCGGCCTGGGCCCTGGTGGTGTTGGGCTTGTGATGGATCAACGCTTCGAACACGTCCGGGTTGGCGAGCATGGCCGCCCACATAAAGTGGCACAGGCTGTTGTTGTAAACCTGCAACCGCCCCATACCGAGGTGCATGGTCTGCCCAAGACGGTAGAGAAACTTTTCTTCGGTATCATGCGAATACCGGCGCGCGTGATCGATCTCGAGTTCGAGACCGGTGAACGCGGCATACATGGCGTGCATGCGGTCGTTCATGCCTTTGATGATGACGCCGCCAGCCACCATCTGTGGGCGGACGAGATTTCGCCAGGGGTTGGCATAATAAACATGGTCACCGCGAAGCTTGCGGTACTGATTCAAAATCCGTTCGCGCTCGCCGGCGACCTCGGGAGAAGTGCAGAATCCATAGCCGGACGCCAGTAGCATGTAGGCCACTTGTGCATTGAAGGGGACTCCCATCGGTCCAATCTTGGGAGTCAGATCGCCGTACTTGGTTCTCGTTCCGTCAGCGTAGGTGAGTTTGTAATCATGGTCCACAACGTGCACCACCAGCGCCGCAAGATCCTGCTCGGCCATCTGCCGCACATCCGGGTGAAGCTGCGCTCCGGCGTGCATCAGCACTTTGGCGTAACCGGCCACAATCTGATTGTACGTCCCCTTGGCCGGGTCGCTGCGGTACCAGTACTTGGTTCCATCCGGCGCTGTGTACGGAAGCAGCGGGTACTGTTCGTTCGGAAATCCCTTCATGTAAAGCTCTGGCACGGTTCCATCCAGGCTAATGGCTCGGGCGATCAGCCCTGGCGTCTGCGTGGCTTGGATCGAAAGGTGCATGGCCTGCAGTAGCGAAGTGATCCGGTGCAGCACCGCCGGGTCGTTCGTTACCGCGTACTTGTAACTCAAGCCCGCAAGGAGCGAACCGTTCCAGGTCGAGGTATCCGACCCGGGGATCCAAAGCATCGGTTGGTTGGGGTCAGCGGGAAGTACAGCCCGATCGTAAACTTGTCCGGTCGGTCCTTGGTTGTAACGCCACAGGAGCCACTCGAAGAACTCGGCTTTGACGTCTAGCGGGACCTGTCGATAATCTCCGCCGAAGTAGGCCTGCACCTGACTTGTATACGCGTTGAGCGTGGCAACCGTCGAATCCGACGCTGGCGGGCGGGGAGGCCAACTGGGAGCAGAAGTTGATTGAGCTCCGGCCGTAGCAGCACTGCCAGCGGTCAACAGAATGACAGCCAGCAGTGTCCACCTTGCGGCAGGCCCGTTGGATTCAATTGCCATGACTCCCCCCACTTTCTTCATTGCTTCGCACTTATCAACAGAACGCTTGGGCGATCGCTTCCGAGGCCACATCACGCAAGCATCGCGGAAAACGACGGTTGCTTGTAAGTAGCGCTAGTAAGTAACCCGGACGCGAAAACTTTGCACCCTCAATATCCATCGGTCGATCGACCCGATAGCCTGACCTGAGATGCAGGCATCCGGTGATGGAGGGAGAAATAGTCCCGCTGAGCACAAGGCAACTCGCGTGGTGTTGAATGCAGTGGTGGCAATGACCGCACGGCATCCAACACTGCCCGGTGCAAACGCATTGACGCAGCCGGGTTTCTTCCCGATGATTCGCACCGCGAAAATCCTGAGTCCTCCGCCGATTGCCGGTGCGCAAACGCAAGGAAGCTGCTGTGCGAAGATCACGCCGACCTGATACGTGGACAGAACCTCATGCACAACGGTGGCTTGTCGTCGCTGCGTGTCTGCTGCTGAGCGCAGGGTGTGGGTGGAAGGGGCTGATTTCGACAACGGACGGCGAAGACCCGTTGTCCTCGCTGGCGACCGAAGTTGATGAGACTCCGCTGCGTGAACTATTGGCCAGCGACGCTTGGGTTCACGCGGTTCGGCTTCAATCGGATGGTCCGCACGCCGCTTACCGCTGGAGACATCCGCTCGAAGACCACTTTATCGAAGCGAGTCAGCTCGAAGCCTTTCTCAAAGATCCCGATGAGGTTGTCCGCACCAACAGCGCCATCGCCTTGGCACGCCAGAACAATGGCACGGGTGAAGAAGTGCTGGCCGCCGGCGTTGCCCGATGGCGCGCACCCAATCACTTTCCCGAAGCCATGACCTGCGCCGCGGCCGAAGCTTGGGGAGCAATTTCGCTCAAGCAACCCGAGCAGGTTGTGACCGAGCTGGAACAGGCAGGCTTGGTGGTTCGCAATGCCGAGGGACATTGGCAGCGCACCGCGCGTTACTGGCCGAGGCTGCATGCCGAACTGATTCGCACTGCTTGTCGGCATGTGCATCCGATCCAAGACCGGCGTCTGGCACAGCTTTTACACATCGAAACGCAAGAGGAACCAGACGCCCAGCACACGGCGGCGAGCAGTCAGGAAAAGGTGGTTCAGTTGGCATTGGTTGAGTCGTTCGCGAGGCGCGAGTTGGCTTTGCCGTCCGCTGTGCGCGAACGGTGTCACCGGTCTCCGCATGCGGATGTTCGGATTGCCGTGATTCGTGCGGCGGCACAGCGAGTGGATGACAAAAGTGCCTTGGCCGCAGGCGAACTCCGGAAACTGCTGGATAAGATGCTCAACGATGCCGACGCGCACGTTCAGCTGGCTGCCATCGAGGCGGTCATGCCACTCAAGAACCATGCCGAGCACGTTCGCTGGGCCGAATCGCAACTTCGCTCAGCGTTACGAACCGATGGGCCGCTGGTTCGCGCAGCGGTGGTCAAATCACTCGCAGCGCTCAAGCTGTTCGAGCCGTTGGCAGAACATGCAGATGACCAATCGTGGAGAGTTCGCGAAGCGGTCGCTGGTAGCTTGCGGGGCTTCTCCAATCCGCAGGCTGTGGATCTGGCCACGGAGTTGGCTGACGATTCGAGTACCTCGGTGCGTGAAGCACTCGTCGAGGCGATTGCCGCAGATTGGCCATTGCCGCAAACCGCGACCGTCTTGCTCAAAGTCGCCAAGCATTCTGGGCCCAAGCTGCGGCGTCAGGCCGTTGTGGCACTTACCAAACGCTGGCCACCCGCCGGCAACATGGACTTCGAAGCTGATGAGGACGCCCAGCTCAAGCAACTAGCAAGCCTTGGCGAACAGCTAAAAACCGGAACAGGCCGCACGCCGGAGGCAGACGAATCAGGTTCTCAACTCCGGCTGACGCTGGTCTCTTCGTCGTCCAAGTCCACCGAGCAACTCAGCCAATTCCGTTCGCTATTGAAAGCATTGAGCCAAGACGATCTCAAAGATCTCCGTCGGCAAGAGATCTTGCGCGAGCTGGGCACCCTGTCTCCCAAAATACCAGCCCTGCTCGACGCCTTGTCCGAAACTGGGTATCAGGTGAACCCTCAGATTCGCGCAGAGGTCTTGCCTCAGGTGTGCGAGGTGTTTGCCGTGATGGATCGGCTACGGGCAGAAGATCCTGTCGAGCGAAGGAGGGCTGCGGCACAATTGGTCGAGCAGGCTCAGCTTGGGCATATCAGCCTGGGGTGCTGGGAAGAGCTGGAATCTGCGATCGTGCGCGAACAAGACCCGTTGGTTTGGCGGAGTCTCTTGCTCGCACTCAACGAACGATCGATCGTCGGTCCCGACAATGCGGCCACCCGATTGGTCTACGCGGCCGTTAGCCATCCCGTCGCCGAGGTGCGTCGTCGGGCGTGTGCCTGTTTGGGCGAACATCCTCAGTCTGCACATGCCGGAGTGATGAAGCCTGCACTCTCGGACACAGATCCATCGGTGCTGCGTGCGGCGGTTCAAGCCATTGGCAAGTGTGGCCCCATGGCAGACGTCGCACCACTCGAGCGACTCTTGGCGCACTCGGATCATCAACTTCGTTTGATGGTGGCTGTCAGCCTGACTGAGTTAGGCTCCCCCTCAGGGACGGCCGCGTTGGAGCGGTTGAGCTATGATCCTGACACACAGATTCGGGCAGCTGCAGCTCGCGAGATGGGCAGACTGCAGGATCCCAGTTTTCTGCCATCGTTGATGCGTCTGCTGGATGATCAACTCGCCGTGCAGCGTGCCGCGCTGAACGCGTTGCCCCAGGTGGCAGGAACTGACGCCACGACCTCAGGCAACCGAGGGCAGAATCGTGAAACGGGTGCTTTGAGCTCACTTGCTCGGATCACACTTTGGCGCGAATGGTACGCACGGCGTGTCGCCGAGCCAGCCAAGACAACACGTCAGTGAGTGCGGAAAACAACACTACGAGATGCGCCGCGGGTCTTGCGACTTCAATCGGTCTTTAGCAACGCACGAAGAATATTTTCGGGTTTGAGCCGGAGAAACAAAGCTCACCGCAGAGATCGCCGACGTTCGCATAGGCGAAGGGACCACAGCCGGTCTTGCCGATTCGCTGTTCAGAAACAGCAAATAGGTCGATGACCAAAACCGACGCCAACAGATTGCCGAATCGCAGGACTCTTGTCGCTGCGCTCTCTGCGGTGAGTTTCGCTCCAGCAATTCCTGGTCGCGGCGCAATAGCCTCGCTCAAGCATCTCCGGTTACTTAGCGGGGCCATTTTGGCGGCGATCTCTGAGCACCCCCCATCCACGAACGTTCTTCAACTGATCTTCTAGCGTCTTTGCAAGGTTGCTATGATCCGCCCCCCATAGTTTCCTTGAGGGAGATCTGTGCATGAAGGTCTTGGCGCTGACGGAAGGTCCCAATCACGTTTGCTATCGGTATCGCATCGAGCAGTTTGCCCAAGCTCTTGCGACCCGAGGCTGGACGCTGGAATCGCTTCCGCTCGAACCCAACACATTCCAGCGCAGCCCTCAACTGCGCGCCGCCGCGGACGCGGACGTGACCATTCTGCAGCGCAAGTTGTTGCCGCTCTGGCAGTTGCGAATGCTACGCAAAGCGGCACGCCGGCTGGTGTACGACTTTGACGATGCTTTGTTCCATCGGGATACCTACAGCAAGAAGGGGTCATCCAGTTGGGCCAGGCTGGCGCACTTTTGGGCTACCATCTATGCTGCGGATAGCATCACTGCTGGCAATCAATTCCTCAAGAAGCAAGCACAGTCTTATGTGCCGCCGGACCGCGTGCATCTGATGCCAACCTGCGTGGATCCGCAGATCTACAGTCTGGCCAGCCATCGACGTCGAGGTTCGCGGATCAAGCTCGCCTGGATTGGGCAACATAGTACGCTCGCCTGCTTGAATCTGGCCGAGCCGATGCTGGCGGCCGCCGCGGCTGCCCTGCCTGGCTTGGAACTTCGGGTGATCTGCAACCGTTTCCCTAAGTTAGACGGAATCACCGTGGTGCCGAAGCAATGGTCCATTGCTGGTGAGACCACCGAACTTGCCGACGCAGATATCGGCATCAGCTGGCTCCCGGACGATCACTGGAGCCAAGGTAAGTGTGGGCTGAAGGTGCTGCAGTACATGGCGGCAGGTCTGCCTGTGGTGGCCAACCCGGTCGGCATGAACTGCGAACTCGTACAACATGGCGAGAATGGACTGTTGGCCTCGACGCCTGAAGAATGGTCTGACGCCATCCGGCTGCTCGCCGAAGCCCCCGATCTCCGACGCCGAATGGGCGTGGCAGGGCGGTGCATTGCCGAACAAAAGTTCAGTGTCAACGCCTGGAGCGAACGCTTCACTGACCTGATCGGGTCGCTGGTCGAAAACAGCCTGCCACCATCGCCTGTGGTCCACAATCAAATCCAACAGGCGCACGTCGCCTAGGATTCATTGGTCACCAACTACCGCGTGATGACAACCGCCCGATGGATGTCACGTGGAAGAACGTTGCAGGTGCAAACGCAACAGGTTGAGCGCTTGTTTGGCCGCTTTGGATTTGAGAATGTCGGGATGTCCGGCATAGCCAGCCGACTTGTGCTGAACGCCGTCAGGCGAGGCCAGGGCAATATGGATTTGCGGAATCGGTGCGGTTCCTGCGGCGGAGGCGGCAACCTCACTCATTGCCGGGGCGGGACTGACCGCCAACGCGTAGTCCGCCTGCATTCGCTGGCGACAAGCTTGGGCAATGGATGACGTAATCTCCGCCGTGCGCAATTGCTCGGTCGTCTTTCCTTCGAGCGACAGCCCCAAGCAGCCGGTCAGCGCGGCCGCGTTGTGGTAGGTGAGCCCTCCACGGTAGTGTTGCAAATCTTGATCGATACTCCCCAGCCAGGCAGACAGCAGGCCATCGGTGCCTGATTCAGCCGTGGCCAGAGTTTGCTTCGATTGCGACAGGTGCCGCAACACCGCATGCTCGAGTTCGTCTTCTTCTTCCCCAAACACAAGTTCGCGGAGGTTGGTGTGAATGGTATCGAGCGTCGGCTGCATCGTGGCGTAGCACTCTTCCACCGTAGCGCCTGCCGCTGTCACGCGCAATGTGATGGTGGCCGCGTGGACGGTGATGCCGACACTTGGCTGACGCCCCCGTCGAATCAGGTCGGGCAACATCTGCTCCAGATCACTCTCGCCAACCCCAAAGCACTTAATCATTCGGTGACGAATGACACTTGGCCGTTGACCCGCTCCGGCCAGGTCGTCAGCCACCGCTGGCCACATCTCTTTCATCTCAGCCGGAACGCCAGGCAGGCAATATAGCTTGCTCGATCCACCCCTGGCGTTTGCCGCAGACCGTGGGCAATTCATGGCAATCCCAGGTGCTGTGCCGTGTGGGTTGTCAATCACACGACTGCCTGCCGGGAACATCGCTTGAACCTGATTGCGCTCCGGCATGGGTCGGCCACGATGCGCGAACAGCGTTTTGATATGCTCGAGCGCCTCAGGGTTCAGCTGCAACTGTGTGTTGGTGGCCGCGGCCAGGCAGTCTCGCGTCAGATCGTCAGCGGTGGGACCAAGCCCTCCGGTCGCGACGATGATATCTGCCCGCTCAATCGCCTGGCGGAAGACATCCACGCCCGCGTCGAAGTCATCTCCGACGGCCGTATGGAACAGAACTGGCACCCCCTGTTCTCCCAGGCGTTGGCTCAACCATTGGCTGTTGGTATCCAACCGTTGTCCACTTGTCAGTTCGTCACCAATGGCAATGACTTCCGCGTGCATTCTGGAGACCTTCTCGGAGAGATTTGGGAAAGCAAGTTGAACCGTTGAGACAACTGTTTTACACAGAAAGGTCCCTATCTCGTTAGTGGCAACATGACGTAGAAGCAGCTTCCTTTGCCGGGGTGACTCTGGACGCCTGCAGACCCTCCGAACGACTGCGCCAGATGTTTGACAATGGAAAGGCCCAGGCCGGTGCCTCCCAATTGCCGACTCCTTGCCCGATCGACGCGAAAGAATCGTTCGAAGATACGTTGCTGTTCGGAAGCGGGGATGCCAATGCCGGTGTCGGAAACTTCAATTCTGGCCTGGCTGCCATCCCGTCCCCAGCGGACCGAAACGCTGCCGCCGTCAGGCGTGTACTTGATGGCGTTGTCCAGAAGATTATCGACGATTTGCCGCATCCCCTCCTCGTCTGCCTGAACCGCCAAGGTCTCTTCGGCCGGCTCAATATCAAGAGAGATTCCTTTGGCACTGGCAGCGTCTGCATGCAGTAGCGTCCAGTCTCGCAGCTGGCTGTCGAGTTGAATGGTGGTGATTTCGAATGGCTGTTCGCCGGACTCAATTCGGGCGAGACTGATCAAATCGTGAATCAACTCTTCGAGTCGGCTGGCCTGCACTTCAATCCGTTCAACGAAGCGCTGGTTCGCCTCGTCGTCTGAGAGTGCCCCGGCGAGCAGCGTTTCGGCATAACCTTTGATGCTGGACAGGGGGGTTTTGAGTTCGTGCGAGACGTTGGCCACAAACTCCTGCCGAACCCGTTCGAGCCGGCGCAGTTCGGTCACATCATGAAACACGAGGACGAGTCCCGGCGAAGGTTTACCGGGAAGTCGGGTCACATGGAGTCCGATGTTCCGCCGTGATTCTTTGCCGCCGATTTCAAGCTCCGTGAGTTGAGGCTGCTGGACGTGTTGCGAAAGCTCAACGGTTTGCTCGAGCCCCGGGTGCCGGACCACTTCCCATAATGGGCGTCCCGCGAAGTCCCGATGTTCGAACTCTAGCATTCGCCGGGCTGCCTGATTGGCGAACAGGATCCGTTGATCGGCATCGGTGGCAATGACCCCTTCGTCCATGCTGCCCAACACCGTCTCGAGCTGATCTCCGCGACGGCGTCCTTGTTCCAACTTCTCGCCAACGGTGTGTCCCATCTGATTGAGCAAGGTGGCCAGTCGGCCGAACTCGTCAGGGCGATCAACACTGACCACCGTTTGGTACTCGCCCCGCGCGAGGGCCTCGGCCCCCTCCACCAATGGCAGGAGCGGTTTGAGGGCATGCCGCATCACTAAGGCCATCGACGTGAGAATCAGCGTCAGGGCCACAACGGCGGCAATCGCCGTACGTTCGGTCAATGCCTGGACCCGCGAGGCAATATCGCTGGCCGCAATGGCAGTACGAACCGCGGCCAGCACCTGGCCGTCTCGCTCAATCGCCGCTGCCGAATACAACATATCCACTTTGAGCGTGGGGCTGTAGCGCCGAGCCGTTCCCGTTCCGGAACGGATGGCTGTCACCAATTCGGGACGGCTGAGGTGGTTCTCCATGACCGTTGGATCCTGGTGCGAATCCGCGAGGACCTTGCCTTCCGGATCAACAATGGTGATCCGAATCTCCGTGGACTCTACCAGTTGCCGCAGCCGCGGAGCAAGTCCTGAGAAGTTGGGTTCTGCGGCCGAGCTGCGTTCGGTCAGCCACTGGTCCATCAATACGGTGAAGTCGTGCAGGCGTCGTTGGGCCTGCTCGTCCAGACGCTTTTCGAAACGCCAGGAAAGTGCCGCGACAATCGCCAGCGTGCCGACGGCCAAAATCAGCATGGCTGCGGCCAGCAGTTTCCCAAGAACCCTGGTTGATATCATGGCGGTTGCCGAAATGCCTCGCTGGCCGGCTGACTCATCTGCTGCGCAAATCACGAACCCCCACATCGTACCAGTGTCATCTCATGCTGACGAGGACCTTGAGCCTGCTCGACGAGTGCAGAACCGCGCTTAACGCTGGTGACAGCACACCAGATGCTGCCACAATTTGTGGTGTCTTGGTGCAGTTCCAACCGTCTGTCCCGTTGAGTCGCATGGTGGGGGCATTCTAAAGGCATAGTGAGGATGTCTTTACTCAAGACCACAATCTGGATTAGGATGCTGCGCGCAATACATACATGCGAAGGAGATGCGGTATGCAGGCAGCTTGGCTGATGGTGGCGTTGTCGACGTTGGGAGTCGATGTGGGCTGGCAACCTTTGGTGGGTGGCGGGTTTGAGTACATTATTCAAATCGAGCCAGAAACCCTGGAGGCTTTGCGAGCTGGTCAGGATATCACCAGTTTCATTCCGCCTGAGCTCCGCGGTGTCCGCCAGTATCGGATTACCGTGGGACGCGGCCCGGTGCCTCGCCAAGGCCAACCGCCGCAAGTTCCGGCTGAAGTAACAGCCACGCCGCCGGCACAACCCACCCGCTCGTTGTTGGGGAATTCTCGCAGTCCGGCAAGTTCTCCACCTCCGGCCACGCTGCCGTTGGGCAGTCCACCAGGCTCCCCGTCGGCGACCCAATTCCGCAACAACGGGGCAATCTCAGGCTCGACTGCCAGTCCGAGCAATTTCAACACGATGCCGCCGGTTACGCCCCCGAGCAGTCCGGTCGAGAGCATACCCGCGAATGCAGGTTCTGGCCTTCGGTACGCAGACGAACCGCAGACAACGCCGCCGACGACGAATCCCTCTCGCTATTCTGGCTTGTACGATACGCCTGAACCTTCGCCCGCTGATCGATACGGTCGGCCTGAGGCAACCTCGCCCAGCGCAGCTCCTGATAGCGCTTTGCCAGGCAGTCAGCCGCTCCCGAGTGAGAACTCGACGGACCGTTGGGCCACGCCGCCGGGCGTCAATCGTCAATCAGATGCTTCGAGCCCTGGAAGTTCTGCCTTCCCGACGAAGCCAGCGCGCGACCAGTTCGCTGACACGCAACCAGACCCGTTCGAGTTACCTGGTTCCGATCAGATTTCCAGCGAGCCCACGGCCAGCGAAGCTGTCGAACCCCCCAACCGAAGCAGGAATTGGGACCGTTATGCCGCCGATTCGCCTGGGGAAGAAGCCTCGACTGAGCCGGAGTCAACGACCATTGCCAGCGAACCTCCCCGGCATAGTGCAGAGCAGATTGGGACGACCGACACAGGCTCGCCCCGCCCCTTCTTGAGTGATGGGGTTGCTGAGCGACTGGTGGCCTATCATACGGATTCCGAGGAAAAGAAGGGTTCCTCCAGCCCCGCCAACGAAGATCCCCCCAAGAGTTGGTGGCTGCTCACCTTCACGGCCCTGCTGTTGTTTGTTTCCGTCGGCAGCAATGCCTACCTAGGGTGGTTGGCCTGGGGGCTTTACCATCAGTGCCTGAACGTGCTTGATCGGTTTCGCGCGTCGCGTCGGATGCGCATGTTGGGCTGATGGTTGGTTTCCCCCCGTTAAATTCCGCACGTCTGAGCCATGCGGCATGACAGGCCGTGCGAAACGAGTTTTCCGGTTAGCGAAGAGAATTCGAGACGAGGTTGCTTCGGCGTCTGGTCGAAATACCCAATGTGTATTCATTCTCCCGCAGCTGGAAATTGCTTCATGAACGGCCCCCTCAGCTTCGACGACCTACGGATTGGCGACACCTGGCGAAGTCGCGCCCGGACCATCACCGAAGTCGATGTCGTTAATTTCGCAGGCATGACAGGCGACTACGACTCACTGCACGTCGATCATGAGTTTGCCGCGAATAGCCCTTATGGAAAGCCCATTGCTCATGGCTTGCTAGGGCTTTCGTTTGTGGCCGGCTTAGGCAGTCACAGCCCTTGGGT
Source organism: uncultured Planctomycetia bacterium (assembly GCA_942492195.1). Classification (GTDB taxonomy): domain Bacteria; phylum Planctomycetota; class Planctomycetia; order Pirellulales; family S012-138; genus CALOEH01. The sequence goes on along the minus strand of CALOEH010000207.1, from coordinate 2,502 downwards.
GCATACCGTGGCATTCGTCCGCATTGACGCGTGGCGATTCCTGGGACCCATCTACATTGGCGATACCGTACACGTGTTGACCGAGGTCTTGAGCAAAGAGACCAAAGGGCGGCAGACAGGCTTGGTCAACTGGCGCCGCCAACTTCTCAATCAGCATGGGCATCAGGTTCAAGAAGGCACGCTGCAGACGCTGGTGCGTACTTCCCACGCCGCGCGTCCCGCACCGCTGACCCCCGCTGGCGAACTGGCCACTCAATAAGCCGGAAGCCAACGATCTACCTCTGGCTCAAACCCGAAGTGATGTTCCGTGCGTTACTACGGTGATTGCTCTTCTACCTGGTTGCGACCACCAGGTCTGATCCGCTAAGTTGCCCAAGGCTCCTCCCTGCGCGCAGGGCCGGAACCGAACACGTTTTGTTCGAACGCCGGGAGAATGTGGCATGCCTCAGCCTTCGCTTACCGTCCATCAACCTGTTGCCGATATGGTCACCCAGGCCATTCCTGAAGACGAACGTCTTTGGGTACCGCAAGCGGAGAATGTCTGGTTCCGCCCGCTGCTGCTGGATACGGTGTCGGGACAATGGGTGAACTTGCTCCGCGTCCGCCGGAGTGGTGTCTTAAGTCGGCACCGACATCCAGCCCCCGTGCATGGTTACGTGATTCGCGGTTCTTGGCGTTATCTGGAGCACGACTGGATTGCCACTGAGGGGATGTACGTTTTCGAACCTCCTGGCGAAGTCCATACCCTGGTCGTGGATGACGACGTGGAAGAAATGATCACGCTGTTTCACGTCTGCGGCTGCCTGGTCTACTTCAACGATCAAGATCAGCCGGTGGCCCACGATGACGTACACACCAAACTGGCGATGTGCCGTGAGCACTTCGAGCAAGTCGGGCTGGGGACCAGTTTCGTCGATCAGTTCGTCCGCTAACCGGCGCCACATCTGGGACCATTGCAAAGTAAATCAGCACTTCCGACCACCGGATCATCGATCAGGAATTTTCGTCATGAAATCTGCCATCGCGTTCTTGCTACTTGCGTCCGTTGCCCAGGCCCAGACGGTCAAGTCAAACATCCCGTATGCCAATCCTGCTCACGAGCGGCAGGTGCTGGACGTTTACGCTCCAGAGAATGCCAAAGCCTTGCCGGTGGTGTTTTGGATTCATGGAGGCGGATGGCAAGCCGGAGACAAGACAAGCGTGCAGATCAAACCTCGAGTGTTCAACGAGCGCGGATTTGTGTTTGTCTCCACCAACTACCGACTGCTCCCGGATGTCGAAATGGACGTGCTAATTCGGGACGTAGCCAAGTCTTTAGGCTGGGTGCATGACAACATAGCCCAATACGGTGGCGATCCGCGGCGGATCTTCGTCATGGGGCATTCGGCTGGTGCCCAACTTGCGGCCCTGCTTTGTATTGACAACCGCTACTTGAAGGAAGTGGGCGTCCCGTTTGACGTCCTGCAAGGATGTGTGCCTGTGGATGGAGACACCTACGACCTGCCTGCCATCATTGCGACGGCCGAACTTCGCCAGACCGTGCATGGCCTGCCGCTCCCCAAGAATGGCCATCGGGTCAAATTCGGGAATGATCCCCAGAAGCACATCGATTTTTCGGCCGTGACGCATGTCGCCCAAGGTCGTGGCATCCCGCCGTTCTTGATTCTTCATGTGGCCGGCCATCCCGACACTACGGCTCAGGCGAGACGCCTGGCCGCGGTACTCGCCGATGCCGAGATACCCGTCACGCTGTTCGGTGCCCGGGAGACCACGCACGTCAAACTCAGTGCCGACCTGGGGCAGCCTGACGATCCGGCCACCAAAAAACTATATGAGTTCTTGGATCCCCTGCTGAAAGCGGAGCGCTGACTCAAGTCGAACCTGGGGCGGCGATGGCTCCTTCGCGGCGGGTGGCACTGGCAACTTGTTGTCAGTGTATGGGCCAGATGACGGCTATCTTTGGGGCCCCGACGCATTCAACTTGTGATTCTAGGTCCTCGAACCATTGTAGAACAGTTGTCCCAACTGTTCACGAACCAAGAACGACGATTCTAGCTAGCTAGCTAGTAGTCGCGTGCCATATGGCAGTGTTCATGACTAACGATCGACGGACCATCATCCCCGCGCAAGAGAAGAGTATTCTGAGGCAAGTTACCGGATCGTCGGAACGGGCGATCAAAATGCCTGTGATCGGCAAGAAGAACCACCTCTTCTTTGCAGTTCGCGTGGTGGCGAAGCAGCCATGGTCTTCTATGCCCTGACCGCGACTTACCCCGACTGATTGCACATCGACCCGCAGTCATATCTTCACGACGTGTTCGTGCGACTCCCTCTTCTCAGCGGCGATGAGATTCTCATACTCTTACCCGATCGTTGGCTCGAAGCACATCCCCAGCACCGCCTCCAGCTGCGCATCGACCAGGCCCAACGCCGCGCCAGCCGCAAGCGTGCCCTCGCCCGCCAACGCCGTTCCAGCTAACCCCTCGCCAACTCCCGCAAGAG
>CALOEH010000206.1:0-16134 GCA_942492195.1 uncultured Planctomycetia bacterium | reverse complement strand
CTCAACTGGCCCTACGAACCATTCTTGGGGCGGTGGAGCGATTCGCAACGCCTCAAGAGCTTGGCCACGTTCTTCTTTTGGGCTTCGTGGGCTGCAACCACCAACCGCCCCGATCAGAACATCACCTACACGAACAACTGGCCCTACGAACCCTTGGTGGGAAATCGCCCCACCGGCGAAGCCGTTGTTTGGACAGGTGTGAGCATCATCATGCTACTGGCTGGAATTTCTGCCATGGCCTGGTGGTACGCTTCTCGACGTAACGAGGAAGAAGAAACCGTTCCGCCAGAGACCGATCCGTTGGGTGCCTGGGAAGCAACCCCTTCGCAACGAGCCACGACCAAGTATTTTTGGGTGGTCTCAGCATTGATCTTGGTGCAGATGCTGCTGGGTATTGTCACCGCCCATTACGGAGTCGAAGGGGATGGCTTCTATGGATTCCCGCTCTCCGACTGGTTGCCCTATAGTGTCTCACGCACCTGGCACATTCAGATGGGGTTGTTTTGGATCGCCACCGCCTGGCTGGCCGCAGGCTTGTTCATTGGCCCTTTGGTGAGTGAGCAAGAACCTCGCGGACAGCGACTGGGCGTCAATATCTTGTTCCTGGCCCTACTGGTTGTGGTGGTCGGTTCTTTGACCGGCGAATGGCTCAGCATTCAAAACAAGATGTCCGATACCGTTTCGTTCTACTTCGGCCATCAGGGCTACGAGTATGTGGACCTGGGCCGTGCCTGGCAGCTGGCGTTGTTTATCGGCCTGCTCTTGTGGCTGTTCCTGATGATTCGCGTGCTGCTGCCCCGCACTGCGTAAGAAGGGAGAACAGAAGCAACTGGTGGCGCTGTTGGCCGTCTCAACGGCGGCGATCGCCCTGTTCTACGGAGCCGGCTTGACCTGGGGACAGCACACGCACCTGTCGATTGTCGAGTATTGGCGGTGGTGGGTCGTGCACCTGTGGGTGGAAGGTTTCTTTGAGGTCTTCGCCACGACCGTGATCGCCTTTATCTTCATGCGTCTGACCCTGATCCGCCCGGGCGTTGCCGCGGCTGCGGCATTGCTCTCGGCCACGATCTTTCTTTCCGGCGGAATCATCGGCACCTGCCATCACCTGTACTTTTCCGGCACACCGACCGTGGCCTTGGCCTGGGGTTCGGTATTCAGCGCGCTCGAAGTTGTTCCGCTGGTATTGGTCGGTTTTGACGCGACCGAAGACCTCCGCCGCTCGCGTACCACGGTCTGGGTGCAACGCTACAAGTGGCCGATCTACTTCTTCATCTCCGTTGCTTTCTGGAACATGATTGGTGCCGGATTGTTCGGCTTCATGATCAATCCGCCCATCGCCCTGTACTACATGCAAGGACTCAACACCACGCCGCTGCATGGACACGCCGCCCTGTTTGGCGTCTACGGGATGCTGGGCATCGGCCTGATGCTCGTCTGCCTGCGGGTGCTGATCCCCGGCCGCGATTGGAAGGACGGCCTGCTGCGGTTCTCGTTCTGGTCGCTCAACGGCGGGCTGATGGCGATGTGCGTGCTGAGCCTGCTGCCGGTAGGTTTGATGCAAACTTGGGCATCGGTGGAGCATGGCTACTGGTACGCACGCAGTACCGAGTTCATGCAGACACCGCTGATGCAGACTCTGCGTTGGATGCGCGTACCGGGTGATACGGTGTTCTTTCGCCGAGCGCTGTGCTGGTGATGTTTTGTGGCGGGACTGAAGACCGGACACTCCTTTCGGAGGACAGAATAATGGCGATTTACGTGCAAAGCCGGGCGAAGTTGTTGATGTCACGCCGCTCGGCGCGCAGCTCGCGAGCGCGCAAACCTGCACGCTCTTCAAAACGGGATCGCTCGAGGTGCTACGGCTTGTGCTGCCAGCAGGCAAAGTGATTCCGCCACACGCTGTACCAGGGGAAATGACCGTGCAGTGCCTCGAAGGCAAGGTCGCGTTCACCACTCGCGGCGAGGAGATTGAGCTGACCGCCGGCCAACTGCTCTACCTGGCCGGATCCGACGAACACGCGGTGCAGGCAATCGCTGACTCCTCGCTGCTGGTCTCCATCGTACTCCAGCACAAAGCACAACCAACCACCCCTTAACTGTGCGGCGTGCCATCGCGGGGTTCCGAAGCCCACAGACTGTCTGCAGTCTGCGGGGTTAAAGAATTGACCCTGCCGCCGCGGCGGAAGATACTAGGAGCGAGCCCAACCGATTCACCTACCCCAGCTTTCCGAGGGAAACAGATGTTGCGCTGTGACCGTTTTTCCGACTACTGTTTGATGCGTTTCAAGTGGCTATCAGTCGCACTCGCGGCTTTGGCACTTCTCCCGTTCGCCGGCAAGGCCCAAGCGGCTGAGAAGCCGCAGCAACCGAACATCTTGTTCATTATGTCGGACGATCACGCCTGGCAAGCGTTGAGTTGCTACGACGGCCGAATCAACCAGACACCCAACCTGGACCGGTTGGCCACCGAAGGGATGCGGTTTGACAACTGCTGCGTGACCAATAGCATCTGCGGTCCATGTCGAGCGGTGATCTTGACCGGCAAGTACAGCCATATCAATGGATTCCTGCAGAACGGCAACCGCTTTGACGGCGACCAGCAAACGTTTCCAAAACTGTTGCAGACGGCCGGCTACCAAACGGCCGTGGTCGGTAAATGGCACCTCGGCAGCGACCCGCAACGGATACGACTATTGGAACATCTTGATGGGACAGGGGCCGTACTACAACCCACCGATGATCACGACCGAATGGTCAACCGGTCACGAAGCCCACACCGGCTACACCACCGACATCATCACCGACATGACGCTGGATTGCTTGAAGGAGAAGCGCGACCCGAACAAGCCGTTCATGCTGATGTATCAGCACAAGGCGCCGCATCGCAATTGGCAGCCTGGTCCGAAGCACCTCAACATGTACGACGACGTCACGATTCCCGAACCGGAAACGCTGTTCGACGATTACGCCGGATCGGGCACGATCGGCCAGTACGCAAACGATGACAGTCGAAGAACATGTCAACGCTACGATCTGAAGCTGAAGGGTCACGGCACAACCTGACACCCGAACAACTCGAGGTTTGGAATGCGGCCTACGAGCCCAAGAACGAGGCGTTCCGAAAGCCAACCCGCAAGGCAAAGGAAATCGGTGCGATGGAAGTACCAGCGGTACATCAAGGACTACCTGCGCGCTGCGTGGCAAGTGTGGATGACAACGTCGGCCGCGTGCTGGACTATCTGGACGAAGCGGGTCTGGCCGACAACACGATTGTGATCTACTCCTCCGACCAAGGTTTCTACCTGGGCGATCATGGCTGGTTCGACAAACGGTGGATGTACGAGGAGTCGCTGCGAACTCCGCTGTTGGTCCGTTGGCCTGGCCATATCAAGCCCGGCAGCATCAACAATGACATCGTGTCGAATCTGGACTTTGCCGAAACGTTCCTGGATTTCGCCGGAGCCGAGGTTCCAGCGGACATGCAGGGCCGGTCATCTGTTCCCGCTTGTCGAAGGGCAAGACGCCGCCGATTGGCGGAAGACCATTTACTATCACTACTACGAGAATTCCCGGTGCCCACAGCGTTCGGCCCGTCACTACGGCGTGACCAAGGACAACCGGCACAAGCTGATCACTATTAGGGCGACAAAGTGGACGAATGGGAATTGTTCGATCTGCAGAAAGACCCCAACGAACTGCGCAGCGTCTACGGCGACGCGGCTTATGCCGATGTCACCGACCAACTCAAGACGGAACTCAAGCGACTGCGCACAGAGCTCGAAGTTCCTGAAGACACGCGTCCCGTTCGCAAGCCCCCAAAGAACAACAAGCCGAAGGCGGGGCAAAACAAGAACAACGCGAACAACAACCAGCCGAAATCAAGCAAGTAACCAAGCCTGGTGTCTTTGAACGCTTCGCCTCCGCCGCCGACCGTTTGGAAAGCAATCGTCCGTACGCTCGGGGGCGGAGGTTTGTTGTTACTGGCCGTGACCTATCGGCTGTGGCTGCCGCAGCAGGTCTTTCCGCAAGTACCCTGGTTGTCGCCGTTGGCTCACCTGCCTGCCTGGGTAGATGCGGGGGCGGTTGCTGGCTTGGTGTTAGGACTACTGCGCCTACTGTTGGGAATCGGCAGCACGCGCAGTCTGCGGCGCTGGATGTTCTTCACCTGGGTGGCGCTGACGCTGCTTTTGCTTGGCGATCAGCAGCGTCTTCAACCTTGGGCCTACCAGTGGTGGCTGCTGCTCATCCTTCTCAGTGGTGCCGAATGCGAACGGGGATTGATGTGGTGCCGGTGGTTGGTGATCAGCCTGTACGTGTTCTCAGGGATTTCGAAACTGGACTATGTCTTCTTGCACCACTTGGGGCAACAGCTCGTAGCGGCCAGCACCACGCCGCTCAGGTTCGACCCCACACTTTGGCCCAGTCCTTGGCCCGTGATCTCTGCCGGTTGCCTGCCGGTGGGCGAACTACTAATTGCCCTGGGGCTTATGATTGGAGAAGCCTTTGGCAGGGCCAATCCCGACTCGCGCCGCTCCTGGTGGCTCGGCCGCATCAAGACGGTCGCCGCTGTCGGAGCCATGGCGATGCACCTGCTGCTGATGCTCGTGCTTGGACCCGCAGGCTTGGCACATGCCTGGGGCGTTGTGGTATGGAACGGTCTATTTGTCGTGCTGGTTGCCTTATTGTTTCTTGAAGCGGCCAGGCCGTTGGTTATCGCCCAGACGCGTGAACCACATGACCGAGCGGTGCCCACGCCGGCGACTCCCCGTTGGAGCTGGATTTCTGAGGCTGTGGCCGTTGTGGCGATCCTGTTGCCGTTGGGAGGCATCTGGGGATTGGTGGACGAGTGGCCAGCCTGGGGACTGTATTCCCCGCGAGCCAGCATGGTAGCCGTGTTGGTTCCTGCCACGGAAGTGAGACGATTCCCTGAATCGCTGCGGTCGTTGATGCCCGAGAACTCGCCTGAACCTTGGGTGCAAGTGCCGCTGGACCGTTGGGCTTTGCAGACGTTGCAAACTCCATTGTATCCCGCTGCCCGATCGCAACTTGGCGTAGCGCGCGGCGTGCTCCATGCGTGCGGACTTGCCGATCGCAGCCAAGTGATTGTGCTTGGCCTGGCCAATCGTTGGGCAGGCACCCGCGAGCGACATGATTACCACGGCGCCGGCGGTTTGGTCGAAGCGGACCAGCGGTTTTTTTGGAATACTCAACCGCAACCCAATCTTCGCACCTCTCCGAACTGGCGCTAACTGCCGGGGCTAACGCTTCGGTGCCGCTTGGTTCGACCACCGCCTGCGAACTACCACGCCCGGCACCTGGACCAGCACAGAGGTGAGCCGTAGAATTATCTGTTGTTCGGTTAGGCGTCTCACCCTCGCGTGCGAATCGCAGATGGTGATTCGAGTTGCCAGCGATCAAGGTGAGCGGAAGCTCAACATTGGATCGAGGTTCTACCTCGTTTGAGGTGAGATGTAGTTCGTAAAGGAAGATGTCATGAAACGTTTCTCGCGATGGTTTGTATTGCTGGTGGTGTTGGGTGCCGGGTGGGCAATGACGACACCCAACACAGCCGAGGCAGGTCCTTATGTTCGCTGGGGCCGCTCTTACTATCGGCCCTACACGGCTTACCGACCTTATTCGGCCTATCGCCCGTACGTGCCGTACTACCGGCCCTACACCTATAGCTATCGGTACAGCTACGGGCCGTATTATTACGGTCCGCGCGTCCCTTACTATGGGTATGGCTACTGGGGATATTGAGCCCAGCCGGATCGGCTACGATTGGTTGTCCGCTCCCCAGCGTTCGCCCGGTTGCACAGGGTAGCCGCGCAGGAACTCCTGCGCGGTCAGATCTCGCTTGCCTGCCGGTTGGATGCGGAGGATACGGAGGGGAAGCCCTCCGGCGGCCAGCACCAGTTGATCACCCGCGGCCACCAGAACTTCGCCGGTAGTTCGCTGGGCGGTTACCAGTTTGTCTTCGCTCGTCGGGCCAACCGGTTCGACTTCGACCACGATCAATCGAACGGGTGCGCCGGTGCTGCGATGCCAAAACGTGAAGGCTTTCGGCCACGGCTGCATGGCCCTGACCTGATTGCAAACTTGCAGTGGCGAACGTGTCCAATCAATCAGGCCGTCGGTTTTCTTCAAACGTCGGGCCTTGGTGGCTTGTGAAGGGTCCTGCGGTTGCGGCTCCGCCGTGCCGGATTGCAGTTTCTCAATGATCCCGACAGCGAGCGGGGCACCGGCCGTGGCAAGGCGAACTTCCAACTCGCCAGCCGTTTCGCGCGGATCCACCGGCACCTGCAATTGGGCGATCACAGGACCAGCGTCCAGCTTGGGAGTCATGTGGATCACCGATACGCCTGTCTCCGCCTCGCCATGAAATACGGCCCATTGCACCGGTGCAGCACCACGGTACTTAGGCAATAGCGACGCATGCAGGTTGATTCCGCCGAGCCGCGCCAGTTGAAGCGTGGCAGGACTGAGGATCTGCCCATAATCGGCCACCACCAACAAGTCAGGCTCGAAGGCAGCCAACTGCTGCTGCCCCTCCGGCGTGTTGATGTTCACTGGGTCGATGATTGGCGTCCCCCGCGCGGCGGCGACTTCGCGCATTGGGCTAGGGGGGGGCGGTTTCTTGCCGACCGATCGACGAACCGGTTGCGTCACCAATGCCTGAACCTGGTACGGCGAATCGTACAATCCCTCAAGCAGAGGAACTGCGAACGGACCGGTCCCCATCATCACCACGCGCAGCGGTTGGTCGTGATTCACGATGTTTGTTTTCTCTCAACAAGAAGCCGGGGCGTGCCTAACAACGCAGACTTTCCAACTCTGCCAACCGAGCGGCGATGCTCTCATCGTCCGGAACCTGCCCCGAGCTGCGCCGCTGGGAGTACTGGATTTCGAACTCGTCCAATTGATCGCGGACCGACATCTGACCCGTCGGACCTAACTTGTCAATGAACAAGACTCCGTCCAGATGGTCGGTTTCGTGCTGGACCACTCGAGCCGGCAGACCGTCCAGTTCGTAGGTCAGCTCTTCCCCCTTATCATTGTAGGCGCTGATAATTACGCTCTTGGGGCGCGTGACGGGGGCGTACAGACCAGGAATGCTGAGGCAGCCTTCTTCCGCTTCCTCGCTCCCTTTGCGCTGCCGGATCACCGGGTTGATAAACACCAACTCGGTCTCAGGACTATCCGGGCTGGCTTCCAGATTCACCACGAACAGGCGGTACGGCAAGTCCACCTGATTGGCGGCCAGACCGATGCCCTTCGCTTCGTACATGAGTTCGAACATCTGACGAATATGGGCGTGAAGCTCCGCATCCACACGTTTAAGTGGCTTCGAGACATGCCGAAGCGTGGGATGGGGATACTCGATAATGCGCAGCAAGACCAACACTCCTAGGTACAAAAATCCAAGGGATCGTCTTGGATTGTAGACACTCTCGGGCGCGATGATAACCCTACTGCATGCCCTTCGATACCCAGCGGTCCCAATCCGTTCTTAGCGGCGAGATGCCCATGATTTACCGCAGCGGGAGAACGATCACCAACCTGTCTCGTCGATTTGCTGTTTCGGAAACAACAAATAGATCGATGGACAAAACCCACTCCGACACAGATTGCCGAATCGCAGGACTCTTATCTCTGCGCGCTCTGCGATCTTCTCTGCAACGAGTCAAGATCCCAACCGGCACTCTGAAGTTATTCTTCGCTGGTTACTTATCGGGGCCGGATAGTTTGAGCGGATATCCGCCCCAGACCACCTGTTCTAAGTTACCTTGGTAGCCTTCGAAGACTTCAGCCGGATGGTTGACAATACTGCCTGCTATCAGGACGCGATCGCGTGGTTGGAAGGGGGCCGCGCGATGGCTGGCAACAACGACTTCTTTGGGAACGCCAAACAGGATCATGCGGAGGAGATACACGCCGTCTTCTTCCTGCATATCCTGGACGGTTCCAGCGAGCAGGATTCCCTGGAAGTTGCGTGGCGAAGTGGCCAGTAGTTGCCCCGCTTGACGGCCAATGCTGGAAACCTTTTCCGGTCGGTCCACCGCGCGCGAGAGGACATTGCGGATCCCCTCGCGACGGGCGTTGAGATTCGTGTCATTCTGGTCTACCCAAGTCAGTACCTCGGCCAGGTGGCAGAGGCTGCGGTAGACCTCGACCGTGATTTTGGCCGAGGTTGGGTTGCCCTGACAGACTTCGCAAGGGACCAGCTTCTCGGCTTTTTGCTCGATGGTTTTGCCGTTCACTTCGCGGGTGCCAGTGGTCACTTCTCGACGAACGAATCCGTTGGAGTGGCACGCCTCACACCCTATGGCACCATGGGCATCTCGCAGGGCAAACCCTAGTTCGTTCGACGAATACTGGGGCAGGGCAGGGCGTGATGGCGTTTCGACCGTATGTGCCATGTGTTGTGGGAAGGGAGTCGTGCCGGTGGGATTGCCTGAGTGCGAAGCATGTCGGGCACCGCCTGAGGAGGTGCCTGAGGGGCTTCGGCCAGACACACCGCTGCCTGCCAACGGAGGCTCAAAGTCTTGTTCCGGTGCGGCACTGATGCCTGGCAGCGGCAGGTTGAGGAAGTTGAGCTGCGGGCCCCAGTACCAATTGAGGAAGTAGTATCCCAACCCCAACCCTACGATCCCGCTGGTGACAATCCCAATCAGGTTGCCAACAACGCTGGGCCCTCGCTTGCTGGAGCGAGCACTGCGCTGGCTCATGCTCTCTGCGCCTTCGTGGGATTGCACCGAGACGCCGGCATCTTCAACTTCGTCAAACGACTGAGGTGAGTCTTCCTCGGTCGAGATGGCCACCGGAGATGAAATGGGTTCGGGGACAGAAATCAACTCAGGAGCTGCAACTGCCTGTTCCTGCGGAACCGGTGCGCTAAACGGCACGTCAGGGGGTGGCGGAGTCGAAACCTGTTCGCGGGAAAAATACCCTTGGCAGTGTGGGCACTCCAAGTGTTCCGGTGCCTGTTCCGGCAACAGCACTTCTTGGTGGCAATTCGGACATGCAACTAATATTCGACATGGTGCTCCAGAGCGTTGGAGTCGAGGGCGTGCCTCGAACCGGTACGAACGACCGCTCGGTGCCCCAACCCAGGCGTTGGCCGGAAGGCAAATGAAATTGCCAACTACTTGCTCACCCGTAGTTTAACAGCCAGCAACCACGGCCAGCTACCCCGATTTGTTGCTAGCACAACTCTTAAATTTGCGGTTGGGTGCCATGGCACCCGAAAAATTTGCCGTGACTAAGCACTAGCAGCGTTTAGCGCCGTTGGGCAGGGCAGGGAGTGCGTGTGAGTGCATTCCGGCAGATACTTCTCTTCATCAGTCAAGTTCAACGACCAGCGAGAGCGCGGGATGCCCTGCTAGTGTTCCTCGGCTTCTTCGTGCTCTTGACGGATCATAGCTCCCAGCCACCATCCCCAGACCACGTAGTGGAACAAGGCCACGGCGAAGATCCCTCCGCCAACGATCACGACCAGGCCAAACTGCCCTAGCGTGAGGAAAATCAATCCCACAATGGCAGTCAGGGCAATGACCAGAGTCAACAGCACAGCGACCCAAGATCCGCCGCGTGTTGGTTCTTCGGGGGCGCGGGACGGTCTCTGCGGGACATTCATAATGATAGGCTGGCGTGCAGGCTGTCAGGGCAGGGGGGGAGGTCACCGGTTTGGCAACCTTCTTCAGCATACCTTAAACGCCCACCCTCTGCGCGGTTTCGGTCGAACCACTCAACCTCCACTGGGGTCGTCCGGCTTGTGGCCGGTTCTTCGCTTGGTAAGCAGCTCGTTGGGAATCGCGAGCAACTCAATGCCAATATCGGCAAGTATCGTACGACCTTTGGTCAGCCAGGCCGAAGCAAATGCCCAAACCGCGATCCACTCCATCCAGAACAGGAAGTTGTAGTCGTTTAACCAGTTCGACCAGGCTTTGGGCAGCAGGAAGAGGTAGGTGCCCATGGCCATCATGCTCAGCAAGATCACCAACCCACTGGTGCGGTAGACGAAGTTGCGTTCGGCGACATGAGGCTCAATCTCGCCATCGGACTGGGAGTTGGGGAAATGGTAGAGCGAGTACGCGGCAAGCGTCAAAAAGAACACAGCGCCGCACAGCGTATGTATGTAGCCGCTGAGCGACTTCTGGAGCAGCGGGTCGCTGTGTTCATCCAGCGGGAACAACGCCACTCCCAAGGCGGCAATGCAGCCAACATTCGCCGTCCAGTTCTCGACCGCGTCATGCCCTCGGTAACAGAACAAGAAGATCCCAATCGCGCACATGGTGCCGACAAACACATCGCGGAGTGGCGTATGGTAGTAGCTGCTGATGTTGTCTTGAATTTCGATGCCGAACAACAACCAGCCCACAGGCCCCAGCACGACCGGCAACAGAAAACCGCTGAACCCAATAGCCCGGCGAATGCCCTTATAAGACAGGACCAGGGCGTTTGTCTTGTCGGACAGATTGGGGTTCATGGTTGAGTTGTCACTGCGTGGAACGTCAGCGGAGCGTTTCCTTGTCCTAAAGATACCGCTGCAGGCGCAAAAAGACAGAGCGATTGATGCGCTCAGCTACTCGCATTTGCCGCTAGCGCAGGAAGTAGCTCAAGTGGCGAAAAACCTCCTGCCGCGCTCATTCTTCAGTGGGCTGCTCCAATACGTCCCGCACGTAAAGTTCTGTCACAGCGACTTTGGCTGCGGCCAACATAGGTGCTGCAACCATTGCCCCCAAAAAGCCCAACAGAGCACTGAGCACGACCTGAAACGAAATCAGCAGTGCTGGTGGCAGCGAAACCTGCCGTTGCTGGATCAACGGGGTAATGACGTAACTCTCTAGCAGTTGCAACAGCACATAGCCCCCGGTCACCAGCAGCACCGTGGACATTCCTTGCGAAAGTGCGACCAGCGCGGCCAGGACCAGCGAGATCACAGCCCCGAGATTTGGAATGAAGGTCAACAGGCCGGTCAAGATACCCAGCGTGAGTGCCATCGGTACACCCAGCGCGGCCAGCAGGAGTCCTGCCCCGATGCCGGTGATGAGCATCGAGGCGAACTGGCCAATCAGCCAGTGCCACAGAGCATCGCCCATCTGATTCATTACGTCGCGCATTCGTGAGCGGCGATGCGGAGGGAACAAGCGGACGAATCCATCCCGATACTCACCAGGCGAGGCGGCCAAAAACAGCCCCAAGAAAAAGATCAGCAGCCCATGCGTGAGCAGTCCGAAAGTAGTTCGAAAGACTCGCCCTACCACAAGCGAAGCGGACTGCATGGCGCTGCTCCAGTCATCCTTTCTGATCGCGCTGCTGCCAGTTGCCGGTCGCGAGCCCGACGAGTTGTTCGGCTTCGACTCCTTGTCTTCAGAATCGCCGGGCGAATCTTGTTTCAAAAACTCGCCAAAGATCGGCGTCGACTCCAACAGGGACTGGATGCTTGGGTACTGAAGTGCCAGGCGTTTGACCTGTTCGGAACCTTCGCCCAAATGCTGCTTCACTCTGCTAACCTGTCGATCTGCCTGAACGCCAAACAGGGCAACCGCTCCGCTGAAGAGAATAACCAGAATGAGCGCAACGACTGCCAGGCTCCAAGGATGCGCCAAACTCGTCCACGCTGAAAGTCGTTGCGACGTCCTCAGCAGGAAGACTCCAAACAGCACGCCGAGGAAGAGTGTGAGAAAGATCTCGACGGCCAGGACCAACGAAGCCGCAATGGCGACCACGCACACAGCGATCAGTGACGCGAGGACGATTGTGCGAATCACAGGCGGAACGGTGGAGGTTTTCATAAACAACTTTGAGTGGCATTCCGCGAGTCATCATCCAAGCATAGGCAATCTCACGGATGCACATCCTGGGCCGCAGATGGATTAGCCCAACAAGAATTTTTCGGAGAAGCGGGCGCACTTCACTCTGCGAACCGGAACCTTTCGTTCCCTGAAGCGTATGCAGCAAGCTGACAACGGAGGTCACCGTGGTGAGTCCCGTCATTCATCCTCACTCTTCACATCTTTGATCCGTTTCAAGAAATCTTCCATCGAAGGGCAGCGTTTGTTGAGGTCCGATTCAATGCAGGACATGATCGCTTCGGCTAGGGTCCGGTTTGTCTCAGGACGCATCTTCAACAGCGATGCCGGGGGCTTGGAAGCGTGATCCATGGCCGCCTTGCCGGTCAGGCCCCGAGTCCAAGGCAAATCAAACGTGCAGAGCTCAAAGGCGGTCACGCCAAAGGCAAACACGTCCAGGCGAGGATCTGTCTTGAGTCGCCGTACAAGCTCCGGTGCCATGTAGTTTGGGTTGCCGGTCCGGTTGCCAGGTCTGGTGAAATCTGGCGTGTTGGGGACCGTGAGACCAAAGTCGATGAGTTTCAACATCCCTGATTCGGAATCGACCATGACGTTGCGAGGGCAGACATCCCGATGGATAAACCCTTGTTTATGCACCTCGCCGACCGCTTCGGCAATCTGTCGGATCAGCGGTAATCGGGTTCCTTCCAACATGGCGCGGTGGTCAGGACTGAGCAGGAAGTTGATCCCAGGTCCTTCAATCAACTCCATCACCAGGTAGGGGTTTCCATCAATGGTGCTCCCATATTCCAGGGTCTGGACGATATTGGGATGCTTGAACTGGCTGGCAATCTCCCCTTCGCTAGGCTTTTTGAGTCCCTTGAAACGAGACTCGAACGCCTCGGTTTTTTTCTTATCGAGGACCTTGAGGCCGACGGTCTCGTCTTTCTCACGGTCTCGTGCCACGTAGAACTGCGACATGGTTCCCGAGATCGCTTCGCGCTGGATCTCGAAACGCTTGCGAACATCCAACTTGGTCTTATTGACGCGTTTCGAGCCGCTGTCGCTACCGCTGCCACGCGACTGGAACAACTTCTTCAAGTCGTCCAAGATACTCATAGATATTCACAACGCAGAAGTGCTGTAGGGAAGCGATAAGGCCCCGTTGGTGCCACTCTACGGTGCCGTTTGCGCACCTGCAACCCGACACCAAGGGGATTTCTACGAGGCATGTTCTCACCCGAATTCTAGCCACCGCTCGTGTTTTGCAGAGCCCAGTCTGGCTGGATCGGTGGCGATTTGGCTCAACGTGAACTTCTTCTTCTCAGTACGTTCACCGCAGGGGGGCCGTTCGACAGCGGCCAGAAGCCAATCCCCCCGACAAGGCGGGCTCGGCCTGGGGGTTCGTTTTTGCCCCTTCTGCTAGCAGACCTGACCGTGTACCGGTATTTCCACCTTTACGGATTGGGTCAGCTAGAGAATAATTCTGTTGGATTGCCGCCAATGCATTCGCACTGCCGAAGCTGGCACTTGGCGGGGATCGCGAGTTTTTCTGCTATCACGGTCGTTCAACCGGGTAAACTGATCCGGTTGTGCAGATCGTGTCATCTTTTCTGCCTCTGCCTGCCGATGCTGCCCAAGTGTTGGGCGGCTTCTGGCATCGGCAGCGTGACGACGGCCCGCATCAGTTCGAGTAATTTGGAGATAGCATTGCCCATGGCTGACACCGCCACCTTGAATGCGCAGCAGCACCTCAATCCTCAAGATTCTGATCCGGCAGAGACCTCCGAATGGCTGGAGTCTCTGGAGTATGTCCTGCGTACGCAGGGGCCAGAGCGTGTGCAGTTCTTGCTGAGCGTCTTAGAAGAAGCCGCTCATCGCCGCGGCGTCGAGCTCCCGTTCTCCGCCAACACCCCGTACATCAACACCATCCCGGTCAACAAGCAACCGGTCTACCCTGGCAATCGCGAGATCGAACGGCGGATCAAAAGCATCATCCGCTGGAACGCCATGGCCATGGTCAGCCGTGCCAACAAGAAGTTCCCTGGCATCGGAGGGCATATTTCCACCTATGCCTCGTCCGCCACGCTGTACGAAGTGGCCTTCAACCACTTTTTCAAAGCCAGAGGAGATGATTACTCCGGAGACCAGGTTTACTTCCAAGGCCATGCTTCGCCAGGCGTGTACGCTCGCGCCTTTCTCGAAGGCCGGCTCGATGAAAGCCATCTGAAGAACTTCCGCCAAGAACTCCCCGCCGGCACTGGACTCTCCAGCTACCCGCACCCTTGGTTGATGCCGAGCTTTTGGGAATTCCCCACCGTCTCGATGGGCTTGGCCCCCATTATGGCCATCTATCAGGCTCGCTTTAACAAGTACCTGCATGACCGGGGTATCAAAGATACCTCAGACCAAAACGTTTGGGCGTTTCTCGGAGACGGCGAATGCGACGAGCCTGAGACGCTGGGTGCCATCACGCTCGCCTCGCGCGAGTGCCTGGATAACTTGACCTTTGTCATCAACTGCAACCTGCAGCGACTCGATGGGCCGGTGCGCGGCAACGGCAAGATGATTCAGGAACTCGAAGCCATCTTCCGGGGTGCTGGTTGGAATGTGGTCAAAGTGGTCTGGGGGAACGATTGGGATCCGCTCCTCGCCAAAGACAAGACGGGCCTGCTGGTCAAACGGATGGGCGAAGTCGTTGACGGTCAATATCAGAAGTATGTCGTCAGCTCCGGTGATTACATTCGTAATGACTTCTTCGGCAAGTACCCCGAGTTGCTAGAACTGGTCGAACGCGTCTCGGACGAAAAACTGCAACGCATGCGTCGTGGTGGGCACGATCCTGAAAAGGTGTTTGCTGCCTACAAGAACGCCATGGAGTCTGATCGACCCACCGTGATCCTGGCCAAAACCATCAAGGGATACGGCCTGGGCGAAGCGGGCGAAGGTCGCAATACCACGCACAACGAAAAGAAACTCAACGAAGAAGAACTCCGCGAGTTCCGTACCCGATTCGGAATTCCCATCTCTGATGACGAAGTGGCCGAGGCTCCGTTCTACAAGCCCGCCGCGGATAGCCCTGAGATGAAGTACCTGCACGAGCGACGGACCAGCCTGGGGGGTTTCACGCCTGTCCGCTCCACCAAACCGGTGGTCAGTCAGGTACCAACGCTCGAAGATTACCTGGAAGATGCCACGATCAAGGGCTCTGGCGAGAAAGCCTGGTCCACCACCATGGGCTTTGTCCGGTTCTTCTCCAAGTTGCTACGAGACAAGCAAATTGGCAAGTTCATCGTACCCATTGTGCCGGACGAGTCTCGCACCTTTGGCATGGAAGGACTCTTCCGCCAGGTCGGTATCTATTCGCACGCGGGGCAGCTCTACGAACCGGTCGATCGCGAGATGGTGGCTTATTACAAAGAAGCCAAAGACGGCCAATTGCTGGAAGAAGGAATCACCGAAGCCGGGTCGATGTCGTCGTTCATCGCGGCCGGTACCGCGCATAGTTCGCATGGCATCAACATGATTCCCTTCTTCATCTATTATTCCATGTTCGGATTCCAACGAATCGGCGACTTGATTTGGGCCGCCTGCGATTGCCGAGCCCGAGGGTTCTTGCTGGGAGGAACCGCTGGACGAACCACGCTCAATGGCGAAGGTCTCCAGCACCAAGATGGCCACAGCCTACTGTTGGCCTCAGCCTATCCTACCGTCAGGGCCTACGATCCTGCTTACGCTTACGAAACCACGGCAATCATCCTGCACGGCATGAAGAAGATGTACCAGGAGGGGGAGGACGTCATCTACTACCTCACTCTTGAGAACGAAAATTACCAGCACCCCAGCATGCCAGAGGGTTCTCTGGATGGCATCATCCGAGGGCTTTATAAGGTCTCGAGCGTGGACGCTGAGAGAGAAGATCGCCCTCGCGTGCAACTATTCGGCAGTGGTGCCATTTTGCGGATGGTACTCGAAGCCCAAAAGATGCTGGCCGACCAATATCAAATAGCCAGCGATGCGTGGAGCGTGACCAGTTACAACGAACTGCGTCGCGATGCCGTAGAAGCCCAACGATGGAACATGCTGCATCCGACCGAGACGCCGCGCAAGAGTTACCTCGAGGAGCAACTCGAAGGACACGCTGGCCCGTTCATTGCGGCTTCGGACTATGTCCGTAGCGTGCCAGAGCAGGTCCATCCTTGGGTGCCTGGCGGTATGTTCGTGTTGGGCACGGACGGGTTCGGACGGAGTGAACTTCGTCCCAACCTGCGTCGGCACTTCGAAGTAGACGCCGAATCCATTGTGGTGGCCACGCTCTACAAATTGTCGCAATGCGGAC